>JAAEZQ010000019.1 GCA_018222805.1 Vibrionaceae bacterium
TAAGATCGATGCAGAAGACGAGCTAGCTCTAGGTCTACGTTACGACTTCTAATTCTGCTTTATAGCGAGAATTTGAATGCCCGTATGTTGCGGGCATTTTTTTATTCTCATTTAACATATCATATCCTTCGTTTCCTTATTGTTGTCTCATTAATAGAAGACGAGAAAACCATTTCTCCTTCGCCTAGCATCTTAGGGGAACTTGGGTATACTCAACTACATGACTCACCTCAGATAGTACCTCTATGCGTTTACGTTGGTCCCTATGTTTACTTTCCCTGCTCTGCCCGTTAGCCACGCAAGCATACCCACATCAGGAAGTGCTACCAGAGGGCGCACGCATAAGTCTGGTTGCTGAAAAGCTCACTAACAATGCAGAGCTCTCCGGAGTTCACCCTACCGAACAGCTATTTCCACCAGCCAGCACGCTAAAGATAGTGACTGCGTTAGCTGCCAAGTTAGAGCTGGGCGATAATTTTAGATTTCGTACCAAGCTTGAAGCATCTCACTCTGATGCTGTTATCACTTTTGTTGGTGACCCAACACTGCAAACGAAAGATTTAAAAGATCTTCTTACCCTAGCTAAAAAGAATGGCTTAAAACGCATTGAAGGCGACTTGTGGCTCGATAACAGCATGTTTACCGGCTATAACCGCGCTGTCGGTTGGCCTTGGGATATTCTTGGTGTTTGTTATAGCGCTCCGGCATCCGCCATCACACTGAATAAAAACTGTGTGCAAGCATCCATTTACACACAGAAAGATGGCGGAACTCGGGTGTTTGTCCCCGAGCATCAACCGATTCATGTAAAAAGTTCTGTAGAGACGGTAACACAAGCGGTTCAGAAGAGTCGGCACTGTGATTTGGATCTTCTGCCCAATCCGGACAATCGCTATGAGTTAAATGGTTGTCTCGTTGCGAGAGAGAAACCGTTACCTCTTAAATTCGCGGTCCAAGATCCTGAAGTCTATACCAGCAAAAAAGTCGCAACTTTGCTCACTCAACTTAACATTGAACTAAAGGGCAGAATAAAGGTAGGTTCTGCGCCTAAGAAACAGCGCAAACTATTCGCTCTGCATCAATCTCAGCCATTGTCTGTTTTGCTGGATCAGATGCTAAAACTTTCTGACAACCTGATCGCCGATACGCTGACTAAAACGCTTGGCGCCAAGTTTTTTGTTCAACCCGGCAGTTTTGCCAATGGCACTGAAGCCATAAAACAAATCATCTTCGCGAATACTGGGATCGACATTCGACAAGCGCGTTTGGAAGATGGTTCTGGATTGTCGAGAAACAATCGAATATCCGCAACCCAAATGGCAGCGATACTACGCTACATCTGGAAAAATGAGAAACAGCTCAACCTCATTGCAATTATGCCAAAGTCAGGAGAATCGGGCACACTTCAGTATCGACACAGCATGCGTAATGCGCCGATTAAAGGACAACTGATTGCCAAAAGTGGCTCTTTATACGGGACTTATAATATGGCGGGATATGGTCTGGATAAAAATGGCAAACCGAATACCATCTTTGTTCAGTTTGTCTCTGATTACTTCCCAGAGAAAAAAGAGGGTGGCAAACCAGCTGTCGCACCTATTACAAGCTTTGAGAAATTGTTTTATAACGATGTGGTGAACTTCAGTCAGGCAATGCCCAAAAAGTAGTTTGGCACCGTTAGCCACTCCTAAACAAAAAAAGCGCCCTATTCGGCGCTTTCATTTTTCTCAGTTAATAATTACTGAATCGTAATACGAGCGAATTTACGTTTACCAACTTGGAATACGTAAGTGCCTGCTTCTGGTGTAAATTTGCTGTCTGCAACTTTCTCACCGTCAATCTTAGCTGCGCCCTGTTTTACCATACGCATCGCATCGGAAGATGATGGACACAAACCCGCTTCTTTTAGTAGGTTACTTACCGGACGACCTGCTTCGAATGCAAATTCTGGCATTTCATCAGGGATTTGGTTCTTAGCAAAACGGTTAACAAACTCTTGCTCCGCAGCATCAGCGTCCGCTTCACTGTGGAAACGTGCAATAATTTCTTTCGCCAGTAGCACTTTGATGTCACGAGGGTTCTTACCAGCATCAACATCAGCCTTAAACTGGACAATCTCTTCCAGAGGGCGGAAAGACAGAAGCTCGTAGTAACTCCACATCAGATCATCAGAGATAGACATAATCTTACCAAACATTTCGCTTGGTGCTTCGCTGATACCAATGTAGTTGTTCGCAGACTTAGACATCTTCTTCTCGCCGTCAAGGCCAACTAGAAGAGGCATCATCAGAACAACTTGTGGCTTCTGGCCGTGAGATTTTTGTAGTTCACGGCCCATTAGAAGGTTGAACTTCTGGTCGGTACCGCCAAGCTCAACATCGGTTTCCATCGCCACTGAGTCCCAACCTTGCAGTAATGGGTACATGAACTCGTGAATTGCGATTGGCTGACCACCAGTGTAACGCTTTTTAAAGTCATCACGTTCTAACATACGAGCAACAGTTTGGTTTGCAGCAAGACGAATCATGCCTTCTGCACCAAGCTCAGATAGCCACTCTGAGTTAAATTGAATCTTAGTTTTTGCAGGATCTAAAATTTTAAACACCTGCTCTTTGTACGTTTCTGCATTGCGCAGTACGTCTTCGCGGCTAAGCGGTGGACGAGTTGAGTTTTTACCTGTTGGGTCACCAACCATTGCAGTGAAGTCACCAATCAGAAACGTCACTTCATGGCCTAACTCTTGGAACAAGCGAAGCTTATTGAAAATAACCGTATGGCCTAGGTGAATATCAGGTGCCGTTGGATCCGCACCTAATTTAATACGTAAAGGACGGCCTTCTTTTAGTTTTGCGATCAGCTCTTCTTCTGGAATCAGCTCTTCAACACCGCGCTTAATCTCGGCTAGTGCAGCTTCAATGCTCGCCATTCTTGTTCACTCCCACAGATTTGGCAAAATATAATAGCTGGACATATTACTTGAATAGCGATGCATTTTGAAACACGTTAGACTAGGTAGTTGTCATTTTTTATGTTTAATTTAGCAAACAAGTACGTCATGCATTCGATTTTTGTCCGACTTCCACTCTTGCACAAAGTATTGATCGGTTTTTTTAGTGCGCTGATCATCTTCGCACTGTTCTTTTTACCCGATCCGCAAGAACTTAACCCACAGCAAAGCCGCTTAAAAGTGGGGCAATATTATCCTGTGCCAATTTCTCTGGAATTGACGACATTGAACGGGACATCAGCTACCTCTTCGGTTTTACGCTGGGAGACCTACAAAGTTAAAAATGGTGAAAGTGCGGCCATTCTCTTTAGCCGAGTCGGTTTATCTGCACGTATTCTGCATGAACTGGTTTCCTCAGACAAAGAAGTGGAAAAGCAGTTAACACGCCTGCGACCTGGTGACAGGCTGCAATTCGGTTTTGATGAAAACAACAACTTAGTTCAATTACGACGAACGTTGAGTGCTTTCGAAACTTTCCGAATCAAGCTACAAAATGGCAAGTATGTCTCTGAGATCGATAAAAAAGAGGTCGATTATCAATACAACTTTGCCGAAGCAACCATAAAATCTAACTTCTGGAATGCGGGCATTTCTTCAGGCTTAAACGCGAACCAAATTATGGAGTTAGCTGGTATTTTTGGCTGGGATATCGACTTTGCGTTAGATATTCGTAAGAACGATACGTTCAAAGTGCTGTATCAGGAAGAGGTTGTCGAAGGGGAAGTGATTGGTCGAGGAAAAATTATCGCGGCCGTTTTCAAAAACCAAGGTGATACCTTCACTGCGATTCTGGATGAGAAATCAGGCAAGTATTATGATGAAAATGGCCGGGCAATGAAGAAAGCCTTTTTACGCGCGCCGTTGGATTTTCGTCGTGTAAGCTCAAACTTTAACCCTCGTCGCCTACATCCGGTTACAGGTAAAGTTCGCCCTCACCGAGGTACCGACTATGCGGCACCTGTGGGCACACCTATTTGGGCAGCCGGTGATGGCATTGTGCAAAAATCGTCATATAACAAATTTAATGGTAACTACGTGTTCATCAAACACAGTAATACCTACATCACTAAGTACTTGCACCTAACCAAACGTACCGTCAAAACAGGTCAACGCGTTAAACAGGGCCAAACCATCGGTACCTTAGGCGGCACAGGTCGTGTTACCGGGCCTCATCTGCATTACGAGTTCCTAGTGAACGGCGTGCACAAAAACCCGCGTACGGTTAACTTGCCTCAGTCACAATCATTAACAGGCCAAGCGAGACAAACCTTCTTGGCGAATGCAAAAATCAATATGGCTAAACTTGATCGTTACAGCGAGTTGTTAACCATGAAATAAACAGGTCGAACAGGGGAAGAGGCGGATTATGTCACCTCTTTCCCTTTCTCTGACATTTTCACCTCTTCAGCTAGGTGCTCTTTTCCAAGCATAAGTAGGCAAGGCGTTAAGACCAAAGTCAACATTGTTGCAAAAGCCAGTCCGCCCGAAACAGCTGTAGCTAACTGAGACCACCACTGGGTGCTTGGTGCACCAAACTCGATGTTCCGGTTAATCAAATCAATGTTCATCTCCAACACCATTGGCAGCAGGCCTAGAATCGTCGTGACCGTAGTAAGTAGCACCGGACGCAAGCGCTGTACACCGGTTCTCAATATCGCATCTCGCTTATCCAACCCGCGTTTAAGTAGCTGATTGTATGTGTCGATCAAGACGATATTGTTGTTCACCACAATTCCCGCCAAAGCAATCACGCCAATACCGGACATAATCACACCGAACGGTTTCTGGAAGATCAACAAGCCCGCAAACACCCCTACCGTCGAAAACAGTACCGCACTCAGGATAAGAAACGCTTGGTAGAAACTGTTGAACTGGGTAATTAAGATAAGCGCCATGACTACCAACGCCACCATAAATGCCTTGAGTAAGAACGCAGAAGAGTTTTCCTGCTCTTCGTTCTGGCCACGGATCTTAAACTCGATACCCTCAGGCAAGGCTAACTCTTTCAGCGCCTCTTCTACTTTCGGTAGTTCAAGCGCTAGGTTATAGCCCTCTCTAATATCCGCAAACACGCTGATCACTCTGTGCCCATCGACACGACGGATCGTGTCCTGTTTATGTTCAGGGACAATGCTGGCGAAATTGGTGATCGGAACCAGTCCGGCAGCGGTTTTAACCCGCAGTTGGTCAAAGCGGCCAATATCGCGCTTATCTTCTGGGTAGCGAACCAATATGTCGACTTCCTCAGTAGAGTCATCTGGCAGATAATCCCCCAGCTTTAAGCCATTAGTGACAAACTGCACCGTGTTACCAACCAGCGTGGCGTCTGCCAAGAAGCGCGCCGCGTCATCACGGCGAATATCTATCTGCCAATCGATACCGTCTTTGCTCGAGTTATCACTAATATTGGTAAAAGCAGGGTAAGCATCCGCCCAGTGACGAACAATTTTCGCTCCCTCATCTAAGCCGCTGAGCGTTGAGCCAGACATCTCGATCACTAAATCGTGCTCGGTTGGTGGACCCGCTTCCGGGAACTTGTACTCAATTTCCACCCCAGCGTATTGGTCTGTAGTTTGTTTCAACTCATCAATGATGGTTTTGACCTTACGGCGGTACTGCCAATCCACAGGTGTGACCTGAATTAAACCAATCTCATCATCTCCGCCTGTTTTGGTGTAGACGCTTTCAAACTCGTCATGCCCCAACATTACCGATTCGACATATCGCATGATTCGATCTTTCTCATCGATAGATAAATCGCCATAGGAGCGCACTTTAACGGTAAAAAATGGTGGGTCTACTTCAGGGAAAAACTCAGCCCCTAACCCCGCTTTCACGTAAGTAAAACCGACGGCAACCGAGAGTAAGATTGCACTCAGCAAGATCTTTAACGGATGACGCAGTGCAACATTCAGCGTTTGGTAATACAGCTTGGTGATGCCCGTGGCTTTGTCGTAATCGCCTTCATGCAAAGCAAGCATTTTCTCGTGTTGTATAGGCGAGACTTTTTGCGGTTTACCAATCAGACTCCCCAGCACAGGAACAAATAAAAGCGCCATCGCCAATGAAGCGGCCAACGTCGCGATCAACGTCAACGGAAGGTACTTCATAAACTCGCCAGTGACATCAGGCCAGAACAACAGCGGAGCAAAGGCGGCCAATGTCGTCGCCGTCGAGGCCGTGATCGGCCAAGCCATACGCTTTGCAGCATCCCGGTACGCTTCTTTGCGCGGCGTCCCTTCTTGCATACGCCGATCGGCAAACTCGGTGACAACAATCGCCCCATCGACCAGCATACCGACCGCCATGATCAGCGAGAACAACACAATAATGTTCACCGTCAGGCCAAATACGGCCAATACCAGCAAGCCCGTCAAGAATGACCCCGGAATCGAAATGCCGACCAATAGTGCAGTGCGAACACCGAGAATCGCAATAATTACAATCACGACCAAAATGATCGCCGATAAGATATTGTTCTGCAGATCGTTGAGCATCATCTTGACGTCATCTGACTGGTCCCTCGTGTATTTCACCAGTAGGTTATCCGGCCATTGTTCTTGATTTTGCGCTTCAGTCATCACCGCTTTGATCAGTTCTACCGTCTCGATGATGTTTTCGCCCGCACGCTTTTTCACATCGAGCACAATCGCAGACTTACCATCCAAACGCGCATAACTTTCTGGGTCGCGGAATGCGCGCCTCACCGTCGCTATGTCACCAAAGGTAATCACTTGCTTGCCATCAACTTTAACTGGCAACTCAAGCACATCTTTTAGCGATTCAAATACCGACGGAACTTTGACCGAAAATCGACCGTAGCCAGTATCAACAAAACCCGCGGCCACCACACGGTTGTTCAACGCGATCAGGTTATAGATATTGGCCTGATCCAGGCCATAGCTTTCCATCAACAGCGGATCGACGATGATCTCAACGATATCTTCACGGTCACCCGCGATATCCACTTCCAACACCTGTCGATAGCTCTCCAGCTTGTCTCGTAATTGGCGCGCAAGATGTACGATAGTTCTTTCCGGCACGGTACCATAGAGCACCACTGATAAAGCTGGTTCTTCAGAAGCTAACGTGACTTCATTGACGGTAGGCTCATCACTATCGGCAGGCAGTTTAGGCTTAGCCAAATCAACCGCGTCACGTACTTCAGCCATGGCTCGGTCAAGGTCAACACCAACGCTGAACTCAAGCACTACCGACGCGTGCCCTTCTGACGCGGTTGCGGTCATTTCTTTAACGCCTTCGATAGAACGCAGCTCTTGCTCTATAGGACGAACCAGCAAACGCTCAGCATCGGTAGGTGAGATACCTTGGTGGCTAACAGAAACATAGATAATTGGGATCGTGATATCAGGGCTCGATTCTTTCGGAATCGTCAGATAGGTAAGCACGCCAGAAATCAGAACAAAGACCAGCAACACCATCATGGTACGTGTGCGTGATAAAGCGGCGTCGATCAAACTTAACATATCGCCCCCACCTACAATTCTTGTTTCACGGCAATCACTTCATCACCGTCACGCACAAAGCCTTGACCGATGGTGATAATGTCGACTCGCTCCCCCAGCCCTGTCAGCCAAACACCATCCTGCTCGGCTTTAACTAACTGAATGGGGATAAATTTTACCTTTTGATTCTCTAGAGTTTTGACGCCTAAAATGCCCGCTTCATCAAGTGCAAGCATCGCTGGGGTTAACTTAATCGCTAATTGTTGTTTGAGGTTTAAATCAACCTCGGTGCTGATCCCCGCAGGAATCAACTGCTGAGGGTTTGGTAATAGGATCTCAATCGGGAAAGTGTTTGTTGCTGGTGACGACACCCGTGAAATGTAACTCACCGTGCCTTCAACCGTTTCACCAGAGATAAACTTCACTTTTGCAGGTTGATTTAACGACAAGTCCTGAATGTGACGCTCACTAACATCCGCTTCAATCACTAATTTGCTTAAATCAATAATGGTCGCAACCGGGTCGCCAACACCGACAAAATCGCCCGTTTCGATAAATAGATGATCGATAATGCCGCTAAAGGGCGCGGTTACATTAGTGTTTCTCAATGCGATCTTAGCGTTTGTTACTTGTGCTCGGGCTTCTACTAAAGAAGCTTCTGCATTGCTAAACGCAACCTCCCCTTGCAGCCCCTTATTTTTTAACGATTGGGCCGCTTTAAACTCTTTTTCACGCACTTTAAGTCGTGAACGCGCGCGTTCTAACTCGATGTCGAGAGCGCCTTTATCAATTTGTGCAATCACTTGCCCTTGCTTGACTGACTGACCTTTTTCAACCTTGAGAGTAATGATCTTACCGGCAATTTCTGCACCTAAATTCGCCTGTCTGTCTGGTGCGGTGCGACCGTACAACTCGATCATTTTATAGGTATTTTGTGCGGTAAAGGTTTGATAGGAGACTTTTGCTAGAGGGATATCTTGTGATGAGCTCTGTGGCGGTACGTCATCGGCTTGTAGCGAACCAAGCCCTAACCAAACAGAGAGCAATAAAACTATTAACAACGACACTATATAAGGTCGTTCAGCGAAAAATCGCGCAAATGAGAAGCTAGCCATAACAATCCCTTGCACTAAGCAATGTTGGGAGGATTAATTCAATATACGAATTAACCATCTAAAAAGAAAATAATAAGGCTTGGATTCTTAGCTAGGTCTCAGTTTCAGGTAATTAACAGTAAGTAAAACAAAGGCTGCAAAAATGCAGCCTTGTGAATAACTAATCAGAGATTAAACACTGAATGAAGCACCACAACCACAAGTGGTTGTTGCATTCGGGTTATTAACGAAGAAGCGCGCTCCCTCTAAGCCTTCAGTGTAATCCACAATGCCGCCGATAAGATATTGCAAGCTCATAGGGTCAACAACCAGTGTGACACCACTGTTTTCGATGGTTGTATCACCATCATTCACATTCTCATCAAAAGTGAAGCCGTATTGGAAACCGCTACAGCCACCACCAGTAATGTATACGCGCAATTTCAATGCTGGATTTTCTTCCTCTGCAATCAGCGCTTTAACGCGAGATGCAGCAGCATCAGAAAATGATAATGGTACGTTTACTTCGCTCACGAAAAACCTCTCTCACTCGTGTAATGCGTCGAGCCTGAAGCAAGACGTCAAATTTGTGCTTATTGGGTACGATTATCTAATACCTGACCAACTCGTTCAAGTATTCACCGCTGATTCTTTATATCGGATAGTTAATATTACATTGCGAAACAACACATAAATTAAGCAAAACGTTTCTAAGTTGATTATAGCTAGGTACAATGCGCACCACTTGGTCCGAGCAATCAAAAGAGGATAACCCCATGACCAAATCATCAGAACTGTATGACAAAGCCCAGAAAACCATTCCAGGCGGTGTAAATTCACCTGTTCGTGCATTCAACGGCGTAGGCGGTACTCCGCTATTTATCGAACGAGCAGACGGTGCTCTGATTTTTGATGCCGATGGTAAGGCGTATATTGATTACGTCGGTTCTTGGGGGCCAATGATCCTTGGTCACAACCATGCAGTGATTCGCGAAGCGGTAATCGGCGCTGCACAACGTGGTCTGAGCTTTGGCGCACCAACAGAGCTGGAAATTTCAATGGCAGAACTGGTTTCTGAACTTGTGCCATCAATGGAACAACTCCGTATGGTTAGCTCTGGTACCGAAGCAACCATGAGTGCGATTCGCCTTGCGCGTGGTTTCACTGGCCGCGACAAAATCATGAAGTTCGAAGGTTGTTACCATGGCCACGCCGACAGCTTGCTTGTAAAAGCAGGCTCTGGTGCGTTGACACTTGGCCAACCAAGCTCTCCGGGTGTGCCTGCAGACTTTGCTAAACATACCCTGACAGCAACATTTAACGATCTGGATTCAGTTCGCGAACTGTTTGCTGCAAATCAAGGGGAAATTGCTTGTATCATCGTTGAGCCTGTAGCAGGCAACATGAACTGTATCCCGCCAGTAGAAGGCTTCCATGAAGGCCTGCGTGAAATCTGTGACCAAGAAGGCGCGCTACTGATTTTTGATGAAGTAATGACAGGCTTCCGTGTCGCACTTGGCGGCGCTCAAGCACACTACAACATCAAACCAGACCTGACAACATTAGGTAAAGTGATCGGTGGTGGTATGCCAGTTGGTGCTTTCGGTGGTCGTAAAGAAGTAATGCAATATGTCGCACCAACAGGTCCTGTATACCAAGCGGGTACTCTATCTGGTAACCCAGTAGCGATGGCGGCAGGTTTTGCCTGTTTGAATATTCTGAAAGAAGAAGGCAATGAAAAACGTCTGGCTGAAAAAACTAAGCAGTTAGCGGATGGCTTTAAATCTCTGGCAGAAAAGCATGGTATTCCACTAGTAGTAAACCAAGTGGGTGGCATGTTCGGCTTCTTCTTCACTGACCAAGATAGCGTAACCTGCTACGAAGACGTGACAAAATGTGACGTTGAGCGCTTCAAGCGCTTCTTCCACCTGATGCTGGACCATGGTGTTTACCTTGCGCCTTCAGCATTTGAAGCAAGCTTCACATCTCTGGCTCACGGCAGCAAAGAAATCGATGCCACGCTAGAAGCGGCAGACCGCTGTTTTGCGACACTGGCTGCTGAAGCGCAATAATCTTGCCAAGACAGTAACAACCAATTTAAAAAGGACCTTCTCGGTCCTTTTTTATACCCATCACAGTAAATACGTGTTCAGAAATAGAGTAGAAAAATGCTTGAGAACAAGACAAAAATTTTTAACAAAGTTATCAAGCATATTAGCCAGCTAGAATGAGCAGTTATTTACTACGATTGGTATTACCGCCAATTCAAAATAACTAAGACAACGAGCACACCAACCACAATACCTAACCACGGAGTGCGCGTGAATTTTTTCTCGTTTCGACATGACTTGTCACTATTACAACAACCCATTTTACATCTCCTGATTGATAACCGACTGATTTATCGTCATTATAACAAGGTATGCTACTAGGCTCTAATTCCGATGTTATAAGGCACGTAGGCATACAATAATATAGGTTCAAAGCCAGTGTTATAAGCTAGAAACCGTCAATGTCACCCGTAAGTTGGACTTATCTTATGCCAAACAATGTTAAAATCACGTCGAGTCATCGTGTTCTAATGGTCGCTCTACTCGCCGCTGCTTTTGCTTGCTACTTATTGGTCGAGCCTTACATCAACTCGATCGTAATGGCTTTTATCATTTCATTACTCATGTTCCCTATACACGAATGGTTTGAGCAAAAGATGCCAAAACATAGGAACATGGCTTCGTTACTGTCTTGTGTTGTACTGACCTTTATTATTGTGATTCCTCTTCTATTTGTTTTTGCTGCTATCGTCCAGCAAGGCTCCTTATTTTCGCAAAACACCTATAAGTGGGTAACAAATGATGGTATTCAGGATATTTTCCAACACCCTTGGGTTATCAAGGTATTGGCATTGGTTAATGAGTACTTACCTTTCGATAAGATTGAGCCAAAAGCAATTGCGGAAAAAATCGCCCAGTTCGCCACATCATTTGGTTCAAACTTAGTCACTATCAGCGCCAAAATACTCGGTGATGCGACAAATTTCTTAATGGATTTCTTCCTTATGTTGTTTGTCCTATTCTTCTTGCTGCGCGATCACGATAAAATTATTTCCGCAATTCGACATATTCTTCCCCTCTCACGAAGTCAGGAAGATAAAATCTTGAGCGAAATTGAGCAAGTATCAAAGTCAGCGGTAATGGGGTCGTTTCTTACTGCCATTGCACAAGGTATCGCCGGAGGGATTGGCATGTGGCTGGCAGGTTTCCCGGGACTATTCTGGGGCACAATCATGGGCTTTGCCTCATTCATTCCTGTCGTGGGTACTGCTTTAATTTGGATACCAGCTGCGGCTTACCTTTTCCTAACGGGTGACACCACTTGGGCAATATTCCTAACCGCATGGAGTGTGGTTATTGTCGGCTCAATTGATAACTTGTTGCGTCCATTACTAATGCAAGGCAGTGCGGGAATGAATACCTTAATGATTTTCTTCTCACTATTAGGGGGCTTGCACCTGTTTGGTTTAATCGGTCTGATTTATGGACCGCTGATTTTTGCCATCACCATGGTGCTATTTAATATTTATGAAGAAGAGTTTAAAGACTTCCTAAATCAACAAGACAACAGCTAGTCACTCGTTAATCACTTCAAGCTTGGGCCAGATTGTGAGAAAATCTGGCCCTAATTATTTCTGATGAACCAAGTTTATGTCTGCTTATATCGCTCCAAGCCAAATAGCACAACGCCAGTTGGAATACTTCCAAGGAAAGCATGTTTTAGTCGCAGGTGAAGTTGAAGATCTGTTCCCTGTAGAGCTGACCGCCCACTGTGAATCTGTGGAAGTTTTTACTTCTAACTACAGCTATTACCGTCAAATTCGTACATCTAATAAAATAAAAAGCCACTTTGGCTCAGAGTTTGACATCGATACCCAAGCAGACATGGTGTTACTTTACTGGCCAAAAGCCAAAGCTGAAGCTGAATATTTACTGGCTATGCTAATGGCTAAACTTGGTGTCGATACTGAAATCGTTGTGGTTGGTGAGAATCGATCTGGTGTCAAAAGTATCGAAAAGATGTTCAAAGACTACGGTCCGATCAATAAATACGACTCAGCACGTCGATGCTCATTTTACTGGGGGCAGTGTGTAAATGAACCCGCGCCATTTAATCAGCTCGACTGGTTTAGGTCCTACACTGTCAGCTTAGGAGAGCAATCACTGCTGGTTAAAAGCTTGCCTGGGGTATTCAGCCATGGCGAATTCGATCTAGGTAGCCAGTTGTTGCTGGAAACATTACCGCCATTGTCCGGTAAAGTGCTCGATTTTGGTTGTGGCGCAGGAGTGCTTGGCGCATTTATGGCGAAAGCCAACCCTGAAATAGAAATTGAGATGTGCGATATCAACGCCTACGCAATCACCTCCAGCCAAGCAACACTGCAAGCCAATGAATTAAAAGGTAAAGTATTTGCTTCTGACATTTATTCAGATACGGCAAACGACTACCGATTTATCATCAGTAATCCGCCTTTCCATAGTGGTCTGGATACGAATTACAATGCAGCAGAAAGCTTACTTGGTGATGCGCCAAGACACCTTCAAAAGCAGGGGGAAATGGTTATCGTAGCGAACAGTTTCCTGAAGTACCCGCCAATTATTGAAAGTGCTTTCAATAATTGCGCGACGCTAAATAAGACGAAAAAATTCTCAATTTATTACGCTAAAAAACCGTAACCCTCCTCCGCGCAGGCGACAATCTGCGCGATTTCCCGCTAAAAATTCATCACGCATAAGAAAAACTGCGTGACTCTGCACGCTTTGCAATCAACTTTCTTGTCAAAGAAAAAAAACTCGTTAATTTTGTTATTTCTATCGAATTTAACGCCTTAACCGTTTTTAACGAGAACCTTGGCAGCAATAAATAAATTTTTTGCTGCCCTTTATGAGTTGCAATCTTATCCATGTTCAAATTCTACAAAAAACAGAAGTTTAAGCGTCTACAAAGCACGCTGATGACTGCGTTTCTTGTCCTCAGCCTTACGCCTCTAACTATTACCGCGTTTTTTTTCCTGCAGTCACACAGTCAAGATCTGCAAGAACAAAGCACATCACACCTTTTGTCAGTTAGAGATACCAAACAGCAGCAGATTGTTGACTACTTTGAAGCACGCGAAACCGAAGTAATGGGCTTTGTCCGTTCAGAGTTAGCCTATGCCAGCGGTGGACGCTTCTATGGTTTAGTTAATGCGTTCAGTCGCTTAGGCAATGACATTGAAGAGTCACGGAAAAATGCCCAGCAACGTTACATTGAAGGCAGTGGCGATCAGATAAAAACGTCAATATTGCCAGAGTCATCTAACTATGTAGGCAGTGAGCGATATCGCCTGCTACACAAACGCTATCATTGGGCTTATTTAGAACTTCTTAAACGCTCTGAATTCAATGACATATTGTTAATCGATATTAACGGCAACGTCACTTACTCAATTAACAAAGATGATAATTACGGTACGAATCTTCTCACTGGTCGCTATAAAGATTCCGCGCTAGGTAAAGCGTTTCATCGCTTGGCCGACGATGTCAGCGAGCGCCGTAAAGTGAACGAAGACTACACTCCAATCCTTATCTCTGACTTTGAACTAGAAAATGGCAAGCAAGTTGCCTGGCTTGGTGCGCCTATCGTTCAAGAAGGATATCTACACAGCTATGCCATGTTCCGGTTACCAAACAACGGCATCACTAAATTAGTAGCAGACAAAAACCGCGAGTCATCGATTGAGACGCTGTTAGTTGGAGGAGATCAACAACCTCGTACAATCAACACCAAACTAGATGATATCCAAAACAGTATGGAGGTCATCAGTCAGGCGCTTTCTGGTCAAACAAACGTAGGTACTTATACAAACGGGCTCAATGAAGCTATTATCGCCGCCTATGCGCCAGTTAAGACTCGTGGCGTGAACTGGGCGTTGGTCGTGCAATTACCAGAGAAAGACGCCTTTTCTCGCATTCACCAGTTGGAAAAACTCTTCGTTATTGCGATGCTCACGGCGATCATATTGGTTGTGATTGCCTCGCACTATTTATCGAATTTTATTACCTCGCCACTGCTCAAGCTAACCTGGGCCGCGGAGCGAGTATCAGCAGGCGACTTGGACGAGACAACATTTGATACCGTCAGAAAAGACGAAATTGGTCGCTTAGCCATCAGTTTTGAGCGCATGCAACGTTCCATTCGTGAAAAAATTCAGACTATCAAGAAGCAAAATGAAGAGCTGGAAAGCAACATCCGCTTGATTCAAAAACAAAATGACGAATTACAACTCGCTGACAAGCTAAAAGATGAATTTCTGGCAACGACCTCTCATGAACTGCGTACTCCTTTACACGGTATGGTTGGTATTGCCGAAGCCTTGATATCCGGTGCCAACGGTACGATTCCGGCAAACCAGAAATACCAGCTTGATATAATTATCAAAAGTGGCCAGCGTTTGGCTAACCTAGTCGACGACTTACTGGATTACCATAAAATGCGCTACGGTAGCATGGACATCCAAAAGTCGGCGGTCAGTCTAGCGAGTTCAACCCGACTGGTTCTGGAATTGTCCAGCCATTTACTTGGCAACAAGACCATCCGAATCATCAACCAGGTACCTAATGATCTCAAAGCAGTATCAGCAGATCCGCAACGACTTGAACAGGTGCTTTACAACCTGATAGGTAACGCAATTAAGTACACATCTGAAGGTAAAATCGTTATTTCAGCAGGAGTTGTTGACGATCTAGTCCGCGTTCAAGTGGTCGATACCGGACAAGGTATTCCTGCAGAACACCTTGAACACATCTTTGAACCTTTAATTCAGGCAGGACAGGATGAGAGTCGCTATCGTCAAGGTGCTGGACTAGGCTTATCAATCAGCCGCCAGTTGATTGAGCTAATGGGAGGGTCCTTATATGTAAGTAGCCAACCAATGGTAGGGACCACATTCAGCTTCACTTTACCTCTCGCCAGTGAAGAAGAGATTCTGGCCACGCAGACACTGACTGCCTGCGGGCATTTCCAGGCGCCTGAAATCAACTTGGACAACACCGATGACCTATCGCTGCCAGAGAACCCGGATGGCCCGCTACTTTATGTAGCAGACGACGAACCAGTCAACCTGAGAGTACTTGAAAGCTTTTTACGCTTAGAAGGCTATCGTGTACGCACCGTTTCGGATGGCCCAGAAACACTTGCTCTTGTCGAGCAAGAAAAGCCGGAACTGCTACTGCTCGATATCATGATGCCAGGAATGAGTGGCTATCAAGTATGTAGTGAACTGCGTCAAACCTATGATCATGCTGAGCTGCCAATCATTATGCTAACAGCATTAAGTCAAACCGAAGACCGTGTTAGAGGCTTTGAAGCGGGAGCAAACGATTATTTGTCGAAGCCTTTTAACAAACAAGAGCTTGCAGCCAGAATTAAAGCCCATTTAACTGCAAGCAAAGCAGAGATGCGTCATATTGAGAATAAGATACTTGAGTCGGAACTTCGTCAACGAGCTGAAGTTGAAGCGAGCTTACTTGAAACTCAGGGTCGTCTGCTAGAACAACTTGAATCCGCTCCTGAGGCCATCATCTGCTTACGCGAAGATCAGCGCATTCGATTTGCCAACGAAGCTGCATGTAAGCTCTTTAAGCGTAGCTTAGAGCAAATTAAACGCTCTTCTGCCGATGAGCTGATCGCGCCAAAATTTCTGACCGTTAAGCAACCACATTATTGCGGGAAAATTGATATTTATATAGAGGACATTCGCCAAAATATTGAAGCCGATATTCTCAAGCTCCCTGAAGGTTCCGGCCTAGACGTTATGTACATATTCAATGTGGGCGGTGGCGTAAATACCGCCCGTACTCACAATCTGGAAACGGCAGTAGAAGTGCTTTCTCGTTATGCATTTGACGGCGATAAAGAGCAACTACAAAAGCTTAAAGAGCTTGGAGGTGAGTTCACTCGACTGGCAGATAAAGCGTTAGGTAATCAAAAAGACAAACAGGAAGTGATGCGTGAAGTACTGGTCGAGGCGATGACTCATGCTTTGGAATACTGGGAGTCTGTGACTGGCGAAAGTAAGTTTACCTTTGCCGAGCAAAGTGGCCTTTGGCGTGTCTACCTAGATAGAAGTACGCTACAAACCCGTACTCTAGATAAATACATGCGCATTGAAACCTTACCTAAAACTCCGCGCTGGAGAACGGTTTTAAGCTCTATCGAGTTCATCCTAGAGCACTGTAAAGAACAAAATCCGGAGCGTGCTTACATTGAAGCACAGCGCGATAAATTGCAAAAGTTACTTACCAGCTAGAAACACTAGGTAATAACGCTCCGTTTCACAGCCCCCAATAATTCGATACAGATTATTGGGGGCTTTTTATATCCAAGTAAAGTCGAACGTTCTATCGCCTCATTTCAATTCAAAACTAAGCAGGGTTTCAGTGGCCTATAGCCTATCTCATTAGCGAAGCAATACTTCAAATCATCAAGGTATAAAAAAGCTCTGTGATAGCATCCCTACCACTTTATTTTTAAAGTAAACAAAGTATATTAATCAACTACTCACAACTAAAATCAGGCTAATTTTTCACCATTAAAAGCATAAATTTATAAACTAATAGCACAGATTGCGAAGTCAATCACAACAGAACGGCAGATTAAATTTCACCTTATAAATTAACATGAACGCTGCGAGTGAGACAGATCACACAGCTCAGAAAAGCAACCTAAACACCCATAATTAAAAACCCAACAGGTAAGTGCCCACTAACAAAAAGCATATGTATGGATACAAGCTGCGACGCACATCAAGGTTTAGTTTTCAGCCAAAGTTGGTTTAAAAGCAAACAAAATGACGTTTGTAACGTGATACTCGCTCTTTTTGACGTTTTTAACGGGATACGAGTTTGATTATTTTAAGGATAAGGTGTTTTCTTACTCCTGCCTAAGCCCTACAGGCCACTCTTTACGTGACAAAGGTGAAAAAGCTTAAGTTGCAGTAACACTAGAGGTAGGTCTTGGCGAGTGTTTATCAATTGATGACATTCAATTCCATATAGTGAAATGAAGCAAACAGTAAGGAACAGCTATGCTTGCCAATATTAAAAAAACAGCACTAGCAACAGCAATAATTGCTACAGCTACTACAGGTTTTGCATCGGTAGCAACTGCGGCAGAACGCAGTGAACTGACTATCCACCCTAAAGAGTTTACAACGTTTGTCCGTAACTTTAACCCTTTCTTGGGTGCAACTAACCTGCACACAACAACCGACTTTATCTACGAGCCTCTTGTTGTTTTCAACGAAATGCACGGTAACACACCAGTATTTCGTCTAGCAGAAAACTTCCAAATGGCTGACGACCTAATGAGCGTGACTTTCGATATTCGTAAGGGCGTGAAATGGTCTGATGGTCAGGCGTTTACTGCTGATGATGTGGTTTACTCTTTCAACCTAGTAAAAGAGAAACCTGAGCTAGACCAATCAGGTATCAACTCTTGGGTTACTAGCGTAGAGAAATTGAATGACTACCAAGTTAAGTTCCGCCTAACAGAAGCAAACTCAAACGTTCCTTACGAAATTGTTAAAGTACCTGTAGTACCTAAGCATGTATGGAGCAAAGTGAAAGATCCATCAACGTTCACGAATGAAACCCCTGTAGGTACTGGCCCATTTACCGAAGTTGATACTTTCACGCCTCAGCTTTACACCCAGTGTCAAAACCCGAACTACTGGGATGCTGATAACTTAGATGTTGACTGTTTACGTGTACCACAAATCGCGAACAACGACCAATTCCTGGGCAAAATCGTAAACAGTGAAATGGACTGGACTTCTTCTTTCGTACCAGACATCGATCGTACATACGCAGCAGCTAGCCCTAGCCACCACTACTGGTATCCGCCATCAGGTACGCAAGCGTTCGTAGTAAACTTCAAAAACCCAGATGCTGCGAAAAACGAAGCACTGACCAACATAGATTTCCGTCGTGCGTTCTCTATGGCACTTGACCGTCAAACTATCATCGACATCGCTTTCTACGGCGGTGGTACGGTGAACGACTTCGCTTCAGGTCTAGGCTACGCATTCGAAGCTTGGTCTGACGAAGCAACTCACAACAAATACAAAGGTTACAACACGTATAATGTTGAAGGTGCTAAAGAGTTGCTAACGAAAGCGGGCTTCAAAGATGTAAACAAAGATGGCTTTGTAGACACACCATCAGGTAAGTCTTTTGAGCTTCTGATTCAATCTCCAAATGGTTGGACAGACTTTAACAACACAGTACAACTGGCTGTTGAGCAACTAGCAGAAGTTGGCATCAAAGCACGTGCTCGTACTCCAGACTTCTCGGTATACAACCAAGCAATGCTTGAAGGTACTTACGACGTAGCATACACAAACTACTTCCACGGTGCCGATCCACATCTATACTGGAACAGCTCTTATAACTCAGAGCTACAGTCTGGCGACGGTATGCCTCGTTTCGCGATGCACTTCTACAAAAACGAAGAACTAGACAAACTACTTAACAGCTTCTACAAAACGGCTGATAAGCAAGAACAGCTAGAAATCGCACATGGTATCCAAAAAATCATCGCGAAAGATCAAGTAACTATCCCTGTTTTGTCTGGTGCTTATATGTACCAATACAACACCAAACGCTTCACTGGTTGGTGGAACGAAGAAAATGCTAAAGGCCGTCCAAATATTTGGGCTGGTATCCCTGAGCGTCTACTGCACGTACTGGACCTAAAACCAGTTAAATAAGTAGAAGTTCATTTCTAGCGGCATACACCTGTATGCCGCCTATAAAAATCCCCTCATCACAGAACCAATTTATGGCGCTCGTCGTCAGGGGATTTCTCGCTCTAAATTTCGCTAGGAGCGACCTGTAACCAGAAACAGAAAAAAATATCTGGGTGAGTAAGGTGTAAGTTATGGGTTATTTTTTAAGACGTTTGTCGTTCTATCTTGTCGCGCTCTTAGTTGCAGCGACGTTAAACTTTATTATTCCGAGAGCAATGCCTGGTGACCCAGTTACCATGATGTTTGCTAACGCTTCAGTACAGGTAACGCCAGAACGAATCGCAGCGATGAAAGAACTGCTAGGTTTTGTTGATGGTCCTATTTATATCCAATACCTGTCATACATCAAAAACATTCTGAGCTGGGAGCTCGGTACTTCAATTCAGTTCTACCCACTTTCAGTCAACTCTTTGCTTGGTAGTGCCTTTGGTTGGTCACTTTTCTTAGCCGGTACTGCGGTTGTACTTTCGTTTTCTATCGCATCTGTGCTAGGCATTTTTGCAGCATGGAAACGTGGCAGCAAATACGATGCGTTTGTTACGCCAGGTACTCTTATTATTCAAGCCATTCCACAAATGGTTATCGCAATGCTAGCACTATTTACCTTTGCGATTGGCTTGAAGTGGTTCCCATCTGGCTACGCGTACACTCCAGGTACCATTCCGGACTGGACAAACTGGGAATTCATTAAGAATGTCGGTTACCACGCAATACTTCCTCTATTCTGTGCAACCATCGTTCAAATTGGTGGCTTCCTCGTCAACATGCGTAACAACATGATCAATTTGTTGGCTGAAGACTACATCACAATGGCTAAGGGTAAGGGGTTAAGTGAAAACCGTGTGGTATTCAATTACGCAGCACGTAACGCGTTACTTCCAAGTGTAACGGCACTTTCAATGTCTTTGGGTATGGCAATCGGTGGTCAGCTAATCATCGAAATGATCTTCAACTATCCAGGCTTAGGCACCGTCCTACTGAATGCGATCCACGCTCGAGACTACCAAGTACTTCAAGGTCAGTTAATTATCATGACGATGTTCATGCTTTGCTTCAACCTGATGGCTGACATGCTGTACATGATTCTAGATCCTCGCTTACGTACCGGAGGCAAATAATCATGAAAGAACTCTTTAAACTTATTTTAGGTAACTCATTCGCACGTATTGGCCTTGGCATCGTTACCCTATTCATTTTCGTCGCTATCGCAGCACCTTTAATTACTAAGCATGCGCCAGACAAACGCACAGGCAACCCACATGAATACCCTGGTTTTGTTGTAAAGCAAGCACAAAGCAACCCTGATGGCTGGGTTGCAAAAAATCTAGCAGATGACCGTCGAACCCTGCTTATGTCGAAAAAGGCTGACCATGTCTTAGGCACCAGCCGTATGGGCCGCGATATCTGGTCACAAGTTGCTTACGGTGCTCGCGTATCACTCGGTGTGGGCTTCGGCGCGGGAATTATTGTCTGCTTCTTAGCTACGGTTATCGGGATCTCTGCTGGGTACTTTGGCGGCAAAGTCGATGATGTTTTAAGTGCAGCCATGAACATCATGCTGGTTATTCCTCAATACCCATTGCTGTTCGTTCTCGCAGCCTTTATCGGTGAAGCTGGTCCACTCACCATAGCCTTAATTATCGCAGGAACTTCCTGGGCATGGGGGGCGCGTGTTGTCCGTTCACAAACTATGGCTCTACGCGAAAAAGAATTCGTTAAAGCAGCAGAAGTTCTGGGTGAGTCTTCATTCCGAATTATCTTTGTTGAGATTTTGCCAAACCTAATTCCTATCGTAGGTGCAAGCTTTATCGGCTCCGTCATGCTGGCCATTAACACAGAAGCCGTTATCTCATTCTTGGGATTAGGCGATGCAAACACCATCAGCTGGGGCATCATGCTTTACAACGTTCAAACCTCGTCAGCCATGCTTATCGGTGCATGGTGGGAAGTATTAGCACCTTGTATTGCTTTGACTGTACTAGTGACTGGCCTTGCTCTACTTAACTTTGCGGTTGACGAGATTGCTAACCCTCAGCTTCGCTCTCACAAAGGTATGAAACGCTGGAAGAAACTAGCAGCAAAAGACAAGAAAGAACGTGAGCCTGAATTGGCACCACAAAATGCACTATGGAGCGGAGATAAATAATCATGACTGCACCACTAATTTCTATCCGTAACCTATGCGTAGATTACATTACAGATGCGGGCGATGTCCGTGCTTGTAATAACGTCAGCTTTGACATTGCACCAGGCGAAGTTTTTGGTCTGGCCGGAGAATCTGGCTGTGGTAAATCAACCGTTGCTTTCTCGCTAATGCGTCTACATAAGCCGCCAGCATTCATCTCCGGAGGCGAAGTCATCTTCAATGGTGAAAACATCCTTCAATACAGTGATAGCCGCATGCAATCATTCCGCTGGAGTGAAATGTCAATGGTGTTTCAAAGCGCGATGAATGCACTGAACCCTGTTCTGACAATGGAAGAGCAGTTCTGCGATGTCATTATGCGCCATACCAACCTGACCCGTGAACAAGCAAAAAAACGCGCAGAAGGTTTACTGGAAATCGTCGATATTCACCCTAGCCGACTGAGTGACTTCCCTCACCAGTTTTCTGGTGGCATGCGTCAACGCTTGGTGATTGCTATCGCTTTGGCTCTGAATCCGAAAATGATCATCATGGATGAACCAACAACCGCACTTGATGTGGTGGTTCAACGTGAAATATTGCAAAAAATTTACGCTCTTAAAGAAGAGTTTGGCTTCTCAATTCTGTTTATTACCCACGACTTATCGTTGATGGTTGAGTTTTCCGATCGCATCGGAATCATGTACTCAGGTGAACTGATTGAAGTCGCACCTTCAAAGCAAATTTTGGAAAGTCCTTACCACCCATACACAAAAGGTTTGGGTAGCTCTTTCCCTCCACTAACAGGTCCAAAGACCAAACTGACGGGTATCCCGGGAAACCCTTTGAACTTGCTTGAAATACCGCAAGGTTGTCGTTTTCAGGCTCGCTGTGACCGTGTCCACGAAGCTTGCACGAAAATACCAACGCAGTTGCGTCAGATAGAGCCAAGTCGTTTCTCAAACTGCCATTTGTACGGCGAAACCATTGCTCAGGCTAAGGTTTAACGCCCCGAAATCACGTTAGCTACGAACAAAATTACACTGGAGAGAATTATGAGCAAACAACTCGGCGAGTTGCTGATTGAGGGTAAAAATGTCGTTAAGGACTTCCCGCTAAATAGCAATTCTATCAAGCAGTCCAAGATGCGTGCGATTAACGACGTGTCATTCAAAATGTATAAAAGCCGCGGTTTGTCTGTTGTAGGTGAATCTGGTTCAGGTAAATCTACAACCGCAAAAATGATTGCGAAAATGTATGCCCCTTCGGGGGGCGTCATTGAATACAAAGGACGTGATATTCAAGACATTCAATCAAGACAGGATTTAATGTCTTATCGAGAAGGAGTACAAATGGTTTGGCAAGACCCGTTTGGCTCACTCAACCCGACACACAACATTTTCCACCATATTGCACGACCACTGCTTATTCATAAAAAGGTGTCACCGAGCAATAAGAAAGAACTCGAAGAACGCGTATATGACTTACTGGAACAAGTGGGTCTTATTCCGCCTAAAGAGACCGCGCAGAAGTTCCCGCACCAGCTTTCCGGTGGTCAGCGTCAGCGTGTAAACCTAGCTCGTAACATCGCTGTTGGTGCTGAAGTTGTATTGGCAGACGAACCAACCTCAATGTTAGATGTATCGATTCGAGCTGGTGTTCTTAACCTAATGGAAGAGATGAAGTTCGAGAAACAAATGTCTCTGCTTTACATCACCCACGATATCGCAACAGCACGTTATATCGCTGAAGATTTAGCAGTGATGTACGTCGGCCACATGGTGGAATGGGGAGACACAGAAGAAATCATTCATGATCCTCAACACCCATACACCCAATTGCTGGTTTCTGCAGTACCCGATCCATCTAAATCTATTCACGAGAAACTCAAAGGAAACAAAGGAGAAATCCCACTCTGGACGCCAGAATCAGTCGGTTGTCCATTTGCGGGACGCTGTGTGCACGCAACAGATAAATGTCGCCAACAATTACCAGGCGTTACCCAACTATCTGAAAACCACTTTGTCCGTTGTTACTTATTTGAAGACTAGGCATAACTAGGGCTAGATAAAACTGGCCCATTTCCAATTTTATTGTTTCGCGGAGACATGAAATGCTGCTACTGACTAACCACATTGGTTATGAGCGTCTGGGGCCGAAAAAAGCGGTTATACAGACAGAACAATCACACTTGTCTTCTGATACAGCCTCGCTGGTCTGTACCAAGAGCGGTCAAACCGTTGCTACCTTTTCGGTACAGAAGCAAGGGAAAGTAGCGAACTGGCATCAGGGTAATTTTTATCTTATCGACTTTTCGTCCTTTGAGATTCCCGGCCACTATTACCTTCGCTTTGATAACGTATGTTCTTCTCAGCTAGAAATTGCTGAACATATCCTTCTGGATCGCACACTATCCGACGTTATCCATTACTTTAAATCACAGCGTTGCAGCGGCATTTTCGATCATGCAGACCATCAGGCTACGCTATTGAATTCCGAACAGACGGCCGATGTCCATGGCGGTTGGTACGATGCGTCTGGTGACGTAAGCAAATATCTGAGTCACCTTTCGTACGCAAACTACCTTAATCCTCAACAAACCCCAATGGTGGTTTGGAACATGCTGAAAGGACTTTCTCTGCTCCAAGCTAGCGAAAGTATTGCCGCATTCACTCGCACACGCCTTATTGAAGAAGCATTATTTGGTGCAGACTTCCTTGTTCGCATGCAAAACGAGCAACGCTTCTTTTACATGACGGTATTTGATAAATGGAGCAAAGATACCGCCCAACGAGAGATTTGTGCTTTTGAAACTCAACTTGGTCACAAGTTCGAGGATTATCAAGCGGGTTTCAGACAAGGTGGCGGCGTGGCGATTGCAGCACTTGCCACTGCATCTCGTTTAGATATTCATGGTGAATTCGACCAACAGCAATACCTTAAAACGGCAGAGAATGGTTACTGGCACTTAAAAGAGCATAACGAACAATATCTCAATGATGGTGAAGAGAATATCATCGACGAGTACTGTGCTCTGCTTGCCAGTGTTGAACTCTTTAAAACCACCAAAGAAAGCCGTTACTTGAACGAAAGTCGTTTGTGGGCTTCACGCCTGGCTGAACGTCAAATGAGTGATGATAAATTCAATCACTATTGGTCAGCCAACCAAGATGGTAGCCGCCCTTACTTCCATGCAGCGGAAGCTGGATTGCCAGTTATTGCGCTGTGTGAATACCTATCTATAGAAGACAACTCTGAGTTGGCAGCGTCCATTAAACAGTCTGTCAATCTGGCATGCGAGTTTGAATTGGGAATCACCAATAGTGTCATCAACCCATTTGGCTATCCTCGTCAATATGTCAAAGGCGTTGAAGAAGAGAAACGTGATGCATTCTTTGTCGCCCACAACAACGAATCTGGCTATTGGTGGCAAGGAGAGAATGCACGCTTGGGGTCATTAGCAACGATGGCATACCTTGCCCAACCTTATATCGAATCCCAGGAAATACAACAACAGCTGATATGTCTCGGGCAAGATGCACTCAATTGGATCGTAGGGTTGAATCCATACGACATGTGCATGCTCGATGGCCATGGGCGAAACAACCCAGACTACCTCCCTCAGTATGGGTTCTTTAACGCAAAAGGCGGGATCTGTAATGGCATCACCGGCGGTTTTGAAGACGAAGATGACATCGCCTTTAATCCACCAGCACAAAAAGACGACACCCTACAAAACTGGCGTTGGGGTGAACAATGGATCCCACATGGCGCATGGTACTTACTCGCTATCATGAGCCAAGCTCACCATCTATCACATATGGCGACAGCCAAAGAAGTTACGGAGTAATCACCATGGTTATGTATTTTGTCGGTATTGACGGTGGCGGTACTTCTTGCCGCGCCCGCATTAAAGATGCCGAGGGCAATTTTCTTGGTGAAGCGAAAACCGGCAGCGCCAACATCATGCTTGGCGCTGAAGTTGCGATGGCTTCTGTCATAGAGTCAATTACATTAGCAGCTAAGCAAAGCGGATTATCTCAGCAAGACTTTTCATCTATGCATATTGGGCTAGCACTAGCTGGGGCTGAACACAAAGCGTCTTGGAATGCTTTTATGTCTCTCTCCCACCCTTTTGCCAGCATGACATTAAACACAGATGCCTATGGTGCCTGTATCGGCGCACATAATGGGCAAGACGGTGCCATCATGATTGCTGGCACCGGATCTTGCGGCATCTACCTCAAAGGGTTGGAACAGCATGTTGTCGGAGGTCGAGAGTTTCCGATCTCAGATCAAGGTAGTGGTGCAGTCATGGGGCTGCGCTTAATTCAGCAGGTCTTACTGGCGGAAGATGATATCCGAGAGAAAACACCGCTTGCCCAGCACGTTATGGCGCACTTCGAACATAACGTAGACAATGTCGTGGCTTGGTCAAAACAAGCACTACCTCGTGATTACGGTCAGTTTTCTCCGGCTATTTTCCAGCATGCACAACAAGGCGATGCGCTCGCTATTGAAATGTTAAAACAGACTGCTGCGGATATAGAAACGTTTCTCATGGCACTTAACAGGCGTGGAGCGACCCGTATTTGTTTAATGGGAGGCATTGCTGAACGCATTCTCCACTGGCTATCTCCGCCCGTTCAAAAATGGATAGTTGAACCTCAGTTTGATGCGATTGAAGGCGCCATCATGTTCGCTGGAAAGCCGGAACATAATCTTTACTCGTTATCGGTAGAATAGGAGGAGATATGGAATATCGCGTTGACCTCGTTGCCCTATCTGAGCTAAAGCAAAATTGTCGCTTTGGACTAACTTTTCATAACTTAAGTGACCAGGATCTTCATGACTGGCACCTGACGTTTGCTTTTGATCGCTACATTTTACCTGACAGTGTATCTAACGGTGTGCTTACCCAAACTGGTAGCTTCTGTACATTAAAACCAGAAGGTATGGTGCTGGCGGCAAATCACAATTTCTATTGTGAGTTCAGTATTGGTTCAGATCCATTTCGCTATTATTCAGACGGATTAAAAGAAGCTCTGGTTGATTTTGTCGTCAATGGTAATGCTCAGCGAGCCGAGGTTGACGTAACCCCTATCGTTCTGGCTTCGCCATACCGTGAGCGCAGTGATATCCCATCGAGCCAGGTTCACGCTCAGCCTCTATTACCAAAGCCAAACCAGATCGCAGTTCACGACCGTTACTTTTCTCTTCACAACCGTGTTGGTATCAGTATTTACTCAGATTTAGCCGTATCAGCAAAAAATTGGTTGCTCGATGAACTAAAACGTATTCACCAATTTGAGCTTACACCATCTAATAACAGCCAGGTTATCTTTAAAAGTAACCCAACCTTAGATAAAGGTGCGTATCGTCTCAAAGTAACCGAAGAATCGATAAAAATAGAGGCGGGTTCAACGTCTGGGTTCACCCATGCTAGCGCGACCCTACTACAACTTATCCGACGAAGTTTAGAAGACAATTCTATGGAAGTTGTCTGCTGCTCAATTAAAGACAGACCTCGTTTCAAATATCGTGGAATGATGCTTGATTGTGCACGCCACTTTCATTCTGTAGAGCAAGTGAAACGTCTCATCAACCAACTGGCTCACTACAAATTTAACACCTTCCATTGGCACCTTACGGACGATGAAGGCTGGAGAATTGAGATTAAATCACTGCCAGAGCTGACCAACATCGGCGCATGGCGTGGGTTAGATGAAGCCATAGAGCCGCAATATACGCACTTGTCTCAGCGTTACGGTGGGTTTTATACCCAAGAAGAAATAAAAGAAGTGGTTTCCTATGCAGCGCAACGCAGTATTACCGTCATACCAGAAATTGATGTGCCAGGTCACTGCCGTGCAGCCATTAAGTCACTGCCTCACCTGCTTGTGGAAGCAGAAGATACCACCGAATATCGCAGTATTCAGCATTACAACGACAACGTCATTAACCCAGCGCTACCGGGCAGTTACGAATTTATCGACAAAGTGCTGGAAGAAGTCGCCGCTTTGTTCCCTGCGCCATATATCCACATTGGTGCCGATGAAGTACCACATGGAGTCTGGTCGAAAAGCCCGGCCTGTCAAGCTTTGATGGAGCAAAATGGTTATAGCGACTACAAAGAGCTACAAGGCCATTTCTTACGTCATGCGGAAGATAAACTTCGCGAGCTTGGTAAACGAATGTTGGGGTGGGAAGAAGCGCAGCATGGCAACAAAGTGAGTAAAGATACCGTTATCTATTCATGGCTAAGTGAAGAAGCAGCACTTAATTGTGCTCGCCAAGGCTTCGATGTGGTGCTTCAACCCGCCCAAACCACTTACTTGGATATGACGCAAGATTACGCACCAGAAGAGCCCGGAGTGGATTGGGCAAACCCGATACCACTGGAAACAGCTTATAGCTACGAACCATTAGCACAAGTGGCAGATGACGATCCGGCTCGAAAACGTATTCGGGGCATTCAGGCCGCGCTTTGGTGCGAAATCATCAATAACCAGCCACGCATGGACTACATGATCTTTCCTCGCCTCACGGCATTAGCAGAAGCATGTTGGACCGATAAACAGCACCGGGACTGGACAGATTACCTATCACGTTTGAAAGGACACCTTCCACTGCTAGACCTGCAGGGAGTGAACTACCGCCAGCCGTGGAAGTAACGTAAAGCTACGCTACGACATCGCGCTTTCAAGAATTTTTTTAATTTTTGGCTGCTCAGCAGCTTTGTAAAAAGGAACTACACAAATGAAATACGGCTATTTCGATAACGAAAATCGTGAATATGTCATTACTCGTCCAGATGTACCTGCCCCTTGGACTAACTACTTGGGTACTGAAAAGTTCTGTACGGTTATTTCACACAATGCGGGTGGCTACTCATTCTACAACTCACCAGAATACAACCGTGTAACCAAATTTCGTCCAAACGCGACGTTTGATCGCCCAGGACATTATGTTTACCTACGCGATGACGAGACTGGTGACTACTGGTCAATCTCTTGGCAACCGGTAGCGAAAAGCCTAGACGAAGCGAACTACGAAGTTCGTCACGGCTTGTCTTACTCTAAATTTAAATGTGAATACAGCGGTATCACCGCGACGAAAACGCTCTTCGTGCCAAAAGGTGAAGACGCTGAGATTTGGGATGTAGTGATTAAAAACACCTCAGACAAACCACGTACTATCAGTGCATTCTCATTCGTTGAGTTCTCGTTCAGCCACATTCAGTCAGACAACCAAAACCACCAGATGTCTTTGTACTCAGCAGGCACAGCGTACAAAGATGGTGTGATTGAATACGACTTGTACTACAACACCAACGACTTTGAAGGTTTCTACTACCTAGCGTCAACGTTTGACCCAGACTCATACGATGGTCAACGTGACAGCTTCCTGGGTCTATACCGTGACGAAGCAAACCCGCTAGCGGTAGAACAAGGTAAGTGTTTCAACACAGCACAAACGTGTTACAACCACTGTGGCTCTCTGCACAAGCAATTTACTATCCAGCCAGGCGAAGAAGTTCGTTTCGCTTACATCCTAGGTATCGGCAAAGGCAATGGTGAGCGTCTACGTGCGAAGTACCAAGACCTAGCGGAAGTGGATAACGCGTTTGCTGGCATCAAAGCACACTGGGATGAGCGTTGTGGCAAGTTCCAAGTAAAATCGCCAAACGAAGGTCTGGATACCATGATCAACGCTTGGACGCTATACCAAGCAGAAACGTGTGTGGTTTGGTCTCGTTTTGCATCCTTCATCGAAGTCGGCGGGCGTACAGGCCTTGGTTACCGCGATACCGCGCAGGACGCGATTTCAGTACCCCATGCAAACCCAGCAATGACACGTAAGCGCATTGTTGACTTACTACGCGGCCAAGTGAAAGCAGGTTACGGCCTACACCTATTCGATCCAGATTGGTTCGATCCAAAGAAAGCTGACGTTAAACCGTCTAAATCTCCAACGGTGGTTCCTACGCCTTCTGATGAAGACAAGATCCACGGCATCGAAGACACCTGTTCTGATGACCATCTATGGTTAGTGCCAACTATCTGTAAGTACGTAATGGAAACGGGAGAGCACAGCTTTTTCAACGAAGTTATCCCTTACGCTGATGGTGGCGACGCAACTGTGTATGACCACATGAAAGCCGCACTAGACTTCTCTGCAGAATACGTAGGTCAAACCGGTATCTGTAAAGGCCTACGTGCAGACTGGAACGACTGTCTGAACCTAGGTGGTGGCGAGTCATCAATGGTGTCTTTCCTACATTTCTGGGCGCTGCAAGAGTTCATCGACCTAGCAAAATACCTAGGTAAAGACGCTGACGTTGAGAAATACACAGAGATGGCGGCAAACGTTCGCGAAGCGTGTGAAACCCACCTGTGGGACAAAGAAGGCGGTTGGTACATCCGTGGTTTAACCAAAGATGGCGACAAGATCGGTACTGCGCAACAAAAAGAAGGTCGTGTACACCTTGAGTCAAACACGCTGGCAGTTCTGTCTGGCGCGGTATCTCAAGAACGTGGTGAGAAAGCGATGGACGCTGTCGATGAAAACCTGTTCTCTGAGTACGGCCTGCACCTGAACTCGCCATCATTCGCGACACCAAATGATGATATCGGCTTCGTGACTCGCGTATACCAAGGCGTAAAAGAGAACGGTGCTATCTTCTCTCATCCAAACCCTTGGGCGTGGGTAGCGGAAGCGAAACTGGGTCGCGGTGACCGTGCGATGAAGTTCTATGATGCACTCAACCCATACAACCAAAATGACATCATCGAAAAACGTATCGCAGAACCGTACTCGTACGTGCAGTTCATCATGGGTCGTGACCACCAAGACCACGGTCGTGCAAACCACCCATGGCTAACGGGCACATCAGGTTGGGCTTACTTCGCGGTAACAAACTTTATCTTGGGTGTTCGCACTGGCTTCGACGGTCTGACAATCGACCCATGTATTCCAACTAGCTGGCCTGGTTTTGAAGTCACTCGTCAATGGCTTGGCGCGACTTACAACATCAAAGTAGAGAACCCGAATTCCGTCAGCAAAGGCGTGAAATCTATCACTGTAAACGGTGAAGCGGTATCTGGCGCGGTTCCTGTACAAGCGGAAGGCAGTGTTAACGATGTTGTCGTTGTTCTTGGCTAATTAAGCGCGGAGCCTCCATGCGAGGCTCCAGCGATGAATTAAGGATTATGAATATGATCAAATTCGGAACAGGTGGCTGGCGCGCATTTATTGGTGAAGAATTTACCAAAGATAACGTGCGCCTTGTCGCTCAGGCGGTGGCCAATATCATCAACGCTGAAAACGTTGCACAGAAAGGCTTTGTAATCGGTTATGACCGCCGCTTTTTATCTGACAAAGCCGGACGTTGGTTTGCTGAAGTACTCGCAGCAAACGGAGTATCCGTCAGCTTCATCGATAAGTTTGTCCCAACACCGATTGTGATGTTCAAAGCAAAAGAGATGGGCTGTGCTTATTCGGCGTGTATTACCGCTTCCCACAACCCTGCTGATTATAACGGCATCAAAGTTTTCATCGAAGGTGGTCGTGATGCAGACGAAGTGATCACACAGAAAATTGAAGCGCAGATAGCTGTGCTGAGTGCTGAGAAAGTTCAAAGCGTCGACTTCGAACAAGCGGTAGAAGACAAGTTGATCGAAGTGATCAACCCAATGAACGAATTCGTGGATTCCATCATTAACTTTATCGACATCGAAGCGATCAAAAAGGCCAACCTGCGCGTGTTGATCGACCCGATGTTTGGCGTGGCGAAAAACGCTCTACAAACGGTATTGATCAACGGTCGTTGTGACGTAGACGTGATCAACGATGGTAAAAACCCAGACTTTGGCGGCTTAATGCCGTCACCGAGCGCTGCGACACTTTACCGTTTGATGCACCTTGTCGCGGAACAAGGTTACGACATTGGTATCGGTACCGATGGTGACGCGGACCGACTCGGTATCATCGACGAGAAAGGTCACTTTATCCATCCAAATGAGGTACTGCTCCTGCTTTACTACTACTTACTCGAGTACAAAGGCTGGTCGGGTTCTGTAGTGCGTAACATTGCCACCACCCACCTGTTGGACAAGATTGCACAAGACCACGGTGAGAAATGCTTTGAAGTACCGGTAGGCTTTAAGCACATCAGCTCGCAGATGGAAGCAGACGACTCGCTAATTGGTGGTGAAAGTTCGGGCGGTTTAACCATTCGTGGCCACATTAAAGGCAAAGATGGCGTATTTGCCTCGAGCCTATTGGTTGAAATGATTTCTGTCACGGGTAAAAAACTCTCTGAGCTACTGGACGAAATCTACGCTAAATATGGTTACGCCTACATGGCAGAAGGTGACTGCAAGTTCAAACCGGCACAGAAAGAGCTCCTGCATAACCGCATCTACGTTGAGAAGCAACTACCTGACTTTGAGTTTGAAATCGAAAAAGTCAGCTACGAAGACGGTGCAAAAGTCTACTTCAAGAATGGGGGATGGATTATCGCTCGTTTCTCCGGCACAGAGCCATTACTGCGTATTTTTGCCGAGATGCAAGATAAAGACACTGCGGAACGTGTTCTTCAACAGTTTAAAGACTTCTTATCTCTTTAACTAACCTTGTCTGGCTTCAAGCAGATGGCAGTCACTTAAGTCGAAGGTAGAGGAACACTTGCCCGGCATAACCGCCGGGCCTTTTTATATCTATACAAAACAAGTTAAGAGAAAGCCAATACCCCCTGAGTATCGACTTTTACTGCAACGCTATCACCGATATTCAAAGCTTGAGAGGAAGTGGCTAGCAATCGGTCTCCGTTCACATCAATCACATAGCGGCAGTGATCGCCCATAAAGTGTTGCTCCAGCACTTTCACTGCACTTTCTTCATCCACCTGAATCTGAACATGCTGTGGGCGAAGCAATAAAGCACATTCGGCCTGCAGTTGAATATCTTGCTGAGCAATTGCTTCTATCACTCCTAGGTGCGTCTCAAACTCGCTTTGAGATACTCTGGTTGCAGCCAAGTAGCTGCCGCCCCCTAGGAAATCAGCAACAAATTTGCTTGAAGGTTGGTAATACAACTCTGAAGCCGAACCATACTGCTCAATTACGCCATTGTTCATCACGGCCATTTTATCTGAAAAAGCAAAGGCTTCCTCTCGACTGTGAGTCACGAAGATCGCTGTAACACCTTGTTGCTTAAAAATCTTACGGATCTCTCGAATCAACTCGTGCCGCACTTGAGTATCGATGTTGGAAAACGGTTCATCCAGTAGCAGCAGATCCGGCTTGTAAGCTAATGAACGGGCAATAGCCACACGTTGTTGCTGACCACCAGAAAGTTGATGAGGGTAACGATCACCATAGCCTTTTAGATGCACCAAGCCCAACATCTCTTCCACTTTCAAAAGCTTCTGCTGAGTCGTTTCATTCTTCAGACCAAAAGCGATATTCTCAGCTACAGTAAGGTGAGGAAATAACGCATAGTCTTGGAAAATCATACCAATATTACGCTGCTCTGGTGGTAGCCAGTTTTCACCATCATCGATAATCAAGCCGTTGAGACTCATCTGCCCAGAAGACAAAGGCAATAATCCAGCCACCGCTTTTAGCAATGTCGTTTTACCACAGCCGCTGGCACCTAATAGACATACAATCTGTCCTTGTTCCACTTCAATAGACAACGACTCTAAAACGGTTTGATCATCGTATTGGCAGGTCAGATTGTTAATTGATAATGCGCAGCTCATCAGTGATTTTGCTCCAGTGAACGGTTAACGACAAGAAGTGGGATCAGCCCAACAAAAACCAACAACACCGCAGGTAAAGCTGCTAACTCTAGATGCTCATCTGAAGCAAAGTTATAAACGTACGTTGCCAGTGTTTCAAAATTGAACGGACGCAGAAGAAGCGCCGCATTAAGCTCTTTCATTGACTCGATAAAAACCAACAGAGCAGCGATAAGCGCACCACGCTTGACCAGCGGAAAGTGTACACGCCACAGCATGGCATTCGGTGTGCACCCCATTGTACGTGAAGCCATGTCCAAGGAAGGTGATATTTTGTTTAAGTTGCTTTCGATACTACCAATTGCGACAGCAGAGAAACGCACAACCATAGCAAGAATCAACGCGAACATGGTGCCTGAGAAAATTAGTCCAGGCCTACCCCACTCCATCGCTTTTGCGACATCATTGACACGGTGATCCATAAATAAAACCGCCACCATGACACCAATCGCCAAAACGGTACCGGGCACAGCATAACCCATTGAGGATAAGCGCATAAATGCAAGCGTTGTCCTCTTAGTGTTGACTCGGTAAGTAAAATTCACCACGAGTGCTACGGCGACACCAATGATGGCAGCGATAACCGACACGACCAGACTATTCCAGGCATACTCACGGAATTGTGGCGTCCAACTTTGCGCGAAGTAAGTAATTGAATAATCAATCAACTGCATCAAAGGCAGGATAAACGCGATGAAAACCAACCCCCAACACCAAACCAGTGCTGCCCATTTTTTCCAACCAGTCAGTTCATAGCGGAAATCTTCATGACTGTTAAACTGACTCTGGAATAGTTTCTGCTTTCTTCGGCTATAACGCTCTGAACTTAACAACAGCACGACGATCACGAGCATTATCGCGGAGATTTTAGCGGCAGCATTGAGGTTAGAGTACCCCAGCCAAGTATCGTATACCGCTGTCGTTAAAGTATTAACCGCAAAGTAACTGACTGTACCAAAGTCACCAATTGTCTCCATCGCAACAAGTGATAAGGCCACAGCAATAGAGGGGCGAACTAAAGGAAGAGAAATACGCCTGAAGCTTTCCCATGGCGAACATTTCAGAAGGCGCGCACTTTGCAACAAAGAGACGTTTTGCTCCATAAAGGCTGCTCGGCAAAGCAAATATACGTATGGATACAAAACAAGAGACAGAACAAAGGTAGCTCCAGACAGAGTACGAATATCCGGGAACCAGTACTCTCTAGGCCCCCATCCAGTTATCTCGCGTAAAAAGATTTGTATCGGTCCGGCGAAATCAAACCAATCAGTAAAAATATACCCGATGATATATCCTGGCATTGCTAACGGTAAAACTAGTGCCCACTGTAGCCACTTCTCAGTGGGAAGTTTACACATAGCTATAAGCCACGCACATGGAATGCCAAAGATTAAAGACAACACCATCACACCAATGGTTAGTGTAATGGTGTTATAGATATAGGTAGGCATGACCGTCGCCATCAAGTGCGCAAACAGTTCATCCGTTTCACCAATTGCGGTGTAGAAGATCGCTAAAATCGGTAAAACCAGCAGCAAAGCCAAAGCTCCGCTACTGGTTTTCCATAAATAATTTTTTTCTTTCATCGCCTATTTACAGCCAGGCTGAGCGAGAAATAAATGCATCTGCAAATACATCTCATATCCTTTTAATCGATGAGGGCTAGTTATACCCTTATAAACAAACAACCTCAAGTGGCCCTGGTAAAAGAGCGACTTGAGGCTGTAAATTTATCATCGGTGGATTGATTTCTCACCGAGTAATATCAAACTAACGATTAAAGATCGAACTTAACTTCGTCTAATAGCTTGATCGCTGCTTCATGGTAATCAGCAATCTCGTCTAGAGAAAGAGTATCTGCTTTGAACTCACCCCAAGATGCTACAAGCTCAGAAGGCTTAACGTCAGCTTTAACTGGGTATTCAAAGTTCACTTCTGCGTACATGCTTTGCGCTTTGTCACCAGCTAAGAACTCCATAAGCTTAAGTGCGTTCGCTTTGTTTGGCGAGTATTTCGCCATTGCCATACCAGAGATGTTTACGTGAGTACCTGTTGTTTCTTGGTTAGGGAAGTTAATGTATACCGCATCAGCCCAAGCTTTCTGCTCTTTGTCGTTAACCATCTTACCTAGGTAGTAGCTGTTACCCAGAGAAACGTCACATAGACCTTCTTTGATTGCTTTAACCTGAGCACGGTCATTACCTTGAGGTTTACGAGCAAGGTTAGCTTTAACGCCTTCTAGCCATTCTTTTGTCGCAGCTTCACCTTGATGAGCGATCATAGAAGAGACAAGAGATACGTTGTATGGGTGTTTACCGCTACGTGTACAGATTTTGCCTTTGAATTCAGGCTTCGCTAGGTCAGCGTAAGTAAAGTCCTCACCTAGTTTGCCCACACGGTCACGTGAAGAGTAAACACTACGAGTGCGAGTTGTTAGTGCAAACCACTCGTTCGCTGTGTCTTGGTATTGAGCTGGAATGTTCTTTTCTAGAACAGGGCTATCAACAGGCTGAACCACGCCTTTCTTTGTTAGCTCTGCTAGACGCGCAATATCAACAGTTAGAAGAACGTCAGCTGGGCTGTATTCGCCTTCCTGAACTAATTTTTCTGCGATACCTTCTTTAGCAAACTTAACGTTTACTTTGATGCCGGTCTCTTTAGTGAACTCGTTAAACATAGGCTCAACCAAGAATGGTTGGCGGTATGAGTAAACGTTCACTTCTTCAGCAGCCATAGCCGTTGGAGCTAGTGTTGCACAAGCTAAAGCAGAAAGAGTTAGCACTTTTTTCATGGTTCAATCCTTTAAGTATTCGTAACGATAACGTTTATCAGTTGCGTTATTATATTCATGTCGGTTTTAAAAACAATCTCCAAATAACAAAAAAACCTGCCTTAGTTGGCAGGTTTTTGATCTCGTTAAGCGTAACTGATTGCAATGCTATTGATTTACTTCGAAGTGACAAACTCAGGGTAAGCGCCAACGCCACAGTCGTGCATATCCATACCTTCCATCTCTTCGTCTTCCGACACTCGGATACCAACCGTTGCTTTCAAAATTGCCCAAACAACCAAGCTTGCACCAAATACCCAAGCAAAGATGACTGCCGCCCCTAGAAGCTGTGCACCAAACGTCGCGTCACCATTGCTTAGTGGCACAACCATCAGACCAAAGAAGCCACATACACCGTGCACTGAAATCGCACCGACTGGATCATCGATTTTCAGCTTATCTAGGCCGATGATGCTAAATACAACTAGCGCACCTGAAACCGCACCGATTGCCACTGAGTATAATGGTGACGGAGATAGAGGGTCTGCCGTGATTGCTACTAGACCAGCTAGCGCACCGTTGAGGATCATCGTTAAGTCTGCTTTACCCCAAGTGGTTTTACATACGAATAGTGCTGCAATCGCACCTGCGGCTGCCGCTGCGTTGGTGTTCAGGAAGATTTGACCTACCGCAGTCGCGTTTTCAAAGTCAGACACCATTAGCTGAGAACCGCCATTAAAGCCAAACCAACCAAACCATAGGATGAACGTACCAAGTGTAGCAAGCGGCATGTTTGAACCTGGAATTGGGTGGATTTCACCATTTTTACCGTATTTACCTTTACGGGCACCTAGTAATAGAACACCAGCTAGAGCTGCAGATGCACCTGCCATGTGTACAATACCTGAGCCAGCAAAGTCACTGAAACCCGCTTCTGATAGGAAACCGCCGCCCCAAGTCCAGTAACCTTCCATTGGGTAGATAAATGCAGTTAGGATTGCAGAGAAGATTAGGAATGACCAAAGCTTCATACGCTCAGCAACCGCACCTGAAACAACAGACATTGCTGTCGCAACAAATACTACCTGGAAGAAAAAGTCAGATTCTAGAGAGTGGTCAGCGCCTTCACTCTGAGAACCAATCAGGCCACCGATTGATGGTAACCAACCACCTTCACTGTTATCAACGTACATGATGTTGTAACCAACAACTAAGTAAGTCGTACAAGCAATAGCGTACAGGCAAAAGTTTTTAGTTAAGATTTCAGTGGTGTTTTTAGAGCGAACTAAGCCCGCCTCCAGCATCGCAAAACCTGCTGCCATCCACATGACTAACGCACCTGAAATGAGAAAGAAAAAGGTATCTAGTGCGTATCTAAGTTCTGTTACGGTTGTTGTTAATTCCATTTTATCGTCTCCAATCCATCGAATTCTTACAGTGCTTCTGCGTCCATTTCACCGGTACGGATTCGTACTGCTTGGCTTAGGTCATATACAAAGATTTTCCCGTCACCAATTTTTCCGGTATGTGCCGCTTTGGTGATCGCTTCAATTACGTTGTCGACGTTGTCGGCATGAGTTGCGATTTCCAACTTCACTTTCGGGAGAAAATCCACTTGGTACTCTGCACCACGGTAAAGCTCGGTATGGCCCTTCTGACGGCCAAAGCCTTTGACTTCTGATACCGTCATCCCCTCAATGCCAACTTCGGCAAGGGCTTCACGCACATCGTCCAATTTGAATGGTTTAACAATCGCATTTATTAATTTCATCGCATCCTCTCTGATATGAAGCTATCTTCCTTTTGCTCAATATAATCCAAGGTGCGTGCCAGTTTTTTAACTCATTGTTATATATAGACTTAACCAGTCTTAATGGAATAAAAACAAAAATGGCGCACCAATAAGGTGCGCCCCTTTCACAAAAATAAAGCAACCAGTCAATTTAGGTGCAACGACAAAACTTATCGGCTAACGAACTGCTGCCACTGAGAGATCAATTGCTGAAAGTCTTCCAAACCGCAGCTTGCCACGCTTTCACACTCATACAGTTCGAACTCGCTGTCTTCATCTTGCTCGTAGCCATGCAGCAATGCGTTATCTTGCACCGTGACCTCATCGCCACAAATCATCAAACTGATCTCGCGGCCTAATAGCGTGAACTCTTGGGCAGGGTTCCCAATTGCAGAGGCAATAAGCGCATTCACTTGAGCAATTTTCTCAAACTGCTTACCGATTTCTTCTTGCAGCCAGCGGCCGACAATTTCGTGGTCCATAGAGCACTGGCAATAGTAGCTGCCATCAAGGGTATTTTTCTTAAATTCGTAATCCATGTTTTTCTCTATTGATAACGAGATCAGGTACTATTATCGATAATATTCTTCTAAGGCACCATTCTCTAGCATGAAACTGAACGAAGCGATTGCTCGACAGATCGTCGAGCGCACTATGAAGATCATCCCTTAGTCTGTCAATGTTATGGATGAACAAGGACGAGTCATAGGTTCGGGAGCCCCTTCTCGCTTGCAGCAAAAACATGAAGGTGCAGTCTATGCCACCGTTAACCGCTCGGTTGACCTTGTTGCCAAGGCGCAGCAAGAAGCCGAGCTCAATCTTCAGCAAACGTCACGCAATATCACCACTTTGCTTAAACTCGCATAACCAAACGTACAGTAAACCAATACAACAAAAGCCTCTGAGTTAAGTGGCTTTTGTTCTTGCCTAGGTTTCCTTATATAAGCCTTGTTCGTCTACCTTTCATATTGCCCGGAGCCTCCACTCTGCCAATCGTCAGACAATAAAAAAACCGCCAATTTACATCGGCGGCTTTTACGATTACGAGTTATCTAACTTGAGCTTATGCTGGCTCTTGGAAGATCACTGTGTCCGCTTTCTTAGTGTACTGATCCATCTTGTGGAAGTTCAGGTAACGGTAAGTATCCGCTGCTGTCGCGTTGATCTTCGCCGCGTACTCTAGGTACTCTTCCTTAGTTGGAATACGGCCTAAGATAGCACCTACTGCTGCTAGCTCTGCAGAAGACAGGTAAACATTCGCACCTGTACCCAGACGGTTCGGGAAGTTACGCGTTGAGGTCGACATTACTGTCGCTTTGTCTGCTACGCGCGCTTGGTTACCCATACATAGCGAACATCCTGGAGTTTCGATACGAACACCAGCACGGCCGTAAATACCGTAGTAACCTTCTTCCGTTAGCTGGTCGCGGTCCATCTTAGTTGGCGGAGCCACCCATAGACGCGTATCCAGTGAACCACCCCATTGCTCAAGCAGTTTACCTGCTGCGCGGAAGTGACCGATGTTGGTCATACATGAACCGATGAAGACTTCATCGATTTGTGTACCTTGCACTTCTGACAGTAGACGAGCGTCATCTGGATCGTTTGGCGCACATAGGATTGGCTCGTTGATTTCCGCTAGGTCAATCTCGATTACGTGTGCGTATTCTGCATCCGCATCTGCTTCCATTAGCTCTGGGTTGTCTAGCCACTCTTGCATTGCAGTGATACGACGTTCGATAGTACGACGGTCGCCGTAACCTTCCGAGATCATCCACTTAAGCATAGTGATGTTTGAGTTTAGGTATTCTTCGATCGACTCTTGAGACAACTTAACAGTACAACCTGCCGCTGAACGTTCTGCCGATGCATCTGAAAGTTCAAACGCTTGCTCAACCGTTAGGTGTTCAACACCTTCGATCTCTAGTACGCGGCCAGAGAATTCGTTGATCTTGCCCGCTTTCTCAACCGTCAACAGACCTTGCTTGATGCCGTAGTAAGGGATTGCATGTACTAGGTCACGTAGCGTGATACCCGGCTGCATTTCACCTTTAAAGCGAACCAAGATTGACTCTGGCATATCCAGTGGCATCACACCTGTTGCCGCTGCGAATGCTACCAGACCAGAACCCGCTGGGAATGAGATACCTAGAGGGAAACGAGTATGCGAGTCACCACCAGTACCTACAGTGTCAGGCAGTAGCATACGGTTTAGCCACGAGTGGATAACACCGTCACCTGGACGCAGAGAAACACCGCCACGGTTCATGATGAAATCAGGCAGGGTGTGGTGAGTGTTCACGTCAACTGGTTTAGGGTACGCAGAAGTGTGACAGAAAGACTGCATAACAAGGTCTGCTGAGAAACCAAGACACGCAAGGTCTTTAAGCTCATCACGCGTCATAGGACCCGTAGTATCCTGAGAACCAACCGTAGTCATCTTAGGCTCACAGTAAGTGCCCGGACGAACACCTTCTACGCCACATGCTTTACCAACCATCTTCTGAGCAAGCGAGTAACCTTTGCCTGTATCAGCAACGTCACCAGGCTTGCGGAAGATATCTGTAGGCTCTAGACCTAGAGATTGGCGAGCTTTGTCTGTCAGACCACGACCGATGATCAGTGGGATACGACCACCAGCACGTACTTCGTCGATCAGTACGTCTGTTTTTAACTTGAACTGAGCCAAAGTTTCGCCAGTTTCGTGGTTACATACTTTGCCTTCAAATGGATAAACGTCAATCACGTCGCCCATGTTCAACTTAGATACGTCAACTTCGATTGGCAGTGCGCCTGCATCTTCCATTGTGTTAAAGAAGATAGGTGCAATCTTACCGCCCAGTACGTAACCGCCTGCGCGTTTGTTTGGTACGTTAGGGATATCATCGCCCATGAACCAAAGCACTGAGTTAGTTGCAGATTTACGAGAAGAACCCGTACCTACTACGTCACCAACATAAACTAGCTGATGGCCTTTAGATTGCAGTTCTTCGATCTGTTTGATTGGACCAATGCTACCTGGCTGGTCTGGGTTGATACCGTCACGCTCGTTCTTAAGCATTGCAAGTGCGTGAACAGGGATATCAGGACGAGACCATGCATCTGGTGCTGGAGACAGGTCATCGGTGTTTGTTTCACCAGTTACCTTGAATACTGTCAGAGTGATTTTTTCTTGTAGCTCAGGCTTAGACAGGAACCATTCCGCGTCAGCCCAAGATTGCAGAACTTGTTGTGCAAATGCATTGCCTGCTTTCGCTTTCTCTTCAACATCGTAGAAAGCATCAAACATCAGCAGTGTGTGAGATAGCGCTTTTGCAGCGATTGGTGCTAGCGCGTCGTCATCCAGTAGATCAACGAGTGGCTCGATGTTGTAACCACCTTGCATAGTACCTAGCAACTGTGCCGCTTTTTCACGGCTAACTAATGGAGAAGAGACTTCACCCTTTGCGACTGCGGTAAGAAAACCAGCCTTAACATAAGCGGCTTCATCAACACCTGGTGGAATACGGTTCTCTAGTAGGTCAAGAAGGAACTCTTCTTCACCTTGAGGGGGATTTTTAAGAAGTTCCACAAGACCAGCAACTTGCTCAGCGTCTAGTGGTTTAGGTACAACTCCTTCGGCAGCACGCTCTTCGACGTGTTTACGGTAGGCTTCAAGCACGACTTTTTCCTCTCATTGCGGTTCCTCCTTTATTATTACTATTGTTAAAGTAAAGGAGTGAACATCCTTGGAAACTTGGCTCTCCATTGCCCTTGTTTTCATTCAATTATGATTGAGAAACAGCGCCGTAGAGGCCAAACTGTGGGCCAAAGAATAGCAAATTTAACCTTCAATTAAAATCTCATCATTTTGACCAACATAGCAACTTACGACTAAAGTTCTGCTAATTTTGAGCAAATATGCTTAGGTTATGCCTTCTTGTGCCAATTAATTAAACGAGGTTCCTACGATTAAGTACACAGCATCCAAGTTCTGCTCTGTACGACCGTAAGACAGCATTATAGGCCCGATTGGGGAATCAACACCAAAGAATACTGAACCCGCTTTATACAGCGGCGCCTCATTTAAATAGAGATCATTATCCGACCATACGCCGCCATACTCCAGCGAGGCACCTATATATACCGGAGCTTCAAACAATCCAAAGTCATTATCGAACCATTTATAACGGTAGACGAGGCTGCTAAAGAATAGATCCTGCCCAATCAGACTATTTCTCGGAATACCCGATAGGTTTAAAAAGCCACCTAGTTCTCGCGGATCGAGTGGGATGGTAGAGTTTTTACTCTCTACAAAACTGTATTCGGCATGTCCGACTAAAGTATGACGCTGAAGACTCACTGCACCTTTAAATCGGGCAGAAATTTCATACACAGTATCTTCGACTGAGGTCTCCGAATCTAAGAAATCATCCTCCTCTGGGCTTTTGTCATGAGAGACCAAATACTCCAAGTCAACTAATAAGCCACGAGTAGGGAAAGCAAAATCATCGAGTGTGTCTAAGCGATAACTTGCAAATACGCCGAGTCGGTCAAAATCCAGAGTACCCGCCGATGCCAACGTGGTAAGTTCAATGCTTCCTGTTGAGTATCGAGCTCCCAACCGTAACTCTTGCCATAACGTGGGTTGAAGGCCAATAGAAAGCTCTGATGTAAAATCACTGTAGGAAACAGGCAGAAAATCATCCACTGCACTAATATCAGGGTTTTGGAAGTCATTTAGTGGTAAGTTTCGGCTTTCATTGCTGTAGCTCAGTCGTCCGGAAACAAAAAGCTCTTGGCTAGACATCACTGGCGAGTACAGTTCAGCTTCAATCAGCTTATCCGTGCCCATTTCAAGATTAAATGCCAGTTCTGCACCGTGTGAGTTTAGGTTGGTAAAATTCGTCGATAACCCGATGCCATACTGGCTGTCAGTATCAAAATCATCTTCAAGGAAAAATCTAAAATTGAGATAATTAGGGCCCCATGATTTTTCGTTGACCGTAAAAACTAATCGTGTGACGCCTTCTTCTTCCTCAAAGTGGTAAGTAATCAACTCGAATCGATCAAGCGCATATAGGTTTTCAACCGCTTTTTCTATTTCTTGCGCTGGGATTGTCCGGCCCGTTTCTAAATGTAGACGGTTAGTCAACAGCACATCGCTGTAGTGTGTGTTATTTATGATCACGACGTCATCAACAACACGCTCATCACCGAGAACTAAGTTTTTTCGAGCCTCTTGTTTATGGTCGATGTAACTCTGGTAATCCGCACTAGATAAACTCAAGCCTTTTAATTTCGACGCCATCGTTTTAGTGATTTCATACCCTGACTGAAACGCCGATGGCATCTTATCAAACTCGACGGTTTCCATTTGACCAACATTTGGACGAATGTAGATATCTTGTTCTTGAAGCGTTTCTATCTGCTCCTGAGTACTGCGGCGTACAAGGTAATTGGAAAGCTGATCGGCTACGGTAAACAGCCCGGTAAAGTCTTCTTTGGTTTTGTAATCGGTGCTGATATCCACGGCGATAACAACATCCGCGCCCATAGCACGAGCCACATCAACTGGCATATTATTCACCACACCGCCATCAACCAACATATGACCATTTAATTGATACGGAGGGAGCGCACCCGGCACAGACATACTGGCCATCATCGCATCAACCAAGTAGCCATTACCAATGACGACTTCTTCTAGCTCTAAGATATCTGTTGCGACAGAACGATACGGAATGGCCAGTTCATCAAAGGAACCAAAACGTCCCAGATTACCCGTGCTTTCACGCAGGATACGCAGCATGTTTTGCCCTAGCACCACACCAGTTGGTGCCCTTACCTCAGTCAACCTCAGACCAAGATCGGTGTATATCTGGTAACGATCTTCATACTCTTTATCACGAACTCGGCGCTGACTTCGGTCTACGCGATCTCGATAACCACTGTTCCAGTCCACAGTGTAGATAAAGCTCTCAATCTCATCTGCACTCATGCCAGTAGCATACAAGCCCCCAACATAAGCGCCCATGCTCGTACCAGTTATGATATCGACCGGAATATGCATTTCTTCAAGCGCTTTAAGTACACCAATATGTGCGGCACCTTTTGCACCACCACCAGCAAGAACCACAGCGATTTTGGGACGCGATACAGAAGACTGTCCCTGAGCCAGGCCAGCAGAAGGCGTGGCGATCAAAAAGAAGCTCACCCAAAGCGCGACATGGCGAGTTAACGGGCTAAATGACAACTTTTTGAACATTCACTTTTCCTTTATCGAATCTCTGGCTATCGGGAGCGTGTTGGCAATGTTGGTGAACCTCACTTCCCTGTCTATACGCTCTAATATGTACTAAGAATTGACCAGTGAAACAAGTTTATACTTGTAGTTTAGCGACACTACCAATTAAATAACCCATTAATCCAGTTAGATTTTTTCTCACATTGCTGCTTTACCTGGCCTGTTTTATCCCAAACTGGCAATTTATATTCACTGCGGCAATTCATTTCCAACCCACCTTCGGCAGTTTGTTTGAAGCCGAGTGTCGTCACTTCCCTTGGCCAAGGCAACGTCAAACGTTCAGGAATACGCTGAGACAGATATTCTGCGTACACACGTAAAGCACCACTCGCTCCCGTTAGATTGGTTGGTTTGTTATCATCACGCCCCAGCCAGATAGTTGTGACTTCTCGGCCGTCGACTCCCACAAACCAGCTGTCGCGGGTATCATTACTGGTACCTGTTTTCCCCGCCAGTGCAGCCCATGCAAACTGGTTCTGCAAATAGCGCCCCGTCCCCTGAGCAACCCCTTGTTTCATAGCGTAAGTGGTTAGCCAAGCGGCTTGTTCATCAACCTCACGAGAAGAACGAGGAAGTGACTGATACAGAACATTCCCTTCCATGTCGATCACCGAACGAAGTGCCGTTAATCTAGCTCGCTTACCTGAGTTTGTCAGAGTCTGATACATCTGAGCCACCTCAAGTGGCGTGAGTGAAAATGCGCCAAGGAACATGGAAGGCACAGGGCGAATTTCGTCTTTGCTTACACCCAAGCGCTCTAAGGTTCGGGTAACTTCAGGTATACCAAGCTCCATACCCAAACGCACCGTTGGCACGTTAAGAGACTTCGCTAACGCTAGGAAGAGTGGAACATCACCACGATATTTACGATCGTAGTTACGCGGCGTCCAAACTGTGCCTTCGCTGCCTTTCAGACTTAGTGGCGTGTCATGAAGCGTTGTACCCAAATTGTACTTTTCCGGTTGCTCCAGCGCAGTCAGGTAAATAGCGGGCTTCACCAAAGAACCAATAGGACGGCGCGCATTAAGTGCTCGGTTAAAGCCCTCATAACCCGCTCGCTTCCCGCCAACCATCGCGCGGATTTCACCACTGTGGCGATCCACGGCAACCGCCGCAGCTTCCAGATCTTTACCACCTCGCTTAGACAAATCTGGGATCTTTTTAGCGATCGCCTTTTCCATTTTACTTTGCGACACCGGATCCAGTGAGGTGAAGACTCTTAACCCCGTTTCCTCCTTAAAGCGTTCACCTACTTTTTCTTTAAGCTCGATGTTCAATTGTTGGAAGTAAGCGGGCTGACGGCTGGCGATACGCGGGTTGCTTTGCGTATCTAGCGGGCGACTTGCTGCTTGATCATACTCTTGTGCCGTCAGTAGATTTTGTTGCATCAGCAGGCGTAGCACTAAATCACGGCGATCTTTGGTACGCTCTTGATAGCGAATAGGATTGTAATAAGACGGTCCTTTTACCATACCGACTAACATCGCAAGTTGATCAACGCGTAGCTCGTTGATTGGCTGGCCAAAGTAGTAACGGGAGGCTAAACCAAAGCCATGGATCGCTTCACCACCACTTTGCCCGAGGTACACTTCATTTAGGTACGCTTCCAGAATACGATCTTTGCTGTAGCGATAATCCAGAATCAACGCAATGTAAGCTTCTCGCAGCTTACGCCACAACGTCTTGTCACGGGTTAGAAATAAGTTTTTCGCCAACTGCTGAGTCAGTGTACTGCCACCTTGGACCGTACGGCCTGCCTTAATATTTGCAACGAGCGCGCGTCCAATTGCCAGCGGAGAAACACCGTCATGTTGATAAAAGTTTCGGTCTTCGGTAGCCAGTAGCGCATCAACCAAGATTTCCGGGAACTGATCCCGACGTAGAAAAAGTCGCTGCTCGTTCTGATCTTTTTCCAGCATACCCAGCATCTTAGGTTCAAGACGTAAATACCCAAGATCTCCTCTAGATTCCAAAGACTGAATACGTTGTAAACCACCGTCAGAGAAATGCAGCATAACGTGGCGATCTGGCTCAGGGCCATCAGCGAACTCAAATGGACGACGAATTAGTTCAATGCGGGTAGAAGACGAAGAGTATTCTCCCGGATAACGAGGCGTGCTCACCTTTCGATAACTAAGTACATCCAATTCATTACGCAGCTCTTTGATGGTGATATTTTCACCCGGATTCAAATTCAGAATTCGCGCGTAAACAACGGTTGGCAGTTCAAATAACTGGCCATCAAAGCGTTCTTTCACCACGCTATCTAAGTAAATCCCGACAAACACTAATACCGTGGCCAGCGCAATACCCGCTTTCCAGCCAAACGACCACAACGTTTTGAGCCACGAACGTTTCCCATTGCTCGGCTTCTTACCCGAGGTACGTTTGGTACGTTTTGCCGTACTTTTCGCCGCTGTTTTTTTCTTAGCTGGCGCTTTTTTTGTGCTTGGCTTTTTAGAGTTAGTCATTCTTCAATTGTCTTTTTGTTTTCGTTGTCGCTACATGGTTTGCGGGGTCGTCTGGCCATACGTGTTTCGGGTAGCGCCCTTTCATCTCTTTTTGCACATCTTTATAACTACCCTTCCAGAAGGCTGCGAGGTCTGTTGTCACCTGTAGTGGACGCTGCGCTGGAGAAAGTAACTCCAGCACCAAAGGTTTGCGCCCTAACGCAACGGTTGGCGATGCGCTTTCGCCAAATACTTCCTGCATTCTGACTGATAACACAGGTTCATGACCGTATTGGTATCGAATGCGTTTCTTTGTTCCCGTCGGTAGCTGATAGTACTCAGGTAGCCACTCATCAAGATTCTGATTTAAGGGCCAACCTAGACGCGCATTCAACGCTTCAGTCAAATTAACTTTATTGAGATCTTTTACCGACGATACGGAAGCCATATACGGCTCTAGCCACTCTTCCAATAATTCGAGTAAACTCGCGTCATCAAAGCTTGGCCAAGATTGCTCGGGTAACCAATCAATTGCGCAGCGAATACGTTCGAGCAAGCTTTCTGCCGCTGGCGACCAGTTTAGACTGCTCAATCCCTGACGACGGACATAAGTGAGTAAAGCTTGTGTCATTTTTTCTTTGCCCAGACTTGGCAACGACTCACGCGCTATCACCAACTGACCGAGTTTTTGTTGCCGCTCAGCGATTAAACGCCCTCTTTTTTCATCCCAGTCAACCAATTCTTCAGATGAAAATAGCGACTTGAACGTTGTTTGCAGTATGTTGACGTCCAGTTCACATGCCAAATGAATTTGACTCGAATTAGAATGTGAACGCATCAAGTCAATCGCAACCAAATACTCACACGCACCCAAGCTATCCTCAGGGCGACATTCCGCACCATGACCATTCGATAACGTGAATCGACCGTATTGATTGCTGCGTTGCTGCGCAATACGGTCCGGAAACGCCAGACTCAGGACCAGTGGCAGCGCACTCTCATCAACATCGCCAAGAGAAAAGGCACTATCCAGTTTGTGAGCTAAAGATTGCGCGCGTTTGAGCAGCAGTGACTTTTTCGGATGTATCCCTGTTACCCAGCGATGCAAGCTATGGGCAATATTGGTGACGTTTCTTTCTGGCTCTTCAATAAGGGCGACCGCTGCAAGCGCAGTATTTAACATCTTTTCACTGTGCTGCGCAGATTTAATCAACATAGCTGCAGCGCGAGGCTCAACACCAAGTTCATGCGCCTGCCTACCACCAGCCGTCAATTGACCTTGTTCGTTTATCAGTTCAAGAGACACCAGAAGTTGCTTGGCCTGATTTAAAGCCGCAAGCGAAGGAATATTGAGCCATTTGAGATCCTGGATATCGCTCGCGCCCCAGAACGCTAGCTCCATAACCAAGCTCGCCAGATCAGAGTGCAGAATTTCTGGCTGTGGCACCGCTGGTTGCTGTTTGAACTGACTTTCAGAATAGAGACGGACGCAAATCCCCTCTTCTATTCGACCTGCCCGTCCCATGCGCTGAATTGCGGAAGACTGGGCAATACGAACCTGCTCTAGGCGGGTGAGACCATTTTTTAGATCAAAACGCGCAATACGCTCTAAACCGGAATCTACGACAAGGCGAATACCTTCAATAGTCAGGGATGTTTCCGCGATATTGGTTGCCAGCACGACTTTACGTTTCCCCTTTACCGCAGGAGAAATCGCCTTTTGCTGCTGAGCAAAACTAAGCTGGCCGTATAGAGGGCAAACTTCGACCTCATCAGGCAGAAGAGATAAGCGTTCTTCTACCTGCTTTATTGCAGCAACACCAGGAAGAAAGGCCAATAATGAGCCTGACTCTTTATTGATCAAACTCTCTATCGTTTTTGCCATCACATTTGGCAAATGCTCATTAACTGCTAAAGGGGCGTAGCGCGTTTCAACATCAAAACTGCGCCCTTTTGATTCAATAAAACTCGCTTCGGGGAGCAAAGTTTGCAATGCATCTTGATCGAGCGTTGCCGACATCACCACCAACTTGAGATCATCACGCAACGCTTCCTGAACTTCTAAACTGAATGCCAACGCTGTGTCCGCATGGATACTACGCTCATGAAATTCATCGAAAATCAGTAGATCGACCCCATCCAGTTCAGGGTCATTTTGAATCATGCGAGTCATGATCCCTTCCGTCACAATCTCCAATTGCGTTGCAGCGCTTACCTTTGTCTCACCGCGAACGCGATACCCGACTCTCTGCCCAACTTGCTCCCCTAATTGCTCAGACAAATACCGAGCGATATTTCGGGCTGCCAATCGTCTTGGCTCCAGCATAATAATTTTACCAGTCACCGATTGGTGCTTAAGTAGTTGGAGAGGAAAGTAAGTCGACTTACCCGCACCTGGCGCTGCTTTAAGGATGACCTGATGTTGGTTTTTGACCGCGGTAAGTAACTGAGGCATCACGGCTTCAATCGGCAATTGTGACAAAGGAAATACCTTATGGTGTAATGATGGCAACATTGTACATAAAAACATTCCTGTCTAAATAAGCAAAATGCATTTCGAACCCGCTTTAGAGTCAGCGACTCTACTCAAACGCTACAAACGCTTCCTTGCCGATATTGAGCTTGATAACGGTGAAATTCGCACCATCCATTGTGCCAATACTGGTGCGATGACAGGCTGCGCCACGCCAGGTAATAAAATTTGGTACTCAACGTCCGATAACCCTAAACGCAAATACCCCAATAGCTGGGAGCTAAGTGAAACCAAGCTCGGTCATCGTATATGCATCAATACCGCGCGTGCCAACCAATTAGCGATTGAGGCAATTGAAAACAATATCATTTCAGAGCTTTGCGGTTACGACACACTTCAAACTGAAGTGAAATATGGCAATGAAAATAGCCGAATTGATATCTTGCTCAGCGCAAGTGATAAACCAAAGTGTTATATAGAAGTGAAAAGCGTCACTCTTCTTGATGAAACTCACTCGGATGGGCAAGGATACTTCCCCGATGCAGTCACTACTCGAGGACAAAAGCACCTGAGAGAGCTCACAGAAATGGCACAAAATGGAAGTAGAGCCATACTTTTATTTACTGTTTTACATTCGGGTATTGAAAAAGTATCTGCGGCACACCATATAGACGCAAAATATTCACAATTACTCAAACAAGCACAAGACGCTGGAGTCGAAGTTCTCTGCTATAAAGCTGAACTAAGCAGTACTGACATATCGCTAATTTCCGCTGTTGATTTCATCAATTTAGAGAAAAAATGATGTTATCTTCACATTGACGATAAGATTGCAAATCAGTAATTGCCTGCACCGCCTCTTTTTGCTATAGATACCCGCCTTAAATAGACTGCGAAGCAGTTGACTAGGTGTAAGTAGGAGATGCTGTATGCCAGAATCAAAGAAAAAAACGATTGGCATCCTAGCCATTGCAGGCGTGGAGCCATATCAGGAAAAACCTGGTGAAGAATACATGTCACCAGAGCAGGTTGAACACTTTACGAAAATCCTAACGGCTTGGCGTGATCAACTAAGATCTGAAGTGGACCGTACTGTTCACCACATGCAGGACGAAGCAGCAAACTTCCCTGATCCAGTGGACCGCGCCTCTCAAGAGGAAGAGTTCAGCCTAGAACTGCGTAATCGTGACCGTGAGCGCCGTTTGATCAAGAAGATTGAAAAGACGTTAGATAAAATCGAAGAAGATGACTTCGGCTTTTGTGAGTCTTGCGGCGTAGAGATCGGCATTCGCCGTCTTGAAGCACGCCCGACTGCCGATCTTTGTATCGACTGCAAAACACTTGCAGAAATCAAAGAGAAGCAGATGCAAGGCTAACACCACGCATTTTTATTATGGAAGGGAGCTCTGGCTCCCTTTTTGTTTTGGCTTATCTGTTAGAGATTCATACACATGACAAGCTATGTTGGCCGATTCGCCCCATCTCCTTCAGGGCCATTGCATTTTGGCTCACTGGTAGCCGCCCTTGGCAGTTATTTTCAGGCAAAAGCGAACCATGGAACATGGTTAGTTCGCATAGAAGACCTAGATCCTCCAAGGGAAATGCCCGGCGCAACACAAGCTATTCTGGAAGCACTGCAAGCTTACCAATTACATTGGGATGGCGAGGTGGTCTATCAGAGTCGGCGTCATCATCTCTACCAAGCTCAAATAGATACTTGGCTAGAAAGTGGTGATGCGTATTATTGCCAGTGTACACGCAAACAAATAAAACAGCATGGTGGTTTTTATCCGGGCACTTGCCGAGATAAAAACTTGAAAGAAGGCGCAATACGCCTAAAAATGACCAAACCTATCGCCAGTTTCATCGACCTGAAACATGGAACCATAACGATTCCTGAACAACTGGTTAATGAAGATTTCATTATTAAACGTCGAGATGGATTATTTGCTTATAATCTTGCGGTAGTATTGGATGATATCGACCAAGGGGTGACTGAAGTCGTTCGTGGCGCCGATTTAATCGAGCCGACAGGACGTCAGATCAGCTTGTACCAAATTCTAGGTCAACCCGAAGTAAGTTACTTGCACTTACCATTGGCGATAGATAACAACGGCAATAAACTGTCGAAACAAAATCACGCGACGGCTATTGATATTGACAACCCGAAGCCAGCACTACTAAAGGCTATGACGTTTTTGGGCTTTGATATACCAGAAGAAATACGAGCCTCAGATATTGCGAATATTCTTCGCTGGGGCTGCGAGAACTGGCAGTTAGAACAGCTACCAACAGAGATCGAAATCACAGCATGATTCTCAAATGGCGCTGTGTAGTGCTATCATTAGCCGCAAATCTGCCCGAGGGCACCAAAACTAACCAAAGCAAAATTGGATTAAACCCAGTTATTGCCAGATGCACATGAATACAAACGACTATACACCAAGCGAACCTGCCACAATCCCAGAGCTCGCTCTCAATGTAATAACTCGTGAAGAGCACAACATTTCGCGTAAGCAGATCAGTGACAATGCACTGAAGGTACTGTACCGCCTTAATGGTGCTGGTTTCGATGCTTTTCTTGTGGGTGGCGGGGTTCGAGATTTACTGCTTGGACAGAGACCGAAAGACTTTGATATTGCAACGAATGCAACGCCAGAGCAAATAAAACAGCTGTTCAGAAACTGCCGCTTGATTGGGCGCCGTTTCCGATTGGCGCACATCATGTTTGGCCGAGACATCATTGAAGTCGCGACCTTCCGTGGCCACCATCAAGAGCAGAAAAACAAAAGTATTTCTCAGCAATCAAAAGAAGGTATGCTGCTACGCGACAACGTGTATGGCACCATCGATGAAGATGCAGAACGCCGAGATTTCACGATCAACTCGATGTACTACAACATCGCTGATTACTCTATTCACGATTATGCTCGTGGTATCGAGGACTTAGAAGATCGTCTGATTCGCCTGATCGGAGATCCAGAAACCCGTTATCGCGAAGATCCCGTACGCATGCTGCGTGCCATTCGTTTCGCAGTAAAGCTCGATTTTGATATCGAAGAAGACACAGCAGCGCCAATCGAAGAAATGTCGACTCTACTGCGTGATATCCCATCCGCGCGTCTTTTCGAAGAGTCATTAAAGCTATTGCAGTCTGGACATGGTTTAGAGACCTATCACCTGCTGCGTGAATACAACCTATTCCAACAGCTTTTCCCGACCATTTCTGAGCACTTCACTGAAGATTACTCATCACACACAGAGCAGATGCTGGATTTAGTCCTCGATTCCACAGATATGCGAATCGAAGAAGGTAAACGCATCAATCCTGCGTTTATGTTCGCAGCCATGCTGTGGTACCCACTGTGTGCCGTTGCCGAGAAACTGATGGAACAACGCCATCTTGGTCATTACGATGCCATCATGGAAGCAAGTAACATCATTCTTGATGAGCAAGTTAGAACGATTGCGATCCCACGACGTCACACTGCAACTATTCGCGAGATTTGGCAACTGCAATTGCGCCTGCCACGACGTAACGGTAAGCGCGCCTCCCGTCTTATGGAATTGAACAAGTTCCGCGCGGGATTCGACTTCCTTGAAATGCGTGGCGAAATTGAAGGCGGCGAGACAGAGAAACTTGCCAAGTGGTGGGAAACTTTCCAGAATGCAGGCCGAGAAATGCGCCAGGCAATGGCAGCCGATCTCGACGACCAGGCTCCGAAAGGCCAGCGTCGCCGTAAAACTTACCGTAAGAAAAAGAGTAAGCCTAAGTCATGATCACAGCGTACATTGCGGTAGGCAGTAACTTGGCTGATCCTGTCAGCCAAGCGAAACAAGCAATCGAAGCTCTAAAAGCACTGCCAGAATCAACATTTGTAAAAGCGTCAGAGCTATACAGCAGCACGCCAATGGGTCCACAAAATCAGCCGGATTACATTAATGCGGTTGTGGCAATTGAAACCAATTTGACGCCTTTGCAACTGCTTGATTGCACCCAAGCAATTGAGCAAGAGCAAGGACGTGTCCGTAAAGATGAGCGTTGGGGGCCAAGAACACTGGATCTCGACATTATACTTTACGGCAATGAGGTGATTAATTCCGAAAGACTGACCATTCCTCACTATGGAATGAAAGAACGCGAATTCGTGCTCTACCCTCTTGCGGAAATTGCACCAAGTTTACAACTCCCTGATGGGACTGAGGTCTCTTCACTACTGAAACAAGTAGATAGAAACGGCCTCAATATTTGGCAGTCATAGCCAACTCCTAGTAAGGATAAAACAATGAAAAAAATGACCATCAACGACCTTATTAAATGCAAGCAAGAAGGTCGTAAATTTGCTACTTCAACGGCTTATGATGCCAGCTTTGCCCAACTTTTTGAAAGTCAGGAAATGCCTGTCCTGCTAGTCGGTGACTCACTAGGCATGGTTCTGCAAGGCGAAAAAGATACACTGCCTGTCACCGTAGAAGATATCGTCTACCATACTCGCTGCGTTCGTGCAGGTAGCCCAAACTGTTTGCTGATGTCTGATATGCCATTCATGAGCTACGCAACGCCAGAGCAAGCCTGCGAAAATGCAGCAAAAATCATGCGTGCTGGCGCCAACATGGTGAAGATCGAAGGCGGTGAGTGGCTCGTCGATACTGTAAAAATGCTCACTGAGCGTGCGGTTCCAGTCTGTGCTCACTTAGGTCTGACACCTCAATCTGTGAACATCTTTGGTGGCTACAAAGTACAGGGCCGAGATCAGGAAAACGCAGATCGCATGGTCAAAGATGCACTGGCACTTCAAGAAGCTGGCGCTCAAATCATCCTACTAGAGTGTGTTCCTGCAGCTCTAGCAGAACGCATCACTCAATTGCTTGACGTACCAGTGATTGGTATCGGTGCAGGTAATGTGACTGACGGTCAAATTCTTGTAATGCATGATATGTTTGGCATTTCTGCTAACTACATGCCTAAATTCTCCAAAAACTTTCTTGCTGAAACAGGTGATATGCGCAAAGCCGTTGCAAAATACATGGAAGATGTTGCAAACGGTGTATTCCCAGACGACGCTCATACCATTGCTTAGAGGATAAGTGAATGCAAACTTTTGCGGAAATTTCGGCGGTTCGTGAACAGGTAAAAACCTATAAGCGTGAAGGACGTAAAATCGCGTTTGTCCCAACAATGGGCAATCTTCATGACGGTCACTTAACGCTCGTTCGTAAAGCTCGTGAATATGCTGATGTTGTTGTCGTAAGCATCTTTGTTAATCCGATGCAGTTTGAACGTGCTGACGATTTAAGTAACTACCCGCGAACATTAGATGAAGACCTTAGCAAACTAAATGCTGAAGGGGTTGAGCTAGTGTTCACTCCGACACCGGAGATTATCTATCCTGAAGGCTTAGATAAGCAGACCTTTGTCGATGTACCAGGTCTTTCGACCACTTTAGAAGGCGCCTCTCGTCCAGGTCACTTCCGCGGTGTAACAACCATCGTCAATAAGTTGTTTAACATTGTCCAGCCAGATCTCGCTTGTTTCGGCGAAAAAGACTTTCAGCAACTTGCCGTGATTCGCAAGATGGTCGATGACCTAGCAATGGATATTGAAATCGTAGGTGTGCCAACTGTTCGTGAAATGGACGGGCTTGCGATGAGCTCTCGAAATGGCCTGCTCACACTTGATCAACGTCAACGTGCCCCTGTACTTGCACGCACAATGCGTTGGATTAGCAGTGCAATGCGTGGCGGACGTGATGATTATGCTTCAATTATTGAAGATGCAAGCGATCAGCTTAGAGCTGCCGGGTTACACCCGGATGAGATATTTATCCGTGATGCTCGCACCTTAGATGCGATCACCGCAGACACAACGCAAGCCGTTATTCTGATGTCAGCATTCTTAGGTAACGTTCGTCTGATCGACAATCAAACCGTCGATATGGCAATTGAAGCTAAAGATAATTCTGAGCCGAACGATGGCAGCTCAGGCGATGCAGTGTAAGTAAAAGTAAAAAGAAAAGGTCGACTTCGAGTCGACCTTTTTTGTCTCTATGTTCCGTCAAAAACAGGGTCGGCAGTATATCAGCCCTGATTTAGGATATGTTACGAACGCAGGCCAATTCCTTTCGTTACCAGGTAGTGAGCAAGGGCGTATAGCACAACAACAAACACAGCCAGAACGCTGAATGAAGTCACGATACCCACATCAGAAACGCCAAGGAATCCGTAGCGGAACGCATTCACCATGTAAACAATCGGGTTAACTTTTGATACCCCCTGCCAGAACTCAGGCAGAAGACTAATAGAGTAAAACACGCCACCTAGATACGTCAGTGGCGTTAATACGAAGGTCGGGATAATTGAAATATCATCGAATGTTTTCGCGTACACCGCATTAATTAGGCCGCCAAGCGAAAATACCACCGAAGTCAGGAATACCGTCGCTACAATGATTCCCCAGTGTTCCACCTGCAGATCCACAAACAATAGCGAAACACAGGTCACCAGAGCGCCGACTAACAAACCACGAGTGACCCCGCCCATCACGTAACCCATAATGATCACATAGTTTGGCACTGGCGCAACAAGCAGTTCTTCGATGTTTTTCTGCAACTTCGCACTGAAAAATGACGAGGCCACATTGGAGTAAGAGTTGGTGATCACCGACATCATGATAAGGCCGGGAACAATATACTCCATGTAAGTGAACCCGCTCATTTCGCCGATTCTCGAACCGATCAAGTTACCAAAGATGATGAAGTAGAGTGTCATCGTAATTGCTGGCGGTACCAGAGTTTGCACCCAAATTCGGGAGAATCGTGTCACCTCTTTCCCTAGCAAACTACGAAATGCAGTCCAGTATAGTTGGTACATTTACTTGTTCCCTTCTCTAACAATGTTTACGAACAGCTCTTCCAGTCGGTTAGCTTTATTTCGCATCGACAACACTTTAATACCTTGCTCAGTAAGCTGAGTAAACACAGAGTTCAATCCCTGGGATTTATCCAACTCAATCTCAAGAGAGCCTTCGACCATATTCTGAGAAATCACACCTCTCAGTTCTGGCACTTCCCCCTCATACTCAAGATCAAGAATAAAGGTTTCAACACTCAGCTTGCCAAGCAATCCTTTCATCGTCGTGTTTTCAATCAACTCACCACGGTTGATGATGCCGATGTTACGACACAGCATTTCGGCTTCTTCTAGGTAGTGCGTCGTTAGGATAATCGTTATCCCCTGATCTTTATTGATCTCTTTTAGGAAGTCCCACATTGAACGACGCAGCTCAATATCCACGCCAGCGGTTGGCTCATCGAGGATCAAAAGTTTTGGCTCGTGCATTAGGGCTCGTGCGATCATCAAGCGACGCTTCATGCCTCCAGACAAGTTACGAGCACGCTCTTTACGTTTTTCCCACAGCTCAAGCTTTTTAAGGTACTTCTCAGCACGTTCTCTTGCTAACGCTTTTGACACTCCGTAATACCCGGCTTGCTGAATAACGATTTGCTCAACCGTTTCAAATTGGTTGAAGTTAAACTCCTGAGGAACCAAGCCTAAACTTTGTTTCGCCAATTCAAGGTCGGTATCAATGTCGTAACCAAATACTTTGGTAGTTCCGGATGTTTTATTGACAAGCGAAGCGATAATACCGATTGTGGTTGATTTCCCTGCCCCGTTTGGGCCGAGAAGCGCGTAAAAGTCACCTTTTTTAACTTGTAGACTGATGCCTTTTAACGCCTCAAAGCCGCCTGCGTACGTTTTACGTAGCTGTTCGATTTCTAATGCGTACATAGCGTAGTTGATTGCCGTCTGTTGTAATTCGTGATTGCGGATACCAAGTGAGAGTATTTGAACGATTCAGAGCCGATGCTCCTGAAACATCTTTCGGTATTGCAGTGAAGGATAATTAGTTTATCGTTGAATAACGATGATTACAATTAAACCTTTCTATAAACTTAATAGTGTTATCCGTAGTATGTTTATGGTTTTTGGACTTCAGGGAGTAGGCAACTGGAGGAAATGGGATACCCAGAACAGACAGCGAAATAACGAGCTCTGCCAAAAGGCTTGGCAGAGCGGTCAATAGGAACTTTGTAAATTAAGCAGTAATGCGCTGGTATTGTGCGTCCTCAACATGCGCAACCGCAGCGTTCAAAGCTTCATATCGGAATCGATAAATGTTGGCAGCCGGTACTAGGTCGATCACGTGGAATTTTTCTAGTTGTTCACGCGTATGTTGATTTGGACACAACAGATAAACTTCGCAATTCGCATCCAGAGCATCTTTAATCGCGTTTTCCAACGCCAGTCCCACGGTTACATCAATCATTGGTACATCCGTGAGATCTAGGATCATCACTTCATAATCGGCAATACTTGAGTGCTGACGAGAAATGGCTTTCGATACGCTAAAGATCATTGGTCCAGAGAGGTAAAAGAACAGCACTGTGCCATTCGCCCGATCCAATAAGCCTCTTTCACTGTCCGTTAAAGGCACATCATCTTCATCAGCATCACTGATAGCTTTGACTTGGCGAGCCTGTTCACGGCTCAGGCGTTCGATAATAATAATGTTAGAGATAAACACCCCAAGCCCAACAGCTACAATCAGATCGACAAATACGGTCAACAGCATCACCCCGTACATCACTGCCATGCCTGAAAAGCTTACCTTATGAGCCCGCTGAATAAAGCTCCAGTCAAGAATGTTAAAACCGACATAAACTGCAATACCAGCCAGCACCGCCATTGGAATTGGCTCAGTCAACCCACCAGCAACCAATACCACTAACGCCAGCATCAATGCACGTACCACACCAGATAGCGGTGATCGTGCACCAACCTGAATGTTGGTCACGGTTCCCATCGTCGCACCTGCACCAGGTAGAGCACCAAACAGTCCGGAAATCATATTCGCCAGCCCCTGACCACGCAGTTCTTTATCAGAATCATGCTCTTTACGCGTTAGCGAGTCACCGATAACGGCCGTCAGTAACGTATCAATGCAACCAAGGGTTCCCAATACCAGAGCATCGATAACCATCTCAACAAACATATCCGGATTAATATGTGGGGCAACCAAAGAAGGCAAACCAGCTGGGATTTCACCAATACGACGAATGTCATCCGTATCAAACAGAATCACGGATAGCAACGTCACAGCGACCAGAGCCACCAACTGAGCAGGAACATACTTGCGATATTGTTTCGGGAAGAAAAACAGAATCCCTAAAGTCAGCAAGCCTAAAAACAGCTCACTAAACTTCAAGTTAGAAATGGTCTCTGGTAATGCGGATAATGTCCCTAACACGCCACCTGAAGGCGCAGCATGCCCCAGCAGAGGGGATAATTGTAGGATAATCAGTATGACACCAATCCCTGACATAAATCCGGAAATCACACTATATGGCATTAAGGTAACGTATTTACCCAGCTTAAGTGTCCCCAGCAAAATCTGAAATGCACCAGCCATCATGACGACGGTAAACGTCATTGCCATCCCTGTTTCCGGGTATTTCACCATCATACTCGTCAATACAGCAGTCATGATGACAGTCATTGGCCCGGTAGGTTCTGATATCAGCGTATTAGAACCACCAAATAGAGAGGCAAACAAACCAACCATGATCGCGCCCCATAAGCCAGCTTCTGCGCCAGCTCCAGAAGCGACACCAAATGCTAAAGCCAAAGGTAGCGAAATAATTGCCGTAGTGACACCACCAAAGATGTCCCCTTTGAAATTGATATCCTCAAAACGATTACCAAACAACACTTAATTCCCTTGCATTAATATCAAAACAAATATCATCACTTTAACAAGCTATATATCCCTCTTAAACCATAACTACTTCATGGGCTTTGAGGAAAAACAAATAAACAGGCTCAATTGTACGAATTTATTAGCAAGAACACGTCAGATGAGTCCTGCCTGACGAATAATTAACGGGATTGAAATTGTAACATTGTGTATAGTTGAATTTCTGATCGCTTGCTACATTCGAGTAGCTGGGCAACCAGTGTTTTTGTCTTTTTAGGGAAGTTATTTGCAAGATGCCGGAAATTAAACAATTATTTGAAAATAATTCAAAATGGTCAGAAGAGATTAAGTCTGAACGCCCTGAATATTTCGCTAAGCTCGCAGAGGGCCAGAAACCCGATTTTCTTTGGATTGGTTGTTCAGACAGCCGTGTACCGGCAGAACGATTAACTGGCCTTTACTCCGGTGAGTTATTTGTTCACCGCAATGTTGCAAACCAAGTCATCCACACTGACCTCAACTGCCTTTCAGTTGTTCAGTATGCCGTTGACGTACTCAAAGTAAAACACATCATTGTATGTGGTCACTACGGCTGTGGCGGTGTTAACGCTGCAATTGATAATCCACAACTCGGTTTGATCAATAACTGGTTACTGCACATTCGCGATCTTTACTTCAAACATCGTACTTATCTGGATCAAGTGCCTCTGGAAGATCGCGCTGATAAACTAGGTGAAATTAACGTTGCCGAGCAAGTTTATAACTTGGGTAATTCAACTATCCTGCAAAACGCATGGGAACGTGGACAAGACGTTGAGATTCATGGTGTCGTTTATGGTATTGAAGATGGCCGTTTAGAATATCTGGGTATTCGTTCCAACTCTAAAGAAACGGTTGAAAAATCGTATCAGAAAGCCCTGTCGACGATTTTAAATACCGATAACGATCTATTGTGTCGATAATTGATTCAAAAAAAAACGCCCAACTGGGCGTTTTTTTTTGTATTTTTATTGCTGCCTCAAATTATTCTTGAGGCACAACTTTACCGATGAATGGTAAATGACGGTATTTCTGAGCGTAATCAATACCCACACCAACCACGAACTCATCTGGAATTTCAAAGCCAATCCAGTCAACTGGTACATTGACTTCACGGCGAGATGGTTTATCCAACAGGGTACAGATTGCGATAGATTTTGGCTCACGCAGAGACAGGATTTCACGAATCTTGTTCAGTGTATTGCCCGTATCAATAATATCTTCAACAAGCAGAACATCTTTGCCTTTGATATCATCGTCTAAATCTTTCAGGATACGAACATCACGCGAACTTTCCATCGTGTTGCCGTAACTTGATGCCGTCATGAAATCAACTTGGTGAGTCAGGTCAATGGCACGAGCTAAATCGGCCATAAAAACAAATGAGCCACGCAATAAGCCGACCAAAACCAGATCTTCGCTACCTTGGTAACGCTCAGTAATTTGCTTGCCTATTTCACGAACTCGATCCTGAACGACTTCCTCAGAAATCATGACTTCTACTGTATGTTTCATACTTTGCTCAATTTATTTGGTGGGTTAAGGTAAATCACGCGCAAACGATCACCTAATCTTACGGCGTGTAGTGTATCACCACGCTCATTGCGTTGAAAGTCACAACCCAGTGCCAATATTTCTTGGGAGCATAACCTTATTTTCGCAATATTCTGACGAAAAGCATCAACAATCAGAACATTCCTGTCTACAAATTACACAACAAATATTGACCTTGCCTATATGCACCATTACACTCATCACTGCTTTAAGCAATTATTAAAATAATCAATTAGGGGGGATTTCCCCCTCATACAACTAAAATGGCAAGGTAAATATAATGGACTCAATTGCAAAGAGAGCCCGAACTAGGCTTTCCCCTATTAAGCGTAAGCAACAACTCATGGAAATCGCATTAGAAGTATTTGCGCGACGTGGAATTGGCCGTGGTGGACATGCTGATATCGCTGAAATCGCACAGGTTTCTGTTGCTACCGTTTTTAACTACTTCCCGACCAGAGAAGACCTGGTCGATGAGGTGCTAAACCACGTAGTACGTCAGTTCTCAAACTTCCTCTCAGACAACATCGATTTAGACCTACACGCTCGTGACAATATTGCTAACATCACCAGCGCAATGATTGAGCTGGTTAACCAAGATTGCCACTGGCTGAAAGTTTGGTTTGAATGGAGCGCTTCAACGCGCGACGAAGTATGGCCACTATTCGTGTCAACGAACCGTACTAATCAACTATTGGTACAGAACATGTTCATCAAAGCGATTGAACGTGGTGAAGTGTGCAACACACACAAACCTGAACATTTGACCAACCTGTTCCACGGTATTTGTTATTCATTGTTTGTTCAGGCTAACCGCTTTAAAGGTGAAGATGGACTGAAGAACCTTGTCAGTTCATATCTGGATATGCTTTGTATCTACGATCACAATAAGTAAGATCAACCTAGAGATGACAAAGCCCGGCGACTTGCCGGGCTTTTTGTATGTGTAGGTATATTATATTCTCCTACAAAAAAACCGCTGAACTTGTCAGCGGTTTTTCTTCAAGCTTTAAGAAAAATTACTTTTTCTTCTTAACTGCTTTTTTGTTTGGAAGGTCAGTGATAGAACCTTCAAATACTTCAGCAGCTAGACCTACAGACTCGTGTAGAGTTGGGTGAGCGTGGATAGTCAGAGCGATATCTTCTGCATCACAACCCATTTCGATCGCAAGACCGATTTCGCCTAGTAGTTCACCACCGTTAGTACCAACAATAGCACCACCGATTACGCGATGAGTTTCTTTGTCGAAGATTAGCTTAGTCATACCGTCTGCACAGTCAGATGCGATTGCACGACCTGATGCTGCCCATGGGAATGTTGCCACTTCGTACTTGATGCCTTCTTCTTTCGCTTCTTTCTCAGTCTTACCAACCCAAGCCACTTCTGGCTCAGTGTACGCGATTGAAGGGATAACTTTAGGGTCAAAGTAGTGCTTCTTACCAGAGATAACTTCAGCAGCTACGTGACCTTCATGCACACCTTTGTGAGCAAGCATTGGTTGACCAACGATATCACCGATCGCGAAGATGTGAGGAACGTTAGTACGCATTTGCTTATCAACGTTGATGAAGCCGCGCTCGTCGATTTCTAGACCCGCTTTTTCACCGTCGATTAGCTTACCGTTTGGTACACGACCGATAGCAACTAGAACTGCATCGTAGCGCTCTGCTTCAGCAGGCGCTTTCTTGCCTTCCATTGAAACGTAGATACCGTCTTCTTTCGCTTCAACTGCTGTTACTTTCGTTTCTAGCATTAGCTTGAACTTGTCTTTGATACGCTTGGTGTAAACCTTAACGATATCTTTGTCTGCTGCAGGGATTACCTGATCAAACATCTCAACAACTTCAACTTTAGAACCTAGAGAGTGGTAAACCGTACCCATTTCTAGACCGATGATACCACCACCCATGATAAGCAGTTTTTCTGGCACTTCTTTCAGTTCAAGAGCGTCAGTAGAGTCCCAAATACGTGGGTCTTCATGCGGGATAAATGGCAGTTTGATTGGACGAGAACCAGCAGCAACGATCGCGTTGTCGAAGTTAACAACAGTTGACTCGCCTTCACCTTCTACAAGGATAGAGTTAGGACCAGTAAACTTACCGTAACCGTTAACAACTGTTACGTTACGCATCTTAGCCATGCCACCTAGGCCGCCAGTAAGTTGGTTAACAACTTTCTCTTTCCAGATACGGATTTTGTTGATGTCAGTTTGCGGTTCGCCAAATACAACGCCGTGATCAGCCATTGCTTTCGCTTCTTCAATCACTTTCGAAACGTGAAGAAGTGCTTTAGATGGGATACAACCCACGTTCAGACACACACCGCCAAGAGTGCTGTAACGTTCAACTAGTACAGTTTCAAGACCTAAATCCGCACAACGGAATGCAGCGGAGTAACCAGCAGGACCAGAACCAAGTACAACAACTTGGGCTTTAATTTCTTTGCTCATTTTGACCTCTTGTAGTCATTATCCCTAACAGG
>JAAEZQ010000062.1 GCA_018222805.1 Vibrionaceae bacterium
GCAGAAGCAGAAGCAGAAGCAGAAGCAGAAGCAGAAGCAGAAGCAGAAGCAGAAGAGCCTGAAGTGCCTGAAGTGCCTGAAGTGCCAGTGGCGCCTCGTGTTCAGGAGCAGGAAAAGCCAACGGAAAGCTTCTTCGCACGTCTAAAGCGTAGCTTAAGCCGTACCAAAGCAAACATCGGTGCTGGCTTCTTTGGCTTGTTCAGCGGTAAAAAAATCGATGAGGATCTGTTTGAGGAGCTCGAAGAGCAACTGCTTATCGCTGATGTGGGTATGAATACCACAACAAAAATCATCAACAACCTGACAGAAAAAGCATCTCGCGGCGATCTTAAAGATGGCGAAGCCCTTTACGGTTTATTGAAAGAAGAAATGGCAGAAATTCTATCTAAAGTAGAACAGCCACTAGAAATCAATACCAGTAAAACACCTTACGTTATCTTGATGGTAGGCGTAAATGGCGTGGGTAAAACCACCACTATCGGTAAATTGGCGAAGCAGTTCCAGAACCAGGGTAAGAAAGTGATGTTAGCTGCCGGCGATACGTTCCGTGCAGCAGCGGTAGAGCAGCTTCAGGTATGGGGTGAACGTAACAACGTTCCTGTGATTGCTCAACATACTGGTGCTGACAGCGCTTCGGTTATCTATGATGCGATTGAAGCGGCAAAAGCACGTGGTGTGGATGTGGTTATCGCTGATACGGCAGGCCGTCTGCAAAACAAAGCGAACCTGATGGAAGAGTTACGCAAGATCATACGTGTGATGAAGAAAATTGATGACTCTGCACCACACGAGATCATGCTGACACTTGATGCCGGCACTGGTCAAAATGCGATCAGCCAGGCGAAGCTTTTCAGTGACGTTTCACCTATCACTGGGATTACATTAACTAAGCTAGATGGCACAGCGAAAGGTGGCGTGATTTTCGCTATTGCTGATCAGTTTGGTATTCCAATTCGTTACATTGGTGTAGGCGAAGGCATCGAAGATTTGCGTCCTTTTGAAACTCAAGAGTTTATTGACGCACTATTCAGCCGCGAAGAGTAAATTAAGTGAGAGGGAATCAAGGGTGATCAAATTTCAGCAAGTGAGTAAAGCTTACCGAGGTGGTCGACAAGCACTGCAAAAAGTCGACTTTCACCTGAGGCGCGGAGAAATGGCGTTTTTAGGCGGGCATTCCGGGGCCGGTAAAAGCACCTTGCTGAAACTGATCTGTGCGATTGAGCGTCCAACTGATGGCACCATCCATTTTAATGATCATGACATCACTCGTATTTCGAACCGAGATATCCCATTTCTGCGCCGCAATATCGGTATCGTATTTCAGGATCACCGTTTATTGATGGATCGCAGTGTGTACGACAATGTCGCACTGCCGATGCGCATCGAATCGATTTCTGAAAATGAAATCAAACGTCGTGTTTCTGCATCGTTAGATAAAACCGGTCTGCTCGACAAAGCGCGTTGTTTACCAAGTCAGCTTTCGGGCGGTGAACAGCAACGTGTGGGGATTGCCCGTGCCGTGGTGAATCGACCAACTTTGCTGGTGGCGGATGAGCCTACCGGTAACCTTGACCCTGAGCTGTCTAACCGAGTTCTGCGACTGTTTGAAGAGTTTAACCGTGCTGGCGTCACCATCCTACTCGCTACGCACGATATCGGGTTAGTGAACACTCGCCCACAATATCGTCATTTTGAATTGAATCAAGGTTTCCTAAGCGAGGTACAAGACTATGGCAGGTAAAAAACTCTCGCAAAAGAAAGGTAAACGCAGCAGTGCTCAACGAGCCAATACCGATGGGTTTTTCTCTGTTCATGTTAAGCAAGCAAAAGCGTCTTTTTCTGACCTATGGCAACGACCTCTAGGTAACATTTTAACGCTGGCGGTGGTCTCAATTGCATTGGCGATGCCAGCCTGCCTGTACTTATTAGGGAAAAATGTCGCGGGTGCGGCAGAAGATGTAGCTTCACCATCTCAAGTAAGTGCTTACTTAGTTGAAGGTATGCCTGATGCGCGCGTGATGGTACTCAAGGATGAGATCGAAACCTGGCCTTTAGTTAAAGCTGTGGAATATATTTCTCCGCAGCAAGGGTTGGCTGATCTTAGCCAATATGCGGGTTTCGATCAGGCGCTGAGTTTGTTAAGTGGCTATGCACTGCCAGGTGTACTGGTGATTACACCGGACTCTGAACTTAAAAGTGATATTCAGTCGATAGCCCAAGACGTTCGTAAGCAGCAAGATGTTACGGATGTCCGACTCGATGAGGACTGGCTAGCACGACTTGATGCAATCAAAACGCTGGCCAGTATTATTGTTATCACACTCACGGTACTTATGCTCGGTGCGGTATTTTTAATTGTTGGTAATACATTACGATTCAATGTATTAGCGAACAAAGAAGAGATTCAGACCATGAAGCTGATCGGCGCAACTGACAGCTTTATTCTTCGCCCTTATTTATACACTGGAATGTGGTTCGGTGTGTTGGGGGCAACCATCGCTTGGTTAGTGACGACGGTGATGACCTTTGTCATGAACAGTGCGGTAGAAGATTTAGCGGAATTGTATGACAGCCAGTTCCGTTTGAATGGTCTAAACTGGGATGAATCTCTGCTGCTTATCATCATAGGTAGCTTGATAGGTTGTATCGCTGCGCGTATTTCTGCACAGCGTCACCTAAAAGAAATTGAACCAGTTTAAGTGATGACGGTCTTATACTTGGAATTTATTAGCACAAGCTAATTTGTACCTCTTGTATAGAACACTTGTTTATGGATAATTGCTCGCCCTTCTTGAAACTTGTTCATTTTGAGTTCAAGATATCGAAGCTAAATTGCAATGTAATGCTCCAGATCAGAGATTGATGAGGAATTGAATGACAAAAGAAGCGTATCCGATGGCTCTAGTCACGCAAGATAGCCTTGATAGCTATATTCGCTCCGTTAACAGCTACCCAATGCTGACGGTAGATGAAGAGCGTGAGCTGGCAGAACGATTACACTACAAAGGTGAGATTGAAGCCGCGAAAGGGCTGATCCTGTCACACCTAAGATTCGTTGTTCACGTTGCTCGAGGTTACTCAGGCTACGGTTTGCCAATGGCAGACTTAGTGCAAGAGGGCAATATCGGTCTAATGAAAGCCGTTAAGCGTTTTAACCCAGAAGTGGGTGTGCGTTTGGTATCTTTTGCGGTTCACTGGATTAAAGCAGAGATCCATGAATACGTGCTGCGTAACTGGCGTATTGTTAAGATCGCAACGACTAAGGCACAACGTAAATTATTCTTTAACCTGCGCAAGTCGAAAAAACGTTTGGGTTGGTTCAATAATGGCGAAGTAGAAACCGTTGCTCGTGAATTGGGCGTCGAGCCTTCAGAAGTCCGTGAGATGGAATCCCGTCTGGCGGCGGTGGACTCTACTTTTGATATGCCAACCGACGAAGACGACAGCTCAAACAACTACACTGCACCGATGCTTTATCTAGAAGATAAATCGTCAGATGTTGCTGATAATGTTGAAGCGGCAAACTGGGAAATGCATACCAATAATCGTCTTGGCCACGCACTTGCAAGTCTGGATGAGCGTAGCCAGCGTATTGTGCGCTCTCGTTGGTTAGACGATGAGAAAGCCACACTGCAGGATTTAGCCGATGAGTTTGGTGTTTCTGCCGAGCGTATTCGTCAGTTGGAAAAGAATGCAATGAAGAAGCTCAAACTGGCCGTTGGTGAGTTCTAACGCCAGCTTCTAAGCAAAAGCAAATTTTCATAGAAAGCCGAGATCTTGTGATCTCGGCTTTTTTATTTGGGATCGAAACGAGATAACGTTTGCGATCTAAATTTTCTGTGCCACCTGTGCATAACTCTGTGAAGTAATTATTTATCAACTGTTCGAAAGCGGGGAAAAATAAGGCGTTCAGGCATTTTCTGGTTTGGGGATAGTTAGTGATATACACACAGCTAGATCAAGATCATCACTACATATTGTGGATCAAAAGATCAAAATACACTTTATCAACGCAATCCACAGCTTTATCCACACGTGGTTGTAATATGTACACTTTGAAATTCCCGGATAATTCTTGTGTCTAAATTTAGCGTTGGATAGGTTACAATGGCAGCATATACCCAAGTGACTTTATGGTGTGGAAACTAAGACTGCTTACTGCCTTTGGTCAAATAGCACGTCACTAGGTTATTTGGGTATATTAATAAGACAATGAGAAAGTAAATGGATCAGTTTCAGCATATCGATGTGCAACGTGCACAAGCACTGCTCGAGCAGGGTGAAGCAAAACTTGTAGATATCCGTGACCCTCAATCGTTTGCCGTAGCGCATGCAGAATCAGCATTTCATCTAACTAACGACTCGATCGTCTCTTTTATGGATGATGTGGAGTTTGAGCAACCGGTGCTTGTCATGTGCTACCACGGCATCAGTAGTCAAGGTGCGGCGCAATATTTAGTAAACCAAGGCTTTGAGCAGGTATATAGTGTGGATGGTGGTTTTGAAGCCTGGCAACGAGCCGAATTACCGATAGTGAGAAGTTAATGAAGAGATTGGTAACGTTAAATAACCCACGTATGGCGCAGTCTTTCATCGATTATATGGCGTCTCGTCATATTGAAGTTCAGATGATGCCTGAAGGCCAGGGGCAGTTTGCGCTGTGGCTGACTGATAGCCAACATGAAGTCGAGGCAGAAGCTGAGCTGAAACATTTCTTGGCTAACCCTTCCGATTCCAAATACAGTGCAGCCTCGTGGAACGTTGCCGATACTCGCAAGAGTCAATTTCATTACTCAAGCCCAAGCATAATGAGTATGGTCAAAGCGAAAGCTGGTCCAGTTACGTTATTGATAATGACAGTGTGTGTCATTATCTACGTTTTACAAATAATTGGCTTTGGGCGGGGCGTGTTTGCATCGCTGCATTTCCCGGCGTTTGAAGGCCAACAGTGGCAGTTGTGGCGTTGGCTGAGTCATGCTCTGCTGCACTTCTCTGCAACCCATATCATCTTTAACTTACTGTGGTGGTGGCAACTTGGTGGCGATATTGAACGTCGCCTTAGTTCCGGAAAACTACTGCAAGTCTTTGTCATTTCAGCAGCTTTATCTGGCGCGGGGCAATTTTATGTTGAAGGAGCGAATTTTGGCGGGTTGTCTGGCGTCGTTTATGCACTGCTCGGGTATCTGTGGATCTTGGGTTATCGCCTACCGCATCTTGGATTGACGTTACCAAAACCCATCATTGTATTTATGTTGGTTTGGCTAGTGCTTGGTTTCGTCCAGCCGTTTATGGCGATTGCCAATACTGCACACTTGGTGGGGTTGATTTCAGGAATGGCGATTGCGCTGTTTGATTCCGGAAAAATGAAGTACCAGCAGAAAGCTTAAGACATAAAAAAGACCGCTTGGAAGCGGCCTTTTCGTCTCTGTGCAAGTCGTGTTTACTGGTAGAGATATTTGGTAAACAATAAATCTGCAATAATAGTTTTACCGGTTTCCGGTAGAAGTGTTTCGTTTAACCTCGTTACTAAGGTTTTGCGCAAACCTTCCCTGCCCGAGAGGGACTTGATGGTATCTTCAGTCTGCTTGCCGAGCAATTCGATGATGGCGTCACGAATCAATGGTTGATGATGTTCCACTATCGCTAGGTCTCGCTGGCTCATGACCATAATATCGATACGCACCTGAACGTAACCTAACTTTTTTCCGTTGGTGTAAAAGTTTGTCGTTAAGTCCGGCTCTAGAGTGAAATACGCCAACTGAGGCCCAGTTTGTTCCGTTTCAGCCCAGGTTGGTGTCGAGATAAGCATGGTTAACGCAAAAATAGTTTGGGCTATATAACGTTTGTACATATTTCTAACTTTTCTTTCTCTGGATCGCGATATTCGAATCGCTTCAGTCTTGGTACAATAGACCGTCTATAACAAATAATGAACTTACGGTTTCAGTAAGACGGTAAGTTGTTGCTTTATTCTACGCATAAAGCCTCTAATTGAATACTAGTATGAATCAGCCAACATCACTCTATCTTGCTTCTTTATTGGAAGTAGAGTGGCAAAAGCCCGAAGAATTTGAATTTCCAAATGAGTTTTCCAAGCATTGGCTTGAAGAGCAAGGGTCTTTGTCACGTCGTTTAAAGCAGCACTGTCAGGCTCTGACAGTCGAATTGCTACAAAATCAAATTGTCACTGCCAATACACTGAAACATGATGAAAGTCAGTTATTGTCTGAGCAAGATTGCCTGTTACGAGAGGTCGTTTTGTGTGGTGATGATACTCCTTGGGTTATTGGTCGTACGCTCATTCCATGCACGACACTTGTGGATCAGCAATACGATTTGGCTGAACAAGGGGATATCCCCTTAGGGTTGACGGTATTTAGTGCGGATAACGTGGAGCGAGACTCACTGCAAATGGGTTGGGTAAACCTGCCACAAGGTCAATTTTTAGCGCGACGTTCAAGGTTGTGGATGAATCACAAACCGATGTTAGTTGCCGAGTTATTCTTATCTCATTCACCTATTTACGCTAAGGAGAGCGTGTAAATGTCCGCAGATAAAGCCAAAGCATATTGGCAACTGATGCGAATGGATCGACCAATTGGATCTTTGTTACTGCTGTGGCCAACCGTTTGGGCACTTGTCATTGCTGCTCAGGGCCTGCCGAGTTGGGATGTGCTGTTTGTGTTTGTATTAGGTGTATTCCTAATGCGCAGTGCAGGTTGTGTGATCAATGACTTTGCTGATCGTAAAGTTGATGGCCATGTCAAACGAACCAAGCAGCGTCCTCTGCCATCAGGCAAAGTCTCGGCGAAAGAAGCAATAGGTCTGTTTCTGGTGTTGGTCGTCAGCTCGTTTTTATTAGTGCTGACCATGAATCCACTGACTATTCAGCTTTCGTTTGCTGGTGTTGTGCTGGCTTTCATCTACCCGTTTATGAAGCGCTATACTCATCTTCCGCAGCTGTTTCTTGGACTGGCTTTTAGTTGGGCGATCCCCATGGCTTGGGCGGCACAAACCGGAGAACTACCGTTGATAGTATGGTTTGTGTTTGTGATTAATGCGCTGTGGACCATTGCCTATGATACCCAATATGCAATGGTTGATCGTGATGATGACCTGAAAATCGGTATCAAATCGACCGCGATTCTGTTTGGCCGTCATGACAAGCTAATCATCGGTATTTTGCAGCTAATAACCTTAGCGATGCTGGTTGGGCTAGGGCAGTTTTACCAGCTAGGGCAGAGCTACTACTGGACAATTCTGATTGCCGCTTCACTGTTTGTTTATCAGCAGCATTTGATTCGCCACCGAGAACGCGACTTATGCTTTAGAGCATTTCTTAACAATAACTATGTCGGTATGGTTATCGCCATCGGTTTATTAGTGGCGTTTTGGTAGGAACTCGAAAATTGAAAAAGGCATCCGATTGGATGCCTTTTTTTGTTTGAGTATGTTGTTACGCCTGAAGTTGGTGGATACTCTCTTCAATGGTGAGCTTCACCTCTGGGTAGAGCAGGGTAAACAACAGCTTGGCAAATTGCTTCGTATTTTCCGTATCGCAGTTGCCATCATTGTCTAGGTACGCTTGCTGTTTCAAGGTATTGAACATCGCGCTAAATACACCTTTATCAAAGAACTCCGGTGCGTTAATACCATGTAGTCGACCCAGACGCTGAGCGATATCCTGACTTTTCTGCTCTAAGTCTGATTTACCTAACTCAGGGTACGCCACCAACAAGTTCATCGCGATAGAGTAGCGCTGCAGTGTTTCAGTAATCGTGCGACCTAGCAGAACCAATGACTGGTTGTTGGACTGGTTGATCTCCAGCTTATTGCCATCAAGAGAGATCATATTTTGTTCGGCAAACTCATTAAGAATTTTCTCCACGAGTGCATTCAAATCCTCCTCCTGATAGCTTAAGAACAGTTCTTTTTTTAGGAATGGATAGATCTGAGCCACGTTCTGTTGAACGCTTTCCACGGTCACGTTGCGCTGACGAATAATCATCTGAGCGATCAGGGACGGAAGTGCAAACAAGTGAATGATGTTGTTGCGGTAGTAAGTCATCAGGATCGATTGGTTACGGTCGAGTGAGATGATGTCGCCCATACTGTCTGTTTCAATCACAAACTTATCGAGTGAGATTGCGTGATCAACCAGCTCTTCTGCGCTTTCGTTTGGAATGGTTGAAGTGCTAGAGTACGGGTTGTTCTTGAGTAGCTTCAAGTAACACTCAATCTGACTGATCAGAGAATCACGAGATAAGGCGCGCTGACGGGAAGCGAGCAAGGCGATGGCACAGAGTGTCAGTGCGTTAGCCGCAGCAGCATCGTTAATGTGCGTCATCATCTTGTTGGCCAGCCCATTCACCACCGGATTCATCCATTGTGGCTTGTTGCTACCCATCGGGTCGATATCTTTAGTCCATTCAGGTGCATGTTCGTTAAGGTATTGGTTAAGCTGAATTGGTTCACCAAAGTTGACGTAGCCCAAACCAAAGTTGCGCAGTTTACGCAGAGTACGCAGCACCAAACCGGCATTCTCTTTCTCTTTACGCTTCCCACGCAGTTCTTTAGCGTAAGTACTTACTTCCATTACATGCTCGTAACCGATGTAAACCGGTACCAGAGTGACTGGACGGTTTAGACCACGTAGCATGGCTTGAATTGTCATCGCCAGCATACCTGTTTTGGCTTGCAGCAAACGACCAGTACGAGAGCGACCGCCTTCACTGAAGTACTCTACGGAGTAACCTTTAGCGAAAAGCTCTGCCAGATACTCACGGAAAATCGTTGAGTACAGTTTATTGCCTTTAAAGCTGCGGCGGATAAAGAAGGCGCCACCACGGCGGAAAATAGGGCCGGCTGGGAAGAAGTTAAGATTAATACCCGCAGCAATATGCGGTGGCACCATCCCCTCATTATAAAGAACATACGAAAGCAGCAGGTAATCCATGTGACTGCGGTGACATGGTACGTATACGATCTCGTGACCATCTTGTGCGAGACGACGTACTGTAGAGGCATTGTTGATGTGCAGTCCCTGATACAGCTTATTCCATAGCCAGCCTAGGATACGGTCACCGTTTTTCACCAGACCGTAAGAGAAGTTCGCTGCGATTTCATCCATGATGTCGTGGGCTTCTTTGCGTGTCTTCTCGATCGAGATGTTTTTACTCTTTGCTTCATCTGCTATAGCTTGCTCAATGGCCGGTGACTTCATTAAACGTGCAAACAGTACTTGACGCTGTGGTAGGTTGGGCCCTGATGCTGCCAGCTTTTGGCGAGAGAAGTGGATACGAGCCACTCGCGCGAGTTTGTGTGCAATCGCACTATCAGTGCCATGGGAATCCGCCATGTAGCGCAGCGATACGACTGGGCTAAAACGCACCAAACAGTCGCGACCCGATGCCATAACCGCCTTGGCTTTCTGTGGACCATTCATCGGTTGAAGGTACGGTTTATTATTCTCTTCTTTACCTGGTTTGCGTCCCCACAGCACAGTCGCTGGGATCATTTGTACATCAAGTTCGCTGTCCAGTTTGTGCTGCTCTAATAATTCAGTAAAGAGAGAATCAGATTCTGTCGGTACGTCATTGTCACTTCCCATCACGGTTGGACGAGCAGCAATAAAGACGTAACGGTTCAGTGTTTTGCCATTAATTTCCAATGGACTGAGCGGGTCTGGTAGACCAAGGCTCATGGCTTGTTTTTGCAGTGTCAGCAAATCCACATTCGAACGAAACGGCAAGGCATACACAATCGGCTTAGCCAGATCGATATCAAGATCGTCAATAGGATTCGATGGGATTGTGGTGCCCTTTACCAGTACCGATAAAGGTAGTTTTAGTAATGAACGTGAAAATGATTGTCCAGAAGACATAAAGTTCACAGCCTCGATAGGTATTCAAACAGGCCTTAGCTTATTTCTGCGTCCGCATAGCCATCTTCAGAGAAATGAGTACGGCAATAGAAATAAGCCTAGGCGATAAAATTTAAGCGCAGCAAGGATAACAGAAACTGGTCGAACCTTTTAATTTTATTGAGCATGAATTAGTCAAACACCTGAGCTGTTGCTTTTATTTTATTAACTTTAAGCGTGCTGTTTTAAACGTTTGTGACGAAAGGATGGCGGCTAACTTCAGAAAGCCAAGCAAATAAACTAAAAAACAACCTATTGGGTTTCCATTTGACCATTTACTGGATATACTCACAGTTAACTGTATAAAAAGACAGGTGAGACATGAAGCCGTTAACGCCACGCCAACAACAAGTCTTCGATTTGATTAAAAGTAAAATCGAAGACACCGGAATGCCACCAACTCGTGCAGAGATTGCGCGTGAGCTTGGCTTCCGCTCTGCAAATGCTGCAGAGGAACACCTAAAAGCGCTTGCTCGTAAGCAAGCGATTGAAATTATTCCGGGTGCATCCCGCGGAATTCGTATTCTGCTTGAAGATGCTGCAAATGATGATCAGGGCTTGCCTTTGATTGGTCAGGTGGCAGCAGGTGAGCCAATTTTGGCTCAAGAGCATGTGGAAGCCCACTACCAAGTTGATCCTGCGATGTTTAAGCCGCAAGCGGATTTCTTACTTCGCGTAAACGGCGAAAGTATGAAAGACATCGGTATTATGGATGGTGACTTACTTGCTGTGCATAAAACGCAAGACGTACGCGATGGTCAGGTTGTCGTTGCTCGTGTTGACGACGATGTGACGGTGAAGCGTCTGGAGCGTAAAGGTTCTACCGTATTGCTGCATGCAGAGAATGAAGAGTTTGCACCTATCCAGGTGGATCTGACTTCTCAGCACCTGACGATTGAAGGTCTGGCTGTCGG
>JAAEZQ010000063.1 GCA_018222805.1 Vibrionaceae bacterium
AACGTCTAGGTGTTAAGCGTTTCGGTGGTGAATCTGTACTTGCAGGTAACATCATCGTTCGTCAACGTGGTACTAAGTTCCACGCTGGTAACAACGTAGGTATCGGTAAAGACCACACTCTATTCGCTCTTACTGAAGGTAAAGTGAAGTTCGAAGTGAAAGGTCCTAAGAACCGTAAGTTTGTTAGCATCGAAGCTGAGTAATTAGTTTTAAACTCAATTACTTAATAGCTTTAAGCTGAATTCAAAAGCCCTGCCGAATCGGCGGGGTTTTTTATTTGTAGCAGTCGACATATCGAAACTTCTCGGTTGATCCAAAGCGATTTGAATCTGGGAGTTTAGATCTGTCATCTGCTAAAATTGTCAGATGACAAAGTAGATTTAATCCACGCACGAAGTAGTCGGAGTAAAAGATGAAGTTCGTAGATGAAGCTGTAGTAAAAGTTCAGGCTGGTGACGGCGGTAGCGGCGTTGTTAGTTTCTGGCGTGAAAAATTCATCACTAAAGGTGGTCCTGATGGCGGTGATGGTGGCGACGGCGGCGATGTTTATATCCAAGCTGACGAAAACCTAAACACCCTAATCGATTACCGTTTCCAACGCTTTTACGAAGCAGAGCGTGGAGAAAATGGTCGCGGTGGTAACTGTACTGGTAAGCGTGGTAAAGATATTGTGATGCGTGTGCCGGTTGGTACTCGTGCAGTCGATATCCACACCAACGAAATTGTTGCGGAAGTTGCTGAACACGGCAAAAAAGTAATGGTAGCTAAAGGTGGTTGGCACGGTCTGGGCAACACGCGTTTTAAGTCTTCTGTAAACCGCGCTCCTCGTCAGAGAACGTTGGGTACTAAAGGTGAAGTTCGTGAAATTCGTCTAGAGCTATTACTGCTTGCTGACGTTGGTATGCTTGGCTTGCCAAACGCGGGTAAATCAACCTTTATTCGTGCTGTATCTGCTGCAAAACCAAAAGTGGCGGATTACCCATTTACGACGCTTATCCCAAGCTTAGGTGTGGTCAGTGTTGTACCTGAGAAAAGCTTTGTCGTTGCGGATATCCCTGGTCTAATTGAAGGTGCTGCGGATGGAGCGGGTTTGGGTATCCGATTCCTGAAACACCTAGAACGTTGCCGCGTCTTACTGCACATGATCGATATCATGCCGATTGATCAGTCTGATCCAGTGCAAAACGCGCTAACGATCATTGATGAGTTAGAGCAGTACAGTGAAAAGCTAGCGGATAAACCTCGTTGGTTGGTGTTCAACAAAGTTGATCTGATGCCGGAAGAAGAAGCGAATGAAAAGATCCAAGAGATCTTGGACGCGCTAGGTTGGGAAGACGAGTACTTTAAGATCTCGGCAATCAACCGTTCTGGAACGAAAGAACTTTGTTACAAGCTGGCAGACTTTATGGAAAACCTACCTCGTGAAGAGGAAGAAGTGGCTGAAGAAGATAAAGTTAACTTCATGTGGGATGACTACCATAAAGATGCGATGGCGGGTAAAGACGTTATCACTGAAGATGACGACGACGATTGGGATGACTGGGACGATGAAGAAGATGACGGTCACGTTGTCTACGTTCGTGACTAATTTTATCATCCGGTAATATTTACCAAGAAAATTTAATTAAGCCGCAATGCCTATTGCGGCTTTTTTTGTATCTAATCATATTTAGATGATGTGATTTGCGGCACAATAATATCAATGCCAGTATCAATGATTAGAAAGTTGCTGGGATTAGTATCATCAATTATGTAGACCCTAAAAGGACTTAGACGTATCTATGGCATTGGAAACTATACCTACCGCAGAGGTATCGGTATCAAATCAAAGGGCGATTTCTCGCCTTGTTGCTCAAGCGGGACAGATGTTGCTCGCTCATGGCGCTGAAAGTACCTTAGTTAGCGATATTATGCGCCGTATTGGCCTAGCTTGTGGTGTACATGAAGTCGCAGTAGCACTCTCTGCGAATGCACTTGTTGTCACCACTCTTATGGATGGCCATTGTATTACAACGACACGAAGTTGTGCCGATCGTGGCATCAATATGCGTGTAATTACACAAATTCAGCGTATTTGTATCATGATGGAGCGTGGGTTACTCGATTGTGCCATGGCGCAGAAAAAGCTCGATCATATCAGTCCTGAGCGCTATAACCGCTGGCTGGTGGTCTTTATGATTGGATTGTCATGTGCGGCATTCAGTCATTTAGCCGGGGGGGATGTAAGCATATTCTTCATGACCTTTTTAGCCTCTGCAGGAGGTATGATTGTTCGTCAGGAAATTGGTCACCGCCACTTCAACCCTTTACTCAATTTTGCGGCTACGGCATTTGTTACCACCTTAATTTCTGCGCAAGCGGAGATATATCAGATTGGAAACCTGCCAACTGTAGCGATGGCATCGTCGGTGTTGATGTTAGTGCCAGGCTTCCCGCTGATTAACGCGGTAGCAGACATGCTCAAAGGCCATATCAATATGGGGATTGCCCGCTTTGTGATGGCGAGTTTATTAACGCTTGCGACGTGTCTAGGCATTGTTGCAGCGATGAGTGTGACCGGTATTTGGGGATGGAGCATCAGATGAGTATTGTCGATTTGCTGGTTGGTCTATTAAACGACATGTTTTTTGCTGCTATTCCCGCTGTGGGATTTGCATTGGTCTTCAACGTGCCGCATAAAGCATTAATTTACTGTGCGGTTGGTGGTGCTATTGGTCATGGCAGTCGTTATTTAATGATGCAGTTTGGTATCCCCATTGAGTGGGCAACGTTCTTCGCCGCGACCTTAGTTGGGATGATTGGTGTGCATTGGTCTCGTCGCTTTTTGGCCCACCCGAAAGTTTTCACCGTTGCTGCCCTGATTCCGATGGTTCCCGGCGTGTTTGCCTACAAAGCCATGATTGCAATGGTAGAGATAAACCATTTAGGTTACTCGCCAGAACTGCTTGCGACGTGTATGGAAAATTTTCTTAAAGCCATGTTTATTATTGCAGGTTTAGCCATTGGCCTTGCTGTTCCGGGACTGTTATTCTACCGCCGTAGACCGATAGTATAAGGACCCGACATGATCATTAGTATGATTGCCGCGATGGCAGACAATCGTATCATTGGTAAAGATAATCAAATGCCATGGCACTTACCTGCCGACTTCATATGGTTTAAGCGTTGTACGATGGGCAAACCCGTAGTCATGGGACGCAAAACCTATGAGTCTATCGGACGTCCATTACCTGGCCGTCTTAACATTGTGATCAGTCGTGATGACTCATTGAATATCGAAGGCGTAACGACAGTAACGTCTATTGAGCAAGCCTTAGAAGTTGCGGGTGATGTTGAAGAAGTGATGATCATTGGTGGCGGCGCAATTTATGCAGCTTGTCTGCCGATGGCAACTAAGTTGTATGTGACTCATATTGAGGCCGCCATCGAAGGCGATACTCAGTTCCCGGATTGGGGAGACGAGTTTAAAGAGACTTATTCAGAAGCGTACCAAGCTGACGAAAAAAACGCGTACAACATGCGTTTTACGGTATTAGAAAAGTAATCTGATACGAAGAGGAAAGCACCGCGAATGCGGTGCTTTTTGTTTTCTGGTAGTACATAAACTTATTCAGTGCTTAACTTAGCGCCTGTTGAGTAAAGATATGCCTATCTTCCCATCGAATCATCGTCAGTTCTCCCCCCCAAACACAGCCAGTATCTAGGCCAATCACCTCATCATCAACATGACCTTGTAATGCCGCCCAGTGTCCGAATAAGACAGTTTTACCGAGCGCGACTCTTTGTGGAAGATCGAACCACGGGATTAACTCATCTCCGGTCACTTGCAGTGGAGGCAGTTTACAATCCATATCTAAGCGCCCATCGGGAGAGCAAAAGCGCATTCGAGTGAATGAATTGATGGTGTAACGATAGCGATCTAAACCAGTCAGCGAGTCATCCCAATAATCTGGCTTGTTACTGTACATATTGTGCAGCAACCACGATAAGTGATCACTTTGGAGTATATTTTCTACTTCGCGGGCACATTTGCGTGCTGTCGCTAAATTCCACTGTGGTGAAATTCCAGCATGGCACATGACAAACTCATCATGTTCCGCAAGAAGCGGTTGCTTGGAAAGCCATTGCAATAACTTTTTACTGTCGGGAGCTGCGAAAATTGGAGCGGTTTTATCTTTATCTTTCGCTTTCTTAACGCCGTGAGCGACGGCAAGTAAATGCAGATCATGATTCCCAAGTACTACTTTGGCACTGTCACCTAATGATTTAACGAAGCGTAAGGTTTCTAAGGACTTAGGTCCTCTGGCTACTAGGTCACCTGCAAGCCAGAGTTGATCATTCTTGGGAGAGAAAGATACTTGTTCTAATAGTCGTTGCAGCTCTTCAAAACAGCCTTGGATATCACCAACAATATAGGTAGCCACTGACTCTCCTATTTTATTAATTTAAAACATTTGGAACAGCAAGGCGGAATGGTTCAATCTCGGTGATGAACTCCTGACCCTGCTCGTCTAGCATCTTATAGTGCCCTTGCATAACACCGACCGGGGTTTCTAACGCAGTGCCACTACTATAAGTGTATTCATCATTGCTTGGGATAAATGGCTGCTGTCCAACCACGCCATCTCCCTCAACCGTCATCTGTTTACCGTTCGAGTCTGTGATCAACCAACGACGGCTAATCAGTTGCACGGTTTGCTGACTCAGGTTTTTAATGGTGATGATGTAGGCAAAAACGTAGCGTTGTAGTTCGGGATTAGATTGTTCTTCGATGTATTTGGTGTGAACTTGAATTTTGATGCAGGGTTGAATGACGTCCATGTACACTCCTTAAGAAACTTAGCAATAAGCCAAACCGGCAAGGGTTTGGCTTATTGTATTGAGCTATTAGCGTTGTGGGTTATCTGCCAGCCAGTTCGCCATGGCAACGAATTGTTCTAGCGTCAGGTTCTCTGGACGCATACTTGGGTTGATCCCCAGCTCTTCCAACACTTCTGTACTCAACAGTGATTTGTAGCAGTTGCGTACGGTCTTACGACGCTGGTTAAAGCCTTCACGGCAGACGCGATCCAGCAAGCGCAGATCTTTAGCTGGGCACGGTAGCTCTTCGTAAGGAACCAGACGAACGACAGCCGAGTCTACTTTTGGTGGCGGTACGAATGCCGTTGGTGGTACTTCCAGTACAGGTACCACTTTACAGTAGTACTGAGCCATAACCGTCAGACGGCCGTAAGCTTTGCTGCCAGGACCCGCAGCCAAACGGTTAACCACTTCTTTTTGAAGCATAAAGTGCATGTCTTGAATGTCTTTATGGAATTCAAAAAGATGAAACATCAATGGGGTAGAGATGTTGTACGGCAAGTTACCGAAGATACGTAGCTTGTTGTTCGGCTTTACGAGCTGCGTGAAGTCGAAACGCATCGCATCGCCTTCATGAATCGTTAACTTATCAGCCAGCTCCGGGTGGTTACGTAAACGCTCAGCTAGGTCTCGGTCTAGCTCGATAACGGTGAACTTGTCTACTTCACGGCCTACTGGTTCAGTAATAGCACCCAGACCTGGACCGATTTCAACCAGATTCTGACCTGGTCTTGGGTTAATCGCTGATACGATACCATCAATAATGTATGGATCGTTCAGGAAGTTTTGACCAAAACGTTTACGCGCTTTGTGTCCTAAATGGACATCATTTCTCATTGTTTCTTCTCTACCAATTCTATCGCATGCGTGAGCGCTGTTCGGAAACTCCCTGTATCCGCTTGACCTGTCCCTGCCAGATCTAATGCAGTACCGTGATCCACCGATGTTCTAATAAAAGGTAGACCAAGAGTAATGTTTACTGAACGACCAAAGCCTTTGTATTTTAGTACCGGCAATACTTGATCATGGTACATGCCTAAAACAGCATCAGCATCGTTTAAATACTTGTCATTGAAAATGGTATCTGCCGGCAGTGGGCCGATCAGATTAAACCCTTTTTCTTGTCGAATCTTTTCCAGTGTCGGAGTGATGGTTTCGATCTCTTCACGACCTAAACAGCCATCTTCTCCCGCATGTGGGTTAAGCCCACAAACGTAGATGTTTGGTTGCTTAATGGCAAATTTTTCTACTAGATCTTTATGAAGAATATCGATAATTTTCTCTAATCGCTCTTCAGTGACGGCTTTCGACACATACGCCAGAGGTATATGTGTGGTGACAAGCGCGACACGCAGTCCTTCCGTCGCCAGCATCATCACAACTAACGGTGTATTAGACTTCTCAGCAAAGAATTCAGTATGACCACTGAATGCTACGCCAGAGCGATTAATCACCCCCTTATGTACGGGGCCGGTGACAATAGCATCAAATTCGTCATTCATACAGCCTAAAGCGGCTCTTTCTAGCGTTTTTAGTACATAGTGGCCATTCGCTTCATTGAGCTGACCTGCTACGGTACTTTCCGAGATTTCAATATGATCAACGATAAGCGTGCCTGCTTTTTGAGCTTTAGGCGCTTCTTCTGAATTATAATCAGAGAGTTGGACATCAATGCCTAGTAGTTTGGCACGTTCCATTAACATGTTTTTATCTGCGCAGACGACTATTTGGTGCGCCCAGTCTTCTTTTGAGAGAGCCAGCACCAAGTCAGGGCCAATACCCGCAGGTTCCCCTGCGGTCACGACAATTCTGCGGACTAAATCAGTTGTCATTGCTGTCATCCACGATTTCAACAAACGCACTTGCACGTAGTTCTTGCATCCATGCGCCTGCTTCTTCATTAAATTTACGGTTAAATAGAATGCGGTAAGCTTTATTTTTCATTGCAGAGTCCGTGCGGTCAACCTGACGACGATCCATGACTTCTACAATATGCCAGCCGTGAACGGTCTTGAATGGTTCACTGATCGAACCCACTGGTAGTGTTTCAACCTGATGTTTAAATTCAGGTACGTAAAGATCCGGAGTTTGGTAACCGAGTTCACCATCCTGAGCTGCCGAGCCAGGATCTTGGCTGTATTGAGAAGCTAATTGAGCAAACGTTGCTTCGCCAGCTTTAATACGACGAACGTATTCATTCAACTGCTTTTTAGCGCCTTCATCACTTAGGATAACCGTTGGTTTGATCAGAATGTGACGAGCGTTTACTTCCGTTACTGCGACGGTTTCCAGACCTTTTACATCGTCGATTTTCAGAATATGGAAACCAACGCCACTGCGGAATGGACCGATGATGCTGCCCTTGTTCTGCATATTGATTTGGTCGGCAAAGATGGTCGGCATTTCTTCTTTTCGCATCCAGCCCCAGTCACCACCTTGTAGTGCCTTTGGCCCTTTAGAATAGGTGTAAGCCATTTCAGTGAAATCAGCGCCGCCATTAAGTTTTTTGGCTAACGCTTTCGCTTCTGCTTCTACTGCTGACTTGTCTTTATCATCCGAGAAGCGCAGTTGAATATGGCTAATTTTGTATTGGATCGTTGCGTTGGTTTCTTGTGACAACTGATCTGAAAGGCTGTCTACTTCAGCGGGTAGAATATTAATACGACGACGAACAAGCGCATTACGAGCTTCCGATGCTGCAATATCCTTGCGGATTTGCTCGCGGAATTCAGTGTAACTTACCCCTTCACTTTCGATTGATGCAGTTAGTTGCTGTATACTTTGATTATTGTTGCGCGCAATCTCCGCAATTGCCTGGTTGAGACGACTATCATCAATACGAACGCCGATACGTTCAGCCTCCTGACCTTGAAGCGTATCAAGAATCAGTTTTTCTACTACTTGATCATGCAACACCTGGGCTGAAGGTAAGCTTTTACCACTTTGGCGAGCATTTGCTTGTAGCGTTTTTAGCGCTGTGTCGATATCACTTTGTAGAATGACACCGTCATTTACGATAACAGCAACCTTATCAAGCTCTACTGGTGCTGCAACCGCTCCGCAAGAGAGTAGGGTCGTAAATAAGATTGATTTCCAAATTTTCATTTAAAATTCCGTCAGTATTTTTAATTAGTGTCTTATTTACTCTAAGACGCTTAATTCGATTAATTGTTCAGATAGAATGGACGACCATATTTGATTGTGTTGTCTGAACCTTCCAATTCTTTAGCTGCAGTGCCAGTGGTTTGGTTGGTGGCAAATCCTTGAATACCAACATTAACACTGAAGTTATTCTCATACTCAGCAGATGCGCCGGAGCTGCCGATCGTCTGGTTTTCCCAGCCTAACAGCTGGTTAGAGTAGGTTAAACCGATATACCAACAATCAGATTGGTAACGTAGGCCTGCAAGCCATTCTAAGTCGTTTTTTTCATTTAGGTCATAGTAGTACTGACCGCTGGCGGACCAGTTCTGGTTGAATTCGTAAGCTGCAACAATACCTGCTTGAGAAATACCTTTACGAGTAATGGTGTCCAGGTTTTCGAGAATGATCGTATCTTCAATGTATTCACGAGTGACATAACGGTAGTTACTTTGGATAAAACCACCGTCAAACTGGTACTCTAGCGTGCTGTTTGCAAGCTGCATTGCACCTAGGTCGATGTCGTATTGAATACCGCCATGATAGAACAAGTAATCGTTATAGTTGAAGTCTGCTTCAATGGCCCATGACGAGTAATTTGTCGTTTCATCGGGTTCAGTTGGGTTGTTGCTGAGCTTGGTCTTTTTATCAAAGTAATAGATTTGACCGAATGAAATATTGAGACGCTCTTTATAATCGTCATCAAAGAAACGTGTACTCGCACCATAGCTTAGCTGGTTTGCGGATGCGATCTTATCGATACTACTGTATTTACGGCTGCGGAACAGACCGTAGTAATCGGTTTGCAGCAACGTCGTGTCGTAGTTGTAGATATTGGTTTGATCTTCTTTTGGCACGTACAAGTACTGAATCTGTGGTTCCAGTGTTTGGGTGTAACCTTCGATCCAACTGGTATCACGTTCAAGATAAATCTGCGCATTGCTACGGAACTCTGGAATCACACGAGACACTTTTTCATCAAGCTGTAGTTCCAGATCTACGTCGGTAAGACCATTTAAGTCTTGCGAGTAGTATGTGGCCAGTACGCGAGCTTCCGTTGTCCAGGCTGACCATGAGTTAGACAGCGGCATTGTGAAGCCTGGCTCAATATGAAAACGAGTGGCATCGGGCTTGGCGCTATCACTGGTGTCAAAACGGCTAAGTTGGCTTTTAACATCAAAGTTAAGATAGTTCCCCCACACTGGCGTGTAGTAGTTTACTGCCAATTGAGGCAATAGACGGTAAGGTTTGTTTTCTTCTTGCAATAGGATTTGGAAGTCGCGAACGGTCAATGAGGCGTCCCAGAAATCTGAGCGGTATTGGACTTCACCTTCCTGCATCAGTTGGCCATCTTCACGGTTACCAATATCAGAGTCGAGGTCTAGGAAGTAGTCAATATCACTGACTTCTGAGTAATCGACATCCACGACCCAGTGCTTGTCGATAATGCCTTCATGCTTAAATTGGTAGCCCCAGCGTGACTCATCTGCGTACTTTCTATCTGAGTTTAGGTATTCGCCTTTGATTTCACCTTCTCCCCAACCATCGGTCAGATAGCGGAAATCCGTGTCGAATTTGGTCCCGCGTTGCTGCATGTAGAGCGTGGTCAGGGTCAAATCGTATTGAGGGGCAATGTTCCAGTAAAATGGTACCTCTACTTCCATACCATCGCTAGAACCATACGACAGGGAAGGGAAAAGCAGACCCGACTTACGTGTGTTGCCAATTGGCATTGTCAGGTAAGGTACATAGAAGATAGGAACATCTAACACCTCAAAGCGAGGGTGATGCAGTGTCGCTGTCTCTTCATCTTGATCAACATCGATACCGGACGCTACTAGACGCCACGAATTATCCCCCTGAGGGCAGGATGTGATGGAGCCGTCTTCCAATTCATAAATCGATTGACCAGTCCGTGCAATATATGCAGCCGTGCCTCGCCCTTGTTGGCAAATAAAGCGGTATTCCGTGTTCTCGAGCGAGAAGGTGTCTTGATCTATATCGCTGGTCACGCGATCCGAGCGAGCTTCGACCTGACCATTATTGAAGGTTACGTTACCTTCAGCGACCACAACGTTGTCTTGTTGGTGCAGCGTTACGCTATCTGCGGTGATTTTCTTTTGACCTTGTGTGACTTGGACGTTACCAGAATATTGTGCTTTATCGCCACTAATGGCTTGCAGTCTGTCAGCTTCGACCACCACGGGTGCATTTAAAGCGTCCTGCTCACCACTAGTTTCGACCAAACATTGATCTGTGGTGGGCATTTCCTGCACACTATCATGGATATTCGCGTTAGCTTGAGTGGTAGGTACAAACAAGGCGGTGCTGATAGAGGCCGCTAAAAATGTGCGGGAGAAATGTTGCATTGAATCGAACTTTCCTGTGTCACTGTTATACCAATCGTAGTAAATAACTGATCACTTATTTTACGGTGACTGGTATTACTCGATGGCTATAGGGTTTGTTGTACCCTAGCGTAATAGCCAAATGAATCAACCATTATCGTCGTATATAACCCAGCTCATTGATTCACTGTGGCATAATCGAGATAAAGTAGCTGCAAAGATAAGCAGGCGAAATGGCCTAGCCGAAATAAAACTAATTCCATTATCATAAAGGAAATCGTTGCATACGGCACTATAAGACCGCTTTCGT
>JAAEZQ010000064.1 GCA_018222805.1 Vibrionaceae bacterium
GCAGAGTGGCTATGCAGCGGATTGCAAATCCGTGGACCTCGGTTCGACTCCGGGAGGCGCCTCCAAAATTCTTAGAACCAGTCTATATGACTGGTTTTTTTGTATCTGCTTATTTGTGCTCGTATGTAATTGCTGATTAATGACTATTTATACTTGTCATTAAGTTAAGTGAGCTCGATAAACGCAACACCATTCTTGCCATTCTTCTTTATCTCGTACATGGCAGCATCGGCTTTTTGATATATCTCTTCTAAGTTACCCGTACTTGCCTGGAAAATACACACGCCAATACTTAATCCAACGTTCAGTGCGTTTTCATAATCTAGATTTATGATGGACTGCATGGTGGAAGGCACGCAGGTTAAAAGCCGGTCACACAACTCACCCAGTTCTTTTCGAGAGGACTCTTTACATAAGATAACGAACTCATCACCACCGATTCGAGCAATTTGGGCATCATCAGGAGCAAGTTCTGTGAGACGGTTTGCGATGTTAATTAATAGATTATCACCAGCGTGGTGACCCAGTTCATCGTTGACGGTTTTAAAATTATCCACGTCGAAAAAGATGAGAGCTTGCTTGTTTGATGGGCAAAGGTCCGCATTATCTTTGAAGCATTTTTCCATGGCACTTCGATTAAGCAGCCCGGTAAGCGGGTCGCTATTGGCGAGTTTCGCAAGTTGCTGTTCATAACGTTTTTCTTGAGTGATGTCGATGTGAGTGCCCATCATGCGAAGTGGGGAGCCATCAGCAGCATACTCTACAATCCGGCCTCTGTCCGACACCCAGCTGTCAGTCCCGTCTTTATGAATCATGCGGTGTACAACTTGGTAGAGATCGGTCTTTCCTGCCAGATGATCCTCAAATGCACCAACCGCGAGATCGTAATCCTCTGGATGAAGGTTGTTTTTCCAGGTTTCGACCGTTGCGGTCAGTTCGTTAGGCTGATAGCCCAACATTTTTCCCCACTGCATGTTGAAAATCGTCAATGTGCCAGAGGGGATATGTTGCTCCCAAAGACAAAGTCCATTGCTGTCGAGTGCGGCGTTCAGCTTTTCTTCTAGGCGAGCATTTTGACGTTTGAGTTGTTCGTTCTCTTTTTCTAGTTGCTCTATTCGCTTTAAATACGCTTCCATGTTCCAGCTATGACGGTTATCGATGCATTCAATATACGAAACATATCGAAAGTTTTCTATTCCGTATCATTGAATTAAGAGGAAATATTAGCGAATGGCTTAGAACATGTCTCCAAAAGGGCTCAGGAAAGTGGGCAGGCAGGAGAGGCGCTCCTGGTGCAAAGTTATTGACGTTTCTTTGCACCGGGACTACTGAGGCTAGCGGGTTAGGGCACCACTTTGCTCAGATTCGAAGGTGACATTGACTATCTCAATGGTTTTCGTTTGTTTATTTGGCATTGGCCAGTCGAGTTTTTGCCCGATAGAGAGGCCGATTAACGCGCTACCTACTGGAGCGAAAATAGAAATATCGTCACTGCTTTTCAGATCTTGCGGGTAGACAAGCGTTCTGGTCAGTACTTTCTCGTCACCAGAGAGCTTAAATTCTACGGTGGAGTTCATCCGCACAACGTTGTCTGGCATTTCTTCTGGCTCAAGAACGATTGCCCTATCAAGTTCTTCCTCCAGTTTGACGAGTTCAGCTGCGACACTTGGCATCTTGTCCAGCATCGCTGTGATTCTATTGATATCTATATTTGATATATAGATAGGGTTGCTTCCTGACATTTTATGACTCCAAAAAACAAAAGACCGCCTCATAAATATGGGACGGCTTTTATATGTCGAATAGGGTTTATATCATATGAATTAACCACATGAATTCTGATTCTAGTCCGTATACAATCTATTAGCTAGTAAAAGATTTTTATTGATAGGATTGATTTTTATATAGAAATCAGAAGGATTACCAGTGTGAAGGGACGTGAAAGCTAATGAACTAAATTATACTTAATGCTGTTTTTTAATGGTCATTATAATGTTTCTAAATTACGGTATTTTATTGAAACTACGCATAAATAAAGGCATCTACCCCTTTAGGGTAGTTTGAAATTGTAATTGATTTACATCATGTATTAATTTTCTTACACAAATGACAATGAGCTCAGTGATAAAAACCTAACCCTTAGGAATTATAATGAGCAAGTTGAAGCTAGTAGTCATCGGTAACGGTATGGTAGGGCATCGTTACATTGAAGACTTAGTCGAGAAAGCGGATGTCTCTGAGCTAGATATCACCGTTTTCTGCGAAGAACCTCGTGTCGCATACGATCGTGTGCACCTTTCCTCTTACTTTTCACATCACACTGCCGACGAACTTTCTCTTGTAAAAGAAGGCTTCTACGAGAAACACGGCATCAACATGCTGATCGGCGAACGTGCCATCAACGTTAACCGTGAAAACCGTATTGTTTATTCAAATACAGGTCGTGAAGTTCAATACGACAAGTTGATTCTAGCGACTGGCTCATTTCCTTTTGTTCCACCTATCAAAGGCCATGAAAGTAAAGATTGCTTTGTTTATCGTACTATCGAAGATCTAAAAGCGATCGAAGCGTGTGCGAAGAATAGCAAATCAGGTGTGGTCATCGGTGGTGGTCTGCTAGGTCTTGAAGCAGCAGGTGCGTTAAAAGCACTTGGTGTGGAAACTCACGTCGTTGAATTCGCTCCAAAGCTAATGGCAGAACAGCTGGACCTTGCGGGTGGCAATCAACTTCGTCAAAAGATTGAGCGCATGGGTGTGAATGTTCACACCAGCAAAAACACGCTCGAGATTGCGCCGGAAGGTAACAGTGCGCGTAACGTGATGCGCTTTGCCGATGGCACTGAGCTAGAAACGGACTTCATTGTCTTTTCAGCAGGTATTCGCCCGCAAGACAAACTCGCTCGTCAAATGGAACTTGAAGTGGGTACACGCGGCGGTATTGCAGTTAATGATCACTGCCAAACGTCAGATGAACACATTTACGCAATCGGTGAATGTGCCTCGTGGAACGGCATGTTCTATGGTCTTGTCGCGCCAGGTTATAAGATGGCAACCGTCGCTGTTGATCACTTATTAGGTAACACAGAAAGTAAATTCCAGGGCGCAGACATGTCTGCAAAACTGAAACTGCTTGGCGTGAAAGTAGGCTCAATCGGCGATGCGAATGGTCGTACTGAAGGTTGTAAGAGCTACGTTTACCAAAATGAAGAGCAAGAAGTTTACAAACGCCTGATTGTCTCTGCAGATAACAAGAAATTGCTTGGTGCAGTATTAGTCGGTGATACATCTGACTACGGTGATTTGTTGCAGCTTATGTTGAACGAAATCGACCTGCCAGATCACCCTGATGCGCTTATCCTCCCTGGACACGCAGGTGCTGAGAAACCTGCATTAGGTGCGGATGCGCTGCCAGAAAGCGCAGTGATCTGTTCATGTTTCGACGTAACAAAAGGCAAGATAGCCCAAGCGGTAGCGGATGGTCACCACACGCTAGCAGACATTAAAGCAGTAACAGGCGCGGGTACAGGTTGCGGCGGTTGTATTCCTCTCGTGACTTCAGTATTGAACTCTGAGCTTGCTAAGTCTGGTATTGAAGTGAAGAACGACGTATGTGAACACTTTGCGTACTCTCGTCAAGAGTTGTTCCATCTTATTCGTATTGAAGAAATTAAAACGTTCGATGAGCTACTAGAGAAGTACGGCAAAGGCTACGGATGTGAAGTGTGTAAGCCACTTGCCGGTTCTATTCTGGCGTCTTGCTGGGGTGAGCACATTCTTAAGCCACAGCTGGTTAAGTTACACGACACCAACGATAACTTCCTGGGTAATATTCAGAAAGACGGCACTTACTCTGTTATTCCGCGTATGGCGGGCGGTGAAGTTACCCCTCAAGCCTTAGGTTCGCTAGCAGCAGTCGCAGAAGAGTACAACTTATACACCAAAGTGACGGGCGCTCAACGTATTGGTTTGTTTGGTGCTCAAAAAGATGATCTTCCAGAGATCTGGCGCAAGCTAATCGATGCGGGCTTCGAAACCGGTCAAGCGTACGCAAAAGCACTTCGTATGGCGAAGACGTGTGTGGGTTCAACGTGGTGTCGTTACGGTGTTCAAGATTCGGTTGGCCTGGGTTCATTCATCGAAAACCGCTACAAAGGCATTCGTACTCCGCACAAGATGAAGTTCGGTGTGTCTGGTTGTACTCGTGAGTGTGCTGAAGCGCAAGGTAAAGACCTAGGCATCATCGCAACAGATGCAGGTTGGAACATGTACGTGTGTGGTAACGGCGGTATGAAGCCTCGCCACGCTGATCTGTTAGCGAGTGATCTGGATAAAGAAACGTTAATTAAGTACATCGACCGCTTTATGATGTTCTACATCCGTACTGCTGCGCCACTGCAACGCACATCAGTTTGGATGGAAAACATGGAAGGTGGGGTGGACTACCTACGTGAAGTGATCGTGAACGACAAACTTGGTATCAATGCTCAACTGGAAAGCGACGTCGCGAAGCTTGTTGATGAGTACGAGTGTGAGTGGACAGCAACCATCAATGACGAATCGCAACTGACTCGCTTTGCACACTTTATCAACTCAGATAAACGCGATGAAAACGTTGTGTTTATACCTGAGCGCGAACAACACCGCCCGGCGACCTTCACGGAGAAACACCCTGAAGTGAAAGGCGACATCCTACACGTAGCCATGACTGAAGCATAAGGGAAGGTGGATTATGTCATTTGAAAAGATCTGTCACATCAACGATATCGTACCGGGCACTGGTGTTTGTGCACTGATTAATGGCCAGCAAGTTGCGGTATTTCGTCCGACTCAAGCTGAAGAAGTGTTGGCTATCAGCAATACAGACCCGTTCTTTCAATCAAACGTGTTATCGCGCGGCCTGATTTGTCAGCACCAGGGCGAGCTTTGGGTGGCAAGTCCACTTAAAAAGCAACGCTTTAATCTAACAACGGGTGTTTGCATGGAAGACGAAAGTTTTAGTGTGAAAGCGTACAAAACGCGTGTGACCAACGGTGAGGTTGAGATCCAAGCGTAGCTGTTACTCCCTCCTCTGCGGAGGAGGGAGTTTACTGGGGTCAACAGCCCCTAATTACTGAGATTTAATAGGCAAAGGTTTTCTAAGGGTTATTTCTGGAAGAGCACTTAGCAAATGACGACGATAATCGCGAGTCGTACTTGGGAAGTCTTTTTCTATTCAATCTCTAACTTTTAACTTTCATTTTTGGATAAGGACACGTTCATGTCTACAGACTTTAAACCAGCTGAGTTCGTGCAAACTATGATTAACGTTGGTGAAGCAAAAACCAATACCAGCACTCGAGATCTACTGTTACGCGGTACGATGGCGGGTATTATTCTTTCTTTAGCGGTTGTCGTTGCCATTACGACCATTGTACAAACCGGTATTGGAGTGGTAGGCGCTTTGGTCTTCCCTGTTGGCTTTGTCATCTTAAGCGTAATGGGTTACGACCTAGTTACAGGCGTATTTGGGCTTGCTCCGCTGGCTAAGTTTGCTAACCGCCCGGGTATTACTTGGGGTCGTATTTTCCGTTGTTGGGGTCTTGTTGGTCTCGGTAATCTTATCGGCTCTCTTATCGTAGCTTACCTAGTCGCGATTTCTCTTACAGGTAACTTCTCATTGGAACTCAATGCTGTGGCGAAGAAATTTATCGCAGTATCAACGGCACGTAGCCTTGGCTTTGAAAACATGGGAATGGACGGATGGATCACGTGTTTCGTACGCGGTATCTTCTGTAACCTAATGGTGTGTTTGGGCGTAATTGGTAACATGACTGCGCGCTCTGTATCTGGCCGCGTTGCTATGATGTGGTTCCCAATCTTCATCTTCTTTGCACTTGTGTTCGAGCATACAGTAGTAAACATGTTCCTATTCCCACTGGGTATGATACTGGGTGCTGACTTTGGTATCGCAACTTGGTTGAACTTCAACCTTGTCCCAACCATCTTAGGTAACATTGTTGGTGGTCTAGTGATGACATGTCTTCCGCTGTACTTAACGCACGCAAAAACTGCACCTTCACTAACTGCTGAAACAGAAGTAAAAGCAGAGCCTGCAATGGCTAAGTAATTCGCTTGTTATGGTCCCGCTTATCGATGAGGGGGACCATTCTTTAATCTTAACTTTCGGAATATATTTTATACGTTTAGTGATAAAAAGTAATAACTCCTTAGAGTGGTTTTAGCCCTAAGTGCATAGTGAGAGTGTTACTCTTTATACCTAAATTTCTCAATAGGCCATTTTATGACTACCATTAACACCTCGTTAAACAGCGGTTTTGTTTCACTTGTTGGCGCAGGACCTGGCGACCCGGATTTACTCACCGTAAAGGGTTGGAAAGCGATTCAATCTGCTGATGTGGTGGTCTATGACCGATTAGTGTCTAAAGACATTTTGGCGTTAGCTAATGCGCGAGCAGAAATGATCTATGTGGGCAAGAAGCTAGATTTTCACTGCGTACCGCAAGAGCAAATTAACCAGATTTTGGTGCAGAAAGCACAGGAAGGTAAACGTGTTGTTCGCTTAAAAGGTGGTGACTCATTTATTTTCGGCCGTGGTGGTGAAGAGTTAGAAGAACTTGCTGAGTACGGAATTAAATACGAAGTGGTTCCGGGTATTACAGCCGCGGCGGGGGCAACCGCATACGCTGGTATCCCATTAACGCATCGCGATCACGCTCAGAGTGTTCAATTCATTACAGGTCATGTCCAGAAAGATGGTCGGGAGATTGAATGGCATTCATTAGCGCAGTCAAACAATACCTTAGTGTTTTATATGGGGCTCAAACAGAGTGGGTATATCATGGACAAACTCATTACAAATGGTCTAGCGCCAGACATGTCATGTGCAATTATTGAAAATGGTACCCGACCAGAGCAACGTGTTTTTGTTGGTAAATTGAATGAATTATCCAGTTTGGCCGCACAAGCTGAAAGTCCTGCATTGATTGTGGTTGGCAGTGTTACGCAACTCCATAGTAAGTTGGCTTGGTTTTCTCAACAGGTAAGCGCTTAAATTTTACACGGACTATGTTGTGCTGGCATTTCTTGTCTACGCATTGGCATTTCATCAATTAATTCGTTGATGAATTGCCAATCGGTTTCCGCTCCCCAGCGATACTTTTCGAGACCATCCTTACCAAGCAAAATAGCTGTGTATTCACCTTGCTTTACATCGTACTTCTTCGACAGAACAGATATATCCAGTTCCTCTTTTATCCCTTTAGGAAACGTAAAGCCATCTTCGGCAATGACTAAAGTGACGACGTCACGCTCTTCCAGTTCACATTCGTTCATTAGTGTTTCTAGTAAGAATTGTTTAACGCGTGCATCGTTCTCTGGCGCAAAGAAAAGTACGCTGCGATGCGGCAAGTATTGAGCGTAAGAAGGGTAGCTAAAGGTTGTCGGTGATACTAAACCTAAAAGTAGTATCAAGATGATTGGTTTACTCATGACTTATCCCTTACACGCTAACACTTCCGCTTATACGGTAAGTTTAGTGGAAATGGTTCATTGTGCTTTTTTACAAACTGGCTTAGGGTAGGCAGCAAATAAACAATGTATAGAATTAAATGACTTCGGAAAGTAAACAAAAAATCGCGATTCTGGTTGATGTACAGAACGTGTATTACACCTGTCGTGAAGCGTACCGCAGTAACTTCGATTACAACCAGTTTTGGTATGTAGCCACACAAGGCAAAGAGGTTGTCAGCGCGAAGGCTTATGCGATTGCGAGTAATGATCCTAAGCAAAGACAGTTTCACCATATCCTCAGAGGTGTTGGCTTTGAAGTGATGCTCAAGCCATATATTCAGAGACGTGATGGCAGTGCTAAAGGAGATTGGGACGTCGGTATTACTCTAGATGCAATCGAGATTGCGCCTGATGTCGATACAGTGATTCTTGTTTCTGGCGATGGTGACTTTAGCTTGCTGGTGGAGCGTATTCAACAGCGATACAACAAGAAAGTGACGGTTTATGGTGTACCCAGACTGACATCACAAACGCTTATTGACTGTGCGGACGCTTTCGTTGAAATAGATGAGAATTTTCTGCTTTAAACAGTAAAAAAGAAGAGACTATGGCTGAAGTGGGTATCAAGCTCCAACCATGAAAAAAGGCGAGTCATTTCAGGCGTACGCGTGCGTACAATGACTCGCCTTTTAATCCAACGCGGATACTATGATGGAATGATGATTTGTCCTAGTACGTAACCCAAACAGCAAGCACCAATCACACCAATCAGACCCACTGCCATAAACGAGTGGTTGAAATACCACTTACCAATCTTCGTCGTACCAGACGTATCGAAGTTAACGGTTGCGATATCTGAAGGGTAGTTAGGGATAAAGAAGTAACCATACACCGCTGGCATCAAACCGATCAACAAGGCAGGGTCGAGCCCCAAGCCCAAGCCAACCGGCAACATCATACGTGCAGTTGCGGCTTGCGAGTTCACCACTACAGACACGATGAATAGCGCTAGTGCGAACGTCCAAGGATAGTCGGTTACCATTTCAACGATACCGGACTTAAATTGCGGCATCGCGTATTGGAAATAGGTATCAGACATCCAGGCGATACCAAAGATTGCGATGGCAGCCACCATACCCGATTTGAAAACGACACCATCAGGCACTTTTCGCGGATCGGTTTTCGTTGCCAGAAGAATGATACCGCCAAAACAGAGCATCATCATTTGGATTACGACCGCCATACTGATTGGTTTTTCGCCATCCACAATCGTACGAACTTCAGGCCACATAGCGATAACAACAATAACTAAGATTGCCGAAATGAACATGAGTACGGAATTGCGAGCACTGGTTGGAAGCACCTCATCTAACGACGTTGCGGTTGTGGTTAAGATCTTTTCACGCCATACCGGATCTTTAAGGCGATTTTGGTATTCTTCATCGTCTTCTAGCTCTTTACCACGTTTCAAGCTGTAGAGTGACATTAACAATGTACCAAATAAGGTTGCTGGTACGGTCACAAGCAAAATTGAAAGTAGGGTAATCTCGTGTTGAATACCAGATAACTGCGCTAAGTAGTAAACCACCGCAGCAGAAATTGGAGAAGCCGTAATCGCGATTTGAGAAGCAACAGAGGCCGCCGCCATTGGGCGCTCGGGACGAATACCGTTTTTCAGTGCGACGTCACCAATGATCGGCATGATCGAATACACGGCATGGCCAGTACCTAGCAAAAAGGTCATCGTGTAAGTGACAAAGGGTGCAATCAAGGTCACGCGTTTCGGGTTTTTACGAAGTAAGCGCTCTGCAACTTGAAGCATGTATTTCAAACCGCCTGCAGCTTCGAGGATCGATGCACAGGTTACCACCGCTAAAATGATTAACATCACCGTGACGGGAGGAGAGGTCGGCGGCATCTTGAAAATGAATACTTCTATCACCAGGCCAATACCAGAAACGACCCCAAGGCCGATTCCTCCGTAGCGTGAGCCGATATAAAGCATCACGAGCAAAAATAGAAACTCTAGATACAGCATGAGTGGATTTCCTTTTTCAAAACAATTGCTTACATTATTTCTGCATTCAAGGAAAAAGTACTTTATGTTGTTCACATAACATTAGATGAAGCTCAGCAATGTTTAAGAACGAGTATCAACTCACGCTACAGAGGGCATCTGTTAATGTCCGATTATCAATGTGTTTTCATTGTGTTTATTGTTTTGTTGGTGGTTGCGTAAAAATGCGACGCACTTTAAATATTTGTTGTGATTTAACCTGATTTTTCGTAGCTAATGTATGTCTCAATTGGCTTTGTAGGCGAGGACTCTTATTGAGTTTGTATGGATGCACACATGAGCAGAAAGGATAATTGTTTGCATTTGCATTGGCGTTTGAGTATAAAGATGCAGTCAACGTAGAATCAAACTGAATAGTCATGTCCGAATCATTCTTCCCACAACTTTTCCAAGCCACAAATGCTATAACGCCGTACCTGCATGGTGATTTAGGGTGCATAAGCGAAGGCGAGATTCATACTGATAACGACATTAACCCAATCATTCAGGATTTATATCAGCAGCTATCTGA
>JAAEZQ010000065.1 GCA_018222805.1 Vibrionaceae bacterium
GTGCCGGCAGATTTACAGTCTGCTCCCTTTGGCCACTCGGGAACCCCTCCAGGGTATTTTTATACTTAGAAGCTGTTTTCCCAACTCATCTCCCAAGTGCGGAGCGAATCATAGCAAACTCGCTCGGGCTGTAAAGTATTTTTCTTGCATTTATACGTCGAATGCTGCCTTTTTATGCAAAGATGCTAGAAAGTCAGCGTTTTGTTTGTCCTTTGTACAGAGCAGAACCCATTTTCTTCCAGAATTTACACTACTTGACGTTAAGGCTCGTAACTATTGATAAACTATAGGAAGTTTAATGACCTAAGTTTATTCGCTAATTAACTAAGAATATGAATATGAAAGCCACTTTATCCTTATCTGTTTTGACGCTTTCTCTATTATTGGCATCGCAAACTACTTCAGCAGCGCAGCGCGGCCCGTCTGCTGTTACGGTTGTGACAGAGCAAGTAGAAACGCATGAAATCAACCAGTCTTTATCTCTTATTGGTAAATTAGAAGCAGCAGAGTCGGTTATTATTGCATCTGAGGTTTCAGGCAAAGTAGAGCAAATTGCCGTAAAAGCTAATCAGAATGTCCAGCACGGACAACTGTTGATTAAGCTCAATGATGACAAAGCAAGAGCTGCTCTTGTTGAAGCCCAGGCGTACCTTAAAGATGAGCAACGAAAACTAAAAGAGTTTCAGCGCTTAGTTAAGCGTAATGCGATTACGCCAACTGAAATTGATGCTCAGAAAGCCAGTGTTCAAATTGCAGATGCTCGCTTAGATGCTGCAAAAGCCAACCTTGCCGATCTTCATATTGATGCACCATTCTCCGGGACTGTTGGATTTATTGATTTCAGCCGAGGAAAAATGGTCAGTGCTGGTACTGAGCTTTTAACGTTGGATGATCTTTCTGTGATGGAATTAGATCTGCAAGTACCAGAGCGATATTTGTCGATGCTTTCTGTTGGTATGGACGTCGAAGCAAAGACAAGCGCATGGGGTGATCAATCTTTTATCGGAAAAGTAACGGGTATTGATACTCGTATTAGCACAGAGACGCTGAATTTACGTGTGCGTATTCAGTTTGATAACCCGGAAAATCGCTTGAAGCCGGGAATGCTGATGAATGCATCTTTGGCCTTTCCAGCTATTGAAGCACCGATTATCCCCGTACAGGCACTCGAGTATTCTGGTACTAAGCGATACGTATACGTTATTGATGAAAACAACAAAGCAACACGTACAGAGGTGCTTCTTGGGGCTCGTGTGGACAACGAAGTTGTGATTGAGTCAGGCGTAAAAGTCGGTGATAAGATCGTGGTGCAAGGCATCGTAAACATGCGTGATGGTGTTCAGGTCAAAGAAATCGTAGCGCCGCTCAAATCGCCAAAAATGACGTCCACTAATCAGAGCAACGGTTCGGATAAGGAAGAAAACTAATGTTACTTTCTGATATTTCCGTAAAACGTCCTATCGCGTCACTGGTATTGAGTATGCTGCTTTGTGTGTTTGGCTTGGTGTCATTCAACAAGCTTTCGGTACGTGAAATGCCAGACATCGAGAGCCCTGTAGTGTCAATTTCGACTCGCTACGAAGGAGCTTCCGCCACTATTATCGAGAGCCAGATTACGTCGGTTCTCGAAGATCAGCTTTCTGGCATCAGTGGCATTGACGAGATCAGTTCAACAACACGTAACAGCTCGTCACGGATCACTATTACCTTTGACCTTGGGTATGATCTCAATACTGGCGTAAGCGATGTGCGTGATGCCGTTGCCCGTGCTCAACGCGCATTACCAGACGAAGCGGATGATCCCATTGTTTATAAGAACAATGGTTCTGGCGAGGCTTCTCTTTATATCAACCTTAGCTCGTCAGAAATGGATCGCACCCAACTGACGGATTATGCAGAGCGCGTGTTGATGGATCGCTTCAGTTTGATTTCAGGGGTGAGCTCGATCGATCTTTCTGGTGGTCTGTATAAAGTAATGTACGTAAAGCTGAAGCCTGATCTTATGGCTGGTCGAGCGGTGACGGCATCGGATATTACGACGGCTTTGCGTAATGAAAACCTCGAGAGTCCGGGTGGGGAAGTGCGAAATGATTCTACGGTGATGTCGGTACGGACTGCACGAACCTACAACACGCCCGAAGATTTTCAATATCTGGTTATTAAACGCGCGAACGATGACACGCCAATCTATTTAAGAGATGTCGCGGATGTCTTTATTGGCGCGGAAAACGAAAACTCGACTTTTAAAAGCGATGGTGTGGTGAACATCAGCTTAGGTGTGGTGCCTCAGTCGGATGCTAACCCATTGGAGGTGGCTGAACGGGTTCGCTCTGAAGTGGATAATATCCAGAAGTTCTTACCGGAAGGCGCTCGCCTCGCTATTGACTATGATGCAACGGTGTTTATCGAGCGCTCGATAGAAGAAGTGTATAGCACGTTATTTATTACCGGCGGTCTGGTGATTCTGGTGCTGTATATCTTTATTGGTCAGGCACGAGCGACGTTAATTCCAGCGGTGACGGTCCCCGTTTCGTTGATCTCGTCTTTCATCGCTGCGTATTATTTCGGCTTCTCTATCAACTTGATCACGCTAATGGCACTGATTTTATCCATCGGGCTGGTGGTCGATGACGCCATTGTGGTCGTGGAGAATATCTTTCACCATATTGAGCGGGGAGAGTCTCCGTTGCTTGCTGCCTATAAAGGGACTCGAGAAGTTGGCTTTGCGGTTATCGCAACCACATTCGTGCTGGTTATGGTGTTCCTGCCCATTTCCTTTATGGATGGTATGGTTGGCTTGCTGTTTACCGAATTTTCAGTGTTGCTGGCGATGTCAGTGATTTTCTCATCTCTGATTGCACTCACTTTGACGCCGGTGCTGGGAAGCCAAATTTTAAAAGCCAACGTCAAACCAAACCGTTTCAACGAAACCGTCGATCGTATGTTTGCAAAACTGGAGCGTGGTTATCGTGTCGCATTAAAAGGTGCATTGAAAGTTCGCTTAATTGCGCCTCTTGTGATCTTAGCTTGTATGGGCGGAAGCTATGCTCTGATGAATCAGGTTCCTGCTCAGTTGACGCCGCAAGAAGACAGGGGCGTGATTTTTGCCTTTGTTCGTGGCGCGGATGCTACGTCTTACAACCGAATGTCAGCGAACATGGATATTGTCGAAGACCGATTAATGCCATTGTTAGGGCAAGGGTTCCTTAAATCATTTAGTATTCAAACCCCGGCATTTGGTGGTCAGGCTGGTGACCAAACGGGCTTTGTCATTATGATTCTGGAAGACTGGAACGAGAGAAACATCACCGCTCAACAGGCTTTAGGTAAAGTACGTGGCGCATTGGCAGGTATTCCTGATGTGCGTGTTTTCCCGTTTATGCCAGGTTTTCGAGGCGGTTCAAGTGAGCCCGTTCAGTTTGTGTTAGGCGGCTCCGATTATGATGAATTGCTGGTCTGGGCTGAAGAACTGAAAAATAAAGCGGAAGAGTCGCCAATGATGGAAGGCGCAGAGATCGACTACTCAGAGAAGACGCCAGAATTGTTAGTGACGGTCGACAGGCAGCGCGCAGCGGAACTGGGTGTCAGTGTGAGAGATATCTCCGATACACTTGAAATTATGTTGGGTGGTAAAAGTGAGACTACTTACGTTGATCGCGGTGAAGAATACGATGTGTATCTGCGCGGCGACGAGAATAGCTTTAACAATGCGGCAGATCTAAGCCAGATCTATTTGCGCACCAATAGTGGTGAGTTAGTAACGCTGGATACGGTTACCAAAATAGAAGAAGTAGCGGCTTCGATTCGTCTTTCTCACTACAACAAGCAAAAATCCATCACCATTACGGCGAACTTGTCAGACGGCTATACGTTAGGTGATGCGTTGAACTTCCTTGACCAAGAAGCGATTGATTCTCTGCCTGGTGATATCTCAGTAAGCTACTCTGGCGAGTCAAAAGACTTTAAAGAGAATCAGTCCAGTGTTGCGGTTGTTTTTGCCCTCGCTTTGCTGGTTGCCTATCTCGTGCTGGCTGCTCAGTTTGAAAGTTTTGTAAACCCATTGGTGGTGATGTTTACCGTTCCAATGGGGGTATTTGGTGGCTTCTTAGGCTTAATCGTGATGAGCCAGGGCATGAACATTTATAGCCAGATTGGTATGGTCATGCTGATTGGTATGGTGACGAAAAACGGCATCTTGATTGTTGAATTCGCTAACCAGCTCCGTGACCGTGGGGTTGAGTTTGAAAAAGCGATCATTGATGCGGCGGCTCGTCGTTTGCGTCCAATCTTAATGACGGCATTTACCACCCTAGCAGGCGCGATACCATTGATTTCGTCGACGGGGGCGGGTTATGAAAGCCGAGTCGCGGTTGGTACGGTGATTTTCTTTGGTATGGGCTTTGCGACAATGGTTACTCTATTCGTTATACCGGCGATGTACCGATTGATTGCAGCGAATACACGCGCACCAGGTCATGTTGAAGCTGAACTCAATAAGGCACTGAGTCAGGATACTAAAGGGCGTACCGCGCACCCTTAGAAAGGTTAAATTGTTGATGACAGAAAGCACCGGTTGATTCGTTCATTCGGTGCTTTTTTGTTTTTACCTAATACCGTTTTACGTATGACGTAATGGTGTTTTTCGTCACTTGGCGTTACCCTGTGTGACGAATCATTTTTATAATAATAGTGCTTGTTGTTCACTCTCTAGCGATGGATGTGACCGCGTTAATCGTATACATGCCGATAGCAGCAAGTTAAATAGTCGAGAAGGAAAGTAAAGTGGCTGAATTTAAATACAAAAACCTCACACAAGAAGAGCAAGATAAACTCGATGCAGCGACATTTCGCCGTCTATTAGCTCATCTGGATGCAAATAAAGACGTGCAGAATATTGACCTAATGATCCTAGCGGGCTTTTGCCGTAACTGTTTTAGCAAGTGGTACTCCGCAGAGGCAGACAAACTCGGTGTAGACTTAGACATCGATGATGCTCGTGAACGTGTTTACGGTATGACTTACGATGAGTGGAAGCAAAACCACCAGCCAGCAGCGACACCAGAGCAGCTAGCCGCTTTTGAAGCGCGTCAGAAAAAGTAGCGCTCTAAACCGTATAAAAAAACAGCCCGCACCATACGGGCTGTTTTGTCTCTCAATTAGGCAACAACAGGCTCATGGCAGGCTTGCTCTACACAGCCTTTTGCTTGGATGACTTCGAGCTGTGAAAGGTAAGGTTGAATATCACCAATATTTTTCTTCACCCATTCCATATCGAAATAACTATCCAAGTAACGGTCACCAGAATCACACAGCAGAGTCACGATAGAGCCAGTTTCACCACGTAGTTTCATCTCACAAGCAAGCTGCAGCACCGCATAGAGGTTGGTTCCCGTCGATGCGCCCACCTTTCGACCAATCAAGTCAGAAACCCAATGAGCGGTTGCCACACTTGCCGCATCTGGTATTTTGCGCATTTCATCGACCACGCCAGCTATAAAGCTAGGTTCTACTCTAGGTCGACCAATGCCTTCAATTTTGCTTCCACTTTCGCATTTCAAATCCGAATTTCCTGACTGGAAAGCATCATAAAACACCGAATTTTCAGGGTCAGCAACACACAGTTTCGTTTCGTATTTTTGGTAACGGATAAATCGCCCTATGGTTGCCGATGTACCACCCGTACCCGGACTCATTACTACCCAACTTGGAATGGGATGATCTTCTAACTTCATTTGGCTGAAGATAGAGTTTGCGATGTTATTGTTCCCACGCCAGTCAGTCGCACGTTCTGCATAGGTGAACTGATCCATGTAGTGTCCGTCTAGCTCCTTTGCGAGGCGGCGAGACTCGTCATAGATTTGATCTGAGCGTTCGACTAAATGTGCTTTACCACCATAAAACTCTATCTGTTCTATTTTCTTGCGTGCAGTGCTTTTTGGCATAACGGCAATAAAGGGCAGGCCAAGCAGGCGAGCGAAGTAGGCTTCAGACACAGCAGTACTTCCTGACGAGGCTTCAATGACGGTGGTCTCAGGGCCAATCCAGCCATTGCAAATCGCATACAGAAATAGAGAACGCGCTAAGCGGTGTTTTAATGAACCAGTAGGGTGTGTGCTCTCATCTTTTAAGTAGATATCGATACCATCAAGAGAGGGAAGATCGAGTTTAAACAGGTGAGTGTCTGCAGAGCGTTGAAAATCCGCTTCAATTTTACGTACTGCATTGTTGATCCACTGGTGGTCAGTACACATAGCGTCTCTCCTTGAAAGTGAGTAGTAAGTTAATTTTGTTTGAAAATAATTTACCTATTAGTGGAGAGAAAAACTTTGCTATATTTGTTTGGTGATGGTTGTTTTGTAGAAATTAATTCTCTTATAGTTAGGCTTTATGGAAAATAATTTAGATAAAATTGATAGGCAGTTACTGTCTTTGCTCCAGAAAGACGGAACGTTGTCTTTAAACGAGTTGGCCGAGCAGGTTAACCTCACCACAACACCATGCTGGAAGCGTCTTAAGAAACTGGAGGACGATGGATACATTGAAAAGCGAGTTGCGTTATTAAGTGCAGAAAAACTCGATTTATCCTTCATTGCCTTTGTGCAACTTAAGACCATTGATCACTCTGAAGAGTGGTACCACCATTTTGTGACTACTGTGAGTGATTTCCCCGAAGTCATGGAGTTCTATCGAATGGCAGGTGAGTACGATTACATGATGAAAGTGTTGGTCAAGGATATGAAATGCTTCGATAAGTTTTACAAACGGCTGGTAAATAGCGTGAAGGGGCTTTCAAATGTGACGTCTACGTTCGCCATGGAGTCGATTAAGTACACGACAGAGTTACCTATTGGCCGTATTTAACTTACAGTGTTACGTTATTAACAAAGGAGCGAGCGGCGCTCCTTTGTCGTATTGGCAAGACAACCTATTTCGTGTAACGCATGACGCCTTCTTGAACGGCTGTTGCGACAAGGTGACCTTGTTGATTGTAGATCTCTCCGCGAACCAGTCCACGAGTGTGACTCGCCGTCGGGCTTTCTATTGCGTACAGCAACCATTCATCCATTTTAAACGGGCGATGGAACCAGATCGAATGGTCGATGGTCGCTACTTGGAAGTTTGGCGTCATTAAAGAAACACCATGTGGGTGTAACGCGGTGACAAGGAAGCCCCAATCCGACGCGTACGCTAATAAATACTGGTGGATCAGTTGGTTGTCCGGCATCTCGCCATTGGCACGAATCCAAAGGTATTGTTTGGGCTCTGCTTTGGTTGGTTTAAGTGGATTGATCACCGTTACAGGTCTTGTCTCAATGGGTTTTTCACCACAAAAGGTTTTGCGTAACCTTTCCGGAAGATACTCTGCAATATGGCTTGCCAGTTCACTTTCGGAAGGAAAGTTTTCTGGCCCCGGAATATCCGGCATGGTTTTCTGGTGGTCGAATCCCGGTTGATCGCCATGATAGGAAGCTGTCAGGTAGAAAATAGGGCGGCCATTTTGAATCGCTTTCACACGGCGGGTACTAAAGCTACGACCATCTCGCAGGTTTTCCACATCGTAAATAATCGGTTTTTCAGAATCGCCCGGATACAGAAAGTAGCTGTGAAATGAGTGTACAGTGCGAGTCTCTTCGACGGTGTAGCGAGCGGCAGAAAGTGCCTGTCCAATCACCTGACCGCCATACACCTGAGGTAAACCTAGGTTCTCGCTCTGTCCGCGGAACAAGCCTTCTTCTAATTGTTCGAGTTGCAGCAGGCTGAGCAACTCTCTTAGTGGTTTACTCATAGTGTCTCCTCACCGAGTGTGTTGATATCAAGTTAACCCATTTCCCACAGGTCTGTGAAGTGGTTCTTAAACTACTAGACGTATACTTTGTAACAATAATGAAACAAAATCAAATGCTTGGTATCCCTTAAATCCGTCAAACTATTGTTAAATCAAGCAACTTATCAAAGACAGCGTACTGATTCGACCGTATACTTACCTTGGCTTAATATTCATCCTGAGGAATATATGAAAAAAACACTATTACTTGTTACATCTTTATTTTTTGGTGCTGCTCTTGTGGGGTGCCAAACTTCTCAAACAACAGAAATGGATTCTGCTGAGGTGTCAATGAAGACCATTACAGGTACAGTGGCTTACCGTGAACGAATTGCCTTGCCACCAAATGCTTTAGTTAGTGTAGCACTGGAAGATGTGTCTCTGGCGGATGCGCCATCTAAGGTTATCGCTAAGCAAACCTTTAAAACTGAAGGAAAGCAAGTTCCTATTGCTTTTGAACTTAGCTACGACAGCAATGAAATTCAAGCGAATCATACCTACAGTGTTCGTGCTCGTATTGAAGTTGATAGTAAGTTGCGTTTCATCAGCGACACTCGTCACGCGGTTATTACAGATCCGGCGCAAACTCATCAAGTAGATATCAAACTTGTAGGCGTCCGCTAATTTGTCAAAACGTATGAAAAGTGGCAGCTTTAGTTAAGGCTGCCATTTGTATTTTCTGAGCGATACTTTTCCAAGCTCAGACACTTCTATTCCTTCTGATTCTAGCTTCTTTTTTTGTCTGTCTAAATCCCGACCCTTTAACGATATTTTCCCTTGGCTATTAATGACTCTAAACCAAGGGAGCTTGCTACCTTCCGGTAAGTTTCCGAGTGCTTTCCCAACATGCCGAGCGTAACCTGGATAGCCTGCCATTTTTGCGATCTCGCCGTAAGTCGAGACTTTCCCAGGTGGAATTTGGTGAATTACAGCAAAGATTTGCGCTAAGAATTGGTCCATACTCAAAGTGTCCGTTGTGGATTGCCAAGGAATGGTAATACAGACGGCCAGTATTTCGCCATTAGTTATTGACGCTTGTAGCACCCTAGTTTTTAGCGCTTTAACGCCGTTACATTTTCGCAGCGAAGTGATGTTGGTGAACTCTGTTGAAATACAAAATGATGTCTAGACCCACTTAACGACTGATGAGTCCGTGCCTTTTTTGTCGTTGAGTTCCAAGTCGGTGGGGAAGCCAGGAGGCGCTATGATTTTTTCTACAATCCAGTTTTTTATTACGATTTTACTCGCGGTAGTGTGTGCCAGAGCAATGAGTTTAAGTGGCGGTGAGCTCCCTGTTCTCGCTCTCATGATTCCTGCATTATGGCTACTGCCCCAAGGTGGACTAGCGGGTTTAGTGCTGCTTGGCGCTATGATGGCATTTGGAGCCACTCTCTCGATACAGCCTATTGCGTTATCTATTGGGGTCTTAATTCTATTCCCACTGTTAATGGTGGTGTTCTCTCATCGGAGCTCTCTTGGGGTATTGCTGACCACCGGATTAATTGTTTTGACCTTGCAGGTCGGCATTATGGTGACGCAGCAGGGTGGAAAGTTGGAAGGTTCAGCATCGGTAACCGTTGTGCAGACGCTTGCTGTCCTAGTCATGTGGTGGTCAATCTCTCATTGGAAGGCTTCGAATAAGCACAGCTGGTGGCCATTGCTGTTGTTATTACCTTTATGGGTGGCAGATTTAACCTATGCCGCATTGGTGGCACTCTGTCTGACAGGTATGCTGGCCTCAATGGAGACGCTTACAAGGATCAAGCAATCTATTCACTGGAGTAAACTGCTTTGTTGGACGTTACCTACTGTAGGTTTTGCTGCGCTGGTTGTAAGCCCTGCGACAGATGTACCTAAACCTGTCTTTGTGGTGTGGATCTGTTTGTTGGGTACGGCTTGGATGACGGATTACATCCTGCGCAGTGGTGATGAGCAAGCAGAGCTATAGGTTCCTAGTAAATCCTAGATTGACCGAGTTTTGTTCAAACGATCGCTAATTGGTGAAATTAAAGGCTTTTGCCCTTGCATTATGAGGTCTGATACTGAATAATCGCCCCATCGTTTGAGGCAAGACCTCGACAAAGAATTATGGGGCTCTGGTCCTCTCGCAACAATAGCTCGTGAACTCGGTCAGGTCCGGAAGGAAGCAGCCGCAGCGTGTGACTTGTGTGCCGGGATGTGGCTGGGGTCCCACCCATT
>JAAEZQ010000066.1 GCA_018222805.1 Vibrionaceae bacterium
TTTATGCTTACACGTTACATGGGGATGACCCCAAAGAGTCAGAGTTATTTATTCACTTTTGGTTTGGCGCTGAGCTTGTTGGCAATGGTGTTAACCGATATGTGGTTACCGATTGTCGCTGGGTCTTTTATTCTTACCGGTTTGACGGTAGAAGCGTGGATTCGGGCTGAGCACATCATACCGATGCATGAAGAAATGCGGGCGATGAAGAAACAGCTCAATAAGCTACAGGCAGAAATCCGCACCTTAGAATATGACGAATAAACAAACGGCAGCCCAATGGGCTGCCGTTTTTTGATTATTCCAAACCTTTCTTGATCAGATACTGATAGGGTAACTGCTCTGTTTGTGCCGCGACTAGTTGATGATCCATAAATCGGCAGAAACTCGGAATATCTCGAGTAGTGGATGGATCGTCCGCTTTTACTAGCAAAATTTCACCATCTTGCATGTTGCGAATTGTCTTCCTGACCATCATCACTGGCTCTGGGCAGCGCAGTCCCTCTGCTTCTAACGTCTTGGTTGCCAGTTCAGGATTAAAGCTCATAGTGTGATTCTCGTAGATAACTTAGCGATGAATTTTACGTTCGTGGAAAAAATATTCAATAACCACTTGGCAAAGTGTTATTTTTGCTTTACCTTAAATTAACAAATTGGTAACAAGTGGTGAGGAGAGGCGATGCTGACAGCTTTAGACAGACTAACGATATATTCTGTGCTTTGCTTTATTTCGTTCTGTGCGTTGGTGCTCAGAACCCCAGCTGAAACCTCACTAATGCCTTTGGTGGGCGTGATCGCAACGATTTTGGGTATTTGGATTGAGATGCATAAATGGTCAGATGCATCTGAGCAAGAAAGTTAGTATTGCTTAACTCAACCAAGATACATTGATTTTGCCATCTTCTTTTTACCAACACTTCATTCCGACACTATCCCCATTTTTTCTTGGGCTTCCCCGCTGAAAGGCGGGATTTTTTTTGCCTGAAGAGTACAATTTATCTAAACCCATTCATAATATATGGTCATCGTGGAATTAGAAGACATTTATCGCCGAGATCTGAATTTATTAGTCGCATTGCGTGTTCTGATCGAAGAAAGCAGTGTTAGTAAGGCAGCAACTCGGCTGAATTTAAGCCAGTCGGCGATGAGTAGAGTACTAGGGCGATTACGTGATTTATTAGGCGATCCTCTTTTTACGCGTCAGGGGCAGCATTTAATTCCCACCCAAAAGGCGCTGGAAATTGATCGTTCTCTGGGAGAGCCGTTAGAGTCGCTGCGACAATTGCTTTCGCCAATTGAATTCGATCCGCTGCAATGCGACCAGACCTTCACTATCGCCACAACAGATTACGCCATGCAAACTATATTGCCTTTTGCCTTGCCGCGTATTTATCAGGAAGCGCCTAATGTGTCGTTCAATTTCTTGCCATTGCAGCACGACAGACTGTCTGATCAGCTGACCTATGAAGGTGCCGATCTCGCTATTTGTCGCCCAACTGGCCCCATAGACCCTCTGCGTAGTGAAATACTAGGCCGGGTTGGTGTGCTGTGTTTATTGTCGAAACGACACCCGCTGGCAGATAAAGAGATGAATCTGGATGATTACTTGGGACATCCGCATGCAATGATCGCCATCAGTGATGGGGTGAATGCGCTGATCGAGCAAGCTCTGATCGATAAGCCACAACGTAAAATGGTGTTGCGTGCTTACCACCTGGAAGCGGCACTGGCGATTGTTGATACCTTGCCGATCATTATTACCGTTCCTGCCGACTTAGCGTATTTGGTGGCGGAGCGTTATGACCTGATGGTGAAACCTCTGCCGTTTGAGTTCACCCCATTTGACTACTCGATGATCTGGCATGCGCGCTGTGAGCATTCACCTGCTCAGGAGTGGTTGAGAGGGATAGTAAAAGAAGAGTGCGGGCGTTTGATTGCCAAGCGCATCGAAGATATGGGATTAGGCTGATCAAAAAGAGCCAGCAATGCCGGCTCTTAGTCTGTCTAATTTGTGATTTTAGAGCTTAAAGCTTGATAACTACGCGCCCAGTGACTTGACCGTTGGTGATGTCTTCAGCGTATTTTGGAGCTTCTGCCAAATCCACTTCAGTACAAGCTTGCTCAAAGTAGCTATCAGGCAATAGCTCAACCAGTTTTTCCCATGCTGCGATACGTTTTTCTGTTGGGCACATTACTGAGTCGACACCTTGCAGGCGTACATTACGTAGGATAAATGGCATCACTGTTGTTGGTAGATCAAAACCACCCGCTAGACCACATGCCGCGACTGCGCTGTTGTAGTCCATTTGTGCCAATACTTTTGCCAGCACTTTGCTGCCGACCGTATCTACTGCACCTGCCCAGATTTGTTTCTCAAGCGGGCGAGCCGGCTCTTCAAATTCAACACGGTCGATGATGCGACTCGCGCCCAGTTTTTCTAACAGTGGGCCGTTTTGTTCAACGCGCCCAGTGACGGCAGCGACTTTGTAACCCAGTTGAGCCAGCAATGCTACTGCGACTGAGCCCACGCCACCACTTGCGCCAGTGACAAGGATTTCACCTGCTTCTGGTTTGATGTCTGCATCAAGCAGCGCTTGAACACACAGCATTGCGGTAAAGCCCGCGGTACCAACCATCATTGCTTTTTTGCTGTCTAACCCTTTTGGTAATGGCACTAACCAATCTGCTTTCAAGCGAGCACGTTGCGCCATGCCACCCCAGTGATTTTCACCCACGCCCCAGCCTGTAAGTACCACTTTATCGCCAGCTTGGTAGCGTGTATCTTCAGAGCTTACCACTGTACCAGCTAGGTCAATGCCCGGAACCATTGGGAAATTACGGATGATTTTACCTTTGCCTGTAATCGCCAAACCATCTTTGTAGTTTAACGATGAGTAGTCAACGTCAATCAGGACGTCACCTTCGGGTAGTTGGTTTTCATCAATTTGTTCGATGTTGGCGATAGTGCGTTTGTCTTCTTGGTTTAGAACTAGAGCATTAAACATGAGGTTCTCCGAGTGTGCGGTAGTGTGGCTGAGATGCCACAGCAGCAAGATATTAACTGCCTCTAAGTGTATGTCTTGTTTGGTTATGAATAAAATGAAAGTTCATCATTTAATCTATGCGTCGTGTGCATTTATTACGAATGACAACTTTGAAAAATAAAAGGGCGACATTAGGATGTCGCCCTTAAGTCTAATACTAAATGGCTTTAGCATCGGTGCATTTCATCAGGATGCCGAGTGGATCACTATGTTGTTCAAATGCCTAAGGTCTTTCAAAAACAGTCGCAATACCCTGACCAAGACCGATACACATGGTCGCAAGGCCGTATTTCGCGTCTTTTGCTTCCATTAGGTTGATCAGCGTCGTAGAGATACGAGATCCAGAACAGCCTAGTGGGTGACCCAGAGCGATTGCGCCGCCATTCAGGTTCACTTTTTCGTCCATCACATCAAGTAGACCTAGATCTTTAGCACATGGTAGCGACTGTGCTGCGAACGCTTCGTTTAGCTCCACTACGTCCATATCTTCGATAGACAGCCCGGCACGTTTTAGTGCTTTCTGTGTTGCTGGTACCGGACCGTAACCCATGATTGAAGGATCGCAGCCAGCGATTGCCATGCCTTTGATACGCGCACGAATCTTCAGGCCAAGCTCGTTAGCTTTTTCTTCACTCATGATCAGCATGGCTGATGCGCCATCTGACAGAGCAGAAGACGTACCTGCCGTAACGGTACCATTTGCCGGGTCGAACACCGGACGAAGTTGAGACAGACCTTCCACAGTTGTTTCGGGACGAATTACTTCATCGTAGTCGAGTGTGAACAGTGTGCCGTCTGCCGCGTGACCTTCAGTTGGCAGGATTTCATTTTTAAAGCGACCTTCCACAGTAGCTGCGTGAGCACGAGCATGTGAACGTGCAGCAAACTCGTCTTGTTGTTCACGGCTGATACCATGCAGCTTACCTAGCATTTCCGCCGTTAAGCCCATCATACCTGCAGCTTTTGCTACGTTTTTTGCCATACCAGGGTGAAAGTCCACACCATGGTTCATCGGTACGTGTCCCATATGCTCAACACCACCAATCAGGCAGATTTCAGCATCACCAGTCATTATCGCGCGAGTACCATCATGCAGAGCCTGCATTGATGAGCCACACAAACGGTTTACGGTAACGGCACCAATTTCAATTGGCAGACCAGCTAACAGTGCAGCGTTACGTGCAACGTTAAAGCCTTGTTCCAGCGTTTGTTGTACACAGCCCCAGTAGATGTCTTCGATCTCACTTGGATTTACTTGTGGGTTACGGGCCAGAATCCCTTTCATCAGGTGTGCAGAAAGGTCTTCAGCACGAGTATTACGGAAAGCGCCACCTTTAGAGCGACCCATTGGGGTACGTAGGCAATCTACTACGACAACATTTCTTGTTTGATTGGTCATTTTGGGAATCCCTCCTTAGATCGAACCTTGCTGTTGTGTGCCGTAGAAGCTTTCGCCTTTAGCCGCCATATCAATCAGCATTTGTGGTACTTGGTACATCGCGCCTAACTCTGCGTGTTGTTTTGCCATTTCGATGTATTCAGCAATACCAACAGTGTCTAGGTAGCGGAATACACCGCCGCGGAATGGAGGGAAGCCCAGACCGTAAATCAGAGCCATATCCGCTTCTTGTGGCGTCGCGATAATGCCTTCCTGTAGACACAGTACCACTTCGTTGATCATAGGAATCATCATACGTTGAATGATGGTCTGCTCGTCGAAGCGTTCCTTATCATGGAAAGGTTTGTCGGCACATACGTCTGCCAGTAGTGGCAAGATCTCTTCAGAGAAGGTCTTCTTCGGTTTACCTTTCTTATCAACTGAGTAGCTGTAGAAACCGCTGCCATTTTTCTGACCAAATTTATTGGCTTCAAATAATGCATCAATCGCATCGCGACCTTGCTTGCCCATGCGCTCAGGGAAGCCTTCAGCCATGACGGCCTGTGCGTGGTGAGCGGTATCAATACCAACAACGTCAAGCAGATATGCTGGGCCCATTGGCCAACCAAACTTGCGTTCCATGATTTTGTCGATTTGCGTGAAGTCAGCGCCGTCACGAAGTAGCATGCTGAAACCACCAAAGTATGGGAACAGTACACGGTTGACGAAGAATCCAGGGCAGTCATTGACGACGATTGGTGATTTTCCCATTTTCGCTGCGTAAGCCACAACACGGTTGATGGTGTCATCCGATGTTTTCTCGCCGCGGATGATCTCGACCAATGGCATGCGATGCACCGGGTTAAAGAAGTGCATACCACAGAAGTTTTCTGGGCGTTGTAGTGACTGAGCCAGTACGTTGATTGGAATTGTCGATGTGTTAGATGTGATAACCGTATCTTCGCCAACGTTTTGCTCGACTTCGCTAAGTACGGCTGCTTTTACTTTCGGGTTTTCAACTACTGCTTCGACAATCACATCTGAGTTTTCGATACCAGCGTAGTGCAGGCTTGGTGTAATAGATGCAAGGATGCCCGCCATCTTAAAGCCATCAATACGACCCGTCGAAAGACGCTTATTCAGCAGCTTCGAGGCTTCGTTCATGCCTAAGTCCAGAGATGCCTGCGCAATGTCTTTCATCAATACAGGCACACCTTTCAGTGCTGATTGGTAAGCGATGCCGCCACCCATGATACCTGCACCTAGAACCGCTGCACGCTTAGTGTCTTTGTTTGCTGATTTCGCCGCTTTTTTAGCGATGCCTTTAATGTATTGATCACTTAAGAACAGGCCAACCAGTGACTTCGCTTCTTCTGATTTTGCCAGTTTAACAAAGTGCTTGCGTTCTACAGCAAGTGCTTCATTACGTGCAAGTTGAGCACCTTCTTCAATAGTAAGGACTGATGTCATTGGTGCTGGGTAGTGCGGGCCCGCTTTTTGTGCCACGAGGCCTTTTGCCATTGTGAAGCTCATCATTGACTCAAGCTTGCTCAGTGTCAGTGGTGATGTTTTTTGTTTACGGCGTGCTTGCCAATCAAGTTTTTCATTGATTGCAGAAGTCAGTGTTTGCAACGCTGACTCATAAAGAGTGTCGTTATCGACAACAGCATCTAACAGGCCAAGGCTTAGTGCTTCATCGGCTCGACAAGCTTTGCCTTGAGTGATGATTTCCATTGCATTATCAGCACCGATAACACGAGGCAGACGTACACAACCACCAAAGCCTGGCATGATCCCAAGTTTAGTTTCTGGTAAACCGATGCTGGTAGTTTTGTCACCGATGCGCATGTCTGTTGCCAGCACACATTCACAGCCACCACCAAGAGCGTGGCCCTTGATTACCGATATAGTCGGGACTGGCAGGTCTTCAAGTTTGTTGAAGATATTGTTAGCAAATTGTAACCACTGATCCAGCTCGGCATCAGTCTTAGCAAACAGACCTAAGAATTCGGTAATGTCTGCACCTACAATGAACGTATCTTTATTTGAAGTTAGCATTAAGCCCTTCAAACCTTGGTGTGCGATAAGCGCATCAAGGGCTTTGTCTAGTGACTCAAGCGTAGCTAAATCAAGTTTATTGACGGATTTTGGCGAGCAGAAACTCAGCTCTGCAATGCCATCCTGTATTTCCTTTACCTGTAGGGTTTCGGCTTGGTAAATCATTGTCTATCTCCATGACATACAATCTGGGATTGTCTGTATACCTATTTAAATGGTGCCCTTCCTCGTATAAATAGCTTCGGATAAATAGGCATCGAGGAAGTGTTTTATTCTAATTCTGGCTTGACCATTGATGTTAGTTTTGATCGAGAAATGTTCAATTTCAATACATTTTTCAAACAAGCGTTTAACATTGTGCGCTGGGCCAGATCTTATGCGACTTGTAAATCACTATCGTGATAGACTTCAGGCAAAGAGATAAATGACCTAATCTTATGAATGACCAGCCTTATTTTATCCCTGCGCAAACAACTCAATTTGAAGAAGAGATCAAAAAGAGTGTGTTTATTACGCATCTCGCCCATACGCCAAGTGTCGAAGCGGCTAAAGCATTTGTGGAGCAAGTAAAAACGAAACACGCGGATGCGAGACATAATTGCTGGGGATTTGTCGCGGGAAGGCCGGAAGATTCGATGAAATGGGGCTTTAGCGATGATGGCGAACCGTCTGGAACAGCTGGTAAGCCTATTCTCGCTCAGCTATCGGGTTCAGGGGTTGGAGAGATTACAGCCGTTGTGACCCGTTACTCTGGTGGCATCAAATTAGGGACGGGTGGTTTGGTTAAGGCTTATGGTGGTGGTGTGCAACAAGCACTCAAGCAGCTTCAAACTATTGAGAAAAAAATCACCACAAAGCTCAGACTAGCGTTAGACTATGGTTTTATGCCTATCGCACAGTCTATTATGCCTCAGTTTGGGGCGATGGAAGTCAATGCTGAATACAGCGATCAGGTCGTGCTGGTGGTAGAAATTGAGCTTCGTGAAGTGAGCGGATTTACCCAAGCTATCATCAACAAAAGTGGGGCAAAGGCAATTGTTACCCCGCTAGACGGAAAATAATGAAAAAGAGTAAGCGACAGGGACAGCTTCGCTAGTCAATCAATCCATGCAATTTCGTTCAATTATTCGTATTGTCGGGCTATTGCTCGCGCTTTTTAGTGTCACAATGCTCGCACCTGCACTCGTCGCGCTTACCTATCGTGATGGCGCGGGTGTACCCTTTGTTACGACATTTTTTGTTCTGCTATTTTGCGGAAGCGTTTGCTGGTTTCCGAACCGCAGGCACAAGCATGAGCTAAAAGCGCGTGACGGCTTCCTTATCGTGGTCTTATTCTGGACGGTACTGGGGAGTGCGGGGTCCATTCCGTTTTTGATTGCCGATAATCCTAATATATCGGTAACCGACGCCTTTTTTGAGTCATTTTCCGCACTGACGACGACCGGTGCAACCGTGATTGTTGGCTTGGATGAGTTACCTAAAGCGATCTTGTTCTATCGCCAGTTACTCCAGTGGTTTGGTGGGATGGGGATCATCGTATTAGCGGTTGCCATTTTGCCAGTCCTTGGTATCGGTGGTATGCAGCTATATCGCGCTGAAATTCCAGGTCCGGTAAAAGACACTAAAATGACCCCAAGAATTGCCGAGACAGCTAAGGCCCTTTGGTATATCTACTTAAGCTTAACCATTGCGTGTGCGACAGCATTTTGGTTGGCTGGTATGACACCATTTGATGCTATTAGCCACAGCTTCTCGACCATCGCAATTGGTGGGTTCTCAACTCACGATGCGAGCATGGGGTATTTTGATAGTTATGCGATTAACCTCATTACAGTGGTTTTCCTGCTTATATCGGCATGCAACTATACATTGCACTTTGCGGCATTTGCATCTGGTGGTGTGCACCCGAAATACTATTGGAAAGATCCCGAGTTTCGTGCCTTCATCTTTATACAGGTGCTACTGTTTGTGGTTTGTTTCTTATTATTACTTAAGCACCACTCATACACATCTACTTATGATGCTTTCGACCAAGCGCTGTTCCAAAGCGTTTCCATTTCTACGACGGCTGGTTTTACAACAACTGGCTTCGCGGATTGGCCATTGTTCTTACCAGTATTGCTCTTGTTCTCATCTTTTATTGGTGGGTGTGCTGGCTCGACGGGGGGCGGTATGAAAGTGATCCGTATTTTACTGCTTACTCTACAAGGCGCACGTGAGCTTAAACGTTTGGTCCATCCTAGGGCAGTCTACACCATTAAAGTTGGTGGCAGTGCGCTACCACAACGAGTTGTTGATGCTGTTTGGGGGTTCTTTTCTGCCTATGCGTTGGTATTTGTTTTATGCATGCTAGGTCTGATTGCGACCGGTATGGATGAACTGAGCGCATTCTCGGCAGTTGCTGCCACTTTGAATAACCTTGGCCCAGGTCTTGGAGAAGTGGCTCTGCATTTTGGTGACGTAAACGATAAAGCAAAGTGGGTACTGATTGTCTCCATGCTATTTGGTCGTCTGGAAATATTTACCTTACTCATTCTATTCACGCCGACGTTTTGGCGTAGTTAAGGGGAAACCGTGGTAAAAGCTTTGTTCTTGTACTCTTCTCGCGAAGGGCAAACTAAAAAAATCTTTCACTATATAGATGAGAAGCTAACGGACTTCGATTGTGATTTAGTGGACTTACATAATATAGACACCATTGATTTCAGCCCTTATGACAAAGTGTTGGTTGGTGCTTCTATTCGTTACGGCCATTTGAATAAAAAACTTTATCAATTTATAGAGCGTCACCTTAATCAGTTAGAGCAGCATAAAGTGGCTTTCTTCTGTGTGAACTTAACAGCACGCAAAGAAGACCAAGGTAAAGATACGCCAGAAGGCAGTGCGTATATTCGTAAGTTCTTGATGAAATCACCTTGGAAACCTGAGTTGATAGGTGTGTTTGCTGGCGCTCTTTATTATCCGCGCTACGGATGGTTCGACAAAATGATGATTAAGTTCATCATGTCGATGACGGGTGGAGAAACGGATACAACGAAAGAGGTGGAATACACCAACTGGGAAAAAGTGACTCTTTTCACGGATAAATTCAAAGAACTGTAGAAATAACGTGCTCTTTTAAGTGTTTTTGATGCTATTTCATTCGAATGATAGAAAATTCAAAAAAAACCTCAAAAAGGGCTTGCCAATGTGATCGCAATCTCTATAATGCCACCTCGCTGACACGGCAACGCTTCGAAAGAAACGAGCCAGGGTTAGCAAGCCAAATTAGCCAAGCGGAAACGCTTGAAGAAAGTTTGAAAAAAGTGATTGACACTAAACTTTAACTCGCTAAAATGGCCGTCCTGTTTTGAGCAAAGCTCAACAGGAAAAGCTCTTTAACAATATAGACCTATCAATCTGTGTGGGCACTCGTTGATGATAATCCAATTAGAAACTTCGGTTTCAAATTAGGTTTCAATGA
>JAAEZQ010000067.1 GCA_018222805.1 Vibrionaceae bacterium
AATGTACATGGCTCAACCGGGCCATATTGATCATATCAAACAGATCAATGCTGGTCGGGTATACAAACTAATTGACTTAAAGGGTCCAATATCTCGAATTGATTTGTCCAAACAAAGTGAGCTTGCGCCTGCAAGTATCACGAAAATCACTCGAGAATTAATTGAAGCACACTTGATTCATGAAACAACTGTTCAGGAAGCCACCAGTCGTGGTCGTCCCGCTGTCGGTTTGCAGGTTAACAATGAAGGTTGGCAGTTTCTGTCGATGCGCTTAGGCCGTGGTTATTTAACGATAGCGCTTCATGAACTCGGCGGCGATGTGTTAATTGATACAAAAATCGAAATTCACGAATTGGATCAAGACGATGTGCTTGAACGCTTGCTTTACGAAATTGATGAGTTTTTTCAAACCTACGCTGATCAGTTAGATCGAGTAACTAGTATTGCAATTACGCTTCCAGGTCTTGTGAACTCAGAGCAGGGTATTGTATTGCAAATGCCTCATTACAACGTAGAAAATTTAGCTCTGGGGCCTGAAATATATAAGGCGACAGGTTTACCAGTATTTATAGCTAACGATACGCGAGCTTGGGCACTAGCTGAGAAGCTGTTTGGCCATTCTAAAGATAATGAAAACTCAGTGCTGATTTCGATTCACCATGGCTTAGGCGCCGGTATTATTCTTGATGGACGAGTGTTGCTCGGTCGTCACGGTAATATTGGTGAATTAGGTCATATTCAGATAGATCCAAATGGTAAACGCTGTCATTGTGGCAATATTGGATGTCTTGAAACCGTGGCAAGCTCGCAGGCTATCCGTGAAGAAGTCGTCAAACGTATTGCTGATGGTGAGGAATCGAGCCTTGCTGAGCAAGAAGAGATGACTATCGAAAGCATATGTGAAGCCGCAGCTAATGGTGACTCTCTTGCTGTGGATGTGATCGAAAAGCTAGGCGGTTATCTAGGTTCTGCAATTGCGATTGTGATTAACCTGTTTAACCCAGAAAAAATCTTGATTGGTGGCGTCATCAACCAAGCGAAAGAGATTCTTTACCCAGCTATTCGTCGCTGTATTGAAGAACAGAGCTTGCCGGTTTATCACCAAGATTTGGAATTGGTAGAATCGCGTTTTTACAAACAAGCGACAATGCCGGGTGCAGCACTTATAAAACAAGCGTTGTATGACGGGCAATTATTGATGAAAGTGGTAGAGGGGTAACCCCCTTTATTAACGTTATATCTGACATATGCAAGGGATGAAGCGTGAGTTTTCATCCCTTTTTGTTATTTGCCTGCCCCTAAACGCTAGTGAAAGTCCCGTGATTTACTTTGTAACTCCACTAGGTTATGAGTGCAATCAATCAGTTTGCCTGCAATCACGTGTGTGACTTCTCCCTCTCTCTCTAAAACTCCCTTTACCATCATAACCTTTGATGTGAGATAAGCTTGCTTTTGGGCTCGGGCGGTGGCGCTCCAAACCACGACATTAATATTCCCAGTATCGTCCTCTAAAGTGATAAAGGTAACCCCCGCAGCGGTGCCGGGAGATTGACGTCCGGTGACTAGCCCAACAACGGTCACCAGTGATTTATGTTCTTTCTCGACTAACTGTTGCATGCGGGTAAAGCGCGGTAGCTTACCTGCTTGCTCCAATAAAGTAATAGGGTGGCGATTGAGAGAAAGCCCTGTACTGGCATAATCTTCAATCAGGTTTTCATACTCAGAAGGTTGCGTTTGATAGCCAGCAACAGGTTCTTGCACATCATGAAATAAAGGCAAGTCCGATAGGGAGTCCATGGCCGCCCAACGAGCACTATAGCGATTGCCCGACAATATCTGGAATGCATTCGCGGATGCCAACAACTCTATATCGCGGCGATTTCTCAGGATTTGCTTTACTTCCTGAATAGATCGATAACCGCTTTTAGGACGGCGCTCAATAAGCCGGTTTGTGCTCTCCTCGTTGAATCCTTTGACTAAACGAAAGCCAAGTTGTATGCCCAACCGACCATTAGGACGCTGGATAAGGTGGTGCTGATAGCGTGAAAGATTGACACAGACTGGTAAGACTTCAATGCCATGGCGGCGAGCATCCTGCACCAACTGGGAAGGGTTGTAAAATCCCATTGGTTGACTGTTCAATAGCGCCGTATAAAACTCAGCAGGGTAGTAGTATTTCAGCCAAGACGAACAATAAGCCAGAACCGCAAATGAAGCGGAATGACTCTCCGGGAAGCCGTATTCACCAAAACCACAAATTTGTTCGAAGATACGTTCAGCAAATGCTAAATCGTAGCCTCGCTCACGCATGCCATCGATAAGCTTAGGTCTGAATTTTGCGAGATCGCCATTCTTTTTCCAGGCTGCCATCGCCCGGCGTAGTTGATCGGCTTCACCGCCACTGAAACCAGCAGCGACCATTGCGAGCTTGATGACCTGTTCCTGAAAAATCGGAACACCCATGGTTCGCTCTAAGACACTTTTCACGGCTTCTGATGGGTAGCTGACAAGTTCTTCACCATTGCGTCTTTTGAGGAAGGGATGAACCATATCACCCTGAATGGGCCCCGGACGTACAATTGCAATTTGAATCACTAAGTCGTAATAACAAGCAGGCTTTAAGCGAGGAAGCATGCTCATTTGTGCTCTGGATTCGATTTGAAAGACACCGACGGTATCTGCTTTCTGGATCATATGATAAACGTGAGGATCATCCTGAAGCCGAGTGATCTCAGCAATGGACAGTGAGCGCTGGTGGTGCTTTTCGACCAGTTGAAAGCACTTTCTGATCGCATTCAGCATGCCTAATGCAAGCACATCGACTTTGAGTAGCTTTAAGCTTTCTAAATCGTCTTTGTCCCATTGAATGATGGTACGATCTTCCATCGCGGCGTTTTCTACCGGAACTAACTCGTATAACGGTCCTGACGAAATCACGAAGCCACCGACGTGCTGAGATAGATGACGAGGAAAACCGATGATCTCGTTCACCAGCTGAATAAATTGTTGTCCCTTTAAGGACTCTGGGTGTAATCCGAGCTCAACAACCTGCGCTTGCCAGCCTTGGTTACGATCACGTCGGTTAACATTCTTAATGAAAAAGTCCAACTGGGTTTCTTCAATCCCCAGAGCTTTACCTACTTCCCTTACTGCGCTTTTGAAGCGATAACTGATGATGGTTGCAGCCAGAGCAGCGCGTTCACGACCGTATTTTTTATAGATGTATTGAATGACTTCTTCTCGGCGCTCATGCTCAAAGTCGACATCAATATCAGGCGGCTCATCACGCTCTTTACTGATAAATCGTTCGAACAGCACAGCGATTTGCCTTGGGTCGACTGAGGTGATTTCCAGGCAATAGCACACGACAGAGTTTGCCGCAGAGCCACGCCCCTGATAGAGAATACCTTGTTTTTTCGCAAACATTACAATGTCGTGAATGGTTAAAAAGTAGTAGTGGTATTTCAGCTCTTTAATCAATGTGAGCTCATTCTCGATAGTTTGCTGAATGTCCTTTGGTACACCATCAGGAAAACGTTTTTTCTTTCCGTGTTCGACTAACATACGTAGGTAAGAATCTGGTGTGTAACCGTCGGGGATTAGCTCTGCAGGGTATTCATACCTCAGCTCGTTCAGTTTAAAGTCGCACAAATCGGCGATGTGTTTGCTCTCTGCAAGCCACTCAGGTTTGTAGATACGGGAAAGTTTGTTGAGTGGTCGCAACGCACGCTCAGCATTGGAAAGTCGTTCAAACCCGAGCTTATCAACGCCGCAACCGTGTTTCACTGCGGTTAGCACATGTTGTAGTGGTAGACGTTCGACCGAATGCATAAGCACACCGCCACACGCGGTAATAGGTAATTGGAGTTCATGGGCGAGCTTTTCACAATGGTTGGTATATTCCGAATCATCTCCACCAAGGTGACGCTGGATAGCAACCCACAAGCGGTTGTTATGATGTTGGTTTAGCCAGCGTCCCCAATAGTGATCGCTGTTTTGACGAGTCGGTAACCACAGAACAAAGCAATGTCGAATTGACATCAAATCCCATTCTGAGAGTTGATAGCTGCCTTTTTCACTACGTCTCCGTGCGTTGGTGATGATGCGGCACAGTTCTGCATAAGCTTTACGGCATGGACATAATAAGACAACTTGGCATTCATCATTGAGCCAAAACATGCTTCCTACAATTTGCTTGATATCGAGCTTATGTTGCTGGATCGTTGTATGCGCTTTTACGACACCTGCGACGGAACATTCATCCGTGATTGCAATGGCCTGATAACGAAAAAAAGCAGCTTGTAGCACCAGCTCTTCTGCATGAGAAGCACCGGTAAGAAAAGAGAAATTAGACTGACAAAATAGTTCTGCGTAACTCATAACGACTTAACAAAAATATCCGTGAAGAAACCAATGTTTGTGTTGATCGCGAAATACCCATAACCAGCGACCTTGTCTGGTGTGAGATATGTAGTAATCGCGCATGATCTCATCACCATCCCACCATCCTGAAACAATTCGTTCAGGGCCATGAACCAGAGAAACCTGTTCTTGGAGTGGTATCGGTGTGGGTAACTGCATTGCCGGACGCAGCAATTGCGGAATGGACGTAATCGTGACATTGGGTTCATCGGCTGGTCGATACTGGCAGGCTTTCTCTGGCCTTGGATCATAAGCTATATCTGGTTTGAGCACGGAGTGTTTACCCAGTTTAGCTTGCAGTAATGAGAGTAGCTCTAAAGTGTTCATTTGACCTTTCTGCCCAGCAAAGAGGTCGCAAGCACTGCTGACAGGCTCTCCCTGGCGAATTACCTGTAAAGTCAGGCCAATCACAGGACCATTGAGCGTTAGAGACTCAAGACTCAAGCTAGCGAGTTGCTGCCAGCGATGGCATAAGTAGTCCCCTTGCGCTGAAGTGAGTTGAAGGTGCTGCTCTTGTTTATCTCGCTGGTGGAGTGTCAAACGGAGTTCGAAGGCAACTTTATCTCTTAACTTTAAAAAGGTTTCGAGTTGACGAAGTAACTTCACGAGCGGCCTCTCGAGCCATTGAACATTTTCGAGCTCAAATAACAGCTCCAAATACACCTGGAATGATTCCGTGGGATGATAAAAGTCGACAGGGTGTTTAAATTGGCCAGTCAGACGACCTACGTAGTTCACTAAATCGATATCAAAACGGCGAGCGATATCTTGCAGCGGCAATTCAAGCAGGTCTTGTAAAGTACTTACGCCGACACGATGTAACTTATCAACCGTCACAGTGGATAAATCAGTCAGTGTTAGTGGCAAAGAGGAGAGTGATTGTTGAATACACGCTTTGTCTTCAATCAACTGATTACTTCCCGACAGAGCCATGAGTTTGGCTGATAATGGAGAAAACCCACAGCCAAACTGAACACTCAGTTTTAGTGTGGCGAGGTGAGTTGAGACTTTGTGCCAGTAGTTATACAGCCCCTCATAGAGACTGAGCATGGGTGTTGCGCGCAGCAGGATACCCTGATTTGGCATCAGCACTACATCAGATGTAATCAGGTACAGCCACTGGGCAACCTCCTGCAATTTCTTCAGTTCGGTTTGCGGATGGTAAGGGTGGACTTGTAAGTCACGACATAAAGACGCAGCGCTACCTAGGCCCATATTGAGTCTGATACCTTGCTGCTCTGCAATGTCATTGCATTGAATGATTCGGCAGCGCTGGCTTTCGACTATCACCACTGGCTGTTCTTGGTTGCCACTAAAAAGTGTGTCCAATTGCAGACGAGGGAAGTGTAAGTAGATCCATAAAGGCATGTTATTACCCTTGATTTAACATCGGGAAATTTACGACTGTCGACGGAGTATGTGCCTTAGTCGGCACTACAAGTTGTGGGTAATGATGCTGGAAGTTAATCTCGATCTGACCTTTGCTCCAGCCACCTTTGCGTTTTAAGACCTCAACGCTGACACCTTGCTCGCTCCCTTGTACTTTGAGGCTGAGCGACACAGGCAGGGATAGACGGTTTGCTCGGATTGGCTTCAACATAAACAGAGGGCAAGAACCTTGCTCACTGGCGACTTGTAGACGTTTGACTTGATGGATCTCGAGCTCTTCTTGCCACAGAAATACATTGGTACATACGCCACTTTTTAGGCATTGCTCCGCTGTCCAGAGCGCATCACGCTGGCGCTCCGGTGTAATGACCCAGACCTGGTTAATGTCCAAGCCGATACTGTGTAGAAAGAGTGAATTCATCAGAGCTGGTGGCTGAATAAACGCAGTTAAACCTCTGGTCAAAGAGGAGCTCAAATAAGGTGCTAGCAGGCGCAATTCACCGACACTGCCTATAGACTCCATCTCGACCACCCCATGAGGTGGAAAGCCTCCACCCAGCAGAGTGTCCAGTTCTGGAAAGCCAGAGCTGTTGAGGAACTGATGTGAGTCCGCTTTGGTTAAATTTGCTTGCCAAACAAGGTGTTGGCTTTTTAAGTGCTGAATAATATCTTGCATAACTAAATACCTGTATATTTGTACAGTATATTTCTGTGGTGAAAAGTAGCAAGATTTTTGTGGCGAGAAAAATAAAAAAGGCAGCGTTGGCTGCCTTTTCAATCAGTTATGTGAAGGGTGAAAACGGAATCACTTACGCTTTGGTTGTGCGTCGATACACTGGCCATTCACGTCAGTCACACTTGGATCCATCAGATGCAAGTACAGTGGCATCAGATCTTGTGGTGTTTTTAGTTTGTTGGAGTCTTCACCCGGGTATGCTTTTTCACGCATACGAGTACGTGTGGCGCCTGGGTTGATGGCATTAACACGCATTGGTGTATCACTTAGCTCATCAGCCAGCGTTTGCATCATGCCTTCTACTGCGAACTTAGAGATCGCGTATGGGCCCCAGAAAGCACGACCAGAGTGACCCACGGTAGAAGAGGTAAAGATAATACGACCCGCTTCAGATTTACGCATCACAGGTAGCAGCGCCTGAGTCATCAGAACTTCGGCTTTCACGTTAATTTGCATGATGTCGTCGAAGTCATCTTCTTTGATTTGTTCAAATGGACAAAGTGTGCTCAGAACCCCAGCGTTGTGCAGCAGGCCATCAAGGCGGCCAAACTGGCCTTCGATGGTCTCTGCCATATCAATGTAGTTCTGTTTTGTCGCTCCTTTTAAATCAAGAGGAATAATGGCAGCTTGCGGGTAACCTGCGGCTTCGATTTCATCGTAAATGGATTCAAGGTTTTGAACGTTTCTGCCCAATAAAATCACCGTTGCACCGTGCTTTGCATATGAAAGTGCGGCTTGACGGCCAATGCCATTACCTGCGCCGGTAACAAGAATGACTTTATCTTTTAAGGCATCTGCTGAAACGGAGTAGTCCACGGTGTTTAATCCTTATTATTGTAAGAGGGTCCATGATAGTTAATTGGCGCAAATTACGCCGCTTTCTTAATGGAAAATCTTGGTAATCGTGACAAGATGGTTACAATACACCAATTCATGTGTTATACCAATTCCAGAACATTTGTTAGGTATGCTATCAATCAGAACAAGTGGTTACAAACCACGTTGCCTTCTCTCTGATTTTTCGGTGTAGCATAGCAACATATTCGCTGGAGTGAGATAAAGGAGCTCTCATTGGAATTTTTATTAGATTACGGTTTATTCTTGGCCAAGATTGTAACGGTCGTCGCTGCGATCATTGTCATTCTCATTCTTGTTAAATCGGTAGGTGGCAAATCGGGTGCAGCAAAAGGTGAACTCGAGATTACGAATCTTTCTGAGCTGCATAAGCAGTCTGTTGAACAACTAGAGCATCATCTACACGATGAGGCTTTCATCAAAGCTCGTGATAAAGCGATCAAGAAAGAAGAAAAAGAAAAGAATAAATCCCGCGAGAAAGAGATCAAACAAGCAAGTAAAGAAGGTGAGCTAGATAGCAAACGCGAACCCCACCTGTTTGTTCTTGATTTCAAAGGCAGTATTGATGCTAAAGAAGTGAGCTCGTTGCGTGAAGAGATCACTGCGATTTTGGCTGTGGCTCGTGAAGGGGATGAAGTCTTACTGCGTTTAGAGTCTGGTGGTGGCATGGTGCATGGCTACGGCTTGGCGTCATCTCAACTTGATCGCATTAAAGCGGCAGGTTTGCCATTAACAATTGCCGTGGATAAAGTCGCGGCAAGTGGTGGTTATATGATGGCGTGTGTGGCAGACAAAATTGTATCTGCGCCGTTTGCGATTGTCGGCTCAATTGGTGTCATTGCACAAATTCCTAACTTCAATAAGTTATTGAAAAAGCATGATATTGAGTATGAACAGCTTACGGCGGGTGAGTACAAACGTACTCTGACCATTTTTGGTGAAAACACAGATAAAGCACGTGACAAGTTCAAGCAAGAGCTAGAAGAAACTCACGTACTGTTCAAAGACTTCATTCGTGAGCGTCGTCCAAGCTTAGAGTTGGAAAAAGTGGCAACTGGCGAACATTGGTTTGGTACTCAGGCAAAAGAACGTGGTCTGGTTGACGATATTGGCACATCTGATGATCTCGTTGTGGCGGCGTGCAAAGACAAAACAGTATTGGCTGTACACTACGTACCGAAGAAAAAACTGGCTGATAAGCTAGCGGGTGTTGCTGGTAAAATGGCAGACAGTGTCATCTTAAAACTGGCTGAACGTGGCCAAAAGCCGATCGTGTGATTACGAGTCATTACTAGAAGTGATATCCAGTTTGAACATGGCGAGGGTGAAAAGCTCTCGCCATTTTTATTTGAGCTTTTAAATTTACTTATAAATTAAGTTGCTCATGCTGTGTGATGCATTGAATGACATTTTTCCTCGCCCGAAAGGGCAATTTCCCGTATAATGCGCGCCTCGAAAACCGAGCAAATTGCTAGAAGAAATAATAGGTGGAGAAGAACATGTCCTCTCAAACTCCGGTTGTAACCGTAGATGGACCGAGTGGTGCAGGAAAAGGCACTTTGTGTATGTTGCTAGCGGAAAGGTTGGATTTCCAACTCTTAGACTCTGGCGCGATTTATCGAGTACTTGCACTCGCTGCTATTCACCATGGTGTTGATACTGAGTCTGAGGATGCGCTTGTCCCACTGGCTACACATCTAGATGTTCAGTTTATCGCTGAAGGTGACCTGGTTAAGGTTATTCTGGAAGGCGAAGATGTCTCCGGTGAGCTTCGTAAAGAAGAAACGGGTATGGCTGCATCTAAAGTCGCTGCGCTACCACGTGTTCGTGAAGCATTATTGCGTCGCCAGCGTGCCTTTGAAACGGCTCCAGGTTTGGTTGCTGATGGCCGTGATATGGGAACCGTCGTATTTCCACATGCACAAGCGAAAATTTTCCTTGATGCGAGCGCAGAAGAGCGTGCAAATAGACGCCTTAAACAGTTGCAAGATAAAGGGTTAGATGTTAGATTTGCTGACCTTTTAAGCGAGATCCAAGAGCGTGACGATCGCGATCGTAACCGCCCAGTGGCGCCACTACGCCCTGCAGAGGATGCGCTTGTGCTAGATTCTACATCGATGTCTATCGACGAAGTGGTAGAAAAGGCACTACAATATATCGAATCGAAGCTAGCTGAGTAACGATACTCAACTAGGCTAAGAGCGTTGGTCGCAAGGATGATGACTGGCGAATTTAATAACCCCATGCGGTA
>JAAEZQ010000020.1 GCA_018222805.1 Vibrionaceae bacterium
CTGTTAAAGATCTGATCGTGGAGCAAGAGTTTAGTTCAAAAAAAGTCCCTCACATTATGTGAGAGACTTCTGTATAAAAGACAGCCTATTTTCGGTGGCTTCACGCTGATGTAATAAAGTTTAGATAAGCGATTCTATACCGTATTTCGCGCCGTAGTTTTCGACTACAAAATCGATGTCTTTATCACCGCGGCCAGACAGGTTGATAAGAATCGAACCTTTTTCTCCTTGTTTAGCAAGTTTTATCGCGTAAGCCACTGCGTGCGAAGACTCTATGGCAGGGATAATGCCTTCCTCACGTGATAGTTCAAAGAACGCGTCTATTGCTTCGTCGTCGGTGATTGAGCCGTAATTCACACGACCGATATCTTTTAGGTAACTGTGCTGCGGACCAACAGACGGGTAGTCTAGTCCACTTGCCACAGAATAAACTTCCTGAGGTTCACCTTGTTCATCTTTGAGCATGTAAGATTTAAAACCATGCATGATGCCCGGTTCGCCCAAACTAAGGGTTGCTGCGTGTTCACCCACTTTTTCTAAAGAGCGACCAGCAGGCTCAACTCCGTGAATCGCGACCTGTTCATCTTCTAAAAAGGCACTGAACAAGCCCATCGCATTAGAGCCACCGCCCACACATGCGACGAGGTTATTCGGTAATTTACCCGTCATTTCTTTAAACTGAACTCGAGCCTCGTTACCAATAATAGATTGGAAGTCACGAACCATTTTAGGGAATGGATGAGGGCCAACTACGGAGCCAATGGCGTACAGCTGTGTCTCTGGATCTTTCAAGTAGGCCTCAAACGCAGCATCAACCGCTTCTTTCAACGTTTTACGTCCGTGCGTTGCAGGAATCACGTTGGCACCTAGGATTCTCATACGAACCACGTTTGGATGCTCTTTGGCGATGTCTACTTCACCCATATAAATATCGCATTCTAATCCGACAAGAGCTGCTGCCGTCGCTAACGCAACACCATGTTGACCAGCACCTGTTTCTGCGATCAGTTTCTTTTTACCCATCTTTTTAGCGAGTATGGCTTCCCCTAAACAATGGTTAATTTTATGTGCGCCAGTGTGGTTGAGATCTTCGCGTTTCAGATAAATATCGGCACCGTACTTTTTGGATAAGTTCGCTGCATGAAAAATCGGGCTCGGTCGACCGACAAAGTGTTTGTAAAGGCGCGCTAACTCCGCTTTAAACTCAGGGTCTTTACAACATTCTTCATAGGCGGCGTTGATGTCTCGCATTATTTGCTCAAGCTCTGGTGGGACAAAACTGCCGCCATATTCGCCAAAGAATCCTTCACTGTTGGGCATAGTGTAGTCGAAAGAGTTATTCATTGTTCACGTCCTAGTTCACGTCTTCATTTTTATGATTAGTACGTTTATACCCAAAATCTAATTTGTATTGTGTGATCAGTTGCCTAAATCTTGATGTTGTTCTTGTGAACTAGTTGAATGGTACAGATTAAATACAAAAAAGCTTGCTTATAAAAAGCAAGCTAATAGTTAGTCACATTCACATTAATGTGTACGAGATGGACCGTTTCGAACGATATCTTTGCCGTTGTCGTAGACGTATTTTGAAACCCAGCGCCCGAGAAGTAGCTGGTGCTTATCTCCCAAAACTGCGACAAATGGGCGGCCATCGCTATTTGTCGTCGCAAGTGCAATGCCTGCCACGCCTTCTAGGCCCAGAGCACCGCTTTCGACTAAATGCAGAAAGGTTTCTAGCTCTTCAATGGTTTCGATCACTTGATCATCAATGTTCATTGTATTCAATCTCTTCGAATAGCAGATATTTTGTGGCGCGTACTCTACCTAAGTTAAGACCAGAAACCAAGTTTCTGGTACTTTCGTTAAAAATTTTCAACGGTCTTCACATAATGTTTAAGAGTGAATAGGGCAATCAAATTAGTATTTTGACTAGGGATGCAGGAGTGCAATAATTTTGCTATTCCTAATGAATTGAAAACGCGTATGAAAAAAGTCCTGATTACTGGTTTTGAACCTTTTGGCGGAGATGACATCAACCCAGCTTTGGAAGCGATTAAGAGGTTAGAAGGTGAGGCAATTGATGGCGGTTTTATCGTCACTTGTCACGTGCCAGTCACGCGTTATGAGTCAACTAACACAGTGATAGAAGCGATAGAAAAGCATCAGCCAGATTGCGTAATCACCGTTGGACAAGCAGCAGGCCGTGCCGCCATTACCACTGAGCGTGTTGCCATCAACGTGGATGATTTTCGAATTCCTGACAATCAAGGTCATCAACCGATAGATGAGCCCATCATAGTAGATGGGCCTGACGCTTACTTCACGACTTTGCCGATCAAGCGAGTCGTTCAGACTTTGCAAGAACAAGGGATACCTTGCCAAGTTTCTAACAGTGCGGGAACGTTCGTATGCAATCATCTTTTTTATGGTTTGCAACATTACCTGAGAGACAAGTCAATACGTCATGGCTTTGTGCATATTCCGCTGTTACCCGAACAAAACCCGCTGGGCAACCAACCTACAATGTCATTAGATACCATAGTGGAAGGATTGCGGTTGATGGCGCAAGTGGTTGTTAATCACACTACGGATATTGCTGTTACAGGCGGAAAGATTTACTGACAACAGCTTATTAATATATCCCGCTTGCAGATTTCTCGATGTGATATTTATCTTTAATAATATCAACGTGAGAGATTCTACTGTCGTGGTGGTTCCACAGTGACAAAATCATTGAAGCACATCAGGTTGTCCGTATACTTTGACAGAGTATGAATGCACTAACGTCGGAGAAAAGCATGTCAAAAAGAGTACCTACCAACATACTGACCGGTTTTTTGGGATCAGGTAAAACGACGACGATCTTAAACCTTCTAAAGAAAAAACCAGAAGACGAAAACTGGGCAGTCTTAGTTAATGAGTTTGGTGAGATTGGCATTGACGGCGCTTTGATGACTGACCAAGGTGCGTTGATAAAGGAAGTTCCTGGTGGTTGTATGTGCTGTACAGCAGGCGTTCCTATGTCTGTGGGCATCACTGCTCTGTTACGTCAAAAGCCCGATCGTTTGCTTATCGAACCAACTGGGCTTGGCCATCCAAAACAAGTTATTGCAACACTAACGTCAGAGCAGTATCTACCGTATGTTGATCTTAAAGCGACAATCGCATTGGTCGACCCTCGTAATTTAAGTAATGAAAAGCATCTCTCGAATCAAAACTTCGTTGATCAGCTAGACTGTGCCGATGTGGTTATCGGCAGCAAAGTCGACCTTTGCACTAGCCACGACATCGATGTGTTTAACGACTGGATCACCGATCAGTCACCCTCCAAAGTATTTAGCAAGTTGATTCACGACGGTGACCTACCCATCGAAGTGTTAGATATTGAACGAGTCCATGGCAGTGCTTCTTCGCATATTGAGTCTCATCATCATGATCACGCTCAGCAAGAACCACAATTTCAACTGCCACCGGGTGAAGCTTTCATTCGTAAAGAGAATAAGGGGCAGGGCTATTTTAGTTGTGGTTGGTTATTTGGCGCAGAGCATACGTTCGATTTCGATCAGCTTTTCTCCATGCTTTCGGCTTTAACGGCGGAGCGAGTAAAAGCGGTGGTGAATACGGATCGAGGCTGTTACGCATTTAATGTCGCGAATGCGGTGGTAACGGTTAATGAGATCAGCCTTGAAGGGTTTGAATCGAGATTAGAAGTGATCGACTCTCAGTTGCTTCCTTGGGATGAGTTAGAACATGTTCTGCTTAAACTGTCTGGGATAGAACAATAATCAGTTACCTGGGTATCTTACCTAAGCGGCCAAGCAATGCGATGTTAGTGTTTGCCGCTTCATCTGTTGGTACAGACTTAAAACTGAAAAAAGAGAGAAAAGTGGGATAAATCACTTAAATTCGGGTATAGTGCACGGCTGAATTTTTAACGCTATTTTTAGTGGTTTGTTTAAGGAATACGCTCAATGTCATTTTCATCTCAAGGTTTTGCACCAGAAGTCGTAAAAGCGCTGGCAGAATGCGGTTATGAAAAGTTAACGCCAATTCAACAGAAGGCGATTCCAATGGCTCGTAAAGGCCATGATATCTTCGCTACAGCTCAGACTGGTACTGGTAAAACCGCAGCGTTTTCATTGCCTATGATTCAGCGACTGCTAGACAGTGATCACAGTGCTTCACGCAAGACAGCACGTGCGCTTATCCTTGCTCCAACGCGTGAACTGGCAGAGCAGATTGCTGACAACATCAAAGCGTACACCAAATATACCGACTTATCGGTGGTGGCAGTTTTTGGTGGCCGTAAAATGTCTTCGCAAGTCTCAGCGCTCGAAAACGGTGTCGATATTCTGGTGGCAACACCGGGCCGTCTGGAAGAGCACATTGAGCAAGGTAATGTCTCCGTTGCAAACTTAGAGTTCCTCGTTTTTGATGAGGCTGACCGTATTCTGGATATGGGCTTTATTCACGCGGTGCGTAAAATCATGTTAGATGTGGACACGGATCCACAGATCATGATGTTCTCTGCAACGACATCCAGCCAGCTAAACCTATTGGCAAAAGACATTCTGCGTAAACCAAAACGCATCGAGGTTGAGCGCGCCAATACAACAGCACAAACTGTTGCTCACGTACTTTACCCCGTTGATCAAGAGCGTAAAACCGAGCTGCTTTCTGAACTGATTGGTCGCAAAAACTGGCAACAAGTGTTGGTGTTTGTGAACTACAAAGAAACCGCAAATGAAGTGGTTAAAGAATTGAAGCTTGATGGTATCAAAGCGGCAGTTTGTCACGGTGACCGAGCTCAAAGTGCTCGACGTCGTGCGCTTGAAGAATTTAAATCGGGCAAAGTGCGCGTGATGGTTGCAACCGATGTTGCTGCTCGTGGATTGGATATTGCTGATCTGCCACATGTCGTGAACTACGATATGCCGTTCCTTGCAGAAGATTACGTTCACCGTATTGGCCGTACTGGTCGTGCTGGTAAGCAAGGGCACGCGGTTTCATTCGTAAACCGTGATGAAGAACTGACAGTGGTTCAGGTTGAAAACCTGATTCAACAACGAATTCGCCGTATTGAGCTAGCAGGTTATGAACCAAAGCAGCGTGAATCATACATCGAAAAGCTGAACTCCAAACCAGCATTTAAGAACCGTCAAGGACGTCGGAATAACCCTAACCAATCTGCAACAGACCAAGGGTCTGCAGAACGTCGTCTGGCGATGGTGAAGCGTTTGAAAGCACGTCGAGCGAAATAACCAATATTGTGACGGTATGAGTTGAACAAAAGCGCCCTTGTTAAGAAGGGCGCTTTTATTTTATCGCTTATGTGTCGCTATCAGGCGGCGTGATCAAGAAGAGGCGCTATTTGATAAAGCTCCTCAATAATTATTTTCGTTTGTCTTGAATAGACTAAACGGTCACGATCCCCAACCAACTGTATGGCTTTCACTTTGCCTGAAACCAAACAAAGTCTGATGGTTCTCAGCACCATCTGAATATCTAAAGATACCTCACCATCAAGGCCGTTTTTGGCCATAAGCGAACCTAAATCAACCGAAATAATCACCTGATCGCAATGGTCCAGATAATGGCTAACTTGTTGTTTGACATGATTCCTGTGTCGAAAAATAAACTCTCTATCGGTTACCCAGTAACAGCCTTGATCCTCGGCATATTCCAATGTTTCTTGCTTGTTATCCTGTTCATTTATGCCCGCAAAAAGTAGACGAACGTTTTGGTACCGGGAAAGCGCAAAATGAAATGCAGAACCCACCCTTGGCTCTAGTGTAGGCTTTAAATGCATTTTGTGGCCAATGTGCAATATACCAACGTCGTCTTGGCTAGTGGCGACTACTGGCAACATGGACAAAATGGCTTCGGTACAATTTGTTACCAATACTGGAATGGAGTGACGGGAAAGTGACAAGCTGAGTGCTTCCTGAAAATCCCCGTTCTCCAATTTAGCATGAGTAAAGTGGCCACAATGCGCCGCTGTGGTGTGATCATGTTGCTGATAAAGCCACTCGCTCGCACTCTCCAGGCTTTGATCGGCTAATTCAAACGCGCCTTTTGTCATGGGAGCGACGTATTCACAAACCGTCATAAATGAAAAAGGGTAGTGCTGAACTGGTGTATGTGTTGGTTGATGAAATTTATAACGTTTGAAAAAGCTCAACATGATGAATTACCTTTCTGGTGGTAGTGCCCTTGCTGCTTGCAACACATGTAATACGATACGTTGCTTGTCCTTCTCGACCCGGTGTGCTGGAGCCATAACCGAAACTGCGCCTACGAGTTTACTTCCTTTCATAACAGGTGCACTGATACCAGAGACGCCTGGATCTATCTCGGAAGTACTTACGGCGTATCCGTTTTTTCTGATCGTGGCAAATTCTTGTTCCCATTCATCGAGACAATGATCTTGTTTGAAATAACGTAAGATTTTCTCGCTACGACTTTTAGGCATATAAGCCAGCATCACCTTGGATGAGGCGCCACGAAGCAGGGGTTGACTTTGACCCTGGACGAAGCTGCACCGTAGCGCCTGCATACTTTCTTTTTGTCTGACACAGAGTGCCCGATAACCAGAAGGAACCATATAGGCAGCCATTTCTCCAGTCTGCTGTACTAAGCGAGATAAAATGGCTTCAACCATATCCAGACCGTGTTGTGCACTTTCGTAGCTGTGCATCAAAAGTAGCGCTGCAGGTCCGATAATAAACGTCTTATCGTGACCACTTTCTTCAATCAAATTCCATTCTTTCAGCAGTTTTAAATGCCGATAAAGACTGCTCAATGGTACGTTTAATTGTTCACTTAGTGTTTTCGCAGACACTGGGAAAGGGTTCACCGCAACTTTCATTAATAATTGCAGCGCCTTTTCATTTACCTGATTAGCGGTAGCCTTGTTTGTCGTCATATATAGTTTGTAACTTGTTGGATGATATAGGACAACTATAATTCTTAATCTATGAGAAAATAAAAATAATCTTTAGGGGTAATTCTTATTAAGTGAGAAAAGGTTGCTCTTTTTGTAACAACGCCGGATTTGTCTCAAGAGTGAGTCGGTTGAGCATTAATTGGTACTTAAACCAATAACGCGTTGTTTTGTTTGCGGTAGTAAGAGGAGAGTTACATACTCACAGTATCTTACGAAAAACGTATATTCCGTCTTCCTCCCAAGGAACGTTTCCCGGGGCACCAGGCAGAGCCGGTTTATAAAGGTTGTTTTATATGCTGAATAAAGCGCTTTTAAAGAAACTCGTTATTATTTTACTCCCGATTCCACTGGTGATCTTTAGCGCAATATACTTCGCTCGTGAAAGCGTACAAAGCGAGCTTGAACACCTGTTAGATAGAAACATTTCCATTGCTGATGAAATACTGTTTCAGGTTGAAACTGAGAATAGAAAGGCATTGAACCACCCGGAAAACTGCGAGCAGATCCAACAGAGCTTGATGTTTGAGCGAGATATTGACGAGATGCTTATCGTTAAAGGTGATGAGATTAGCTGTTCTTCAAAGCTTGGTAAGGTGACCAAACCTTTGGCGGAATATTTAACTTTTCCCCACGGGCAGAAGCTGGCGCTTGGTAGAGTGCATAACGTACCTGATCAATTCTTGTTCTTGGTAACTCAGGGCGAGCAAAGCTATCAGGCTGTAACGATTATTGACAGGGATTACTTTGGGGTAACGATAGGTTTTAATACAGACCTAAGATTCAAACGCTCAGCATTATTCATTCATGATCAGGTTGCCCCTCTTGATGCCGAGAGAAACGGTACGAATCCTGTTGCTATCAAGTCGTCAAGGATGTACGAATACGAAGCCTTGAGCGAAGCGAGTGACCTATTTGTAAACCAAACGACGCTGTCGTTCCTCGTTTACGCCGGGCCCATTATTTTACTGATTTATCTGCTTTTTTATAGTGTTAGTAAATGGCTCGACCCTGGTCGTAACTTAGTTTCACAGTTAAAGAAGGCCCTAAGGCGAGGCGACTTGACTTTGTACTATCAACCACAAATTGATGCAGAAAGTGGGGATGTGTTTGGTTATGAAGCACTGGTCCGTTGGGAACATCACCAAAAAGGTTTTATCGCTCCGGATCAATTTGTTCCAGCTGCAGAGCAGAGCGGATTGGTATCGATTTTGACTGACTTTGTGTTAGAAAAAGCAGCGGAAGATTTCAGTAAACTAAGATTCACTCACCCTGTGCACCTGAGTGTGAATATTCCTCCGGGGTATCTCGTCGAGCCAAACGTGATAAGAAAGATTCAGCTTATTCATCGGAAGCTGAATAATAATAATGTCTCGCTGGGAGTCGAAATCACTGAGCGTCAACTGATTGATGATCAGGCGAGAAAACGCATAGCGGCGTTGAGGGTATATGGTATTGACGTGTTGATTGATGATTTTGGTACGGGGCAGACCTCATTGGTTTTTCTGCAGCACATGCGTATTGATTATCTGAAAATAGACAAATGCTTTGTAGAAACCATAGGCATTCAAAGCGTGAGCTCTTCAGTTTTGAATGCCATTGTTCATTTTGCCGATGAGTTGAAGGTTAAGTTAATTGCCGAAGGTGTCGAAACGCCTGAGCAAGCGGATCACCTTATGAAGTTAGGCGTGCAATACCATCAGGGATACCTCTATTCCAAGCCTTTGCCATACAGTCGTCTCGCACGACAGCCGATCACTTAATCTGGGCGCGATAACATTGTACGCCTGCATCAAAAACAAACTCTAGCTCGTTTTTAATGCTTTCTAAACGGTCTTCTTGATAATGTGAGACATAAAGTAACTGGCTTAAGTTTTCTCGCGCGATGAGCTCTAATGTATTTTTGACCAGGCGTCTGCCTAAAAAATCTAACCCTTGGTAGGGCTCATCTAAAATCAGCAAGGTTGGTTGCTTTACAATAGCACGCGCAATCAGTAACAAGCGTTGCTGGCCGTACTCTAACTGGCGAAATGACGTTTTTTGGTATTGGCTCATATGCAGGATTTCAAGCCATTCTTTCGCGACTTCCAACTCTTTGCGCGTCGGTTGGTGATACAAACCAATAGAGTCATAGAACCCAGATAAAATCACTTCTAAAGCATTGCAATTAACACGGTACTGCAGGTGCAGTGCGGACGAGACCATACCGATGTGTTGCTTGATCTCCCAGATGGTTTCGCCCGAGCCGCGTTTGTTACCAAAAATATGGATGTCATTGCTGTAACATTGAGGGTGATCGCCGAAGATCATCCCAAGCAACGTGCTTTTACCACATCCGTTCGGTCCTTTTACCTGCCAGTGTTGGCCTTTGTCGATGCGCCAGTTCAGATCTGTAAAAATTCGTTTATCGGTATATTCTACGTGACCATTTTTCAGCTCAAATATGGGGTTTTCGAAATGGGTTGTGTGTTGATGCTGACGTATGAGCCCCATCATTTCTTCGCTTTGCTTCTCCGACTGCGATTTTATTTGCTCAATGATTGGGTGTTGATCCCAGCTTTGTTTATCCATGGTGCTGTCGAGTTTGCCAGCGTTAAACAGAGCAATGCGGTCAATCCACTCTGGCATATCGGATTCCCGAGAGAAGGTGATCAGCATTTGTAGAGATTTAGATAACGTATGTAAGTAGTCAGCCAGTGCTGCTCGATGACTTACATCCAGTCCGGTGAAAGGGTTGTCCAATAAGACTAAGTCTGGCTGAGTGGCCAAAGCCCGAGCCAGCATCACTCTTCTTGTTTCACCCGTAGACAGGACTCGGAAGCCACTTTGCTGAAGATGGGAGAGATCGAGCTCTTCGATGAGTTTTTGTGTCAACTCTTCATCTTGGCAGCGTTCAAATATCAACGCATAGACAGTACTGCCTTGGTCGATTCGGTCAAGAAAGTCAGTGTCGTCTTTTTTTAATTCGAGTTCTAAAAGTCGTTGTTGTTCAGACAGAGATACTTGGGCGATTTTTAATCCGCCAAGGTCTAACTTGCAATCGATTGGCAAAAGCTCCCCACAAAGCAGGTCCCCAAGCAGAGAGCCGATATCTCCTTCGGCACTAAAAATACCCCAGGAATGTCCGCTTTCTATTTTCCAGTGCTCAATAGTTAAGTTGGAGGTGTTTCCTTTTGCAATTACGTTGTCTAAACAAATCTTCACTGTGCTTCCTTTCTCGTATGAACGCTATTTATTTTTCTTTATGTTGTTATACCAAGCCTAGGTGACTGGCGTAAATAGGTGGATCTTAGAGAAGCGTTTCATGCACTGAACCAACGAGTCAGCATTCCTGCAGGCTTTAGTGAACTCAACGTCACTGAGTAGGATATTTTGAGCTGGGTCGATGGCGCATTGGCCGAGCCATGTGCTGATGGTACCCCATGACCAACGACAAAAGAGCAGGTGATCGAGCTGTATAAGAAAGCCTTATAGTAACGAGGCGAATCAATTAGTTATGAAGAAGCCTGGTCACATGTTGACTAGGCTTCTTGTTTTTGTGCATGTCTCGTTATTTATCCCATGATGCAATAAATTTTTTCTTCATGAAGGCTATTTATGTGTGCAGATTCACTGAAATGCCTACCCATTAACTGTAGTGTTACGATTGTGTAACGTTTAAAACAATATGTTTACCATTTTGTGTTTTTTCAATGCATTTACGGTTTTTGCTTGCTATATCATTGTTTTAAATGAAACCGAATATTTGCTCTAAGCCTCTAAGTTTCAAGGTTTTTATTGGGTCAGTTGTGTTGAGTATTTGTTTAACTTTGCTTCCTTTTGGTGCGTGTGATTACGGTCGGTTGGTGAGAAGCATCTGAAGGGGCAACGGAGACAAAAGTTGTGTTCGGCTTACCAAAAAATAAGCAAAGTATTCAACTGGATATATTGACTCTTGTAGTTTTAAACTTGATGTTGCAAATGTATGCGTCGTATTTAGGTATGCAGGCATAGTTGTTGCTTAGACAAAAGTGCTCGATTCGGTGCGCTAAGCCAAAACAAAAAATAGCTAGCGCTACCGGTTAATAATAAATCTCCTTTACATTGGAGTGCGCTATGTCAGTCTCAATAAATCAGTTCGATTGCTCATCGAACAAGGAAGTAAACCGTATTGGTTTTTTGTTGTTAGATAACTTTACTATGCTTGCGTTTTCATCAGCTGTGGAACCGATGCGCATGGCAAACCAACTGACAGGGAAAGAACTGTATGATTGGTATGTGATATCAGAAGATGGTGATAACGTTGAAGCTAGTGACGGTATTACTATTCTGCCAGATTGCTCAATGGCTGATGCCCCACAACTAGATACATTGATTGTTGTGGGGGGAGTAAATATCACACGCAGTTTTACGCGCAAGCAAGTAACGTGGTTACAGTCTTTAGCTCGTAAACATGTTGGTCTTGGTGGTGTATGTACGGGGGCTTACGTGTTAGCGGAAGCGGGTTTACTGGACGGCTATCAGTGTAGCGTACACTGGGAATGTCTTGCTACGCTGCAGGAACGTCATCCTCGTGTTAATTGTCTCAACCACTTGTTTGTAATTGACCGAGATCGAATGACATGCAGTGGTGGGTCCGTGCCATTAGACATGATGATTACCATGATCCAGAAAGATTATGGTCGTGAACTTGGCTCAAGCATTTCAGAAATGTTCATTTGCGACAATATTCGCGGTGAAAGTGATACACAGCGTATTCCGCTTAAGCATACGATTGGTACGGCTCAGCCTAAGCTAGTCGAAGCTATTATTTTAATGGAAGCAAATATAGAAGAGACTATCGAACTGGATGAATTGGCAGTTTATGTTGGATTATCTCGTCGTCAATTAGAGCGTCTGTTCCAGAAATACTTGCAATGCTCACCATCAAAATACTACCTCAAGCTAAGATTGAACCGCGCAAGACAACTATTAAGACAAACATCAATGTCGATTATTGAGATCGCAACCGCATGTGGCTTTGTTTCTTCACCACACTTTAGTAAGTGTTACCGCGTTCACATTGGGATCTCACCGAAAGCGGAAAGATTGGGGACACATTCAGCTGCTGTAGCTAATGTGAGTGTCGCTCCGCCGGCCTTAGAATCAAATACCATCGTGGATTTAATGCAATTTGATGAGCCGTTGCGCTCATCGAAAGCGTTGTTTGAAGCGCAGCATGAACCCACATACGGCTCAATCTCCATCTAAGTCGTTTGTTCTAAAAAAGACCGCCATCCAGCAGGATGGCGGTTTTTTTTGGTTTGCAGTTTGTCGCTTGGCGTTACGCAAAAGGGATTCGGAATGCCGTTTTTAGAACACTTTTAATCGACCGTAATACCTATTCTGGAGGCTAACGAGGAAAGGAAAGAATAGGGTTTAAAAATGAACGCAACGGACTTGCATAATGATTCGATAGTGATTGATGGGTTGGTTATCGCCAAGTGGGACCGCGATCTGTTTGAAGACATGCGCAAAGGCGGCATCACTGCTGCAAACTGTACGGTTTCGGTTTGGGAAGGTTTTCAGAATACGGTAAATAATATCGTTGAAATGAATAACCTCCTGGAAGAAAACAATGATTTGGTTATTAAAGTTCGCACCACAGACGACATCCGCAAAGCGAAGCAACAGGATAAAACCGGCGTTATAATGGGTTTTCAAAACGCCCATGCTTTTGAAGATCAGCTTGGCTACGTACAGGTGTTTAAGGACCTTGGTGTTGGCGTTGTTCAGATGTGTTACAACACACAGAACCTGGTTGGTACAGGTTGTTATGAGCGTGATGGTGGTTTGTCTGGTTTCGGCCACGAGATTGTCGCGGAAATGAATAAAGTGGGCATCATGTGTGACCTATCGCACGTGGGCGCTAAGACTTCCAAAGAAGTAATTCTTGCTTCTGAAAAACCAGTTTGTTACTCGCACTGTCTACCTAGTGGTTTAAAAGATCACCCGCGTAATAAATCAGATGAAGAACTGAAATTTATCGCAGACCATGGTGGCTTTGTTGGTGTAACGATGTTCGCACCTTTTCTTAAAAACGGCATTCATTCAACGATTGATGACTACGTTGAAGCGATCGCTTACATCTTTGACCTGGTCGGTGAAGACCAAATCGGTATCGGTACTGATTTCACACAAGGTCACGGTCAGCCTTTCTTTGAGTGGTTAACGCATGATAAAGGCTATGCACGCCGACTAACCAACTTTGGCGAAATCATTAACCCTGAAGGCATTCGTACCTTAGGTGAGTTTCCTAATTTAACAGAAGCGCTGTTGCGTCACGGTTTCTCTGAAACTCAAGTTCGCAAAATCATGGGTGAAAACTGGCTTCGCGTACTAGGCGAAGTTTGGGGTGAATAACCGCAGTGCTTCACCATAAAAATATAAATATATAACGAGTTAGTTAATTGTATAAAAGGAAGAATACGATATGAGTACACACGCACCTGAAATGCCTATCTTGGTCGATGACGAAACAGGGGTTTGGACAACGGATGCCTTACCAATGTTGTATGTACCGCGTCACTTTTTTGTAAATAACCATATGGGTATTGAAGAAGAGATCGGTGCGGAGCGTTACGCAGACATTCTGTACAAAGCTGGCTACAAGTCTGCTTACTACTGGTGTGAGAAAGAAGCCGAAGAACATGGTCTTTCTGGCGATGCCGTATTTGAACACTACATGAAACGCTTATCTCAACGCGGCTGGGGTTTTTTTGTCACTGAACACCTTGATATTGCCAAAGGTGAAGCGCGAGTTCGTTTAGAAAATTCATGCTTCGTATACCAGTACGGAAAAGTTAATCGCAAAGTGGATTACATGTTTACAGGCTGGTTCGCTGGCGCAATCGACCAAATCGCTGAGAGCCTAGGTCTGTCAGTAAAAACCAAAGCAGTACAAACACAAAGTGGTGCTGAGGAAGGCTGCGATTACGGCGTCTTTGAAGTAACACCAATCGGCTAAACACCAACATCCATCCATTTGTAAGTCAGTCAAGGAAGACAGCCTTGCTTGTTCGCAAGCGAGGCTGGTACAGGGGTAAATCATGTCTCAGTTCGATATTCTATTCCAACCATTAAAAATTAATAAAACAACCATTCGTAACCGTGTTGTTAGTACTGCACACGCAGAAGTCTATGCCACAGACGGTGGTATGACGACCGATCGCTACGTCAAGTACTACGAAGAAAAGGCCAAAGGTGGTTGTGGTCTATGTATCTGTGGCGGTTCAAGTGTGGTTTCAATTGATAGTCCGCAAAGCTGGTGGAGCTCAGTTAACCTGTCAACTGACCGCATCATTCCTCATTTCCAAAATCTAGCCGATGCTGTGCATAAGCATGGCGGCAAAATCATGATTCAGATTACTCATATGGGGCGTCGTTCTCGTTGGGATGGCGAGCATTGGCCAAACCTAATGTCACCGTCTGGTATTCGTGAACCAGTGCACCGCGCAACGTGTAAGACCATTGAAGAAGAAGAAATCTGGCGCATCATTGATGACTTCGCGAAAGCAGCGGTTCGCGCGAAAGAAGGTGGCTTAGACGGTGTTGAACTGTCTGCGGTTCACCAGCACATGATCGACCAATTCTGGTCTCCACGTGTTAACAAACGTACTGACCAGTGGGGGGGCAGTTTTGAAAACCGTATGCGCTTTGGTATGGAAGTACTTAAAGCAGTTCGTGAAGCGGTTGGCCCTGATTTCGTTGTTGGCATGCGTATTACTGGTGATGAATTCCATCCAGATGGCTTGAACCATGACGACATGAAAGAAATCGCGGCGTACTACGATGCGACTAAGATGGTCGATTACTTCGGCGTTGTTGGTTCTGGTTGTGATACGCACAACACCCTAGCAAACGTTATCCCTAACATGAGCTACCCGCCAGAGCCATTCCTGCACTTGGCGGCTGGTATTAAAGAAGTGGTTTCGGTACCGGTTATCCACGCGCAAAACATCAAAGATCCAAACCAAGCTAAACGTATTCTTGAAGCGGGCTACGTTGATTTTGTTGGTATGACGCGTGCGCACATTGCGGATCCACACTTGATCACCAAAATCAAAATGGGTCAAACCGACCAAATTCGTCAATGTGTTGGTGCGAACTACTGTATCGACCGTCAGTACATGGGCTTAGATGTATTGTGTATCCAAAACGCGGCGACATCGCGCGAGCATATGGGCATGCCTCACCTGATCGAAAAAACAACCGGACCTATCCGTAAAGTTGTCGTGATTGGTGGTGGTCCTGGTGGTATGGAAGCGGCTCGCGTTGCTGCCGAACGCGGTCACAAAGTCACTTTGGTTGAGAAAGCAAGCGAGCTTGGTGGACAAATTACCATTGCTGCGAGAGCCCCTCAACGTGACCAGATGGCGGGTATCACACGTTGGTTGGCAATGGAATTAGATCGTCTTGGCGTCGAGGTAATACTAGAGACTGCCGCTAATGCGGACATGATTCGTGAGCTTAAACCTGATGTTTGTATTCTTGCAACTGGCGGTACGCCATTCATCGAGCAGAACCCAGATTGGGGTGCAGAGGAAGGGTTGGTTGTGTCTTCTTGGGATATCCTCAACGGCACAGTTGAGCCAGGTAAGAATGTTCTGGTTTACGACACTATTTGTGAATTCTCTGGCATGTCAGCGGCAGACTACCTGACGTCTAAAGGTTCACAAGTTGAATTGGTTACTGATGATATCAAACCGGGTGTTGGTATCGGTGGTACGACTTTCCCAACTTACTACCGAAGCTTGTATGAGAAAGAAGTCATTATGACGTCGGATCTGGCACTTCTGAAAGTGTACCGTGAAGGTGACAACCTGATCGCTCTGCTTGAAAACGAATACACCGGTGCGAAAGAAGAGCGCGTTGTTGATCAAGTGGTGGTAGAAAACGGCATCCGTCCGAATGAAGCGCTTTACTACGAGTTGAAAGCAGAGTCTGTTAACAAAGGTCAAATCGACGTTGAAACCTTGTTTGCATCTCAGGCGCAGCCAGTCCTATCTCAAGACAACGACGGCATGATCCTGTGGCGTTTGGGTGACTGTGTTTCACAACGTAATACTCACGCTGCACTCTACGACGCACTTCGTCTATGTAAAGATCTGTAAGGGGGGCTTATGTTCCTAGAGTCACTACTTCCTATCTTACTTATAACAGCCGGAGCCCTGGCTGTTATAGGGATGCTTCGCCGCATTATGATGTGGCGGAGAGGGCAAGCCGAAAGTGTTGCCTTTTTCGCAGGGTTAGCAGCCATGCCTCGTCGTTACCTCGTGGACTTGCACCACGTGGTAGCGCGCGACAAAGTGATGTCTAACACTCACGTTGCAACGGCAGGTGGTTTCGTCCTGTCCGTTGTACTTATTTTCGCGGTTCACGTGTTTAACCTGGAGCCGCAAATCTTATCTTGGGTACTGCTTGGCTCACTTGGCTTAATGTTTTGCGGCGCATTATTCGTCGCGAAACGTCGACTAAACCCACCATCACGCCTGTCTAAAGGCCCGTGGATGAGGCTGCCGAAAAGCTTGATCATGTTCTCGGTGAGTTTCTTCATTGTGACACTGCCTGTGACTCAATTGGTTGGCGATGTGTTTAACGTGGTTGCTGCGGTTGTCCTACTTGCTGCTATCGTATGGGGCGTTGGTGAGATGTTCCTTGGTATGGGCTGGGGCGGACCAATGAAGCACGCGTTTGCTGGTGCGCTACATTTGGCATTTCACCGTCGTCCAGAGCGTTTTGGTGGTGGTCGTTCAACTGGTTTAAAACCAGTAGATCTTGATGCTAAAAAGCTGGGCGTTGAAAACCCAAGTGATTTTAAATGGAATCAGTTGTTAGGATTTGACGCTTGTGTTCAGTGTGGTCGTTGTGAAGCGGTATGTCCGGCATTTGCAGCAGGGCAGCCATTAAACCCGAAAAAGCTGATTCAAGACATGGTTGTGGGACTGGCTGGTGGTACGGATGAAAAGTACGCTGGTAGCCCATATCCAGGCAAAGAAACCGGATGCGCAAAAGGCGACCCGCACAAACCAATCGTGGGCGGTGTTCTAAACGCAGAAACACTATGGTCATGTACAACTTGCCGCGCTTGTGTAGAAGAGTGTCCGATGATGATCGAACACGTGGATGCGATTGTTGATATGCGCCGCTTCTTAACGCTTGAAAAAGGTGAAACACCAAACAAAGGTGCGGAAGTACTGGAAAACATCATCTTCACTGATAACCCGAATGGCCATAACCCGAACAAACGTTCTAACTGGGCAGCCGACCAAGATCTCAAGCTGATGTCCGAAGTGAAACGTGCTGATGTTCTGTTTTGGGTGTCTGATGGTGCGTTCGATATGCGTAGCCAACGCATTCTTAAGTCGATGGTACAAATTCTCAAAGCAGCCAAGATTGACGTTGCTATCTTGGGCGATGAAGAGCTGGACTGTGGTGATGTTGCTCGCCGACTAGGTGACGACGTAACTTATCAGCGTTTAGCAAAACGTAACATCCAAACGTTGATGAAGTACGACTTTGATTGCATCGTGACAACGGACCCTCACGCTTTCCACTGTTTGAAGAACGAATACCCAGACTTCTACCCTGAGAATGAGAAACCTAACTATCAGGTTTGGCACCATACTACCTTCATCAATCAATTGGTTGAAAAGGGTTTGATTGCTCTAAAACCATTGTCTGTTGGTAAAGTGACCTATCACGATCCTTGTTACTTAGGCCGTTACAACGGTGAATATGAAGCCCCTCGTTCAGTGCTAAAACATCTGGGTGTTGAAATTGCTGAAATGGAACGTTCAGGTTTCCGCTCTCGTTGTTGTGGCGGAGGTGGTGCTGCACCAATTACTGATATCCCTGGCGAACGTCGTATTGCGGATATGCGTATGGACGACATCCGAGAAACGGGTGCAGATCTCGTGGCAGTGGGTTGTCAGCAATGTACTGCGATGCTTGAGGGTGTTGTTGAACCAAGACCAGATGTGAAAGACATCGCTGAGCTTGTCGCTGACATGCTGGTTGAGATTAACGATGACCAGGTGGATGTGTGGACACCAGAATTTGAAACCGTCGGTGTGTAGGAGAAAATCATGGGAGAATTTGTTTTGCGTCGTGACCCTCGGGTCGAGTGGATTAGACGAAATAGGCTACACCCACAGCATGATTGCTTTACGCTACAGCCAGTTGAAGAAATTGGACCCAACGGCTTAACTAGGCGTTATCCGCATCGGGTTGGCTTTATTGGACCGAATGGCCTTAAACGCATCGATCGTCTAAACAATAATGCGGCAACCCCGATGATGGGGGCTCGTCAAAGTAGCCAAGCCAATGTCGAATTGCCGTTGCACAAGGTTGAGTCACCTGACTTTTACATTGTGGTTGTGCCAGATATGCCAGGTGGTCGCTTGAGCAGCCATGATAAAGACGTTCTGGGTCAAGCGCATCAATTAGTTAAACAGTCCGATGGGGAAGGTGCGGTGATGGCTGTTGTGTTCGGCACTCACAAAGAAGAGCAGTTTGATCTCGCTGGCGTCGACCGCTTATTAACGATTCCAGATGAAGTGTTTGATCACTATAGCCCGGAACAGCGTGCTGAAGTTCTGGCGAGTATCGACGCACAATATGCACCGAAGCACTGGTTATTCCCGGATAGTATTCAAGGTGGATTTGAGGTTGGTGCTCGTCTGTCAGCGGCGGTTAATGAACGTCCTGCAACACAAGCTTGGCAAGTAGACAGTGAACATTCGGTCTGTCGAGCGGCTGGTGTTCGCCACGACATCAAACGTGTCACGCCACGAGTACTTCTGCTGGCTCAAGAGTGTGCGCTGCCGATTGATGAAACCAGACATGAAGTGCTGCCTGTTGAATTTGAAGGCACATTTAGCATTGAATCACGTATCGAAGATCTCGGCCCGGTAGCGGTGGATCCTCAGGAAATTCCACTTACCGAGGCAGAGTTCATTCTGTCTGCAGGTAACGGTATTAATGATTGGGAGCTATTCCACGAAGCATCGAATGTTCTGGGTGCTACAGAAGGAGCAAGCCGCGTAGCCGTTGATGATGGCTTTATGCCTCGCGACCGTCAGGTTGGTGCTACAGGTAGCTGGGTGACCGCTCGAGTCTATGTTGCTGTTGGTATCTCAGGGGCAATTCAACACCTACAAGGTATTGGTGCTTGTGAAAAAGTCATTGCTGTAAACACAGATGCGGGTTGTGACATGGTCAAACGCGCGGATCTGAGTGTGATTGCAGATAGTAATGAGTTTTTAAGAGAGTTGGTTTCTCTTATTCAACACCATCAATCAAAGGAGCTGAAGGATGCAGCATAATCAAACCGACACACTACGTGTTAGTACGTTAGTTTCCATCGGTGCGCACCCAGATACGGGACGTGCGCGTCGTTCAGCCACCGATGCTCGCGCAGTTGAATTAGCAATGAATCTTGATGACAGCGAAGTTGAGGTGCTCCATGCCGGTAACCCAAAAGATCCAGCGCTGGGATACTACAGCGGGATGGGGCTGTCTCAGATTCGTGTTTTGGCTCAAGAAGAACAGGATGATGCTATTCAGACGTTGTCATCGTATTTTCGTCATAACATGCCCGATATCGTGTTGACGGGTATGCGAGCGGAAAATGGCGAATCTTCTGGCATGCTGCCTTTCTTTCTAGCTCACGAGTTGGATTGTCCAATTGTCATGGGTATCGCTGAAATTTTGTCGGTGGAAAATGGTACCGCGCGAGTCCTACAAGCCTTACCGAGGGGACAGCGTCGAGCGCTTAACGTAACTCTTCCATTTATTGCCAGTGTGGACTTTGCCGCACAAGAGCCGCGACAAAGTGCTTTTGGTAGAGCACGTCGATGTGAAATCGTCACAGAAGAGGTAGAAGGCAAACAACTAGACAAAGAAAGAATGACTTGGGAGGTCAGCATCGCTAAGCCGAAAGCTAAGCGTTTGAAAGTTGTGAAAGCAAAAAGTGCCGCAGACCGTTTTAAAGCAGCGACAGCAAAAGCAGAATCGACAGGCGGTAAAGTCCTTAAAAGCCAGCCTGTTAGTGAAATGGCTCAGGCAGTGTTTGACTTACTGCTTGAAGAAGGGGTGGTCAATAAATAATTAGAAGTTTCATTTGTTAGGAATTCAACTTATTGAACCAAGTTAGGTTCATCTTAGGAAACTATCCACGTTAAAGGTACCGACAATTAGAGGCAAATTTCGCTACCTACGTGGTTAATACCAACGTAAATAAGTACTTGAACATTTACTTATCCAGCTTGGTAAGACCTACGACGAAGAACGATTCAGGGAAAGGAATTACTGAAGAGCGTTCATATATTAATCACTAAAGAGGGATCGCATGAAAAGCATAGTGAGTAGTCGAAGAAGATATAAACCCGTCCATACCATTAAATACGAAACGGATTATTGTGCTGGACAAGATAATGTCAAAATCTTTGGTATGGATATCCATAACCCCGTTTTTGGTATCAGCGCTAGCTTAATTTTATTGTTCATCATTTTAACATTAACTTTCCCTGAAGGAGCAAAAGACGCGCTTATTGCCGCTCGGAGCTGGTCTATAGACAATTTTGACTGGTTCTTTATGGCCGGGTGTAACTTGTTTGTTGTGTTTTGCTTATTTTTGCTTGTTTCGCCATTGGGCAAAATTCGCTTGGGAGGGGTAAACGCAACTCCAGAGTTCTCCAACATTTCTTGGTTTAGCATGCTATTTGCTGCCGGTATGGGTATAGGGCTGATGTTCTGGAGTGTTGCTGAGCCAGTGGCATATTACACCGACTGGTATGGCACGCCACTTAATGTGGAAGCCAATACCGAACAAGCTAAACAAATGGCGTTGAGCGCAACGAGTTACCACTGGGGCTTACACCCTTGGGCCATTTATGCCGTGGTGGGGCTCGCTTTGGCATTCTTTGCCCACAACAAAGGCTTGCCTCTTACTATCCGTTCTGCTTTCTTTCCTATTCTTGGTGAGCGTTGCTGGGGACCTATTGGTAACTTCATCGATATTCTCGCCGTTCTGGCAACCATTTTTGGTCTTGCAACTTCTCTAGGCTTTGGTGCTCAACAAGCCGCTGGTGGCCTTAGCCATCTATTCGGTGTATCGAGCGGTATTTCTACACAAATTGCATTTGTTGTTGTGGTAACGTGTATTGCCGTCATTTCAGTCGCACGAGGACTGGATGGGGGCGTGAAAATATTGAGTAACATTAACATGTTAATCGCGGCTGGTTTAGTTGCTCTTCTTGTTGTTATTGGACCAACTTTATCTATTTTAAATACCTTTGGTGATATCACGCTAGGCTATGTTGACAACTTTGTACCACTTTCCAATTGGATTGGACGTGAAGATTCAGATTGGTTCCATGGCTGGACAGTGTTCTATTGGGCTTGGTGGGTATCTTGGTCACCATTCGTAGGTATGTTTATTGCGCGAGTTTCAAAAGGGCGTACCGTTCGCGAGTTCGTGACAGCTGTATTACTTATCCCAACTTTAGTCACTATGGTTTGGTTAAGTGTGATGGGCGGAACGGCTATGGAACAGGCTACGACAGGTGTCGGTGAGCTAGCAAATGGTATTAGCGATGTTTCTTTAGCGATGTTCCAAATGTTTGAAAACCTGCCACTGTCTACGTTGCTATCAGTTATTGGTATCGTGCTTGTAATGGTCTTCTTTGTGACGTCGTCAGATTCGGGGTCACTTGTTATTGATAGTATCACCGCGGGTGGTAAAGAAGATGTGCCAGTTGGCCAACGTGTGTTCTGGGCAATTGTCGAAGGCTTGATTGCAATTGCACTGCTCCTTGGTGGCGGTTCGGAAGCTCTGACAGCGTTGCAAGCTGGCGCGATTACGACTGGTCTGCCTTTCACTTTCGTATTGGTATTGATGTGCTGGAGCTTGTATAAAGGGTTGCAATCTGAGATTCACCTTTATCGTAAAGCGTAATTGCTACGCAACTAACGTTTTTGGCTGTGTGACATCAAAATAGATCACAGCCTACTTTTTGATCGTCTATTGTAGGCTTGTTAGGGGAAGGACTCCCCTCTTATTTGGTAGGAGTTAGTAGTTATGATGCACGTAGATCTTGTAGATATGGATGATTTTATTACTGATCTCAGCCAGCTTGGTATTGAATGCTCAAGTGCAGATGTGGATAGCGTAAAAAGCAGTATTGATGATTGGTTAAAAACGGCCAAAAGTACTCAGCGTGACCGATTTTCTAAACTCTTATTCTGTATCGAGGAAAAAGGTATTTTGTTACCCGATATCGAGAATGTAGTCCGATGGGGCGCTCAGCAACTACCACGATGAAGTACCTTTTGTTACTCACGTGCGAGACTATTAGTCGAGATGGGAAAGTGTGAAATCCCAAATATCGAAGTTTTGTTCAATGCGCGCTGGTTTTACAGACTTTGGAATCACGGTAACGCCATGCACTAAATTAGTCACGCATGGCTTGGTGTATGTAGATATACATCGACAGACATCATTGCTGAGTTCAGGTAAGCCTACGCATTCTGCTTGCGGTAAAAATCCCGCATGGTTTTTATAAACAACGAACGCACTTTATTGATTGAATTAGTCTTTTTGGTGATCGCCATTATTTCTACATAATAATGCCTTTTATCTGGGGCAATCGGCACAATTTGCCCGGTGTCCACATACGGCTTGGCATAGTTCTCCGGTAAGTAGCCAATAAACCGGGAAGAGAGTATTAAAGCCATCCGAGATTCATAGTTATAAGCGGTAGCCTTTAAGTTCATTTTTCCTAGAGGAGAATGTAGTAGCTCTTGTGGCTTTAAACCGGCGTAAACAACAGGGAAACCGTTGATAACGTCTTCAGAAAGTTCATTCTCAGAAAGTTTGGCAAGCGGGTTATCTTTACTGGCATAAAGATAACAAATATCGGTATAGATATGTTCGTATTCCAAGCCATCTAGCTCACGGTGAAAAGGTATAAAACCGATATCCGCTTCTTCTTGCATTACTTTACGTTCTATTTCCGTCATACGAGCTACTTCGGCCGTCAAGTAAACTTCTTTGGCGATGCTTGAGAAGTTACGGATCACTTCAGGCATCTTCGCCCTATTATCCAAGCTTATGTTATCGCTAAAAAGCACTTCTAAGCTGCCAGACGGTTGAATGTCTAGGTGGTTAATGGTGTTGCGAAAGTCTTCAAGTTCCCCAAGTAATTTAACTGTTGCTTCATAGACCACAGCGCCTTCTTCCGTTAAAGCAAACCCGGAACGACCACGACGACATAGGACAAGGTTTAATCGTGATTCGAGATTGGATATGTGAATACTGATGGTGGAGCGACTCACGTTCAGCTCGGTTTCAGCTGCGGAAAAACCACCGCAATCAGCGACGACTTTAAAAATTTTCAGTTGTTTTATTTCGTAGTCACCAATGTGACCAATAGGTACGGCGTTTCTTGTCATTGTTTTATGCCCGTAAAACTTTATGTTTATCGAGGAGTATTTATATGCCTCAATACATTGTTATCATTAGGTTAAGTTCCATCGCTATTTTGCGCGATATGGTTTTTTAAATCTTTGACAGTGTTAAAGTTTATAACAGTAGGAATAGAACTAATGACAGATTTGGTCTTATCCCATGGTTTTATAAATGGGGAGTGGGTTGAAGCGCACGATGGCAAGCAAGTTGATGTAATAAACCCATCTTCGGGAGAAGTAATTACCTCTGTCCCTGATATGGGGAAGGAAGAATCGGAAGCCGCTATCATGGCCGCTCATTCAGCATTTAAAGAATGGCGTACGACCACAGCGAAACATCGCGCTGGATTACTTAAAAAGTGGTTCGATTTAATTATCGAAAACGCAGAGCAACTCGCTAAGATACTTACTACAGAGCAAGGTAAGCCATACAAAGAGGCTTATGGCGAAGTCCTTTATGGTGCATCCTTTATTGAATGGTTTGCCGAAGAAGCTAAGAGAATGTACGGCGATGTGATTCCGTCAGGCAACCCGAACAACCGTTATATGACTATCAAGCAGCCCATTGGTGTGGTGACTGCTATTACGCCATGGAACTTTCCAGTCGCGATGATCACTCGTAAAGTTGGTCCAGCGTTGGCCGCGGGCTGTACGGTAGTAATTAAGCCGGGTGAAGATACGCCACTGTGCGCGTTGGCTATGGCGAAACTTGCTGAGCAAGCTGGTATACCGAAGGGCGTGGTCAATGTTGTGACCACTTCTCGTCCTGCTGAAGTCGGCGATGTACTATGCTGTCACCCATTAGTAAGTAAAATATCCTTCACTGGCTCTACGCCTGTTGGAAAACTGATCCTTCGTCAAGCCGCTGATACAGTTAAGAAAGTTTCTTTAGAGCTCGGTGGAAATGCGCCATTTATTGTTTTTGATGATGCCGATATTGATAAAGCGGTTTTGGGGGCGGTGATTTCCAAATACCGTAACGCAGGGCAAACCTGTGTCTGTACCAACCGTTTCTACATTCATGATGCCGTGTACGATGAGTTCATGGATAAATTCACTTCAGCGGTGAAGGCGCTCTCGATTGGAGATGGTTTGGCTGAAGGTACTGATATTGGACCGTTAATTAATATAAAAGCGTTTGAAAAAGTATCTAGTTTGGTAGAGACAGCAATAGAACAAGGTGCGACGTTAGCGTTAGGAGGCCAGGGCCTAGGTAACGGTAAGCAGTTTTATCAACCAACCATTTTAACGGATGTTACTGAAGCGATGGATATTGCCCATCAGGAGCTGTTTGGCCCGATCTCCACAATATTCCGATTTAATGACGAGCAGGATGTCATTCGTCGTGCCAACGATACGCCTTATGGTTTAGCCGCTTATTTCTATACACGAGATCACAGCCGCGTATGGCGCATGAGTGAAGCTCTTGAATATGGGATTCTGGGCATCAACGAAGGTATTATTTCGACGGAAGTTGCACCATTCGGAGGTGTGAAGGAGTCGGGGTGTGGGCGTGAAGGATCTAAATACGGCATCGAAGACTACCTAGAAATCAAATACCTATGTCACGGAATTTAATCTGCACTTCACTCAATGTGAGAGACTCTGTCTTTATTTTTACTGATTTACCCTAAGCAGTTCTTTTCCCTTATATTTGATAAAAATATTTTTGCAGCACTTCTAGTGCTGCTTTTTTTTGTTTTAAAAAAGGTAATTAGTCTTGATGTTGGTATCTCAACTCATTGGTTTGATGGCTGTAAAACTTTAGGTGAAGAAATACAAATTTAAAGAATGTGATTAAAACGTAACAATGCTTAACGTGACTATAACAAGGAGTGATGAGTCACTTCGCATTATTTCTGGCCGAGTCAGAGCAAAAAAATCATCCAAGGAGAAAGTTTATGTTTAAAAACTTAGGAAAGCTGAACAAAGGAAGCCTAGCCAAAATTGTTGCTGCTTGTTCCCTTGCAATCTCAAGCACTTTATTAACGGTTCCTCAAGCATTTGCTGCTGAACATAATTGGCGTTTTGTAAACCTATATCCACGTGGTACGGCATATGGTGAAGTGTATAAAGACTTTGCTAATAACATCGAAGCGATGTCAAACGGCCGTATTTCTGTTCAAGTCATGTACTCAGGTGAAGGTGTAGGTCAAACGGGTGTACTTGGCTCAGTAAAATCAGGTTTGATAACAATGGGCGCACCTTTCCAACCAATGCACGCAGGTGAGTTCCCAGCGGGAGTTGTGGAAGTTGGTTTGCCAGGTATGACTGATGATGTCGGTGAACTAAGCGCGCTGTTTCATGAAAAAGGCTGGGGAGAAGTACTAAAAGAAGCTTACGACAAGCAAAACTTAGTTTGGCTTGAACCTTACATTCAGCTACCAGTTTATGTACTAACGAAAGAGCCAATCAATTCTATTGAAGATTTTCAGGGTCTGAAGATTCGTGCTCCCGGTGCTTACGGAAAATTCTTACGTAACCTTGGTGCATCTCCTGCGTCACTCTCTTACAGCGAAATTTATACCAGTTTAGCAACGGGCGTTATTGATGGCTCGATCGGTAGTAATATTATTGATCACCGTGATGGTAACCACGTTGAAGTTGCTAAATACATGTACCGCCTACCAATTGCGGGTGCGCAAACTCTACCGATTGTTGTTAACAAGAGTGCGTGGAACAAACTATCTGACGACTTGAAAGCGATTGTTCGAGCTGCGAGTGCGGTTCATGCTCGTGAGCAGATGACTAAGTCTCGTCTATGGGAGTCGCAAGCTATTGCTGAAATGGAAGCGAAAGGTATGAAATGGAGCCCAGAACCAAGTGAGCAGGACAAAGCGAAATGGAATGAAAGTGCGGGCTCTCTTTGGAAAGAATATGCAGACTCTGATAAATACAGCCAACGCCTAATTAAGATCGCTCAAGACACCCAATAATAATATTTAGATGATTGACCTGAGGAATTGCTCCTCAGGTTGAATCAGCGATTAAGGGGGGATTTTCATTCCCCTTTCTCTTTCAATTGTTGTAGGTGAAGTCTATGTTGATTAGGGTATTAAAAATTTACTGTCGCGGTATTAATCAGATAATTTATTGGCTTGGCCTTTCTGCATCATTCTTAATGCCTATTCTCGCTGCTACCGTTGCCTTTGAAGTCTTTTCTCGTTATGTGCTCGGCAGTCCAACTATTTGGGCGTATGACGTTTCACTTTTCTTATTCGGGTATATAGCGGCGTTGGGTGGGGCACTGGCTCAACAAAATAAAGCCCATATTAATGTGGACGTGTTGTACCTGTCGGTATCTAAGCGTGTTCGTTCACTATTTAATCTTGCGTCTTACTCATTGGCCATTTTCTTTCTCTGTGTGGTTTTAATGATGGCATTGGGTAAATTTGAAGAAGCTATCGAGTTTAATTATCGCCGCCAGTCTGAGTGGGCGCCTTCGATGGCACATTTCTGGGTAATGATGATCGTCGCTTGTGGGGCGTTTATCGTTCAGTTTACCAGCGACATTGTTCAAGACCTTTACTATTTAGTAACAGGCAAAGCACTTATTGAGCAAGCTCCTGAAGAACGTGAACAAACAGAGACATTAGTAGACTCAGCGGAGGGCATATGAGTATTGAAGTTCTTACGCTGTTATTGGTTGGTTGTATTCTGTTCACCTTTGCATTAGGTGCACCAGTTGGTCTAGCTCTGGGTGGTATCGCAATGGGAATGGGTTACCTTACTTGGGGTGAAGGGATCTTCAACTTGGTTCCAACAACCATTGAGAGTAACTTTTTTAGCTTTATTCTACTGGCGATTCCTCTGTATATCTATATGGGGCAATTGCTGACTCGCTCCGGAATTGGCGATGCGATGTTTAACGCAAGTCAGATGGTCATTGGGCGCATTCGTGGTTCACTTGCGGTCAGTGTGATCGGTGTGTGTTCCATGATTGGAGCTATGGTCGGTATTATCGGGGCTGGGATCATGACGTCGGGTAGCATTGCGCTAAAACCAATGCTAGAGCGTGGTTACGATAAAAGGCTAGCTCTTGGTGTCATCATGGCGGGCGGTGGTTTGGGGATTTTGATCCCACCAAGTATACCAATGATTATGTATGCGGCGACGACACAAAACTCGGTCGGTCGTATGTTCTTAGCGGCGCTCATTCCGGCTCTTATCTCTATCGTTTTGCTAATGGCTTACGTGATTATTAGCTGCAAGCTTAATCCGAAAAAAGCGCCACTAGGCACGGGCAGTGAAAGCAAAATGACGGGTAAAGAGAAGTTCACGACTGCACGTGATGGTCTTTTTTCTCTATTACTTATCGTGGCGGTATTGGGCAGCATCATTACTGGTATTGCGACGCCAACAGAGTCGGGTGCTATCGGGGTTGTAGGTGCGATCATACTGGCCATTATCTTTAAACGTTTCCGTTTCGAAATGTTCAAATCATCAGGGTTTGAAACCGCCATGCTGGTCAGCGTGTCGATGTGGATCATTTTAGGCGCGTCGCTATTTAGTAACTTCCATATGTTAAGTGGCGTGCAAAATATGGTGGCGCAAATCACGGAGGATCTGGGCTTACCGCCTTGGGGTGTGATTATCTTAATGCAAGTGATCATGTTACTGCTTGGTTTTATTATTGATGAATTGATCATCGTTTTGATGTGCGCTCCGTTGTTTACACCTATTGTCGTGTCTCTCGGTTATGACCCGATTTGGTTCGGTATTTTGATGATCCTAAACATCGAAATTGCAGTGCAAACACCCCCTTATGGTTTCGCGCTGTTTTATCTAAAAGGAATTTCACCTCCTGGCGTCAGTATGATGGACATCTATCGCTCGATTCTTCCGTTTATCGCTCTAAAGCTGTGCGTGCTGATTCTGTGCATGATGTTCCCTGAAGTAGTGATGTGGTTACCAAACACAGTGATGGGAGTAAATTAATATGAGCCTCAAGCGAATTCTAATGCCAGTTGACCTTTCGTATCCCGATGTAGTGAAAAAAGAGGTCGATATGGCGCTTAAGCTGATAGACGAACAAGGTGTCATAGACATGCTGTATGTCGATGAGGCACGGGTGCATCACAGTATGGTACCGACTTCATTTGGTAGTGCTTTTTCAGCTCAACATCAAAGTGCCTTTGATTGTGTGCAGATGATGTTGGAAACCTATGTACCAAAACAATATCGTGGTAAAGCAATTGTTCGAAATGGTGTGGTGTTTGATGAAGTGCTACTACAAGCAAAATACGCCCAAGTAGATGCCATAGTTATGGCATCTGCAAATCCCAATTTTCGCTCATATTGGCTAGGTTCTAATGCAGCAAAGATAGTTCGCCATTCTCACTGTTCAGTGTTTGTGGTGAAAGGCGAACCCATCTAACGACTCTTCGCGTTTAGCTAACGCATACAACAATAAATAGAAACTAAAGTCGCCAAAGGGAGTAATTCCTGGCGGAGGTATATGTACAACTCAAGGAATACAAAAATGACTAACCAACAACTACACGAGAGAAGAAATCAGGTATTTTCTAACGGTATGGGAGCACTTTACCCACTGTATGTTGCCAAGGCAGAAAATGCCCTAGTTTGGGATGTTGAAGGCAATAGATATATCGATTTTGCTGCGGGTATTGCGGTAAACAATACTGGTCACGCCAATAAGCGTATTACTGAAGCTGTGAAAGCACAGTTAGATAACTTTTCTCATACCTGCGCTTTGGTTACACCTTATGAATCGTTTGTTGAGTTGGCAGAGAAGTTAACTCAAATCGCACCAGGCGACTCAGAAAAGAAAGCGATTTTCCTGACTACAGGCGCAGAAGCAGTGGAAAATGCAGTTAAAGTCGCTCGTGCACACACTGGTCGCAGCGGCGTGATTGCATTTAAAGGCGCTTTCCATGGTCGTACTAACCTAACTATGGCTCTGACGGGTAAAGTTGCGCCGTACAAAGCGAGTTTTGGTCCGTTCCCTGGCGAAGTCTTCCATGCTCCATACCCGAACGAGTTCCACGGTGTGTCTGTAGAACAGAGCTTACAAGCACTTGAGGACTTATTCGCTTGTGATATCGAAGCAACACGTGTTGCGGCGATCATTTTCGAACCAGTACAAGGTGAAGGCGGTTTTTACCAAGCACCTGTTGCCTTCGCGCAAGGCTTACGTGATATCTGCGATAAATATGGCATCATCTTGATTGCTGATGAAATCCAAGCGGGCTTTGCACGTACTGGTAAAATGTTTGCAACTGAGTACTTGGGTATCGAACCAGACATGGTGACTATGGCAAAAGGCATTGCTGGTGGCTTCCCAATTTCAGCCGTGGTTGGCAAAGCTGAAGTTATGGACTCAGCACCTGCAGGTGGTCTTGGTGGCACCTATGCAGGCTCTCCGATGGGCTGTGTGGCTGGCTTGGAAGTGTTAAAGATCATTGAAGAAGAGCAGCTGTGTGCAAAAGCGATCGGTATTGGTGAAGTTGTCAATGCACGTATGACGAAGCTGCAAGAGACGGTTCCACAAATCGGTCAGGTACGTACGATTGGTGCTATGATGGCAATAGAGTTTACGGACCCTGAGTCAGGTCAGCCACTACAAGAACTTACCAAGGCGATCATAAGCAAGGCACAGGAAAATGGTGTGATATTGCTTTCATGTGGCGTAAAAGCGAACGTAATTCGTCTACTTCCAGCACTGACCATTGAATCTGAAGTACTAAGTGAAGGCTTAGATAAACTAGAGAAAATTATCAAAGAATTGGTTTAAGTTCCTCATGCTCCCTTGACTTATTCCGGGGCTGAATTTGTCACAACTTACGATAGTAAAATGGAGTTCTTCGCTAGCGTAAGTGATGGATCATCTTAGCCCTTTTTCAAGTAGGACGAGCTGGAATTAGAATTTAGTATCAAAAAAGCCTCATCGTAAGATGAGGCTTTGATTAGGGAGCGTTGCGAACTACAACTTTTCCTGGATTCGTTCTGCGTACCAGTTGACGAAGTCAATGACACCAAACTCAAAGGTCTCAGAGTAAGGTCCTGGTTCGTAGCTTAGCGAGTTGATACCGCGTTGGTTTTCTTCACCAAGTCGACGGTCTTGCTCGTTTGTTGCATCCCAAACACGACGCAGGTTTTCTGGATCATAATCCACACCTTCGATAGCGTCTTTATGAACAAACCACTTGGTCGTTACCATCGATTCTTGTGCTGAGATAGGCAGTACGCGGAAAACGATGAAGTGGTCACTTTGCATGTGGTTCCACGAGTTAGGCAGATGCAAAATACGCAAAGAACCCAACTTATCATTCTGGATGCGACCCAGCAGTTTTTGTGAACCAGACGAACCATCTATGGTCATTACAGATGTACCTTCTTTCAAAGGCATACGCACGAGACGGTTTCTTCTACCGTATTTTTTATGCTCGTGCGGGATCGATTCTGCATCCCATTCCGCAGCCATGCGTTCGTAGTAATTTAAGAACTCTTCGGTAGCGCGTGGATCGTTAGTGTCATCCCACTCCAGAAGCGTGTTCAGAAGCTCTGGGTGGCTACCTGAACAGTGATAACATTCGCGGTTGTTTTCTAAAACGAGTTTCCAGTTCGCTTTTTCATACATATTGGACTCTACGGCGAGTTTGGTGTTCTCTACGTCGTATGGTTCCATGTATTCTTCTAGTGTCGCTAGAAACTCATCAAAGTCTGATTCTGGTGGTTGTTCACCAAGACAGATAAAGATAAAGCCGCCCGCAGTTTTACAATGAACGGGTTTCAGTTTGTGGTTCTGAATATCAAACTCATCGCCCATCTCAGTGCCAGCGAATAGCAAGTTACCTTTAGTATCGTATGTCCACTGATGATATGGGCAAACTAAATTGGCCACTTTCCCTCTGTGCTCCAAGCAAATACGAGAACCGCGGTGACGACACGTGTTGTGGAATGCGTTGACTTGTCCATCAGCGTCACGGACGATAAGGACAGGGCTTTGCGCGATTTCTACAGTAAAATAGTCGCCTTTTGACGGTATTTCACTCGTCATGCCAACAAATAACCACTCCTTCTGAAAGATCTCTTCTACATCAATTTTGAACAGAAGTGGATCGTTATATAACGGACGCGGTAATGAATAATTCGGACGACGCTCTTCGAGCATTTTCTTCATTTCTTCTCGAGCGACTTCGACGCTCGAGTAACTGATGTTGAGAATATCGTTTTGTGTCATTGTCTATCTTCTTCTAGAAAATGTGGACGATACGCCCTACTAGGGCTTCCATGCGTTTTGGCCAACAGCCTTACTATTAGTGGGTAAATGTTTGGCTCGCAGATATCCTGCCATTATTGGCATGTTGAGAAGTGGTCTAAATGCGACATTGAGTGAGCCTATTTAAGACACGTAATAAACTATTTTCCCTTACGTGACCTTTTTGGATAACTCCATGTCGTTAATGGATAACTCGAATAGTCAATAATATCCAAAATAAGCACAACCCATGGAGGGAATCCACCAAATACACCGTTGCGGAGAAGCCGGATATGAATACCCCAATGAACTCCCTAGCCACCAGTGGCTCTTTTATACCTGTTGAAACTCAAATTTGGGATAACGGTCGTCACGCAGTTCGTTGCGTTAAAACCATTCAAGAAACTTGGGACACCAAAACATTCTGTTTTATGGCTGAACAGCCGACCATGTTTTTCTTTAAGCCTGGTCAGTTTGTCACGCTTGAACTTGAAATCGAAGGTGAGCAAGTTTTCCGTTCTTACACCATTTCTAGTTCGCCGTCAGTCCCTTATAGTTTTTCGATCACGGTAAAGCGTGTTCCGGGTGGGTTTGTTTCTAACTGGATCCATGACAATCTGGAAGAAGGTTCAGAACTAGCTGTCCATGGACCGGTTGGGGCATTTAACAGCATTGACTTCCCAGCAGAGAAAGTACTTCTGCTATCTGGTGGGGTAGGTGTAACGCCGCTAATGTCTATGGCTCGCTGGATATACGATACCAATAGCGACGTCGATGTTACTTTCGTGCACAGTGCTCGAACGCCACGAGACATCATCTTCCATCGTGAGCTTGAATTTATGTCATCTCGCATTTCTAACTTCCACCTGCATCTAATTTGTGAGCGTTTGGAGTCAGGGCAAAACTGGTCGGGATACCGTGGGTATTTAGATGACATAAAGCTATTGATGATCACGCCAGATTTGCATGAACGCGAGATTTTCTGTTGTGGTCCGACGCCATACATGCGCGCGGTAAAATCTATCCTTGTCAAACTAGGCTTCAACATGGAGCACTACCATGAAGAAGCATTTGGTGAGGCTCCTGCGGGCGTAGAAGAGCAAGCGGTTCAAGATGCTGAGATTGCAGCAGAAGAAGCGGAGCTATTGACTGAAAGCGATCTAATCGAAGTCATGTTTACTGAAAGCGACAAGCAAGTTCAGGTTGCGCCGGGTGAAACAGTCCACGCTGCCGCGGCTAAAGCAGGACTTACCATTCCAAAAGCGTGTGGTATGGGTATTTGTGGTACATGTAAGGTTAAGAAAGTCAGTGGTGATGTAGAAATGAGCCACAACGGCGGTATTACAGATGAAGATGTCGCAGATGGCTATATTCTTTCGTGCTGTAGTGTTCCTAACGGAAACGTTATTATCGAATGTTAATCATTTAGTAAAAATTCATTACCTTAAATTCAGTGCTTAATTCAAAGAATAAGTGTCAGTAAATTTAATTTAAAAATTTATAATGCTCATTTATTTGAATTAAGAACTGAAGTCCTGAGCTCGAAAAATCGTTGTTAAAAAATGTATTAAAAATGATTTTTAGGAATATGGATAAGAAGGTGTATATAACAAGAGTCATTGATTTGTATCGGGATTTTGGCAGGGAGAAAGCTCTGCTTTTTTTATTTAAAATTAAATCAAATGATGTCGCAAATTCGCAGATTTTGTCGTATTTACGCAAGCGTAATATTACGAATTAATTACTATTGAGTTGTCGATTGGGTTTTCATTGTAACGATTTTGAATTCAATGTCGTGCGGCAAACCTGATGCCTAAACAGGGAAGCGAGATACCAGTATCAAGGAGAAGATATGTTTAACACTACTCAAAACATCGAAGCGTACGACAGTGAACTATGGTCGGCGATTGTAAAAGAAGAACAGAGACAAGAAGACCACATTGAGCTGATTGCTTCTGAAAACTACACCAGCCCACGAGTGATGCAAGCCCAAGGTAGTAAACTAACCAATAAATACGCTGAGGGTTACCCGGCAAAAAGATACTACGGTGGCTGTAAGTATGTTGATGAAGTCGAAGCATTAGCAATCGAACGTGCAAAACAGCTGTTTGGTGCTGAATACGCGAACGTACAACCACATTCAGGATCACAAGCAAACGCTGCCGTGTACATGGCTCTTTGTGAACCAGGTGACACAGTATTGGGCATGAGCCTTGCGCACGGTGGCCACTTGACTCACGGTTCACACGTTAACTTTTCCGGCAAAATATACAACGCTGTTCAATATGGTCTAAATGCCGAAACGGGCGAAATCGACTACGAACAGGTAGAGCAACTTGCCCTAGAGCACAAGCCTAAAATGATCGTTGCTGGATTCTCAGCATACTCACGCATTGTTGACTGGCAACGTTTCCGTGATATCGCGGATAAAGTTGGCGCTTACCTTTTCGTTGATATGGCGCACGTGGCGGGACTTGTAGCGGCAGGTGTCTACCCAAACCCTGTTCCTTTCGCAGATGTTGTAGCGACGACAACGCACAAAACTCTGCGTGGTCCACGTGGTGGTTTGATTGTCTCTCGCGATGCAGAACTAGAGAAAAAGATCAACTCTGCGGTGTTCCCTGGTGGTCAAGGTGGCCCGTTAATGCATGTGATTGCTGCAAAAGCAGTGGCGTTTAAGGAGGCGTTAGAGCCAGAGTTTGCTGAATACCAAAAACAAGTAGTCGCTAACGCGAAAGTTATGGCCAAAGTATTTATCGAACGCGGTTACGACGTTGTTTCTGGTGGAACAGATAACCACCTATTTCTATTGAGCCTAATCCGTCAGAAATTGACAGGCAAAGCGGCAGACGCAGCGCTTGGTATGGCGGGTATTACCGTAAACAAAAATGCTGTACCGGACGATCCACAGTCCCCGTTCGTTACTTCTGGTCTGCGTATTGGTACGCCAGTAATCACTACCCGTGGTTTTGCAGAACCGGAATGTGAAATGCTGGCAGGTTGGATCGCAGACATTCTTGATGTGCTTGATGACCCGCAAGCGCTGGAAAGCAAGATTGAAGTGGTAGGAAGCAAAGTTCAGTCACTATGTCGTGATTTCCCTGCATACCAATAGATATCAAAACGGTATTTGACTTTAGCTGAAATGAAGGAACAGACAAATGCAGCATTATTCTGGTTTTGGTCTACTTAAACACTCGCTTTCCCATCACGAAAATTGGCAAAGTGTCTGGCGCAATCCTACGCCAAAGAAAAAGTACGACGTCATTATTATTGGCGGTGGTGGCCATGGTTTAGCGACCGCTTATTATCTGGCAAAACAACATGGTATTACTAACGTTGCAGTCATTGAAAAAGGTTATTTAGGTGGCGGTAACACAGCTCGTAATACAACCATCGTTCGTTCCAACTATTTGTGGGATGAAGCTGCATTTCTATATGAACACTCACTGAAATTGTGGGACGGCTTGTCACAAGACCTGAACTATAACGTCATGTTCTCTCGTCGCGGCTGTCTTAACCTGGGACACACGCTGCAAGATATGCGTGATATTGAACGCCGTGTTGCGGCAAACCGCCTCAACGGTATCCAGGGTGAAGTACTGGATACTCAACAGGTTAAAGAGCTTGTGCCCCATCTGGATTGTTCTGCGAATACACGTTACCCAATCCTGGGTGCGTCATGGCAGGCTAACGCAGGTGTCGCTCGTCACGATGCGGTTGCATGGGGCTTTGCTCGCGGTGCAGACAGCATGGGCGTTGACCTGATTCAGCAAACTGAAGTGGTCGACATGATCATTGAAGATGGCGCGATTGTTGGTGTGAAAACGAACCGTTACGGCAACATCATGGCTGACAAAGTCGGTTGTGTGGTAGCTGGTAACTCGGGTGTGTTAGCGAAAATGGCTGGCTTCGAAATGCCTTTAGAATCTCACCCATTGCAAGCGTTGGTATCAGAACCGATCAAACCAATTTTAGATACAGTAGTGATGTCGAACCATGTGCATGGTTACGTCAGCCAATCGGATAAGGGTGACTTAGTTATCGGCGCAGGTATCGATGGCTACAACGGCTACGGTCAGCGCGGTTCTTACTCGACCATCGAGCACACTGTACAAGCCATTGTAGAAATGTTCCCAATCTTCTCCCGAGTACGCATGAATCGTCAGTGGGGCGGTATTGTTGATACCACAGCGGATGCTTGTCCAATCATCACGAAAACACCAGTTGAGAACTTATTCTTTAACTGTGGTTGGGGTACGGGTGGATTTAAAGCTACCCCTGGGTCAGGCAATGTATTTGCAGCCAGCTTGGCGAAAGGCGAAATGCATGAACTGGCTAAACCTTTCTCAATGTTCCGCTTCAACAATGGTGCATTGATCGACGAACACGGTGCTGCGGGCGTAGCGCACTAACAGGAGAAGAATTATGTTTCTGATTTATTGCCCTCACTGCTGTGAGTATCGCGAAGAAGAAGAGTTCCACCCAAAAGGTCAGGCTCACATTACACGTCCAGTCGATGCGGACAGCTGTACAGATGAAGAGTGGGGTCAATACCTATTCTTCCGTAAGAACCCAAGAGGACTTCACCACGAAATGTGGGTGCATGCAGCGGGTTGTCGCAAGTTTTTCAACATGACACGCGACACGCAGACTTATGAAATTAAAGAAGTCTACAAGATTGGTGAGCAACCTTCACTGGCTGCAGAGTAAGGAGTGTTAAGGATGACACAAGTAAATCGTATTTCATCACAAAGTCGAGTTGACCAGTCCAAGTCAGTGACTTTTGAATTCAATGGTAAGTCATACCCAGGTTATGCTGGTGACACATTGGCTTCAGCGCTATTAGCAAATGGTGTTGATGTTGTAGGTCGTAGTTTTAAATACAGTCGTCCTCGCGGCATCATCGCGGCAGGTGCAGAAGAGCCAAATGCAATCTTCCAACTTGGTGCGACAGAAGCCACACAGGTTCCAAACATCCGTGCAACACAGCAAGAGCTTTACGATGGTCTTGTTTGTCAGTCAACCAATGGCTGGCCGAATGTTGATAAAGATGTAATGGGCGTTTTAGGTAAAGTCGGCGGTGGCATGATGCCTCCAGGCTTTTACTACAAAACATTCATGTACCCAAAATCAATGTGGGAAACCTACGAAAAATACATTCGTAGCGCTGCGGGACTAGGTCGTTCACCATTAGAGAACGATCCTGACCGTTACGAAAACATCAACCAACACTGCGACGTTTTAGTCGTTGGTGCAGGCCCTGCAGGATTAATGGCGGCATTAACAGCAGCACGCAGCGGTGCTCGCGTTATTCTGGCTGATGAACAAAGTGAGATGGGCGGCAACCTGCTTAACACTAAAGAGCAAGTAGATGGCCGACCAGCGACTGAGTGGGTACAAGAGGTTCTAGCGGAGCTGGAAGCTTGCCCAGAAGTGAAGTTACTACCGCGCTCAACCGTGAATGGCTACCATGACCATAACTTTCTAACTATTCACGAGCGTTGTACTGATCACCTGACAGATTTAGCGCCTAAGCATACCGCTCGCCAGCGTTTGCATCGAGTTCGTGCGAAATGGGTAGTGTTGGCATCAGGTTCGCACGAGCGCCCACTTGTATTTGGTAACAACGACTTACCAGGCAGCATGCTTTGTAGCGCTGTATCGACATACATCAACCGTTACTCAGTCGTACCGGGTCAAAGCCTTGTCGTTATGACGACGAATGACAGTGGTTACCAGACGGCATTGGATTGGCATGGCGCTGGTCGTAAGGTCAGTGCAGTTGTTGATACCCGAGCGAATGCGGATAGTGCAATAATCCAGAACGTGGTTAAAGCGGGTATTCGTGTCATCAAAGGCTCTGCGGTTGTTGAAGCTCTGGGAAGCAAGCGTGTGACTGGGGTACGTATTAACAAACTCGACGCGAGCGGTAAGAAAGTTGAAGGCTCAAGCGAGACGATACAAGTTGATACGATTGCGACATCTGGTGGCTACAGCCCGGCAGTACACCTTTCTTGTCATACAGGCAGCCGTCCAGTGTGGAACGAAGAGGTTATCGGTTTTGTTCCTGGTGAAACTAAGCAGAAGCAACTGATTGCAGGTGCGATCAACGGTAACTTTACTACTAAAGGTGCAATGCAAGAAGGTATTGACGCTGGTAATAAAGCAATCCAAGAGTTAGGCCTGAGTGCAGTGGATGTTGCACTACCAAAAACGAATGAGCTACCGGTTGCTAAGCCAATGGCATTGTTCCATATTCCGCATCCTAAAAAGACATCGAAAGCGCCTAAACAGTTTGTTGACTTCCAAAATGACGTAACAGCGGCTGGTATTGAACTGGCCTGTCGCGAAGGTTTTGAGTCTATCGAGCATGTTAAACGTTACACAGCAATGGGCTTTGGTACCGACCAAGGTAAGCTAGGTAACATTAATGGTATGGCTATCGCCGCTAACGCGCTGAACAAGTCAATTCCGGAAACGGGTACGACGATTTTCCGTCCGAACTATACGCCAGTTACCTTTGGTGCGATTGCGGGACGTAACTGTAAAGAGCTGTTTGATCCTAAGCGTTACACGGCAATGCACCAGTGGCACTTAGACAATGGCGCAGAGTTTGAAAACGTTGGTCAATGGAAGCGTCCATGGTATTTCCCAAAACCAGCAGAGACGATGCAACAAGCTCTCGACCGTGAGTGTCTGGCAGTACGTAACTCAGTCGGTATTCTGGACGCATCAACACTTGGTAAGATCGACATTCAAGGTAAAGATGCGCGTGAATTCTTAGGCCGTATTTACAGTAATGCATGGGCAAAACTGCCAATTGGTAAGTGTCGCTACGGCTTAATGTGTGGCGAAGACGGTATGGTGTTTGACGATGGTGTTACGTCATGTCTTGGTGAAAACCACTTCTTGATGACGACGACTACCGGTGGTGCAGCACACGTACTCGAGTGGTTAGAGCTATACCATCAAACAGAATGGCCGGAACTTGAAGTGTACTTTACTTCGGTTACTGACCACTGGGCGACGGCGACGATTTCAGGTCCAAACAGCCGCAAACTGCTGCAAGAGTTAACTGACTGTGACCTAAGCAAAGAAAACTTTGCGTTCATGGACTGGAAACAAGCGACGGTTGCTGGTGTACCCGCGCGAATCTTCCGTATCTCTTTCACTGGCGAACTGTCATTCGAAATCAACGTACAGGCGAACTATGGCCTACACGTTTGGAAGAAGTTGATGGAACACGGTGCGAAATATGACATCACGCCTTACGGCACTGAAACGATGCATATTTTACGTGCAGAGAAAGGTTTCATCATCGCAGGTCAGGATACAGACGGAAGTGTTCACCCTTACGACTTAGGCATGGGATGGTGTGTGGCAAACAGCAAACCATTCAGCTTTATCGGTAAGCGAGGTATGGCACGAGAAGATTGTGTGAGAGAGAACCGTAAGCAATTGGTTGGCTTGAAAACAATCGACCCGAATGTGGTTATTCCTGAAGGTTCACAAGGTGTGATCGATCCAAATGCGCCGATTCCAGTTCCAATGGTTGGGCATATTACTTCTAGCTACTGGAGTGCAAACCTCAATCGCAGTATCGCGATGGGCTTTGTAAAAGGTGGTCTGGACCGCATGGGAGAAAAGGTCTACTACCCACAAGCTGATGGTAGTGTGATTGAAGCTGAAATCTGTAGCACTGTATTTTTGGATCCAAAGGGAGAGCGCCAAAATGTCTGATACAACACTGATTGAACAAGAAAATATACAACCATTGGTTGACCAAATGAACCAGGTTCCTGGTGGGGAAATTTTCGGTGAATCTCCTTTGCATCACGCAGAGTTCGACAAATTAGCAAGTATGCCGCCAGATCGACAAGGTGTTGTTCTGAAAGAAGTGAAGCTGATGGGGCATCTGACGTTACGATGCAACCCTGAAAACGAAGAAATGATCAAAAAGGCATCTTCGATTCTTGGCTTCTCATTACCGTTAGAGCCTTTGACATCAATGTCTAAAGGAGAGTTTGCTGCTCGTTGGCTGGCACCGGATGAATGGTTGATCACCGTCCCTGGATTGGCTGCATTTGATGTTGAGTCTGCGTTTCGTGAGCAAATGAAAGGTCACTACTCTCTTGTGAACGGTAGCGGCGGGTCAACGATTCTAGAGTTATCTGGTACTCATGCCGTTGATGTTCTGAAAAAGTCGATGCCGATTGATGTTCACCTGAAGGAATTTCCTGTTGGTAAGGTTGTATCAACGGTATTTGCGAAAAGTGGCGCAATCATTCGTCGCCTTGATGAAGATAAGTTCGAGTTGGTCGTTCGCCGTAGTTTTGCTGACTACCTATGGTTGTGGATTCAAGATGCAAGCTTGGAGTTTGGTCTGGCCATCGCTAAATAAAAGCTAGCTAAGTTGTTATCGAGCCGGTACGGGATGTACCGGCTATACCATAAGTAGAGGGAACTATGGAAAATTCAACTCAAACTTGGATTCTTACCGCACATTGTCCAAGTGTAAGCGGTACTGTTGACGTCGTTACACGTTATCTGGCGAGTGTTGGTCACTATATCAACGAAATTCAGTCATTTGATGACAGAGCAACGGGGCAGTTTTTTATTCGTATTGAGTTTATTCCTGCAGAACCAGATTTTGATCCGCAGCGGTTTGACTCAGAGTTTGGTGTAAGAGCGAAAGATTTCTCTATGGAGTGGAATCTGACCGCTTCTGGTCACCGTATGCGCATGGCAATCCTGGTCTCAAAATATGATCACTGTTTGAACGATTTGCTTTATCGCTATCGTACTGGTCAGTTGAACGTTGAAGTGCCGGTTATCATCTCCAACCATCCAGATTTAGAAAACTTGGCTAAGTGGCATGGTATTCCTTACTACCATTTGCCTATTACTCCTGAAACGAAACCAGAGCAGGAAGCTGAAATTATTCGCTTGTTAGATGAGTACGATATTGAATTGGTCGTACTGGCTCGCTACATGCAGATACTATCCCCTTGGCTATGTGAACGCTTAAGTGGACGTGCAATCAATATCCATCACTCGTTGTTACCTGGTTTTAAAGGTGCTCGCCCGTACCATCAGGCTTGGGAAAAAGGCGTGAAGATGGTCGGCGCAACGGCTCACTACGTTAACAATGATTTGGACGAAGGTCCGATTATCTCTCAAGGACTTCAGGAAGTAGGGCACGCTCACTACCCAGAAGATTTGATTGCTAAAGGTCAGGATGTTGAACGAATTACATTGTTTAACGCCGTAAAACATCATGTTGAGAAACGGGTATTTTTATCCGGTACTCGTACTATTATTCTCAGCCACTGATAGGAGTAGCTAGCGATGTCTATCAGTGTGTTTGATTTGTTTAAAATTGGCGTTGGGCCATCAAGTTCCCATACCGTTGGTCCTATGATCGCCGCCAATCGGTTTGCGAATGAGTTAGATGAGTTAAATTTCTTGGAAGCGACTCAGAGAATCGTGGTTAAGTTAATGGGCTCCTTGAGTGCGACTGGCGTTGGCCATGGCACGGATTCCGCCATCGTCGTTGGTCTGATGGGAGAACTGCCGGAGAGCGTAGATACGGCAACGATCCCTGTCATCACGCAGGAACTAAAGCAAGGTGGTAACTTGTGGCTAAAACGGAAAAAGCTAGTCCCTTTTGACTGGCTAAACGACATGAAATTCTTACGTGAAGTGCATCCTTATCACCCTAACGCAATGGAAATCATTGCCATCGATGAATCAGGTAATACGTTGTATCGAAACGTGTACTTTTCTGTGGGCGGCGGCTTTATTTTAGACAAGAAGGAAGCTCAGCCTGAGGCTTCTGAAACAGATACTGTCGCTCTCCCTTATGACTTTAATAGCGGCGAAGAGCTCCTCCAGCTATGCAAAGAAAATAAACTTACTATCAGCGAGCTAATGCTGGAAAATGAAAAAGTTTGGCGCTCTGAACAGGAGATCCGAGATGGCTTACTCAGTATCTGGTACGCCATGAAATCTTGTATTTCTAATGGTCTCAGTGCTGAAGGAGTGTTACCCGGCGGGCTGAATGTTAAAAGACGTGCAAAGAAACTTTTCGACTCGCTTGTTTATTGCGCCAACCCGAATGTCATCAGTTCCACACTAAGCGGGATGGATTGGGTCAATTTATACGCGTTAGCAGTCAATGAAGAAAATGCGGCTGGTGGTCGAATGGTGACTGCACCGACGAATGGTGCGGCGGGTATCATCCCTGCTGTCTTAATGTACTTCAAAGAGTTCACGCCGAATTGCTCTGACGAACAGGTGGTTGATTTCCTTTTAACTGCCGCAGCAATAGGCATTTTATGTAAGAAAAATGCTTCTATCTCTGGCGCAGAAGTTGGTTGCCAAGGTGAAGTTGGCTCTGCTTGTGCCATGGCAGCTGCTGGCGTTTGTGCCGTTCTTGGAGGAACGCCGTTACAAATTGAAAATGCAGCAGAAATAGGCTTAGAACATAACTTGGGATTGACTTGTGATCCGGTTGGAGGACTCGTCCAAGTACCTTGTATTGAACGTAATGCCATTGCTGCAATGAAAGCGATCAACGCTGCACAGATGGCGCTACGTGGTGATGGAGAGCATTTTGTGTCTCTGGATAAAGTCATTAAAACGATGCGTGATACAGGCTTGGATATGCAGGATAAATATAAAGAAACATCGACAGGTGGCTTAGCTGTTAATGTGATTGAGTGTTGATATTTTTTATCTCTCGTCCTTGATGTTGACATTCACTTACTAAGCCAGAGAAGACACAGAACTTTCTGTGTCTTCTTTTTTTATGGGGCTATTTTAAAATCCGGCTTGGTTTGTTAGCGCGTTTGATGAGTTGAGTTGGTGTGTAACCAAAAAAGTCTTTAAAACAGTTGCTGAAGTGGCTGCTGCTGACAAAGCCACAGCTTAAGCCAATCTGAATGATAGGCTCTTTATTTTTTTCCAGTTCTTTATGAGCCGCTAGCAGACGTAGCTTCAGATAATACCTCGATGGTGAGATATCTAGATGAGTTTGAAATAGCCGTTCTAACTGTCTTCGCGACATAGATAAAAATCGCGCAAGTTCTTCGGGCGTCAAAGGCTCTTCAATGTTTGACTCCATTAGGGTAATGGCGTCTTGTAATGCTTCAGGGCGGGCAAGGGTATCCACGTACGGTTTACTCGGTTGGCTATGTAATATTGCCTGCCGCCCCTCAGATGCTTGATCACAACTTAAGATCTCGCGTACCGCTCGCACTAACTTTTTATCAAATTTCGCCTCAATGATACTCAGCATCATCTCCATTGCACTATTCGGGCCTGCGCAACTGGCGTGATTGGTCGAAACTTCATACGTATGGGAGGATAATTCTAGAGTAGGGAAGGTAGCATGAATAAACTGATGACTGTTGGGATGCACCGCCGAAGGCGTGGTTTTTTCGAGCGTGTCCGCATGTGCCAAGGCGATGGTTCCATTCCAGATGCTTCCCAGGCCCACTTTTTGATTGTGAGCGGAAGTTAAACACTCAGTTAGGGCGAGTGAAGCTTGAGTGCTGCAACGGTAACCTCCGCAAACAAACAGCCAATCCAGAGAGCCTCTGTTATGTAGATTTAACGATTCAACCGTTGCATCTGTTGCTATATCGATACCAATATCACTCAATACTTTACGCGAATCGATACCAAAGGTCTGGATTTGAAATAAACTGGTTTCATGTACAAGGTTTGCAGTAATGAGCGCATCCATTGCAGCGGTAAACGCCATGAGAGAAAAATGTGGTTGGAGAATAAAGCCGATTCTGATTGGTTCAGGGCAAGTATTGCGCTGATTAGATTGCGGGGATGTCACCTGCATTTCCTTCTCTCTTACTCTTAATTTAAACAAATTATTACTCTACCCAGATAACCTCATGATGCTAGGTTCAGCTCGCTTCTCGGGAGCGTGTCACTGGCCCAATTTCTGCGTCAACTAACTTGGAAAGAGCTCGCTATTCCACTGCGGTATTTTCTTGGAACTTGAGCCAGTGACAACGCTCTGAATCTAGAAGTCATTTGGGTATATATTTAGGCATAAATATAGTCTGACGGCTAATGTCTTTGACAGAGATTGTGAAGGTGTGTGAAAGAGAGCTGATGATATAACTTTTGGGCGAGACTATGACTAGTTAGAGTAAACCAACCAGAACCCAGCCTTCAGATAATTATTCGTATCCCAAAACGTCAAAGACCACCGCTGTCGGCGGAGGTCAATTTGTACGGGCCTGGTAAATTTTTTCCATTTAAGTACATCATCCCGAACGGTTGTTTTTCTAATAATTCCGTAAAAAAAGCCACGCACTAGGACAATAAAAAGTACGTGGCGACCGGAAAACCCGTAAAGGAGCAAAACGATTATTATTTAAATCAGCTCTTTCGCTGCCTCAAGCACCTTCTCGACTGTAAAGCCGAACATCTTGAACAGCTCACCAGCTGGTGCTGATTCACCGAAGGTCGTCATACCTATAATGCGGCCATTCAGACCAACGTACTTGTACCAGTAATCGGCAATACCTGCTTCTACTGCTACACGTGCAGTAACATCAGATGGCAGTACTGTTTCACGATACTCGATATCTTGTGCGTCGAACACATCAGTTGCTGGTATAGAAACAACACGTACCGCTTTGCCTTCTTCAGTCAGTTTCGCGGCAGCTTCTACTGCCAACTCAACTTCAGACCCGGTTGCAATCAGGATAAGCTCTGGCTTACCTGCACAGTCTTTCAGTATGTAGCCGCCCTTCGCAATGTTAGCTAATTGTTCTGCATCACGTTCCTGCTGCGCCAGGTTCTGACGTGAAAAGATCAAAGACGTTGGGCCGTCTTTACGCTCAATCGCATATTTCCAAGCGACTGCAGACTCAACCTGGTCACACGGACGCCAAGTACTCATGTTTGGCGTGAGACGTAGTGATGCCATTTGCTCAACTGGTTGGTGAGTTGGGCCATCTTCACCCAGACCGATAGAGTCGTGCGTGTACACCTGAATGTTCTGCACTTTCATCAGGGCCGCCATACGCATTGCATTACGTGCGTATTCCATGAACATTAGGAACGTTGCACCGTAAGGAACGAAACCACCGTGTAGAGCAATCCCGTTCATTATGGCTGTCATACCGAACTCACGTACACCGTAGTGAATATAGTTACCAGAGAAGTCTTCGCGAGTCAGAGATTTAGAACCAGACCACATAGTCAAGTTAGATGGAGCCAGGTCTGCAGAGCCGCCCATAAATTCTGGCAACAACTTACCGAAAGCTTCCAGTGTATTCTGCGACGCTTTACGTGATGCGATATCGGCCGGATTTGCCTGCAGGTCAGCGATAATCGCAGAGGCTTTTTCTTCCCACTCAGCTGGCAGTTCACCGATAACGCGGCGCTTAAACTCAGCCGCCAGATCTGGGTAGGCGGCTGCGTACGCTTCAAACTTAGCGTTCCACGCGGCTTCTTTCGCTACACCAACTTCTTTGGCATCCCATTCGGCGTAAACTTCCTGCGGAATCTCAAAAGGACCGTGCTCCCAACCTAGTTCTTTACGTGTTGCTGCGATTTCTTCTGCACCTAGTGGCGCGCCGTGACAGTCGTGAGAGCCAGACTTGTTAGGAGAACCGAAACCGATAATCGTCTTAGTACAGATCAGTGTAGGACGCGGGTCTGCTTTAGCCGCTTCAATTGCTGCGTTGATTGCTTCAGAGTCGTGACCGTCTACCGCTGGGATTACATGCCAGCCGTACGCTTCAAAACGCTTAGGTGTATCGTCAGAGAACCAACCTTCAACGTGACCGTCGATAGAGATGCCATTGTCATCCCAGAACGCGATTAGCTTGCCTAGACCTAGCGTACCTGCCAGAGAACATGCCTCGTGCGAGATACCTTCCATCAAACAGCCGTCACCCATGAACACGTAAGTGAAGTGGTCAACGATGTCGTGGCCTTCTTTGTTGAACTGAGCAGCCAGTGCTTTTTCTGCCAACGCCATACCTACCGCGTTAGTGATACCTTGGCCTAGTGGACCGGTTGTCGTCTCGATACCTGGTGCATAACCGTACTCAGGGTGACCCGGAGTTTTAGAATGAAGCTGACGGAAGTTTTTCAGGTCGTCGATAGACAGATCGTAACCGGTCAGATGAAGCAGAGAGTAGATTAACATTGAACCGTGGCCGTTAGACAAGATAAAACGGTCGCGGTCAGCCCACTCTGGGTTAGTTGGGTTGTGGTTTAGGTGAGATCGCCAAAGAACTTCAGCGATATCAGCCATACCCATAGGTGCACCTGGGTGGCCAGAGTTAGCTTGTTGAACACCGTCCATGCTTAGCGCACGGATTGCATTAGCGAGATGTTTACGTTCCATAATCATATTCCGAACTAGTTTTTAAAATTCTTTAAACAGCAAAGCGTTATTAGGTGCAGGTAGAAAGCAGCTATTCATTGAAAAGGCGCAGAGTTTAGACAGGTAAACGAGCACCTGAGACACCAAAGAGCTAATTTCTAACCAGTCTAATTAAAGTTTTTCTGAGATCATCGCTTCTAATTTGCCCTGATCGATAGCAAAGTTACGGATACCTTCCGCAAGCTTATCAACCGCCATAGCATCTTGATGATGTAACCAGTTGAACTGCGCTTCTGTCAGTGGCGCTGGACGCTGTTTGATTTCAGTAGCGGGTTTTAGCTTAACTGGAACATCACCTTCAATCGCCTCTAACTCAGCCAGCAACGGTGGAGCGATTGTCAGACGATCACAACCCGCCAACTCAAGGATCTCGCCGATATTACGGAAACTCGCACCCATGACGATAGTGTTGTAATCATGCTCTTTGTAGTAGTTATAGATTTTGGTTACCGACAGTACGCCCGGATCTTCAGACGCTTCAAAATCACGCCCTTCTTTTGCCTTGTGCCAGTCCATAATACGGCCGACAAACGGAGAAATTAGATATACACCGGCTTCTGCACAAGCACGCGCCTGAGCAAAGGAAAAAAGAAGAGTCAGGTTACAGTTAATGCCTTCTTTTTCCAGGATTTTAGCCGCGCAGATTCCCTGCCAGGTAGAAGCCAGTTTGATAAGGATACGGTCATTGCTGATGCCCGCATCGTTATACATGGCAACAAGTTTATGTGCCTTTGCAACACTCGCTTGAGTATCGTAAGAAAGACGGGCATCAACTTCTGTCGAAATACGGCCAGGGATGATTTTTAGGATTTCTTTACCAATGTTCACTGCCAGCATGTCGCAGGCATCTTCTAGCTGCTGTGCCTTATCTCCACTCTGTGACTGAGCAAATAGCACCGCGCTATCAATAAGTGGAGCGTACTCTTCGATTTGCGCAGCTTTCAGAATAAGGGAAGGGTTGGTGGTCGCATCTTCTGGCTTATATTTACGAATGGCTTCAATTTCACCTGTATCAGCTACAACAGCTGTCAGCTTACGAAGTTGGTTTAATTTGTTGTCCATTTTTTGATTCCTAATTACTTTAAACCTAATAGTTCACGTGTCTACACACCATAATCAGTCCTGCTTCTCGTCTACTGGACGCGAAACGACGGGAGAAACCGCTAATAAATTAATTACTCAGTTCAGGGACAAAAGTGGTGCGTTGTGATTTTTAAATTAGCGTTCTGATTTATAAAAAAGCCCTCGCACTTATGAGGGCTTCCTAATTCACTGATAGGGTTGAACCGTTAGTATTTCTTCAAAATCTCAACGATTTCAGCTTCAGATTTTGCTGCGATAATTGCGTCAACATCATCATCGTTTTGGAACAGTTCTGATAACGCCATTATCGTTTGGATATGACTATCAGAGTCCATTGCAGCCAAGGTTATTGAAAAATAAACGTCACCGTTATCTTCTGACTCTAGGTCAACACCATTTTTAAATACCGTCACTTGCAGCGATGCTTCATTCACTCCATCTTCTGGACGAGCATGCGGCATTGCAATCTTTGGAGCCAGCACATAGTACGCACCGATTTCTCTATGCTTAGATTTGATTGCTTCAAGATAACTTGGCTCAACCTTTCCCTGCTCAAGTAGCTTCGAACATGTAATGTCCAGAGCATCATCGACACTTAGGTTTTTATCCGTATTAATAACAATGCCATCATCGCCAATTAACTTAAGAATACTCATGATACAATCCACCCTAGAATTAGACCTACTACACCGAAATCAAAGTCAGCAAACGTTGTTGCCTCAAGTCCCAAGCCACCCAAAACTGGTAGAAGTAGCATTGGAAGGAAAGAGATACACAGCCCCTGAGTAAACGCGCCAAGCACTGCACCACGTAGACCACCTGTTGCGTTACCATATACGCCTGCCGCGCCACCTACGAAGAAGTGAGGAACAACACCTGCTACGATAATAGTCCAGTCTAGTGCACCCTGAATGCCCATTGCGACTAAACCTGCTGCAAAAGAGGATAGGAAACCAATCAGTACTGCGTTTGGTGCTACCGGGAATACCATTGGACAGTCAAGAGCAGGTTTCGCTCCTGGTACCAAAGTGTCAGAGATCCCTTTAAATGCCGGAACAATCTCTGCGATAAGCATTTTCACACCCTGAAGTACGATGTATACACCACCTGCAAACACCAGAGACTGCATGAAGGTAAACACTACCCAGTTCTGACCGCCTGAAACTGACTCTACAAACTCACCGCCAGCAAAGATTGACGATAGCATGAAGAAAATAGCCATAGTTGTGGCTACCGCTACAGGCGTATCACGCAGGAACATCAGACTCTTCGGTACATTCAGATCTTCTGTTGATTTTTCTGTGTTACCAAGCTTGCTGCCGATAAAGCCAGCAATAAGATATGAGAATGTAGAGAAGTGACCGATAGCTAGCTGATCTGTACCCATCACTTTTTCAGTATACTTTTGCCCAATCGCTGGCATCACCACCATAAGTGTACCCACGATGACTGAACCTAACGCTACTAATAGTGCGCCTGACATACCCGATGTGGATAAAATTACTGCAACCAGCATCGACATGAACATGGTGTGGTGGCCAGTCAGGAAAATATATTTTAATGGTGTAAACCTTGCCAAAATGATATTAACGATAAAAGCAAAGAACATGATTAACGCCATTTCGTAACCGAAGGCTTCCTGCGCCAAAGCGACAATTGCTTCGTTATTTGGAATAACGCCGCTGACACCAAACGCTTCAGTAAAAACTACAGAGAAGTTATTTAGTGCACCAACCAGGGCTCCCGCACCGAAGCCCAAAATAAGGAAACCCATTACGGTCTTAATTGTTCCCTTAAGGATATTTGAAATATCTTGCTTCTGGGCAACCAGACCAACAAAAGCAATTAAACCGACCATTATAGCGGGCTCTTTTAATAGCCCGAGCATAAACTGAAAAAAGTTTTCCATGATTACTTTCCCTTACAGGTACTTTTCAAGTTCAGATTTAATTGCAGACTTATCAAAAATGTTAGCCAGACCAATAACATTCTCTTTACCTGCTTCAGTTAATTGTTTAGCTACGTCTGTAGCAGCTACCCAAATATCAGCATTACTTGATGCTGCTGAAGATAAATCTTCATGGTCAACTTCTGCTTCTAGACCTATTTGTTTTGCGACTTCTTTAACTGCCATTTCCATCATCAAAGAAGTTCCCAGTCCATTTCCGCACACTACCATTATCTTTTTCATATACACATTCTCTATAGTTTAAAATATTCTACCTGGTTATTGGATGAATAAAGAATAAACAAAAAAATCGTCAAGTTAAGAGATGTGGATCACAAGGTCAGATTGACCTTGTGATACAGATCATACAAATAGCAAAAGTTAGACTATTAAGAGTGAATAAGATATTTGGGGTTTTAATAATATTATGCAAGTAGAAACCTATCGGATGAAATAGGCTGTAATTAGGAGAGGAATATAAAAAGGTGGCTTATATTCTGCCACCCTCTGTTCCATAGTCAGTCAACATTTTTCTAAGCAAACTATTTACATCTTTCGTTTTCTTATTTCTTTTAGTTAACGCACTTAACGAGGTTGGCAGCTCCAAATCTTTATGCTCTTGAACTGTATCTTCTGATTTCTCTAGGTGATGTTGTACAACTGATAATAGTAACCTCACTTCATCACCAGAATCATTTTCTAATACAACGATATTATCAGACTCCACTTTTAGTATTTTCAAAATACCATGATTTTCTGATTCAAACTCTTGACCTATAAGCAAAGATTGTGGTGGTACAGAACGATCCGATAATTGCCCACTACGTAATTTGCTAGCCGTGGTGGAGCGTATATTTCCTGTATTTTCAAATGCAACGATCACTGTATGCGTATTATAGTATTCAATAACCTCAACATATCCGTGCCGCTTAGTATCGAATCTAACGCCCACTTTCATATCCTGAGGGGCATCCATTTTTTTAACTAACATCTCTTACCCATAATAAATATAAAAAATAATACAATCCCTTCAGTATACACATCCGACTTTTGAATATAAATGAATGCTTGATAATAATCACTCATATGCAGTGGAAGTCGTTGTACTATATCGAAGTTATACAAATATTGAACGTTTGAAACAGGAATGAGGTAATAGGGTATGTAGGTAGGGCATTAAGCTACATCAAAGGTATTAAGGGAGGCGCCTATACCTTTGACCATGAAATGGCTAACGGACTGAGACAACAAACAAGTCTACATCCACAGCCTTCATCAAATCAGCGGCAGTTGAAAACAGTGCATGCCAAAAGTCGTGGTGGTGACAACAAACTACTAAGTCAACACCCTCTTCTTTGACTGCTTTCTCTATCCGCTCGCTAATACTGTTGTCCCCAACAAGAATGCTCTTAATTGGGTAATCAGCAACTACTTTTTGAGCTTCCAGCTTTTCAACGTGATCCAGACCGTAAACTTCATCAGCGCTCATAAATGACAGTTCAGCGCCTGTCGCTTTGGCTATCATTACTGCTTTATCTAACACTAACTTTGAGTCCTCACACGGATCTAGTGCAACTAATATATGTTTGTAACTCATAATATGTCCTCCATGCATTGTCGTTCACTAGTAGTATAGTACACGGATATATTCCATGTTGATTCTGGTTTCTAAGAAATGAATAGTTAATTAAAATAGTTACGTGAACCCAATATTTAAAGTCTCGATTTTACAAATGGCTATATTATTGAACACGATAGATGACAACTAATAATCAGTCGCAGTAGTATTCTCTTAAACATATACGCTCAATATTTTTTCAATAAAAAGCCTTTCACTTCCCAGGAATAGGTATTAAGCGTGCAGATGGGCTAACTAGCCGGCTTACTTCACAGTGTCTACACTTAATGAGATTCTGCACAGCAGATTGAAATAGATATCCTCAGCGAAGTACCTTTCACTAAAACGGCGCCTCCGTATCTTCAGATCATGGTAACTTCACCGAGGATAATTCTTTTAATAGATAGGGGTAACAAAGAGCTTTCGGCATTAAAAAAGCCACGCACCTTTACAACAAGGAAGTGTACGTGGCTATCGAAATGAAGCCGATCAAATGAGCCCTAATACCTTATTAAAGTGAGACTAACCAACCAAGCAGTAGGCCAACTACACCGAAATCAAAGTCAGCAAACGTTGTTGCTTCAAGTCCCAAACCACCCAAAACTGGTAGAAGTAGCATTGGAAGGAAAGAGATACACAGCCCCTGAGTAAACGCGCCAAGCACTGCACCACGTAGACCACCTGTTGCGTTACCATATACGCCTGCCGCGCCACCTACGAAGAAGTGAGGAACAACACCTGCTACGATAATAGTCCAGTCTAGTGCACCCTGAATGCCCATTGCGACTAAACCTGCTGCAAAAGAGGATAGGAAACCAATCAGTACTGCGTTTGGTGCTACCGGGAATACCATTGGACAGTCAAGAGCAGGTTTCGCTCCTGGTACCAAAGTGTCAGAGATCCCTTTAAATGCCGGAACAATCTCTGCGATAAGCATTTTCACACCCTGAAGTACGATGTATACACCACCTGCAAACACCAGAGACTGCATGAAGGTAAACACTACCCAGTTCTGACCGCCTGAAACTGACTCTACAAACTCACCGCCAGCAAAGATTGACGATAGCATGAAGAAAATAGCCATAGTTGTGGCTACCGCTACAGGCGTATCACGCAGGAACATCAGACTCTTCGGTACATTCAGATCTTCTGTTGATTTTTCTGTGTTACCAAGCTTGCTGCCGATAAAGCCAGCAATAAGATATGAGAATGTAGAGAAGTGACCGATAGCTAGCTGATCTGTACCCATCACTTTTTCAGTATACTTTTGCCCAATCGCTGGCATCACCACCATAAGTGTACCCACGATGACTGAACCTAACGCTACTAATAGTGCGCCTGACATACCCGATGTGGATAAAATTACTGCAACCAGCATCGACATGAACATGGTGTGGTGGCCAGTCAGGAAAATATATTTTAATGGTGTAAACCTTGCCAAAATGATATTAACGATAAAAGCAAAGAACATGATTAACGCCATTTCGTAACCGAAGGCTTCCTGCGCCAAAGCGACAATTGCTTCGTTATTTGGAATAACGCCGCTGACACCAAACGCTTCAGTAAAAACTACAGAGAAGTTATTTAGTGCACCAACCAGGGCTCCCGCACCGAAGCCCAAAATAAGGAAACCCATTACGGTCTTAATTGTTCCCTTAAGGATATTTGAAATATCTTGCTTCTGGGCAACCAGACCAACAAAAGCAATTAAACCGACCATTATAGCGGGCTCTTTTAATAGCCCGAGCATAAACTGAAAAAAGTTTTCCATGATTACTTTCCCTTACAGGTACTTTTCAAGTTCAGATTTAATTGCAGACTTATCAAAAATGTTAGCCAGACCAATAACATTCTCTTTACCTGCTTCAGTTAATTGTTTAGCTACGTCTGTAGCAGCTACCCAAATATCAGCATTACTTGATGCTGCTGAAGATAAATCTTCATGGTCAACTTCTGCTTCTAGACCTATTTGTTTTGCGACTTCTTTAACTGCCATTTCCATCATCAAAGAAGTTCCCAGTCCATTACCGCACACTACCATTATCTTTTTCATATACTTTACTCTGTAGGTTACTTGGATAGAAATATCTCTATCTCGTTATTGGTTGAATGGATAGTATAGAATTTAATCAGGATTAGGAGTGATCAAGATCTCAAGATTAAATTGACCTTGTGATTCGTGTCACGTTAATGAACGAATTTATCTTTAATATGCAAAAGGAAGAATACTGACGATTGGTGTATTAATCATCGCAATGGGAGTTAAGGCTTATAGGTAGTGGTTTGGAATGGGATATATATCTTTAAGATATTAATAACATAACCTATTTACCATAGTCATGTAGCATTTTCCTCAGCAAACTATTTACATCTCTGGTTTTCTTATTTCTTTTCGTCAGTTCACTTAATGAGGTAGGTAGCTCTAGAGCTTGACTTTCTTCATCCATTTTATCTACTGGCTCTGGATCTTCATTTTGGTCCAGAAGATTTTGCACTGTCGACAACAATAATCTTACTTCTTGATTATCATTTTTTAAAACCACAATATCAGATTCAACATCGGTGATTGTTAGTGAACCATGTACATCTGATTTAATTTTCTGACCAATTAACATAGACTGCGGTGGCACAGAGCGATCGGTTAACTGACCACTACGAAGTTTCGCAGCCGTTATAGACCTTATATTGCCCGTATTTTCAAACGCAACAATAACTGTATAGGTATTATAATATTCAATAACCGACACATAACCATGCTTCTTAGTTTTGAATCTCGCGCCAATTTGCATATCATGGGGCGCGTCCATTTTCTTAATTAACATTGGATAACCGCAACACTTCTATGTTAAATACATCAACCTAAGTATACACCCTAGCCTTTTCGATATAAATGCCAACTGATTAGCTTGGCTTAATCGCCAGATAATAGATTGAAAATTATAGAGTAAACAATCTTTCACTCTATGAGCTACTCGGCTACGCTATGTCCAGCTACATCTCGCTCTTTTAGTTCACCAGTGAAAGTGTGCCGAAATCCATAGCCTGTTGGGCGTTTGCCAGCATGCATGTTGAGTTTTGTTCGTAACTTCCCAAACTGGGTTCGTTATGTTTTGGACCAATCTCTATCAGGTATGAGTGGAACAGATCGCACAGCATGCTCATTTTTCAAATGCTGATCCATGGATTGAACCGTTACACGGAAATAGGGGATACTTCCACTAACAACAATATCTTAGATATATGGCTGACAAGCTTCGCCTGTGCGAAATCTATGATAAAGCTGCAATTTAGTGATCCATTGAAAATCAGAGCCTCAGACTGTATTACGATTTATTCCTTATCGCTTAAGCAAACTCGGGAAAGGGGCCACTTTGGTCGGAACGTCTTTAATAATAGGATCAGTTTCTTCAAGATTTGTTAAGTCGATTTCACTTGGGAGTTCAGTGATGATGCCATTTTCGAAATACTCCCTAATCTCTGGTGGCACTTTAGGTATTTTAGAACGAGGTTGGGCAGAGGCCGATATAAATGAGCAACGAGTACTTCAATCGCTCCTGAGCGTTCTTTCGTGTTTAAACTAACTTTTATATCGAAAGGATAACCAAACTCACGTAGTGGTTTAGGGATGCAAATTCTGGTTTGATATACGCCATTGGGCGCTTTTTGTAAGTACATTGTCTCACCTCATTGTCATGAAAGTGATTTGCAGTACTGTAGATACGAAAAAGCCCTTGATAATCAAGGGCTTTTTCGTAAAGAATAGTGGCGGAGAGATAGGGATTTGAACCCTAGATACGCTATTAACGTATGCCGGTTTTCAAGACCGGTGCTTTCAACCACTCAGCCATCTCTCCGTGTGGGTCGTATAATAGTGACAGTGAGAAAGCTTGTAAAGCCTTGAACTAACGAAAAAGAACTGTTTGGTCGTTTTGTAAGCATAGGTCTATGCTGTGATAGGTCGTAATAAAGAAATATCTAATTAAATAGGGCATTTTATAGAGCTTTTACTTTATCTCGCTGTTTATCAATAAAATGGTGTTTTATTGATATCATACTGAAAATTAAGAGATAATCACCTTTGAGTATACATGTGTTCGCCCGAAAGTATTTGCATCAATTTGTGAACTAATTCAAAATTAACTGGTATAGCCAGTTGAGCTTAAATTTCTAAGGGTGTTTATGAAGGTCACAAATCTATTTAAAGACAAAGTTGATGCGATTTCTGCACATCAATCCGAGTTTATGAATTGGATGTCTCCAACGCTACGCGACTATTGGAGTGACTTTTTGGATAAAGCTCAGCACAGTTTCCTGTTCTCAAAAGTACGCGATCACCAGAAGCCTGCGATCAATGAAGAAGTTGCTCCACAGCCTGCGCCTATCGTCATGGCACCGGCAGCTCAAACGTTGTATCAAGAGCTAGGTGAAAAAATTGGGGAAGTCATTCACGTTGGTGAGTGGGTACACGTATCTCAAGATCGCATTAATCAGTTTGGTGCGGTAACTGAAGATATGCAGTGGATTCATACTGACCCTGAGCGTGCATCTGCAGAGTCTCCATTCAAGACAACGATTGCTCATGGCTTCTTAACATTAGCGTTGCTACCAAAGTTGACCGACTCGGTTGACCCTGACAAGTCATTGTTCCCGACCGCAAAGCTAGTTGTAAATTTAGGGCTAAATCAAGTTCGTTTCCCTTACCCAGTAAAAGCGGGTAATAACGTTCGAGCTGTGAGTACACTAACTAAAGTAACGCCAATTAAGAAAGGTCTTGAGATTGAGCGTGAAATCAAAGTAGAAATTGAAGGTGTACGCCGTCCAGGAGCCGTTGTCGTTTCTGTCATCCAACTGCATTTCTAAACGACGGAATGAATGAAAAAAGAGAGCATCGACATGCTCTCTTTTTCTATTTATTGATCGAACTTTTTCACTGGCGTGTAACCATATTCAGCCACCGCTTTTTGGCCTTCTTCTGATTTCAAGAATGCCACGAAGTCTTTTCCTGCTTTGTCCAATGCGTCCACTTTATACAGGACCAAGAAAGGTCGCGCTAACGCGTATTTGTGGTTCGCGATGTTTTCTGAGGTAGGCTCAATGCCTTCAAACTGGATAGGTTTCACAGAGCGGTCAACTGAGCCCACTGAGATAAAGCCAATAGCACGCGTGTTATGGTTTACGATCGTTTTCACCATACTGTTGCTGTTTACTACCAGATTATTAGGGCTGATATCAGAGACCAAACGGTCATTGACGATTTTAGTGAGACCCAATAGGCTTTCAAAACTGTAACGTGAGCCTGATGACGCTTCACGAGTCACAACAGCGATAGGTTGATTGTCACCACCTACTTCTTTCCAGTTTTTAACTTTGCCTTTGTAAATATTAAATAATTGCTGCTGAGAAAGGTTTTCTACAGAGTTGGCACGGTTTACGACAATAGCCAAACCATCGTAAGCGATAGGGATAACGTTGAGATCTTCTCCTTTTTCGCTTTCTGTCAGGTATCGGGAGCTCATCCCAATTTTAACGACACCCTTGTTCACCATGGTGATACCTGCACTCGAGCCAATGCCTTGGACAGCAATATAATTGTCTGGGTGTGTTTTATTATATTTCTCGGCAAGAACATCCATAACACGTGCAACGGAGGTTGAGCCAGAGATATTTACTTCTTTCGCTGTAGCGGAAGGAAGAGCAATGGCCATGGCTAGCAGAGTCGCCACAGTAAAACGTAACATATTAAACTCCAAAAATGGTATATAGCAGCGCATATGATATTTCGTTGAGGTTACACTTTTGTGAACTAGGAAGTACTAAGGCAGGGAAACTCCTTCTTTTAAAGAAGCTTTATTTTTGGGAATTGTTCCGTCCTAAATAAGGTTGACACTTTCCAACCCCAAAATTGGAGAGTGTTATGAAATCAACAAATAAAAGAACTCAGCGCGATTATTCCCTCGCTTTTAAACTC
>JAAEZQ010000021.1 GCA_018222805.1 Vibrionaceae bacterium
CGCATTTTACGCATTTTTTCACTGCGTGAAAAGACTAATATTTGAGCATTTACAAATTGTTTTTGTAAATTGTATGAATTTCAAACAATTAGCTGTCAAATCCTTGTCTAGCCTTGCTTACGACCAGAGATGCGACACCACTCTTTTTGCTCAACGATAGGATCTATGTGAAGCTCATCACGGTAGTAGTTAGCGACATCTTCTGCTTGGGTATCTAAAACGCCCGACATAGCAAGGTCACCATTTGGCTTCACCAGACCTTTAATGATAGGAGCAAGTTCGCGCAGAGGACCTGCAAGAATATTGGCAACGACCACGTCAGCGATCAGGCCTTCAGGTTGATTTTGAGGTAGGTAAACTTCAAGTTGATCGGCAACGCCGTTACGCTCTGCGTTGTCGCGAGAGGCTTGTAGAGCTTGAGGATCAATGTCGATCCCGATGACTTTCTCTGCGCCTAGTTTGATCGCAGCGATCGCAAGAATGCCAGAGCCACAGCCAAAGTCGATGACTGTCTTACCAGTCAGATCCAGGTCTTCTAGCCACTCCAGACAAAGTGCTGTTGTTGGGTGAGTCCCCGTACCAAATGCCAGGCCAGGATCGAGCATGACGTTTACTGCGTCTGGCTCAGGAACGTCACGCCAGCTAGGGCAAATCCAAAGGCGCTCACCAAATTTCATAGGGTGGAAGTTTTCCATCCATTCACGTTCCCAGTCTTTGTCTTCCAGCTGTTCAACTTTGTAAGCAAAATTGTCTGCAAGCATGTTACTTGCTTTGATTTGGTCGATGATGAAGTTGGTATCGGCTTCTGCATCGTACAGTGCCAGAATGTCAGTATCGCCCCATAAGCGAGTTTCGCCAGGAAGAGGTTCGAATACAGGTGTGTCTTGCGCGTCTAGGAAAGTAACAGACAGCGCACCAGTCTCTTCCATTAGCATGTCGCCGATTTGCTCAGCGTTTTCATTGGTCGCGTTGAGTTTGATTTGAATCCAAGGCATTGGTTTTTGCTCTTACAGTAAATGAAGTGGCGCAGAGTTTACCAGAACTCTGCGATTTGTTTGAGTATAGATAGTATACAAAACAAAAATGCCCACAGATGTGGGCATTTTTTAAGAGTTTTACAAAGGCTTATTGTAGGCCTAGTTTCTTCTCTAGGTAATGAATGTTTGAACCACCGTGTTGGAAGTTCTCATCATTCATGATCGCAACTTGAAGTGGCACGTTAGTTTTGATGCCTTCAATGATCATCTCACCAAGTGCGTTCTTCATACGTGCAATCGCTACATCACGGTTCTCACCGTAAGTAATCAGCTTACCAATCATTGAGTCATAATGAGGAGGTACTGAGTAACCTGTGTAGATGTGTGATTCCCAACGTACACCCATACCACCTGGAGAGTGGAAGCGCTCAATCTTACCTGGTGATGGTAGGAAGCGTTCTGGATCTTCAGCGTTGATACGACACTCGATAGCATGGCCGCGGATCTTAATGTCATCCTGAGTGAATGACAAAGGTTGACCTGCTGCAACACGTAACTGCTCTTTAATTAGGTCGATGCCCGTTACCATTTCTGTTACTGGGTGTTCTACCTGAATACGAGTGTTCATTTCAATGAAGTAGAACTCACCGTTTTCGTATAGGAATTCAAACGTACCTGCACCGCGGTAACCGATTTCGATACATGCACGAGTACAACGTTCACCGATGTACTTACGCATTTCTTCAGTGATACCTGGTGCTGGTGCTTCTTCCACAACTTTCTGGTGACGACGCTGCATTGAACAGTCACGCTCACCTAGGTGGATTGCACCACCTTGGCCGTCAGCAATGACCTGAACTTCAACGTGACGTGGGTTTTCTAGGAATTTCTCCATGTAAACCATGTCGTTGTTGAACGCAGCTTTTGCTTCTGCACGTGTCATAGCAATGGCTTGGACTAGCTCTTTTTCAGAACGTACAACGCGCATACCACGACCACCGCCGCCGCCTGACGCTTTGATGATTACTGGGTAACCAATGCGTTTAGCAAACGCTTTGTTTTTCTCTTCATCATTGTCCAGTGGGCCGTCAGAGCCTGGTACACAAGGAACACCTGCTTTCTTCATTGCGTTGATCGCTGAAACTTTATCGCCCATTAAGCGAATAGTTTCTGCTTTTGGTCCAACAAAGATGAAGCCGCTACGCTCAACTTGTTCAGCGAAGTCTGCATTTTCTGACAAGAAGCCGTAACCTGGGTGGATAGCTACTGCTCCCGTTACTTCTGCTGCAGAAATGATGCGTGGAATGTTTAGGTAGCTATCGATACCACGAGCAGGACCGATACATACGGTTTCGTCTGCAAGTAATACGTGCTTAAGATCGCGGTCAGCTGTTGAGTGAACAGCAACGGTCTTAATACCTAACTCTTTACAAGCGCGAAGGATACGAAGTGCAATTTCACCTCGGTTCGCGATGACTACTTTATCTAGCATAAGGCAAGCCTCGCTTATTCGATTACAACTAGAGGTTGGTCGAATTCAACTGGTTGGCCGTCTTCAACTAAAATTGCAGCAACAACGCCAGACTTGTCCGCTTCGATTTGGTTCATCATCTTCATCGCTTCAACGATACATAGTGTCTCGCCTGCGTTAACTTTTTGGCCTACTTCAACGAATGCTTTTGCGTCAGGGCTTGGAGAGCGGTAGAAAGTACCAACCATTGGAGAAAGAACTTGGTGACCTGTAGGTACTGCTGCCGTTTCTGCTGCTGGCGCTTCTGCTACAGGTGCCGCTGCTACTGGAGCAGGTGCTGCTACCGGAGCTGCTGCGTAGTGAACTGGTGCCGGAGCTGCTGCAGCGCCGTGACGACTGATGCGTACTGACTCTTCACCTTCTGAAATTTCTAGTTCAGCAATGCCAGACTCTTCAACTAACTCGATTAGCTTTTTGATTTTACGAATATCCATCTTTTCTTTCTCTTTTATCTTGTGATTAAGACAACCCCGTAGGATTGCAGAGTGTAAGGGTTACTTTGTCTGAAGTTTGTTAATTGCGGCAGACAGAGCAAATTCATAACCTTGTGCGCCTAGACCGCAAATCACCCCTTCTGCCTTATCAGACAGGTATGAGTGATGACGAAACGGCTCACGTGCATACACGTTTGATAGGTGCACCTCGATAAATGGGATGGCGACGCCAAGTAATGCATCTCGCAGTGCTACACTGGTATGAGTGAAAGCAGCTGGATTGATGATGATGAAATCAATCTTGCCATGTGCGGCATGAATGGCTTCAATCAGTTCGTACTCACGATTTGATTGCAGGTGTTCTAATTCCACCCCTGTATTGTGAGCTTGCTCCGTTAGCGTATTCACAATTTGTGCTAGGGTGTTATTACCATAGTGTGTCGGTTCACGCAGACCTAACAGGTTAAGGTTTGGTCCGTTTAGAACAAGAATCCGTGACTTTGCAGACATTATGTTGCTATCTTCCCTTATCGTGAGTGGAACGTTTATTTTCCCAAATATACGATAATTCAACACGATTTTTTTGTTAAAACCGAGCAAAATTTAAAAAATCGACCAAGATTATAGCTAATTCAGAGCAATTAGCAGCAATTTACTGGTCTAATCTCCCAATGGCTCATCTTGTTTCTGCAACCAAGTTAACAAAAATAACCTAATTACCACATCAAGAAAGTGACTAACTTACGTCCCAAAGCAAAAACCGCCATCAAGGTGGCGGTTTTTATTTATGTGTTTAAAACGGGCTAGTTAGCTTATACCAGCTCGGCTTTCTCTGCGATGAGCTTGTCTACTACGCTAGGATCTGCAAGCGTTGATGTGTCACCCAGATTGCTGGTATCGCCGGTAGCAATTTTACGCAGAATTCTACGCATGATTTTACCAGAGCGAGTCTTAGGTAGGGAATCCGTCCAGTGCAGTACATCTGGTGTTGCAATTGGACCGATCTCTTTTCGCACCCAATCTTTCACTTCTTTGTGCAGTTCCGCTGAAGGGAATTCACCGTCATTTAGCGTGATGTAAGCATAGATAGCCTGACCTTTGATGTCGTGCGGGATACCTACAATTGCCGCTTCTGCAATCTTATGATGCGCGACTAGAGCAGATTCAATCTCTGCGGTACCCATGCGGTGTCCAGAAACGTTCAATACGTCATCCACACGGCCTGTGATCCAGTAGTAACCGTCTTCGTCACGACGAGCACCATCGCTGGTGAAGTACATGCCCTTAAAGGTTGAGAAGTAGGTTTGTTCGAAGCGTTCGTGGTCACCGTAAACCGTACGCATTTGACCTGGCCACGAATCAAGAATGACAAGGTTACCTTCAGTTGCACCTTCAAGAATGTTACCCATATTATCGACAAGTGCAGGCTGTACGCCGAAGAATGGACGGGTCGCTGAACCTGGTTTTAGATCCGTTGCGCCTGGTAGTGGGGCGATTAAGATGCCGCCTGTTTCAGTTTGCCACCAAGTATCGACAATCGGAGAGTTCTCATTACCGATGGTCTTGTAGTACCACTCCCATGCTTCTGGGTTGATTGGTTCACCGACTGAACCCATGATGCGAAGACTTGAACGAGACGTGCCTGCAACCGCTTCATTGCCTTTTGCCATTAGCGCACGAATAGCGGTTGGCGCTGTGTAAAGGATGTTAACTTGATGCTTATCAACCACTTCGCTCATTCGGCTTGTGCTTGGGTAGTTTGGCACACCTTCAAACAAGATGGTCTTAGCGCCGTTCGCTAATGGACCGTAGATAAGGTAAGTGTGACCAGTAATCCAACCCACGTCAGCCGTACACCAGAAGGTTTCGCCTGGTTGGTAGTCGAAGACGTATTTAAATGTCATTGCAGCGTAGACAAGGTAGCCACCTGTGGTGTGCAGTACGCCTTTAGGTTTACCAGTAGAGCCAGAGGTGTAAAGGATGAAAAGTGGGTCTTCGGCTTTCATCTCTTCTGGAGGGCAAACGTCAGAAACTTTTGCTGTTGCTTCATGCCACCAAACATCGCGGTGATCATGCCATTCAACATCGCCACCAGTGCGCTTAAGGACCAACACTTTATTGATGGTTTTCACGTCTGGGTTAGTCAGTGCTTCATCCACGTTCTTTTTAAGTGGAACGGCACGTCCACCACGAACGCCTTCGTCTGCAGTGATCACGACTTTAGCGTCTGAGTCGATGATTCGACCAGATAGCGCTTCTGGTGAGAAACCACCGAACACCACGGTGTGTACAGCGCCTATACGAGTACATGCCAGCATTGCGATTGCAGCTTCAGGTACCATTGGCATGTAGAGACAAACTACGTCGCCTTTGCGCACGCCTTGTTCTTTTAGTGCGTTAGAGAATTTACATACTTCTTTGTGCAGTTCGTTAAAGGTAAGTGTTTTATCGTCAGCAGGGTCATCGCCTTCCCAGATGATTGCAACGTCGTCACCGTGCTCTGCTAGATGTCGGTCGATACAGTTTGCTGAGACATTAAGTGTGCCGTCTTCAAACCAGCGGATGTCGACATGACCGGTATCGAAAGAGGTGCTTTTTACTTTGGTGAAAGGTTTAATCCAATCAACGATTTTGCCGTGCTCGTCCCAGAAGCCCTCTGGATCGGTTACCGACTGCTGATACATGGCTAGGTAGGTTTCATTATCCGCGTGTGTATGAGTTTTAATGTTTTCTTTTACCGGATAAACGTGGGCTTCGCTCATGGCTTCTCTCCTTGTGCCTTTATTTTTCGGCCTTACACCAATCTACATAAGACTTTGAATCTTTACTTTGTAGGGCTGTTGCTGTTACTCGTTCATTAATACTCTGATTTTCTGACAACAGAATGAATCGAACGGGTATTTGTTTTAAACAGTCAGCCGTTGCAAGAACGACCTTGTGCTTATAACTGTCAGTCACAGCGCGTATTTCCACAATTAGACTTTAGGATGATAGAGAGGGAACTACCGGAAAAGGTTTGAAATAAAAGTAATTATGGGAGCTAGGTCAACAGGAATTATTTGTATGGCACGTTGAGACTAGGTAAATCACCTTTGGTTAAACGAACAAAGACCAATGCGGCGGATATGGCATCTTGCAATGCGTCATGCTTGTCTTGCATAGGCAGTTCAAGGTGCTTGCAAATAGCCTCCAGACTTAAGTCGAAATAGGCATTAGGTAAATGTCGTTCCAATTTGTCGTGGTAAATCTGGCTCACTTCAATCAAAGGGTTTGGCAGAGGGAACCCCAGTTGCCGTTGGCAAGCGAGATCCAATATTTTTTTGTCATAGCGAATGTGGTAGCCGACTAACGGACGATTGCCGATAAAGTCGATTAGCTTTAGTAGTGCATCCTTTTCGCTGATGCCGTCCACTAAATCCTGGTGGCGAATTTTGTGGATTTTCACCGAGCCAGAATCGAGCGACTGTGGTGCACGTAGGTGCACTTCAAATGGCTGGCTGGTGATAATACGATTATCAATGATCTTAGTGGCTGCGATGGTAACAAGTTCCGCTCGGTTGGGATCTAAGCTGGTGGTTTCACAGTCGAGGGAAACTAACTCTGCTTTATTTGGTGCACAGAATAGCGACTGGTACGGCGAGCCTTTTAGCTTATGGTGCCAATATTTTCGTTGTAGCCAATTCATCCCTGATACCTCTTGTACGACTCATCGGACTTAATCACGAATCTGATAGTGGAAGCCTAAAAACTGCTGAAACTTTTTCACGACATGCAGGCTATGTCGCAGTAAGTCTCGCTCGGTTCTGTCGAGTTGTTTGATGTCGATATTATTCAGAGCCTCTTGTTGATTCAGTTGCTGATTGAGACGAAGCTTAAAGAACAACTTGAGTGCTTCGTTTAAGTTGTCGGCCGTTTCAGGCTCTAAAATTCGCTTGTTCCTCAAGGCTTCTATACGGGCAAAGGTATTTTTCTCTTCAATGGCATATTCAAGAGATAGAGTTCGGATGCCGTGCACAATTGGGAAAATACCGCCTCGTTTGATATCTAAGCCATCTTTGGCACTTTTGACGTTACCAAATAGCGTCAGTGGCACAGAAAACTGCAGCGCTGGTCGGGTGAAGTCAGACAAGATCAGCATGCGATCTTTCATCGTGTCCCTGAGGTGATTGGCGACAGGAGTCAGTAAGGCTCGATTGCCCGCTACGGCTTGAGCATCACTGAAGATGGCTAAATCCATGATTTGTTCTGGCTGTGCCTTTGAAATCCAATTATCAAGGGTTCGAATCCACTCTGATTGAGAGTTGACCCACTTAGGGTTGTTGACCATCACTTTTCCTGGGCAAAGCGGGTAACCCAACTGCTGCAGCGTGTGAGTGAATGATTGCATCACCTGAACGCATTGTGACCACTCCAAACCGTCTTTAATGATCAACGCATTATCCTGATCGGTTTTGAGAATTTGTTCGCCTCGTCCTTCCGAGCCTAAAACAATGAGACAGCAGTGGTCGTGGAGCGCGGGTGGAACAACCAACTCGAAAGCTTTCTCTATGATTTGCTCGTTAACGGCTGAAATGAGCTCCATGATGAATCGGGTGCGAATGCCGTTTCTCACTAGGCTTTCTACCAACTGACGTTGTCGGTTGGATGCAAGGGCAAGCTCTTCCACACTGCTGGCTCTGGCGATACTCAGCGTGAGTACGTGCGAGTGGGTAGAGAAAGCACTGAGGATTTGCGTCATATCCAGCATGCCTATGGCTTGATTGCCATCGCATACCATTAAGCGTTTCATCCGGTTACGCGTCATAGTAATCATGGCGTTAAACAGGAAGTCGCCTTCATCGACATGATAAACCGGGAAGGTGGCTATTTCGCCAACTGGTGTATCGACTGCGCGATCATCTAACATCACCGAGTGAAGCATATTGGTACGAGTGACAATGGCGTACGGGTGCGCAGATGGCCATTTTTCAAGGCGCGCATCGTCTGCATTCAGCTTCACTAACGCAGCATCTATGCCGTTTTCTTTTAAGGTTCTTGTCACCTTATTGATAGGCGTTTCGGGGGACAGGATCATCGGTGGGTGGTAAATGCCCTTATCGACTTTGGTCAGAATAAACTCAGCCAGATTTTGCTGTTGCTGTGCCGCTTCTATCAGCGCCTGTCGTTTTGACAGGTTGTTATCGAAGTACGCCGCGAATTGTCCATTCTCGTTATAGAGTTCGAGAAACACCTCTTTTGGTAGCAAATAGGACAGAGTGTCTTCAAGTGCGACATACTGATGGCGCACGCTTTCTTCAAATAGAGAGCGTACGTCGAACATATCGTCGTTGGCATAGTGGGCGAATACTTCGCTCTGGTCTTTGGAGCGCTCTTCCACTGCACCTTTGATCAAAATATGCAAATGAGGATTCGATTGCCCACAAGATAAAATCACATCTCGAGTTCGATAATATGCTACGTCAAGTGATGAACGCAGCCGCGCTTGTTGTTTGCTGGTCAGGCGGTCGAATGGTGGAGATTGCATATTGAATTTATCAGGCATAAGGAACCCAAAAATTGAAAGGAACACATTCTAAGTCTGACAAATTTCTTTCTATAAGCCAGACGACTTTGGTCTAAATCCAGTGCGTTGAAACCCAAGCTTTTTTGATTTTTAAAAGTTTGTCTCCCATCGAGGAAACGGTAAGTTGCCGATTCTTCCCTTTTTCTGCTCCGTTTAGCGATCCATAATTCACGCTCATAAACGTTGGTGTTCCCATTTTAGGAAAATAATAATGCTAAAACCTTCTCCGTATGGCTGGATATCTCAGTACTTTGTCGGATTCTTTTTTGCTTATGGTGTCTATCTGCCATTTTGGTCATTGTGGTTTAAAGAGCAGGGTGTCTCTTCGACAGACATTGGTTTACTCGTTGGTTTAGGCTTGGCGACTCGTTGTGTAGCGAACCTAGTGATTACCCCTCGGATTCATAAAGTTGAGCGTTTGATGCCAACTTTGCGCTGGTTAAGTTTGGCAGCTCTTATCTTTGTGGGATTCCATTTTTTTACCGGAGGCAATTTTTGGTTAATGGCGTTAGCAACCGTCCTGTTTAACTTATGTTGTGGGCCTGTGGTGCCACTGTCAGATGCGATGGCTAACTACTACGCTCGTTTGAATATGCTGGACTACGGCCGCACGCGTTTATGGGGCTCGGTTGCGTTTATCGGCGGTTCTACTGTGGTCGGTTACTTAGTGGCAGGGTTTGGTTCGGATATGATTCTCTACACAGCGATGGCAGGTGTATTGCTTTCGCTGCTTTTTGCGATGCGTAATACTAATCCTATGCCCGTCACTCTGAGCGATCAGCACGCTGAGCGCCCTAAATTGTCGGCACTATTAACAGAAAAGTCCGTCCTGAAATTTTTAGTGCTTGTGTCTCTGATTCAGGGCAGCCATGCGGCCTATTACGGCTTTAGTGCTATTCACTGGAAAGCAGCAGGCCACTCTGAAGATGTGATTGGCTACCTTTGGAGTTTAGGAGTGGCGGCGGAGGTGGCCGTGTTTGCACTAAGTAAGCGAATATTCGCTGGTCAGTCTTTGCGTACCCTGTTTGTTATTGCTGCTTGCGGCGTGATGATGCGTTGGGGGATCACGGCAGGCACCACATCAATTTTTGCTTTAGTTGTTGTTCAGTTGCTGCATGGCGTGACGTTCGCGGCAGCGCACATTGCTGCAATTCAATACATTCAGAATTCAGAAGAGAATAAAATGGTCGCATTGCAGGCGCTGTACAATGCTATTCCATTGGGGGCATTTATTGCGCTTATGACTGTGCTTAGCGGCTGGGCTTATGAGCATTGGGGCTCACTTGTGTTTTGGGGGATGGCTGCAATGGGCTTATTTGCGCTGTTCATTAAGCTGGATCCACAAGAGCCTGCAACGCATGTTGTTGACCTGTCGGAAAAAGCACTTGAAACACAGAATTAGACTTCTGTGACAAAGGTTAAAAACTAAGCTTTGTCTCTGTTGTGAAAGCAGTGTTAAATGAAACCTCTCCCTCGCGGAGAGGTTTTTGTTTTTTGTAAGCAAGGTCAGAAAGGATATCGGATGCAAGGATGGCTGGTGGTTCCCGTTTCTTTGGCGTATTTGGGAGCCCTATTTATAATCGCGTGGTACGGAGACAATCAGAGAAGGTGGCTAGCTAGGTGGCGACCTTGGATCTACAGTTTGTCCATTGCTGTGTATTGTACCTCTTGGACTTTCTACGGTACTGTGGGCCAAGCGAGCAGCAATCCCTGGTCTTTTCTGCCTATCTACATTGCTCCAATTCTGGTCTTTACCCTTGGTTGGCGGGTACTAGCCCGACTTATCCTGATCGCCAAACGCGAACACATTACTTCTATTGCTGACTTTATTGGTGCACGTTACGGGAAATCGCAAGGGCTGGCGGTTGCGGTGACGCTGATTGCTGTTGCTGGGATCCTGCCTTATATCGCTTTGCAGCTACGTGGCATCACCATGGGGCTGGAAATCATTGCGCCTGAGTTAGCGTCTGACTTTGGTTATCAGAACGACAGTGTCTCTTGGTTTGTGGTGATGGCACTGGCCATTTTTACCATATTGTTTGGTACGCGCCATATCGATAATACCGAACACCACCGCGGCATGATGATGGCGATCGCGTTTGAGTCGATCATTAAACTGATGGCGTTTTTAGTCGTTGGCGTGTTTATTGTCTGGTTGGCGATGAGTACCGAAAACCTTAGTTTGATAGATGTAGCTACGGAAACCTATCAGCCGCCAAATATTCCGACCATACTGATTCATACCGTACTCACCATGCTGGCGATTGTCTGTTTACCGCGTCAATTTCATACCATGGTGGTGGAAAACGAGCGCGCTCAGGATCTGCATGTCGCCCGTTGGTTGTTCCCACTGTATCTGATTTTAATGGGTATTTTTGTCTTGCCGATCGCATGGGTAGGGCAAGGACTGTTGAGTGATGCGTCCCCCGATACCTATGTTATCAGTGTGCCGATGGCGGTTGGGGCGAGCGAGATTGCATTGCTGGCATTCCTTGGCGGCACTTCTGCTGCAAGTGGTATGGTGATTGTCTCGACTATCGCGTTAGCCATCATGGTATCGAATGATCTGGCGATGCCACTGCTTTTACGTCGCATGCGTCTTTCGCAACGTAATCATCAGCACTTTTCTCAGTTGCTGCTGCGTATCCGTCGTGCACTTATCCTGATTCTTTTGATTGGTGCATGGGGCTTCTACCAGGCACTTGATAGTATCCACTCACTCTCTGCGATTGGCTTTCTGTCATTTGCAGCCATCACCCAATTTGCACCAGCACTGATTGGCGGGATGTATTGGCGTCAGGGAAACAAGAAGGGCGTTTATGTCGGTCTTGCGGTTGGTTTTACTATTTGGCTGATCACACTAATGAGTCAAACCGACATGCTAGCGGGTAACGCCAGCAGTAACTTTCTGATTTGGCTTATCACGCCACCTGAGATGCTAAGCCAGTTTGATATTGCGATCTCTGACTGGGGAATGATTCTCAGCGTTGTGGCGAATACGGTCTGCTTTGTAGTGGTTTCTCTGATCACTCGCCCAAGCCTAAGTGAGCGCTTACAATCGGCTTCTTTTGTTGGTACACCGTTGCCAGAAAGCGAAAATATGAGCCTTTATCAAAGCCGTGTGACCGTGGCTGAGCTGGAAATGCTCGCTTCTCGTTTTGTTGGACGATCACGCGTCAAGGTCGCGTTTCTGGCCTATTGGAGCCAGCAACGTGAAGAACTGATGCCGAATCAGCAAGCGCCTTCTTCGCTGATTCGGCACACAGAGCGTGTATTGGCAGGTGTATTTGGTGCTTCTTCTGCAAAGTTAGTACTTACTTCTGCCTTGCAAGGTAGGAATATGCAGTTGGAAGAAGTCGCGACCATCGTAGATGAAGCTTCTGAACTTTACGATTTCAGCCGAGGATTGCTGCAAGGTGCGATTGAGCACATCGGGCAAGGTATCGCTGTGGTTGATAAACAATTGCGGCTGGTGGCATGGAACCAACGTTATCTCGAATTATTTGAATTTCCTCCAGGGTTAATTCAGGTGGGTCGTCCGATCGCGGATGTGATTCGACACAATGCGGAACAAGGGCTATGTGGCCCGGGTGACCCAGATGACCATGTCCGTCGCCGGGTTTACCATCTTGAGCAAGGGACGCGACATACCTCTTCTCGTGTCCGCCCTGACGGACGAGTGATTGAAGTGCAGGGGAATCCGATGCCGGGTGGTGGCTTTGTGATGAGTTTTACTGACATCACCGTCTTCCGCGATGCCGAACAGGCACTAAAAGAGGCGAACGAGACGCTCGAGGAGCGTGTGAGACTTCGTACCCGAGAGCTTGAGAAGCTCAACAAACAGCTGGTGGCGGCGACACAACGTTCAGATTTAGAGTCTAAGTCGAAATCACGCTTTTTAGCGGCGGTGAGCCACGATTTGATGCAGCCTCTTAATGCTGCACGGCTATTTGCGTCTTCACTCTCCGAAGTAGCCAAAGACGATGAGACGAAAAAGCTCTCTGCTCATATTGAAAGTGCTTTGGGTGCAGCAGAAGATTTAATTGGCGACTTGCTGGATATTTCTCGTCTGGAATCGGGCAAGCTTGAAGTTCATATATGTGGTTTTGCAGTTAATGATGTGCTGGCAAATTTAAATGCTGAGTTCAGTGCGTTGGCGAAACAACAGGGTATTGAGTTCACGATGATCCCTTCCTCACTGACGGTCAATTCAGATCCCAAACTTCTGCGCAGAGTCGTGCAAAACTTTCTGACGAATGCGTTCCGCTACAGCCCAAAAGGGAAAGTCGCGTTGGGCGTACGTCGGGTTAAGGGACGTGTTCGTATTGATGTCTGGGATAATGGGATGGGCATCGAAGAAGAGAAACAACAGGAGATCTTTGAAGAGTTTAACCGAGGCTCTCAAGTTCGCTCAGATCAGGGCTTAGGTTTGGGGCTGGCGATCTCGAAAGGGATAGCGCAAGTGCTGGGGCATGAAATTTCGATGCGCTCCTGGCATGGCAAAGGCAGTGTCTTCTCTATCACGCTCGACAGAGCCGAAAGCGTGCAGGTCCTGAGCACAGTGCAGATGCCAAACAGTGCTCAGTCTGAGCTATGTCACCTGAAAATTCTGTGTGTCGACAATGAACCAGATATTTTAGTGGGAATGGATAACCTGTTGTCGCGTTGGGGCTGTGATACGCGACTGGCCGCCGATTTAGTAGAAAGCCTAAAAGCGCTGGATGATGGCTGGGTACCTGATGTGATTTTCTCAGATTATCGATTAGATAAAGGACGCACGGGATTAGAAGTACTGCAACAGTGTCGTCTTCGCTTAGGCAATCGTTTCGAAGGTGTCATTATCAGTGCGGACCGGACTGACGACATGCTTGATGGCATCAAGGCAAATGGATTCGGTTTCATCGCCAAACCGGTCAAACCATTGAAGCTGCGTTCGGTGCTAAATCGAGTCGCTTAGTGGTGAGGATTTGCAAAAGAGGTCTCCGTGTAGAGGCCTCTTTTTTTTGGCTACTGGAGCGTATTAAAGAGAAAAAACTATTTAGCTACTCCTCCTTGTGTCAGTGTTGCTGGGTTAAGTAGTTTCTCCAGTGTCGCGCGGTCTAAGTTGGTTTCTTCTTCTGCGACATCAATGATGGCACGTCCTTGTTTATAAGCCTTTTTAGCTATCTCGGCTGCTTTTAAGTAGCCGATCACTGGGTTAAGTGCGGTCACCAGAATGGGGTTCATAGCTAATGCAACATCAAGGTTGTCTTGCCTAACTCCAAACGTTGCAATCGCTTTGTCTGCCAGTGCAGTTGCGCTGGCAGACAATAGCTCGATACTTTCCAAGACATTATGCGCTATTACTGGCAGCATGACATTAAGCTGAAAATTACCAGACTGACCCGCAATGGTAATGGTGGTGTCATTGCCCATCACTTGGACGCAGGCCATTGCAACGGCCTCTGGAATCACGGGATTGACTTTCCCCGGCATGATTGAGGAGCCCGGTTGTAGTCCCTGCAATTCGATTTCTCCCAACCCAGCTAATGGACCGGAATTCATCCAGCGAAGATCGTTAGCGATCTTTATGATCGCAACTGCTGCCGTTTTGAGCTGTCCGGAGAGTGCTACGATCGCATCCTGACTGCTGAGATTAAAAAAGAAATTCGGACTTGATGAAAATGCTACATGTGTGGACTGCGAAAGATTATCCGCGAATAGAGCTGCAAAACGTGGATCGGCATTGATCCCAGTGCCTACGGCGGTGCCACCTTGCGCCAGCGCTTTTACGGCTGGTAAGGTGTGTTCAATCGCATGTTTGGCGTGCTCGATTTGGTACTGCCATCCTCCTAGTTCTTGAGCAAGGGTGATCGGCATAGCGTCCATCAGATGAGTTCGACCTGTTTTTACCACTTTTTTTAATGTTTTCTGTTTATTACTGAGCGTTTGGCTAAGGTGACTCAGAGCTGGAATCAGTTGCCTTTCGATCGCCAACGCTGCGCTAACCTGAATCGCCGTTGGTACCACATCGTTACTGCTTTGACCCATATTGACGTGATCATTTGGGCTTACGCTATTACCAAGGGTCTGGGCAGCCAGCGTTGAGATCACCTCATTGGCATTCATATTTGAGCTGGTACCAGAGCCAGTTTGGAAGACATCAATCGGAAATTGCTCCAGATGTTGCCCGTCGATGATGGTTTGCGCAGCAGTAGCGATCGCCTCAGCGATATTGCCGTCCAATAAGCCTAATTGAGCATTAGTCAGTGCGGCAGTTTGTTTGATATGTGCCAAAGCAAGGATGAAGCCTTTTGGCATGGTATGTTTGCTGATTGAAAAATTGTCTACGGCACGTTGAGTTTGAGCCTGATAGAGAGCATCAGAAGGGACTTTCACCTCACCCATGCTGTCGGTTTCAATACGAAAGTCTCTGATCATGACTTGCTCCTTTATTCTCAATCCTAAGTCTCTTATCAACCATAGGTGATTTACGAGGATTTTGATGACAAAAAAGCCGATGCATGAATCCACGCATCGGCTTGAAGCAAGTGAGCGATATCCCTACGATTAAGCCCAACTGTCTATTTTGTTCTGATTTCAGTTACTCCGTAAACAGCGTCTCGTATTTCACGAAGGCTGTTTGGGTCTCGCCGTAATAGAGTGTTCCTTTCGACTGAATCACCACTCTTAACCAACTGTCTGCTGATTTTGGCTTAGGTAAAGTGATGTACCAGTTTTTACCTGCTTGATCGGCGGGCTTCATATCCACTGGTTGCGCGTTCTTTTCCTGACTTGCTACCACAGAAACTTTTACGCCTTCCAGTGGGTAAGCGGCATTGAGAGACAATTCTAGACTGTCTTTCGTTAGCTTCTCTGAGCGAAACTTCACTTTAAAATCGCCATTTTCCATATCACACAGACCACTGGTATAGCGACAGTTGGATTTACTGGCCAATTTATAACTTTCACCTTCTTTCGCGGCATGTGGCTTTTCACTTAATGCCATATCGGTACCGAAGTAGGCAATTAACGATAGGACCGGAGCGATCAACAGGGCGATGATTAAGTGCTTGTTTTTGAACATCTTGGCTTCCTTGCAACGACAGACTTCGAAATAGTAACTGAAAACTTAGAATAAAAAAGCCCCGGACAGGTGTTTCCAGACGGGGCTTTAAGTTTGTAATTATAATTAGTGATCTACAGCATCGCCTGCACCAATTGGTACACGTACGTGCTCTACCAGATCTTTCACTTCTTGAGGCGTTTCATCAGTGACTTTTGACACTGCGAACGCTACAACAAAGTTGAAGACTGCACCGATTGCACCAAACGCATTTGGCTCAATGCCTAGGAACCAGTTGCTCCCCCAGCTTTCTAGGTATTTCCAATCAGCGACAAACAGGATGCCTTTGTGCTGGAATACGTAGAACAAGGTGATGCTGATACCTGCAATCATACCTGCGATTGCGCCTTCTTTATTGATGCCTTTACTGAAGATACCCATCATCAAGGCAGGGAAGATAGAGGATGCCGCCAGACCAAAGGCCAGAGCAACGGTACCGGCTGCAAACCCAGGCGGATTTAAACCTAGATAACCTGCTGCAATGATTGCCACCGCCATGGAAATCCGGCTGGCAAGCAGTTCTTTCTTCTCGGAGATATTAGGGTTAATAACCCCCTTAATTAAGTCATGGGAAATCGCGGACGATATGGCCAACAACAGACCCGCAGCGGTTGATAGCGCAGCTGCCAAGCCACCTGCCGCAACCAATGCAATTACCCAGTTTGGTAGTTTAGCAATCTCTGGGTTTGCCAGTACCATAATGTCGTTATCTACGCGTAGTTCGTTAGTCGTCGCATCTGAAGTGTATTGGATGTTGCCATCACCGTTTTTATCGTCAAAACCGAGTAGACCCGTTTTTTCCCAGTTTTTGAACCAAGCTGGACGTTCGTCATAAGCAAGGTGCTGACCAGGCGCAGGGTTAACCGTATTCATAAGGTTTAGACGTGCCATTGCTGATACTGCTGGAGCGGTAGTGTAAAGAATAGCAATGAAAATTAGTGCCCAACCTGCAGATGTACGAGCGTCACGAACCTTAGGTACCGTAAAGAAACGGATGATTACGTGTGGCAGACCCGCTGTACCGATCATTAGAGACATTGTGTAAACGAACATGTTCAGTGTGTCACCACGAACCTGGGTGGTGTATTCACTAAATCCGAGTTCGGTCACCACTTGATCGAGCCGATCCAGTAGATAGACATCTGTGCCAGCCATGGTGCTACCAAGTCCAATTTGTGGAATTGGGTTACCTGTTAGTTGCAGAGAGATAAAGATTGCAGGGATAGTGTAAGCAAGAATGAGTACGCAATACTGAGCAATCTGCGTGTAAGTGATGCCTTTCATTCCGCCCAGTACGGCGTACATGAATACGATACACATACCAATCAGTAGGCCTGTAGAGTAATCTACTTCCAGGAAACGACCGAATGCAACGCCAACGCCTTTCATCTGACCGATAACGTAGGTTACCGATGCAATGATCAGACATACAACGGCTACGATTCGCGCTGTCTTGGAGTAGAAACGCTCACCGACAAACTCTGGCACAGTAAATTTACCGAACTTACGTAGGTAAGGAGCAAGCAGCAGAGCAAGCAGCACGTAACCGCCAGTCCAGCCCATGAGGAATACAGAACCACCGTATCCCATGAAGGCAATCAGACCTGCCATCGAAATAAACGACGCCGCTGACATCCAGTCTGCTGCTGTCGCCATACCGTTCGCGATTGGGTTTACACCGCCACCCGCAACATAGAACTCTTTGGTCGAGCCAGCGCGCGCCCAAATGGCAATCCCGATGTACAGGATGAAGGTTGCACCAACAACCAGGTAGGTAATAGTTTTCAAATCCATCTGAGTGACTCCTTACTCATCTACGCCGAATTCACGGTCGATTTTGCGCATCTTCCATGCGTAGTAGAAAATAATACCCAGGAAGGCGTAGATGGAGCCTTGTTGAGCAAACCAGAAACCAAGTTTGTATCCACCTAGTTGAAATTGATTTAGTACATCGACAAATAAAATGCCGCAGCCGAAAGACACAACGAACCAGATGACCATTAGGCCAATCATGAGCTTCACGTTTTTGTCCCAATAGGCTTTGGCTCTTTCTTCACTTTCAAACGCCATTGCCGTCTCCTTACGATTGGTATTGTTGTTAAAAAAATGTTTCACCATGTACATTAGCAAGGTGTTGGCAAGAACTCTTTTCAACTTTAGTCGGGGCATAAAAAACAAAAAACGCCCGTATAATGGGCGCTTAAAGTTATTGTAAGAGAATTTAACTATGTTAATGCGGTGTTAAATTAGCCTAAGGTCTAATGCGAAATGACACTATTCACAATTTATTTTTGCTGGCGTTAACTTTTCTTCATTGATTTCAAGAAACCTATACTGATTACCACAAGTTATTTGTTTACATTTCGTTTTCGTTTCAACTAGGGCGTTGCGACACAATAAAGCGGTAGACTAACTGTCTGACTGACGTTGGTCATGATTTTTATATCTGGGAGGGTGGAATGGACGCAAACACCATTAACAGCTTTTTTCTTGTCGGTGCACTGCTTATTGCACTTAGCGTTCTTCTTAGCCCTGTTTCCTCTAAGCTGGGTATTCCCATCCTCCTTGTATTTCTTGCCGTTGGTATGTTGGCGGGGGAAGACGGCTTAGGCGGTATACTGTTTGATAACTTCTCGATTGCTTACTTAGTCAGTAACTTAGCCTTAGCCATTATACTGCTTGATGGTGGCATGAGAACAAGAGTTGCGAGTTTCCGGGTGGCTTTATGGCCATCGGTCTCACTGGCCACGTTGGGTGTGGCAATGACGACGCTCCTAACTGGATTGATGGCTACCTGGTTATTTGATCTGGATTTACTGCAAGGCATCCTTGTTGGAGCCATTGTGGGGTCTACGGATGCGGCAGCGGTATTTTCTTTGCTTAAAGGACGCAGTCTCAATGAACGTGTGGGCTCGACGCTGGAAATCGAATCCGGTACCAACGATCCAATGGCAGTATTTCTGACCGTTACCTTAATTGCCATTTTGTCGAGTAAAGGGGCAGAGTTAAGCGTTGGTTTTTTAGCACTGAGTTTTGTTAAGCAGTTTGGTATTGGTGCTTTGCTTGGTTTCGCTGGTGGTTGGGTACTGTGGAAGATCATTAACCGCAATCAACTGCCAGATGGCCTGTACTCAATTTTGACCGTCAGTGGTGGCCTGCTGATTTTTGCCTTATCGAATACATTCGGTGGTAGTGGCATCTTGTCCATCTACTTGGTAGGTCTACTGCTTGGGAATCGCCCAACACGCAGCCGTCACTCGATTCTGCATGTTTTAGATGGTATGACCTGGTTAGCGCAAATTGGCATGTTCATCGTACTTGGTTTACTGGTGACGCCATCCGATTTACTATCCATTGCCTTACCGGGCTTAGCGCTTGCCTTCGGTATGATTCTGTTTGCGCGGCCAATTTCAGTGTGGATTGGCTTATTGCCATTCAAAAGTTTTACGCCACGCGAAAAGTGGTTTGTCTCTTGGGTTGGTTTACGTGGCGCAGTGCCGATCATTCTGGCGGTATTCCCGATGATGGCAGGTCTTCCTGATGCACAACTCTACTTTAACCTCGCCTTCTTCGTTGTGATGGTCTCGCTAATTGTTCAGGGCGGTACTCTGACCAAAGCGATGACGCTAGCCAAAGTAGAGTTACCCTCAAAACCAGAGCCGATTTCGCGAATCGGTGTCGAGGTCTACCCGACAAGTGAGTGGGAGTTGTTTGTTTACAAGCTCAAGGCAGACAAATGGTGTATCGGTGAACCTCTGCGAAGTTTGTCTATGCCTGAAGGGACACGTATCGCGGCTGTCTTCCGTCATCAGGAGCTGATGCACCCATCAGGCAGCACCCGGCTCGAAGAAGACGATACCTTGTGTGTGTTTGCTCAAGAGAAGGACTTGGATGCACTGAGCCTGCTGTTCAGTGAAGCACCAGAAAAAGCCTCCATGACCCGTTTCTTTGGTGATTTCTTTTTGGATATTGAAGTCAGACTGTCCGATGTAGCCATGATGTATGGTTTGGACCTTGGTGAGGAATCACTGGATATCACATTGAAAATGTTGGTGGAAGAACACTTGGGAGCTACCCCGGTACTGGGTGACCAATTTGAATGGCAAGGGCTACATTGGATTATTGCTGATGTGGTCGATCAGCAAGTCACCAAAGTAGGTTTACGCTTGCCTAGTGAGCAAGATGAAATGACGGAAGAAGAGTAGAGTTTAGTGATTCATCTCCGTTAACATGATCACTGCTTGAGTGCGATTCTTCACGCCCAACTTGCGGAAAATCGCCGTCATGTGCGCTTTGATGGTGGCTTCTGATACATTCAGCTCATAAGCGATTTGTTTGTTCAGTAAACCATCTGACAACATCCCCAACACTTTGTATTGCTGTGGTGTCAACGTAGCAATCTTCTCTGCTAAATCACTGCATGCGGCGTTATTGGTGATCAGGCCTTCAGGGAAGTATGGGTCGCCGTTAAGCACCTGATTGATAGCATTAACGAGCTCACGCATATCACTTGATTTAGGAATGAAGCCGAAAGCACCGTGACTTTTTACCTGAGTTACGATAGCTGGCTCTTCACTGGCTGAAACGACGACAACGGGTAAGTCAGGGTACTCGGCACGCAGATGAATCAGTCCTGACATACCATTTGCCCCAGGCATCTTGAGATCCAACAGCACTAAGTCTGGCTCTTCTTCCCTTTCCAATAACGCAAGCAAGGCATCGAGCGAGTCAGCTTCGAGAAGATTGGCACCACTCACCGCCATGTGTACCGATTGGAACAAAGCATTACGGAAGAGAGGGTGATCATCAGCGATAATGATGGTGTAGGTCGAATCCATGACGTTAAACACTTTTGACTATTTGGTTAAATTTATTATTGTCCAGCTTTGAGAGTGTGGACAATATTTATTCGCTAAAAGTCTGAACCAAATCGACTTTTATTAGAGAAAATGCATATAACCATCATTTTATTTGTTTATTTTGTGCAATAAAAACGCCAGTAGAAAATTACTGGCGTTTGGTTTTGTCTGATCAGAACTGATTGATGTGTTCTAAGAAAGGCTCTGCCTGTATAAAACCGGTTAAACGAGCGTTTGAAACGTGCTCTCCTTTATCGTTCCAAAACTCGATCGTTGGCAAGCCAAGGACGTTCATATGCTTGAGTAACTCAATATCTTGAACCTGATTTTTTGTCACATCTGCTTGCAGTAGAACAAAATCTCGCAATTTTTCTTCGACTTTTGGTGCATGGAAGGTGTACTTCTCAAACTCTTTGCATGCCACACACCAGTCCGCATAAAAGTCGAGCATAACGGGTTTGCCTGCCGTTTTTGCTAGTGCAAGTTGTTCTTCTAACTCTGCTACATTCGCAATCCGAGTGAAACTGATGCTGGTTTGCTGTGCATGGGTTTCGTTGTTGCCAAACCAGTAGTTCAGCGCAGGCTGTGCGGAAGCAAATAATCCAAGCACGGCAATAATGCCAACAGCACTCTGTTTCCAGCCGCCAAACTCCAGACTATTTTTTACATGATATAGCCAGCCAAAAGCTGCCACACCAAGTGCAGACCAAAGTAACGTCGACCATATTTCAGGTAAGAGGCGTTCAAGCAGGAAGATAGGAGCTGCAAGCAGAATGAACCCGAACAGCGTTTTAACGCGACCCATCCAGTTACCCGCCTTAGGCAGGAGTTTATTGCCGAAGACCGCCACTAGAATCAGCGGGATCCCCATCCCCATGGCGAGTGCGTACAGAGCAACACCACCTGTTAGCAGGTCGCCGCTTTGCGCGACGTAAAGCAGGGCACCGGAGAGCGGAGCTGTGGTGCACGGTGAGCATACCAAACCGGAAATGGCCCCCATTACAAACACGCCAGCACCGCTGCCACCTTGCTGTTTGTTACTTAGGTTATTTAGCCAAGTTTGCACACTGCTTGGCAGTTGCAGCGAATACAAGCCAAACATCGACATCGCTAACGCGATGAATAAGACACTCAGACCAATGAGTACATAAGGGTGTTGCATTGCCGCTTGGAACTGCATACCAGCTGACGCAACGACCAGACCGAGTAGAGTATACGTCAGCGCCATACCTTGTACGTAAATAAACGAAAGGCCAAGTGCACGTCGTTGGCTTAGCTTCCCGCTACCAAGCACAATGCTGGTTAGGATCGGGTACATAGGCAGTACGCAGGGAGTAAAAGCAAGGCCTGCACCTAAGGCTAAGAACAGCAGTGGCGTCCACCAACTGTCAGCAAGGGTTGCAGCTAGGCTGTCTTGCTGTGTGGCTGTGGCTGTTACTTTGGGCGCAGATTGCGCGGTTGGTTTTTTGGTCGGCTCTTGAGGTGCTGTGGTTGCTGCACCACCTGTTGGTGACGCAAATACGTTGATTGGAATAACACGCGTTTCTGGTGGGTAACAGAACCCAGCTTTCGCACAGCCCTGATATTGAACGATGACACGAGCGCCTTCTTGCCAATCTGAAAGCGGTACATTGACAAATAGCGGCATGGTGTAGATATGGACGTCACCAAAGAACTCATCGTTGTATGGTGTGCCTTGCTCCATGTCTAATTCGCCGAGAGTGACGTTCTCTCCGGATACTGACAGACGTTCTTGATACAGGTAGTAACCATCACGTACCTGCCAGTCGAGCATCAACTTGTTGTCTTGCTGATAGAAGTTAAACGGAAAAGCCTGATCGACGGGTACAAAGGTATCACCATTGCTACCGAAGTTGCTGTTCTGATTATTGTTAAACGGGTCTTTGTCAAACAGAGCAACAGACGGTGCAGAAAAGGTCATCAACCCTAAGAGTAATACGGAAAGTAATGCACGCATAAAATGTTCAATTCGTCTTAGATAATTGTCGTAAGTGTAACTCAATCAGACCTGCTGACTAACCCATAAGTTTCATCAGAGCGAAGATTTGTTAATCAGAGCTTGGAGGAATGTACAAGAAAAAAGGGAGCCGAAGCTCCCCAAGTAAGACTCTGTTTCTGCTAGATCAGCAGGCCGCCGAAGACGAAGCCTAGTGTTACCGCTGAAGCGATGGTTGCGACCCCCGGTAGGAAGAACGGGTGGTTGAACACGTACTTACCAATACGTGTAGAGCCTGTATCGTCCATCTCAACCGCGGCAAGTAACGTTGGATAAGTTGGTAATACGAACAGTGCACTTACTGCCGCGAAAGATGCAACAGCAGTCAGTGGGGCCACACCGATAGCCAATGCTGCAGGCATCAGTGCAACAGTCGTTGCACCTTGAGAGTAAAGCAGCATAGAGGCAAAGAAGAGTACCAGTGCAAGCATCCATGGGTAGTCTGCCAGTAGTGCACCAGCAACTTCCTTAATACCATCAACGTGTGAGTTCACGAATGTAGAGCCTAGCCATGCAACACCAAGTACACACACACATGCTGTCATACCAGAACGGAATGTTGCCGCCGCTGGGATTTTGCTCGCGTCGATCTTACAGCTCATTACGATGACTGCTGCAGCGGCTAGCATGACTGTCATGATCGCTTCGTTACGGCCTAGAGCAGGGTTCTCGATAAGACCTACAGAACCAGAGATTGCCGCTGCGTAGCAAACGACGAATGCGATAGCGCCAAGGAAGATAAACGTTGCTTTCTTCGCTGTAGGTAGAATTTCGCGTTTTGCTTCAGTATTTAGTTTGATGAGGCCATTTTCCAAACGATGTTGATATTCAGGATCGTCTTTTAATTCACTACCCATGAAGTTCGCAATGAATGCACCGACCATACAAGCGATGAATGTGGTTGGGATACACACAGCGAGTAGAGTGAGGTAATCGACGCCAAATGGAGCAAGCATGGCCGCGAAAGCGACCACAGCCGCAGAGATTGGAGACGCTGTGATGGCGATTTGCGATGCGACAACGGCGATAGACAGAGGACGAGAAGGACGAACGCCCTGACCTTTAGCCACCTCTGCAATTACCGGCAGAGTAGAGAAAGCGGTGTGCCCAGTACCTGCCATTAGTGTCATTAGGAATGTTACGATTGGCGCATAGAAGGTGATGCGCTCAGGGTGTTTACGCAAAAAGTTTTCGGCAACTTGCACCATCCAGTCTAGACCACCTGCGACTTGCATTGCTGCAATAGCGGTGATCACCGACATGATGATCAAAATCACATCCACCGGGATGTAAGCCTGGCTAGTAGGGACACCTAGGATTAACGATAATGCAATGACGCCAGCGCCACCAGCAAAACCGATGCCGATACCGCCGATTCTCGCTCCCAAATAGATAAAGAGCAGAACCACGAAGAGTTCGACCATGACCATTATAAATACCTCTTTAGTTTATATAGATTCTGATTTTTTGAACACTCAGGAACAGGAGTAAATGTTCAGAGAATCAGAGCCGAAGAGCTACGGTATTAAAAAGCTTATAAAAAATGTGGTTAACCGTATGAAAGCCTAAAAAGGGGCCTTACAGGCCCCTATGGAAAATGACTTACTCGTAGCGTTTCGCTTTGTAAGTTGGATGCATGAAGTTTTCAACGGATAAGATTTCGTCAAGTTCTTCTTCTGTCAACAGACCGCGCTCTAGCACGACTTCACGAACACTTTTACCCGTTTCTGCACATATCTTACCGACAATGTCACCTTCATGGTGGCCGATGTATGGGTTCAGGTAGGTCACGATGCCAATGGAGTTGTAAACGTAATTCTCACAGATCTCTTTGTTCACTGTGATGCCATCGATACATTTATCGCGCAGATTGATGCATGCATTTTGTAAGAGTGAGATGGACTCAAACATGCTTTGTGCGATAACCGGTTCCATTACGTTTAGCTGTAGCTGGCCGCCTTCTGCAGCGAAAGAGACTGTGTTGTCGTTACCCAGTACTTTAAAACACACTTGGTTTACGACTTCAGGGATCACAGGGTTCACTTTCGCAGGCATGATAGATGAGCCGGCTTGCATTTCAGGAAGGTTAAGTTCATTCAGACCAGCACGTGGGCCTGAAGAAAGCAGACGCAGGTCGTTACAAATCTTAGACAGTTTCACTGCCAAGCGTTTTAGTGCACTGTGCGTCATCACGTAAGCACCACAGTCTGAAGTTGCTTCGATAAGGTCTTCCGCAGGAACCACGTCCAGACCTGTCACTTCAGCTAAGTGTTTTACCGACAGAGCTTGGTAACCAGTTGGCGTGTTCAGGCCCGTACCGATAGCGGTCGCGCCCAAGTTAATTTCTAGGAGTAGTTTTGACGTGTAGTCTAAAGCACGAATTTCTTCGTTTAATGTTACCGCCCAAGCGTGGAACTCTTGACCAACCGTCATTGGCACTGCGTCTTGTAACTGAGTACGACCCATTTTAAGCACATCTTTGAACTCAATCGCTTTAAGTTCGAATGCGCCTTTTAGGTACTCAATCGCTTCCATCAGCTTGTGTACGCTGTTGTATACCGCAATGCGGAATCCGGTAGGGTAAGCACAGTTGGTAGACTGACTTTTGTTGACGTGATCATTCGGGTTGACGAATTGGTATTGGCCTTTCTCTTTGCCCATGATTTCAAGAGCAACGTTCGCGATCACTTCGTTGGTGTTCATGTTGACAGAAGTGCCCGCACCACCCTGGAATACGTCTGAAGGGAACTGATCCATACACTTGCCTGTTTCCAGGATCAAATCACATGCTTCGATGATGTAGTTAGCAACATCTTTTGGAATTGCACCAAGTTCTTTGTTTGCTAGCGCGGCGGCTTTCTTTGTCATCACCATACCACGTACGAATTCTGGTACGTCAGAGATGGTTACGTTAGAAATGTTGAAGTTTTCGATGGCACGTAGGGTGTGAATACCGTAGTACGCATCTGCAGGGACATGACGTTGACCTAATAGATCTTCTTCAATGCGAGTGGCTGAGTTAACGGCTTTTTGAGCATCAGATAGAGTAGCCATAACAGGATCCTTAGATAATAATTCTAATAATATGGTTGAGTATTAGCCTATTCTGCAATCTAGAATCCATTCATCAGAATTTTGGGCTGGAAAATCCGTCCTGACTTATGTCGCACATAATACTGCACTTAGCGCATAAAAATAGTAACTAGATCACCTTTTGGGTTTTTAATGCGTCAATAGTTTGCAAAGTATGAACAGGTCATTGCCTTACGTTTCAGGCTAGATTTTTTACTATTCATAGCTACTGATTATTACAGTTTATAGCGTGCCAACAGAAGGGCGTCATACAAGGGTGAACACGCTTTTTTACAACGATTCGTTTGAGCTTCGCTGGCTTTTGCCATTACACTGAATTAAACAAAGGAGGGCGTGTGTTTCCTATCTTATTATTGGCGTTTATTTTTGTTCCGATTATTGAAATCGGCTTGTTTAGTCAGGTGGGCGGATTTTTAGGTCTGTGGCCGACCATTGCTTTGGTGTTGATTACAGCCGTAGTTGGTGCGTCTTTGGTTCGTAGCCAAGGGATTCAAACTCTGATGTCTGTGCAGGGACGTCTTGAGCAAGGTGAAATTCCCGCTCAGCAGATTTTCGAAGGTGTCATGCTGGCGGTAGCGGGTGTGCTGCTACTCACTCCGGGCTTTATGACCGACGCGTTTGGTATGCTTGTGCTGTTACCTGCGCCTCGCGCTGCGATTGCAAAATACCTGATGAGTAAAATGGTCGTAAAAACGGTTCACAGTGGCGGTTTCCATGGGGGTTTTTCAAATCAGGATCCATTCCGTCGTGGTCCATTTGATTCTCACTCAGATAATGGGAACACCTTCGAAGGTGAATATGAGCGCAAAGACGATGATGATCGTAATGACCGAAATAAACTCAACTGATCAATAATCAGTTTCGCGACAACTAGAGGGCGCATGCAGCGCCCTTTTTTGTCTCTTTAAGCTATTATTGAGCGCCTTCAAAGCCCATCTGACGCCATGCTTCAAAAGCAATAATGGCGACGGCATTCGACAAGTTCAGACTTCGGGCATCTGGCATCATCGGAATACGAATTCGTTGTTCCATTGGTAAACTTTCTATTACTTCTGCAGGTAAGCCGCGCGTTTCCGGACCGAATAACAACACATCACCAGCTTGATATTGGGCATCCACATGGTGACCTGTTGTCTTGGTGGTACAAGCAAACAGGCGGTAGTTACCTTGCTTTTCTTCTTCTAAATAATCCAAGAATGCCTGATAGTTTTTATGACGTGTCACGCGAGCCAAGTCATGGTAATCCAAGCCCGCTCGGCGCACTTTCTTTTCTTCCAAATCGAAGCCTAATGGTTCAATCAGATGAAGATTCGCACCACAGTTGGCACACAGTCGAATGATGTTGCCGGTATTGGGCGCAATTTCGGGTTCGTATAAAGCGATATCAAACATGGTAGAGAAATAGAGTTAGTCAAAAGTGATAGGCAGTATATACCCAAATGACTTCAAGAGGCAGGATTCAAAGTGGTATCGGTTGGGTGGCCCAGTACAGATAAAGAAATAAAGAAACCCCTCTGCACGTGGAGGGGTTATCAGAGCCATCAGCCAATATTATTTGCTTAAAGGCAACGTAATCGTCATGCGTAAGCCGCCCAGTGGGCTGCGACTGGCAACAATCGTCCCGCTGTGCTGACGGATGGCACTTTCGGTGATAGTCAGCCCTAATCCTGTTCCGCCAGAGTGGCGATCTCGAGCAGTGGACACTCGGTAGAATGGCCGGAAGATGGCTTCTAGTTCTGCATCAGGTACTCCTTCACCGTTATCATCTACGGTGATGCGCAGAGTGTTCCCTTGCGTTTCTGCGTTGATTTCAACTTGATCTTTCCCGTAGTAAATGGCGTTGCGAATGATGTTTTCTACCGCACTCATGAGCAGTTTCGGATTGCCTGAAATACTGCCTTTAGGCAGCGGCGAATAACGCAATTGTTTACCCATTTGCTCCGCTTCAAATTGAGTGTCTTTAATGATCTCTTCCCACAAACTTTGAATCGGTTGAGTTTCGCGTGTCATGTGGCTATTCGCCTGCATTCGAGAGAGCTCCAGCAACTCACTGATCATCTGCTCAAGTCTCTGAGCTTCAGTATCAATCCGAGTTAGCTCTGGGCTTTCGCCCTGTTTGCGCGTTGCTAACGCATTGGCCATTCGCAACCGAGTCAGTGGAGAACGCAGTTCATGAGAAATATCGGAGAGCAGACGTTGCTGACCGGATATCATCTGATTGACTGCTTCTACCATTTGGTTGAAGCTGCTGCCTGCCTGACGGAACTCTGAAGTGCCTTTCTCTAGGTTAGGGTCAGTGACAAATTCCCCTTTGGCTACACGCTGTGCGGCGGCTTCTAGTCGACGAGCAGGTTGACTCAATGCCCACGCGAGCCAGAGTAGCAAAGGTGTACTCGCTAGCATCACGGCAAGTAATAACTGAACCGGGTGATCAAAAAGTCTCAGTAGCAGTGGCGGCGGCTCATTCCACTTAAAACCGACATACATCAGAAGGTCAGAATCGGCCAATGTAATTGGTACTGGTCCTGCGATCATGTATCGGCCATAGAGCTTTTGTTTTGGTTGGTTATTGTCTTCGATGATGGAAACAAAGTTTTGCATGGCCCGCATCTGGAAGTTGTTGCGGTGGTCCGTGGTTAATATTTTGCCGTTATAGTCAGAAAAGAACATCCGTGGCCGTGGGTCGTTTTTATTTTGACGACGACCCTCGATACTAAACAGGATGCGGCCAAGGTCAGTTTCGTTACTGTATTGATTCTGAATGTCATCACGCACTTCTAGCATGCGCTGATACGGCGCACTGGGAATATCACGAGGTTTGCGTGGATCCAAATGCGGTAGCGATAGCACAGCGATTAACACCAACAGCATGGTGAACCAAAAGATGGCAAATATGCGTCCATATAAGCTGTTAATATTCGGCAGTCTGATGCGTGATAGTCGGCTCATTAATCTTCCTCAAGCAACATATAGCCTCGGCCACGTAACGTTTTGATGCGTGGCTTGCCATTTCTTTGGTCGGGCAGTTTTTTGCGTAAGTTGGAGACATGCATATCAATCGCACGGTCAAAAGCAGCGAGTCGCTTGCCAAGTACATCTAAGCTCAAGGTTTCTTTCGTAAGTACTTGCCCAGGGTGTTGTACAAAGTGCGTGAGCAAGGCAAATTCTGTTGCAGTTAAATCTAGTAGTAGCTGATCGCAATAAGCTTCTTGCTTGCCCGGGTAGAGACGAAGCTCTTGGTATTCGATGCAGTCGCTGCTTTTGCTGTCTTTTAGTGTCGTACTCGTACGACGTAAAATAGCGCGAATGCGAGCCAGTAATTCTCTATCACTAAAGGGTTTTGGTAAGTAATCGTCAGCTCCAAGTTCTAACCCAATCACTCGGTCTATTTCTTCGCCTTTGGCGGTCAGCATTAGTACGGGGGTTTCCCAGTTTTCACGCAAACGCTTTAAGGTCTCCATGCCGTTGAGCTTGGGCATCATGACATCGAGCAAAATCAAATCAATCTCACTCGTCACGGCAGCTAAGCCAGCTTCTCCGTCATTCGCTTCACTGACTTCAAAGCCTTCAAAACTGAGCACTTCTTTTAACAGGCTAGTTAGCTCTATATCGTCATCAATCAAAAGAATGTTTGCCATTTAAGGACCTACCATCAATTACCATTTGTTTAATACTACATTGGAATGAAGGGGGACGAAGAGTATAAAAATCACTCTTTACGAATCTTTACGCTTCCTATACGTCACTTTACCTAGCGCGTCCTATTCTACACTCAAGCGCTGTGAGAACAGCCCAGAAGAACCAATCAGATGTATGAGGAATCAAATTATGAAATCTGCAAAAAAAATGGTGTTAACTGCCGTTATTCTATCACTTACTCTCGGTGCAGCAGGTGCCTTCGCCTATGGTGGTAAAGACCAGCAAAAAGGTCCTCGTGATGAATGTGGCCCTGGTATGGATCGCGGTATCATGCGTCAGATGAACCTGACAGATGCACAAAAAGACCAACTACAATCTTTTCGCGATGCCAACCGCGCTGAGATGAGAGGCAAAAACTCAGCCGATCGTGATGCTCGTCTAGCAGAGCGACAAGCTTATCATGCAAAAATGCAGGCTCTCGTGCTGGCGGATAACTTTGATGAAGTGCAAGCGGCTGCGTTAGCTAAAGAAATGGTAGAAAAACAAACTGAGCGTCGTGTAGAAATGCTGAAGAGAAAACACCAGATGTTGAGTGTACTGACTCCTGAGCAAAAAGCAGAGTTTGTGAAGTTGCAAAATGAACGTATGCAACAGTGCGACAACAGAATGCAAAAACGCATGAGTAAACAAAATAGTAACTAACCGTCACACCGAAATAATCTGAAGAGGCTGCCAATGGTCGCCTCTTTTTGATCTGGCTATTTCATACTCATTCAATAATTATCAAGGTATACTCTGGATATGGTTTGAGTTAACTCTTTGATTATGAAACATCAATATGCACGTTTAGTAACGACTGCCGCATGGACTGCGACAATCACGGCAACGCTTCTATTATTGGTCAAGGTCGTCACTTGGTGGGTGACGGGATCGGTCAGCTTATTGGCCTCTCTTATTGACTCTATGTTGGACATCGCTGCATCAGTGGTGAATTTAGTGGTGGTCCGTTATGCCTTGCAGCCTGCCGACAGGGAGCATACTTTCGGTCACGGTAAGGCAGAGTCATTAGCGGCCCTTGCGCAAGCGATGTTCATTTCCGGCTCCGCAGTATTTTTGATCCTCAACGGGGTCGATCGCTTCTTCCGTCCTCAGGCGTTACATACTCCTGAGCTCGGCGTCTATGTCTCGTTGTTTGCTATCGTAGTCACGCTTGGTTTGGTGACGTTTCAGAAACATGTGGTGCGAGTGACGGGCAGCCAAGCGATTGCTGCCGACTCTCTTCACTATCAAACCGACCTTTATATGAATGCGGCCATTATGGTTGCGCTCGGGTTAAGTTATTTTGGCGTTACACAAGCGGATGCGGTGTTTGCGATTGGTATTGGAGTGTTCATTCTTTACAGTGCTTTCAAAATGGTGAATGAAGCGACTCAAACCTTACTGGACAGAAAACTACCGGATACTGAGTTAGAAGAAATCCGTAATCAGTGCTTGAGTGTTAAAGGGGTGAGAGGCGTTCATCAGCTGCGAACCCGAATGTCCGGACCAACGCGTTTTATTCAGTTACACCTAGAGCTGGACGATGACTTACGTTTAATCGAAGCCCACTATATTGCTGATAAGGTGGAAGAAAACTTACTGTCGGTCTTTCCTGAAGCGGATGTTCTGATCCATCAGGATCCGATATCTGTGATTTTTGGACCAGAGAAAGAACAGAAAGAGCAAGATTGGTAGAACTCGAAAAATCCAAAAGCGTTTGACGACAAATTGGCGCTTATTGTCTATCTTTCCATCAATACGCTTAAAGAATCCTGATACTGATGTGAATCAACGAAGTTGATACGAGAAGCTGTAATACTCTTACATAAGTAGAAAAGTTACATAAAAATGTGTGTTTTCATTGGTAATCCGGTATAGGAAATGTAACATAACGAACAGTTCTGGATTATGCAGGTTGCTTGGTGACAAGGGACCTAGAAGAAAATTAAATAAATTGATTGCCAAAGATCGAGGGTGAGCATGATTAAGAAGATCGGTGTTTTAACAAGTGGCGGTGACGCACCTGGTATGAACGCTGCAGTACGCGGCGTGGTACGCACAGCACTTTCTGAGGGATTAGAAGTGTTTGGTGTGTACGATGGCTACCTAGGTCTTTATGAAGGCCGCATCGAGAAGCTAGATCGTTCTAGTGTTTCTGATGTTATTAATAAAGGTGGTACGTTCCTGGGTTCTGCACGTTTCCCTGAGTTCAAGGAAGTGGCAGTACGCGAAAAAGCTATTGAGAACCTGAAGAAACACGGTATCGACGCACTGGTAGTGATTGGTGGTGACGGTTCTTACATGGGTGCAAAAAAACTGACTGAAATGGGTTACCCATGTATCGGTCTTCCAGGCACAATCGATAACGATATCGCTGGTACTGACTACACAGTGGGCTACCTAAGTGCACTAAACACAGTTATCGATGCAATCGACCGTCTACGTGACACTTCTTCATCTCACCAACGTATTTCAATTGTAGAAATCATGGGCCGTCACTGTGGTGACCTGACTCTGATGTCTGCTATTGCTGGTGGTTGTGAGTACATCATTACACCAGAAACGGGTCTTGATAAAGAGAAGCTGATCGGCAATATCCAAGACGGTATCGCAAAAGGTAAGAAACACGCAATCATTGCTCTTACTGAGCTGATGATGGATGCAAACGAACTTGCACGTGACATCGAAACAGCAACGGGCCGTGAAACTCGTGCAACAGTGCTGGGTCACATCCAACGTGGTGGCCGTCCTACTGCATTTGACCGTGTTCTTGCATCTCGTATGGGTAACTACGCGGTTCACCTTCTAATGGAAGGTCACGGTGGCCGTTGTGTTGGTATTGTGAAAGAGCAGCTTGTTCACCACGATATTATTGATGCGATCGAAAACATGAAGCGTCCTGTACGTAATGACCTGTACAAGGTTGCAGAAGAGCTGTTCTAAGTCGACTGCTCTTAGCAAAAATAAAAAACCGCGTTGATACGCGGTTTTTTGTACGTGTTATTCTGGCTAAACAGTGAATTTTGTGTTCATTAAGAGGAAGCGCTGTACTCGGACAGCATTAACTTTCGTTCGCGAAGCGCAAACATATAACCAAATAACCCTCCTAATATATTTCCGACGGCAATGCCGATAAACAGTCCTTCCACATCATATAGTTGGCTGCCGAGCCAAGCTGCTGGCAAGGTGAATACGAATAGGCGCATAAAACTCCACTTGAAAGCATGTAAGGGTTTATGCATCGCATTGAGTCCGCTCACTAAGATCATCACCACTCCTTGGAAACCGTAGCTGAATGGCACAACCAGTAGGTAATGCCACAGTAGATTTTTAACCGCCTCTTCTTGTGAGAATAGGGCGGCAAGAGGAATGCTCAACGGCACCATAGCCAGAAAAATCAGCCCCTGAAACACCACCGAAAAACGCATACTAAGGAACAGTCCTGCGAACGCGCGCTGTGGATTGTTGGCGCCCAGATTTTGCGCCATGAAAGGTGTTAGAGCTGAGGTCAGTGACATCAATACCAGAATTAGTATGGATTCAATTCGCTGAGCGGCCCCATAAGCGGCAACGGCTGCGGTACCATGGTTTGACAGAAGCATCATCAAAATAGCACCAGATAGAGGGGTCATTGCTGTAGAGAAGGCTGCTGGCGTACCTATTTTTAATGTTTGCTGCCAATCTTGTTTCAGATGTAACCACTGCGGTTTAGCAAGAAGTCGCTCCCGTTTCACCAGTAGGTATGACGAGCCGACTAAAGCACCTAACCAGCTGAAGGCACTTGCGATTGCCGCGCCTTGGATTCCGAGTTCAGGAAAAGGCCCCAAGCCGAAGATAAGCAGTGGATCCAGTATTCCGTTAATCAAACCCGCAAGCATCATGATTTGAGCGGGTGTTTTGGTATCACCCGTTGCGCGTATCGCACTGTTGCCAGCCATAGGGATCACCAGTAAAGGAATGGTGAGATACCACACTTGCATGTACTGTTCGATGAGTGGCAGCAGATCGTCAGTCGCCCCCAGAAAACTAAACAGTGGCCGAATGGTCACAAAACCAACTGATGAGGCGATGGCTACGAGCATTACAGCCAAAAGCAATCCATGGGTGGTAAAACGTGCGGCTTGTGTTGAATACCCCTGACCAAGTAGTCGACCAATATTGGTCGAGAGACCCATACCGATCCCCATCGTAATGCAGTTGACGGCGAAGGTTACCGGAAAGGTATAGCTGATCGCAGCTAATGCTTGAGTACCGAGTAGAGAGATAAAGAACGTATCGACCAGATTAAACATCAGAATCGCGATCATGCCCATCGTCATCGGTACGGTCATCTTCCGCAGAGTTTCGGGAATGGGTGCACTCAACAAACCATGTTTATCTGTTGCCTGGTGTTCCGGCTTGTTCTTTTCCAGCATGTTTGATGTCTATCTGGTGAATAAACTGCAAGGATACAAGAAAGCAGGAAGGTGAGCGAGTGCGCATTTCTCACGCAAACCGTTGCGATCTTTTAACTAAGTCACAAAAAATTCATGCTCGCCCCTTGGGATCGTTCGTTCGACCCCTTATATAGTGATCACGTGCCCCAAGTCGGGCAATTATCAAATAAACATGGAAATTTTCAGGAGAGACGACCAATGAACATTCGTCCATTACATGACCGAGTTATCGTTGAACGTAAAGAAGTTGAATCTAAGTCAGCTGGTGGAATCGTTCTGACTGGTTCCGCTGCGGAAAAATCAACTCGCGGTGTTGTTCTAGCTGTAGGCAAAGGCCGCATTCTAGAAAACGGCACAGTGCTACCGCTGGACGTTAAGGTTGGTGATACTGTTATCTTCGCTGAAGGTTACGGCACTAAAACTGAAAAAATCGACGGTAAAGAAGTGCTAGTTATGTCTGAAAACGACATCATGGCAATCGTTGAATAATAGCAATCATTGAGTAATTTTTTGCTCAGATTCAAAAACGAAATCGAACACAAAGAATTGTAGAAAGGAAATCAAAGATGGCTGCTAAAGACGTTAAATTTGGTAATGACGCACGAGTTAAAATGCTGGAAGGTGTAAACGTTCTGGCTGATGCGGTAAAAGTGACACTAGGTCCTAAAGGGCGTAACGTAGTTCTAGATAAATCTTTCGGTGCACCAACAATCACTAAAGATGGTGTATCTGTAGCGCGTGAAATTGAACTGGAAGACAAATTCCAGAACATGGGCGCACAAATGGTTAAAGAAGTGGCATCGAAAGCTAACGATGCTGCAGGTGACGGTACAACAACTGCAACTGTACTCGCGCAATCAATTGTAAACGAAGGTCTTAAAGCGGTCGCTGCGGGCATGAACCCAATGGATCTTAAGCGCGGTATCGACAAAGCAGTAGCAGCAGCTGTTGAACAGCTAAAAGAGCTGTCTGTTGAATGTAACGACACGAAAGCGATCGCACAGGTAGGTACTATCTCTGCGAACTCAGACTTAAGCGTAGGTAACATCATTGCGGAAGCAATGGAACGTGTTGGCCGCGACGGTGTTATCACTGTTGAAGAAGGTCAGGCGCTACAAGACGAGCTAGACGTAGTAGAAGGTATGCAGTTCGACCGCGGTTACCTTTCTCCTTACTTTATCAACAACCAGGAAGCGGGCTCTGTTGATCTAGAAAACCCATTCATCCTACTGGTTGATAAGAAGATCTCAAACATCCGTGAACTTCTTCCAACACTAGAAGCAGTTGCTAAAGCATCTCGTCCACTATTAATCATCGCAGAAGACGTAGAAGGTGAAGCACTAGCAACACTAGTTGTGAACAACATGCGTGGCATCGTGAAAGTTGCGGCAGTGAAAGCGCCAGGTTTTGGTGACCGTCGTAAAGCAATGCTACAAGACATCGCAGTTCTAACTGGTGGTACGGTAATTTCTGAAGAAGTGGGTCTAGAGCTTGAAAAAGTAACACTAGAAGACCTAGGTCAGGCTAAGCGCATTGCAATCACGAAAGAAAACACGACTATCATCGATGGCATCGGTGAAGAAGCGATGATCCAGGGTCGTGTGAGTCAGATTCGTCAACAAATCGAAGAGTCAACTTCAGACTACGACAAAGAGAAACTACAAGAGCGCGTAGCTAAGCTAGCTGGCGGTGTTGCAGTAATCAAAGTTGGTGCAGCAACTGAAGTTGAAATGAAAGAGAAGAAAGACCGCGTAGAAGACGCGCTACACGCAACTCGCGCTGCTGTTGAAGAAGGCGTAGTAGCAGGCGGTGGTGTTGCTCTAATCCGTGCAGCATCTAAGATTGTTGACCTACAAGGTGACAACGAAGAGCAAAACGTTGGTATCCGCGTTGCACTACGTGCAATGGAAGCGCCAATCCGTCAAATCACGAAGAACGCTGGTGCTGAAGAGTCAGTAGTAGCGAACAACGTGAAAGCGGGCGACGGTAGCTACGGTTACAACGCGGCAACGGGCGAGTACGGCGACATGCTAGAGATGGGTATCCTAGATCCAACTAAAGTTACTCGTAGCGCTCTACAATTCGCAGCATCGGTTGCAGGTCTGATGATCACAACTGAAGCAATGGTTACTGATATGCCACAGAAAGACGGCGCAGGCATGCCTGATATGGGCGGCATGGGCGGTATGGGTGGTATGGGCGGCATGATGTAATATGCTGCTTATCTTGTCGCTGTAAGGCCTTACAGTGTTAAGATAACTGACCATGAAGAAGCCGAGGTTATTACCTCGGCTTTTTTGTATTTGGTGTTATGAGGATTAACACTTTTCGATACGTCATAGCGATTCTGTTCGTATTTTATGAAGCGTGATGGAGTACTGTTTTAAACTCGGGTTGAATCGTGTTTGTTTATCCAGAGATGTGGCTGAACAAAACATCAACATTGTGTGGCGCTGGTACAAGAAATACCTCAGAAAATATTGAAACATGGTCAGTGTGGATTTTTTCTATTATAGTCAACCTGTTAAATATGACATACGGGTGACACTTTTTAGAACGATTACTAGAAAATGAGAACACATACGCTATGTTGTAAATAATGCTTAATATAACGGAGATTAAAATGAAAAAGCTTTTGACGTCTTTGGCAGTGGTAGCCGCTGTTGCATCACCTGTTGCGTTTGCTGACAGTACTCCTGTGATGTTTTCTACGATCGATCACATTAATGCGCCGTCTCGCTCTGAAGTGGGTGGTGTTCGTCTAGCCGTTCTACATGGTCAGGTTAACGAAGTGAAAGGGGTGGATTTCTCACTACTTGGTATGTCAGAGACTGAGCGTACAACAGGTATTAACTTTGGTCTGTTCTTCGGTGCGGCTAAAGTAAACCAAGAAATGAAAGGTGCTTCACTTGGTCTTGTTAACTGGAACCGCGGCCAAACAACAGGTTTAAACCTAGGTGCGGTTAACATTACTAACAACGTAAAAGGCCTTAACTGGAGTGCGGTAAACTACTCTCAGGGCTATACAATGGCGGATGTTGGTCTGGCAAGTATCTCTAAAAAGTCTAACTTCCAGCTAGGTTTTTTCAACATGACAGACCAAATCGATGGTATCCAAATCGGTCTGCTTAACTGTGCGGATAACGGCTTCCTGAAGTGTTTCCCACTGATTAACTTTGCGAAGTAATTTGAAGTTATAGTAATAAGATTCTAAACAAAAAGACCCCAAACCTTTGTTGGGGTCTTTTTATATTTCACTTTATTGCTTATTTGATTAAGCGAGACGATTTTCTTCGCTGTATTCGTTGGTGAACACCGCGACGTAGTGACTTGATGTGTCGCTCCGCTTCATCGACGCCTAGCAACACGGTTAAAGTTAGCACTGTGATGACCACGGACTGTGATAAGTAACCTAGACCGATCATTAAGCCTAATCCGGCTAATACCCAGATAACTGCCGCAGACGTTACGCCGTGGATTTTGCCCTCTAGCGTCATCATCACCCCTGCACCAAGAAAACCGACACCTGTAATGATTTGGCCAAGTACACGTGCTTGATCAAGCGTGTTAGGCGATAAAGATACCGCCATCGACATAAAAAGATAGGTGCCTGAAATAATAAGAATAGCAGTGCGAATGCCAACCGGTTTACCACGGGTCTGGCGTTCTATGCCAATCATTAACCCATTGATGGCACAGCATAGGAGAGCAGACCAACTAAATGGGCCAAGATCGAAAATTTGTTCGAATGTTGTATGCATCTTGACCTCCAAAACCGCGGAGTATGCATAGAATTACCCTTCAAAGCGAACAAAAAGAAACGCTCGTGACGACAAATTTAATTCAACTTAAACTCAGGCTAATCCAGCCGTGGTGTTTACTCTAAATGCAGATCTAGCGGTGTTTTACTTGGCCTACCACCGATTTCTCGCGTAAGTTTTGGCACCAGATAACCAGACACACGTGTAATCACTTCGCGCATGATAGTTTTTGCCTCCTCATCGGAAACAAAGTAATGTGCAGCACCTTGAACTTTGTCTAAAACATGCAAGTAATAAGGCAAAATGCCCGCATCAAATAAGGCTTCACTCAAGTCTACTTGGGCATCCACTGAGTCATTAACACCTTTGAGCAGCACGCTCTGGTTGAGTAGAGTCACGCCTGCCTGTTTGAGCTTGAATAGTTGCGCGGCAAGCTCGGCATTGATTTCGTTCGCATGGTTTATGTGCGTGACCAAAATAACCTGCAGGCGGGAAACACTGAGTATTTGGCATAGCTCATTTGTGATTCGCGCTGGTATCACCACAGGTAATCGGCTATGAATACGAAGACGCTTGATGTGCGGAATTTGCTCAATGCTCTCTATCAGCCACTGAAGCTCGTCATCTTTCGCCATTAGCGGGTCTCCGCCAGACAAAATGACTTCGTTAAGCTCTGGTTTTTGAGCCATGTAATCCAAAGATTGAGTCCAAGCTTGTTTGCCGCTCTTGTTATCCTGATACGGGAAATGGCGGCGGAAGCAGTAGCGACAATTCACAGCGCAGCCACCCTTAACAATCATCAGAGCACGATTGCGATATTTGTGCAGCAAGCCGGGAATCTCGTTCTCTTGCTCTTCAAGTGGGTCGCTGGAGTAGCCTGCGTGTACATCAAACTCTTCACTTAAAGGTAAAACCTGACGCAAAAGAGGGTCTTTGGGATTGCCTTTTTCCATCCTATCGACAAAACTTTGCGGTACACGCTGTGCAAACAGCTTGCGCGCAGCAAACCCGTCTTGCCACGGTGAGGGATCAATTTCCAGTTTTTCGAGCAATTTTGCAGGATCAGAGATCCCATTCGCCAACTGTTTGAGCCAGTTTTGCTCAACAGAATCGACTTTTCGGGTTATTATGTGCGGCATTGAATTTAGCTCTAAGAATGTAAGAGGAAAAAATGGCTACAGTTAGCACCAATGAATTTAAAGGCGGTCTTAAGTTAATGCTTGATAACGAGCCTTGCGTAATCCTGGAAAACGAATACGTTAAACCAGGTAAAGGCCAAGCGTTCAACCGCGTGAAAATTCGTAAACTTCTTTCTGGTAAAGTGCTAGAGAAAACATTCAAGTCTGGTGACACTTGTGAAGTGGCAGACGTAATGGATATCGACCTAGATTATCTATATTCAGACGGCGAATTCTACCACTTTATGAACAATGAAACGTTTGAGCAAATTGCTGCAGATGCAAAAGCAGTTGGCGAGAACGCTAAATGGTTGGTAGAAAACAACACTTGTATGATCACACTTTGGAACGGTAACCCAATCTCAGTTACTCCACCAAATTTTGTTGAGCTGGAAGTTACTGACACAGATCCAGGTCTGAAAGGTGATACTCAAGGTACTGGCGGTAAACCAGCTACGCTAGCAACTGGTGCTGTTGTACGTGTTCCACTATTCATCGCAATCGGCGAAGTGATCAAAGTTGACACTCGTACTGGTGAATACGTAGGCCGAGTGAAGTAATTCACCCAACCGTATCTAGTAAAAAGGTCGCCTCGGCGGCCTTTTTTATTGTCTGAAAATTGGCTGTTTTAGGGATTAGTAATCAGGTGATAAACGGTTCCGCTAGTAAATGGATCATAGGTGGTCAAAAGCTTAAAAAGCAAAAAGATCATGGGTGTCCAAAAGCAAAAAAAGCTGGCGAAAAGCCAGCTTTTTATATTTATAACAGCACCTTAAATCATGAGGATAAAGATAACTGATAGTGCACTGATAAGGCCAGCGAACGCATAGCATGCGACCTTACCAGCCACACCAGTGTGGAACTTAAGGTCGTGCATACCGTGGTGGACACGGTGCATCGCATGCCACATTGGCAGTGCCAGTGTACCGATGATAAATAGCGCACCAATGATACTAGTCGCGAATTCAGATACTCGCTCGTAGCTCATTGCCTCTGCATCAATCACGCCTAGTGGTACAAGGATACCCAACACAAGTACGGTGATTGGTGTGATCATCGCAAACCAAGTTCCGCCAGCACCAAACAGGCCCCACCAGATTGGCTCATCCGAACGTTTTGGCGCTGTGTTTACACTATAATTTGGTTTCATTGTTCAGCTCCTTACACCACAACAAGAACAATCAGTGAGATGAACGCGACGGCTGCCCACTGAGTCAAGACGATGATCTTCTTATCTACAGGTTTGCCTTTCAGGCGAATTGGCATTACCTGTGGCATCATGCTGAAGAATGTTTGTGCGTGGAATAGGCTACCAAGTAGAGCAACGATGTTGATTGCCACTACGATTGGGTTTGCCATAAATTCTAACCAACCTTGCCAAGCTTCAGGACCTTTCACTAGTGAACCCAGACCGAAAGTCAGAAAGATAGTAAATAGAATCAGCGGCAGAACAGTCGCTTCTCGAACCATGTAGAAGCGGTAGAACGGATGATCTTTCCACCAAGTGCGTTTTACTTCACGAACGTAAGGTTTACGATTACTCATCCTTATGCCTCCTCTTTCACTGGTTTGCCATCAGGCTTCAGCATCGCAATCACGAAGTCCATTGAAGACTCTACTTTGCCTTGGTTTACTGCCGCTGCAGGATCAACGCTCTTCGGACAAACTTCAGAACAGTAACCCACAAATGTACAACCCCAAGCACCGTTGTCGCCGTTGATCAGCTTCATACGCTCAGCTTTACCATTGTCACGGCTGTCTAGGTTGTAGCGGTGTGCCAGTGTTAGCGCCGCAGGACCAATAAACTCAGGGTTTAAACCAAATTGAGGACACGCTGCGTAACAAAGACCACAGTTGATACAACCCGCAAATTGCTTGTACTTCGCCATCTGCTCAGGGGTTTGTAGGTTAGTGCCATCTTCTGGTTTGCGGTCGTTACCGATGATGTAAGGTTTGATCGCTTCAAGACGTTCGATAAACGGCGTCATATCGACGATCAAATCTTTCTCAATCGGGAAGTTCGCTAACGGTTCGATTTTCAGACCATTTGGGTAGTCACGTAAGAAGCTCTTACACGCGAGCTTAGGCACGCCATTGACCATGATGCCGCACGAACCACAGATCGCCATACGACAAGACCAGCGGTAAGAGAGGTCTTTGTCTAGGTTATCTTTGATGTAACCAATTGCGTCGAGTACAGACATGGTTTCATCAAATGGCACTTCGAAGGTTTGTAAATGCGGTTCTGCGTCTTTCTCTGGGTCATAACGCAGAATGTCGACTTTCTGGATGCGGTTTGCTGACATTATGCTTGCTCCTCTGCGTTCTTCGCTGCTGCTGCTTCTTCTGCTGCGGCTTTTTCTGCAGCTTCACCGTATAGACGCGCTTTAGGCTGAGACTTAGTGATAGTCACTTTGCTGTAGTCAATGCTAGGCGCTGCATCTGGCTGGTAGAAAGCAAGCGAGTGTTTCAGGAAGTTCACGTCGTCACGCTCAGTGCAACCGTCGTCTAGACGTTGGTGCGCACCGCGAGATTCTTTACGTAGGATTGCAGAGTGAACCATCGCTTCGGCTACTTCTAGGCCGTAACCAACTTCGATTGCGTATAGAAGGTCAGTGTTGAACACTTTGCCTTTATCTTTGATGCTGATGCGTTTGTAACGTTCTTTAAGCTCAGTGATCTTATCGATGGTTGCTTGCATCAGATCTTCTTGGCGGTAGATACCACAGCCAGCTTCCATGGTGTGACCCATTTCAGTTCGGATGTCGGCCCAGTTCTCGTCGCCTTCTTGATTCATCAGTGCTTTGATGCGTGCTTCAACCGCTTTCACTTGCGCTTCAATCGCTGCTTCGTTCCAGCCTTTGAATTCAGCCGCACGTTGAACCGCTTGTTCACCTGCAACGCGACCAAATACGACGAACTCTGCTAGTGAGTTAGAGCCGAGACGGTTTGCGCCGTGCAGACCCACAGAAGCACATTCACCAACCGCGAACAGACCTTTAATGCGAGTTTCACATTGTTGGTCGGTTTCGATACCACCCATGGTGTAGTGAACCGTAGGACGGATTGGAATTGGCTCTTTAGCTGGATCAACGTTGACGTACGCTTTGGCGAGTTCACAGATGAACGGTAGACGTTCCTGGAGGTATTCTTCACCCAGGTGGCGAAGGTCAAGGTGTACCACATCACCAAGAGGGTGCTTGATGGTGTTGCCTTTCTGCTGTTCGTGCCAGAAAGCTTGAGAAACTTTGTCACGTGGACCCAGTTCCATGTATTTGTTCTTTGGCTGACCCACTGGCGTTTCAGGACCCATGCCGTAATCTTGCAGGTAACGGTAGCCGTTCTTGTTGACAATGATACCGCCTTCACCACGACAACCTTCCGTCATCAGGATACCTGTGCCTGGTAGGCCGGTTGGGTGGTATTGAACGAATTCCATATCACGTAGTGGTACACCATGGCGGTAAGCCATCGCCATGCCATCGCCTGTTACGATACCGCCATTGGTGTTGCAGTGGTAGACACGTCCCGCACCACCAGTAGCAAGTACGACAGATTTCGCTTTGATGGTAACCAGCTCACCTTCAGACATGTGGATTGCAATCAGACCTTGTACTTCACCATCATCAACAAGAAGATCCAATACAAAGTACTCATCAAAACGTTTGATGTTGCTGTACTTCATTGAAGTTTGGAATAAGGTGTGAAGCATATGGAAGCCGGTTTTATCCGCTGCAAACCAAGTTCGTTCAACCTTCATACCGCCAAAGCGGCGAACGTTAACTTCCCCGTTTTCTTTACGGCTCCAAGGACAACCCCATTGTTCCATTTGGATCATTTCGCGGGTTGCATTTTCTACAAAATATTCAACAACGTCCTGTTCACATAGCCAGTCGCCACCGCCAACGGTATCGTTGAAGTGGTTGTCTAAGCTATCTTCATCCTTGATAACTGCTGCTGAGCCACCCTCCGCTGCGACTGTGTGAGAGCGCATTGGGTAAACTTTAGAAATCAGTGCAACTTCTAAATCAGGGTTTGCCTCTGCCGCTGCAATAGCAGTACGAAGACCAGCGCCGCCAGCGCCGATGACTGCGATATCTGTGGTGATAGTTTGCACAGTTATCCTCCAGTGAGTGATTGCGGAAATCCGCTTGTTATTGTGATTATGAGGGGATCTCGAAGAGGAGTTCCCCCAAAGTAGTAGAGTTAGTGTAGTGGAGCTATATGAGATAAATATTGATGTATTTAGGTTTTTTCTTTGGTAATGCACTTAAGAGCATAAAAATTACAGGTTATGTGATTACTATCACGGCGAGAATATTTGTAATCTCTACCTCAATTTATTGACTGTTAACGGAGTGTTGACTGTTGTTGGTGGTGTTGATAAGAGGTCTTGTAGTGAATGTTGCCTTTGCTTTGTAGTACGAAAAAACTTGGCTTCAAGTTCCGTTATTACAATGTGAAAATCGTTTTTCGTCGAAAAGAAAAAAGCATGTAGAATGTCGGCTTTAGCCGCTAGCTGTGAGAAAATTGTTATGCAAGCCAACTGGCAACCGACTGCTTCCATTGAACAACTTCGTCAACGTGCGAGGTTAATCGCCACTATTCGCCAATTCTTTGCCGAGCGACAGGTGATGGAAGTGGATACACCAGCTATGAGTCACGCGACGGTTACTGATATTCATTTGCATACCTTTCAAACAGAGTTTGTCGGTCCCGGTTACGCAGATGGCAGCAAGCTGTTCTTCATGACTAGCCCTGAGTTCCATATGAAACGTCTGTTGGCGGCGGGCAGTGGTTGTATCTACCAGATCAACAAAGCGTTTCGCAACGAAGAGAATGGCCGTTACCACAATCCTGAATTCACCATGCTGGAATGGTATCGAGTCGGCTTTGACCATCATCAGTTAATGGATGAGATGGATGACTTGCTACAACAAGTGCTGAATTGTGGCGTGGCTCACCGAATGACTTATCAGCAGGCGTTTCTTGATGTTCTTGGCGTGTGCCCACTTGAAAGCTCAATGTCAGAGCTCAAACGCGTAGCTGGAAAACTAGGCCTTAGTGATATTGCTGAGCCGGAAGATGACCGCGATACGTTACTGCAGCTACTGTTTAGTCTTGGTGTTGAAAGCAAGATTGGTCAGGATGCACCTGCGTTTGTTTATGACTTTCCAGCATCGCAAGCTGCATTGGCGAAAATAAACCCTCAAGATAGTCGTGTTGCCGATCGCTTTGAGGTGTATTTTAAAGGGATTGAACTCGCTAATGGTTTCCATGAGTTAGACAACCCTAAAGAGCAACTTGCACGTTTTGAACAAGATAATGTGAAACGGTTGGAGATGGGTTTAAAGCCTCAGCCAATTGATTATCATCTTATCGCCGCACTCGAAGCAGGATTACCAGATTGCGCAGGCGTAGCGTTAGGCGTTGATCGACTCATCATGCTGGCATTAGCCTGTGATCATATTGATCAGGTAACAGCATTCCCGTTTCCTATTGCATAAGGATATCCAATGAACCGAATGGTCGGGCGTTTGATTATTTTCGGGTGCGCTGTTTTGATCGCGTATTTATCGTTAGGCTCAGGAGAGCTACAAAAGTGGGGTACTTTTACTTACCTCGATAAGTTACAACATTTAATGGCGTACACTAGCTTCGCTTTTGTTGCCTGTTGTTGTGTTCGTCATTGGCGTCAACGTTGGACGGTGGCACTGAGTATTCTGTTGTTCAGCGCGGTGATTGAATGGCTACAAGGTTATGTTGGAAGAGAAACCTCATGGTTAGACCTTGTTGCGAATGGCTTGGGGGTTCTGACTGGTCTGCTAAGTTACCGTATTTGGAGCCTCTATCGACCTAGGTTGGTGAAGTCGCTATACTCGATTCGTTAAAGAAAAGGGAAGACGATAATAATGAAAACGCGCGACAAAATAGTCTACGCGGCACTGGAGTTGTTTAACCAACATGGTGAGCGAAATATCACCACCAATCACATTGCCGATCACATCGAAATCAGTCCAGGTAATCTTTATTACCATTTTCGCAATAAGCAAGAAATCGTCCGCGAAATCTTTGCGCTTTATTCAGCAGAACTTTTAGAAAGATTTACACCCCTTAAAGGCTCCCAAGAGAGCCTGACTATGCTGAAGAGCTATCTAGACTCAACCTTTACGCTGATGTGGAAGTACCGTTTTTTCTACGCGAATTTACCCGAGATTTTATCGCGTGATGAACAACTTCACGAGCAGTACATTGAAGTGCAGGACAAACTACAAGCTAACCTGATTGCGATTATGCAAGAATTCGTTGCCCTCAAATTGCTTGATGTTGATCAGCAGCAGTTAACATCGCTGGTATGCACGTTGCATTTGATCGCTTGCAGTTGGTTGTCTTATCAATCAGCGATGCTATCGAAATCCAAGATTACCGAGCAAATGGTGCGACAAGGTATGTTGCAGATGATCAATGTCGTAAAACCAGTTGCAACGGAGCAAGGGCTGGAGCAGCTATTACTGTTGGAAGATGGCGTAAGTGCAATGCAGGGCTAATTGCACGTATTTAAAGCGTAATTTCGAGTGACTCTCTCATTCTCGAGTCGTGCCTTGAGTTGACTTGTGGTACGCGCAGCGCACAATAGGTGCAAACCTCAAGTTATACCTGGGCAAAGTTATCTCGATAAAGGATTTATCTTTCAATGAATTACGATATTTTTAATGGTGATGCTGATGGCATCATCGCTCTGCTGCAACTGCGCTTAGCTGATCCTCTCGAAGCCAAATTGGTAACGGGTGTAAAACGCGACATCATGCTGGTGGAAACCGTGGAGGCACAATCGGGTGATGAGCTGACGGTGCTAGATGTTTCGATGGAAAAGAACATGGTAGGTCTGGAGCACGCTTTGGCTCAGGGGGCTCATGTTTTTTACGCCGATCACCATAAAGCGGGTGATATTCCAAAGCATGGTAACTTAGATGCGCACATCGATCTCGATGCTAATATGTGTACGGCTTTGATTGTCGATAAACTTTTGCAGGGGCGTTTTCATACCTGGGCGATAACGGCAGCTTATGGCGACAACCTGATTGCGAAAGCTGACGAACTGGCTGACCTTGCTGGTTTGTCGGAGGATCAGAAAATGCAACTAAAAGAGCTGGGCACTCTGATCAATTACAACGGCTATGGTTCGAAGGTTGACGATTTGCATTTTCATCCGGCGGATTTGTATCAAGCGTTGCTTAAATATTCCTCGCCATTTGATGTAATTGCAGATACGTCTTCTCCATTCTACCAACTTCAAGCTGCTTATCAGCAAGATATGGATGCCGCACAGTCGATCCCTGCGACCCATGAAAGCGAAAAACTGAAGTTGTTTGAATTGCCAGATAATGCAGCATCACGCCGTATCAGTGGGGTTTATGGCAACTGGTTGGCGAACCAAAATCCAGATTCAGCTCATGCTGTTTTAACCGAAAACGTAGATGGTACTTATACAGTATCACTGCGCGCTCCATTGAATAATAAGCAGGGCGCAGTCGCGGTTTGTGGACAGTTCCCTACTGGAGGTGGTCGAGAGGCTGCTGCGGGAATCAATGCTTTGAGCAAAGACGATGTGAGCGCATTTATTGATGCGGTTGAAACGTATTATGCGTAACGAATTAGAGTAATTCTTTTGTGTGAAAAGGAGCCATAGGCTCCTTTTTCTTTTTAGGCTGGTTTTTTACTCACAGGCGCTTTAACCAAGACTTTGGATTTTGTGCTTCACTGTTACGACGAATCTCAAAGTATAGGGAAGCTCTGTCTTGGCCCCCGGTATCACCGGCAAGAGCAATGACTTCACCAGCAGTAACTCTATCGCCTTCTTTCTTTGTTAGCGCCTGATTGTATCCGTATAGGGTCATGTCTCCTTTACCGTGGTCGAGGAGTACCACCAATCCATATCCACGTAAGTATTCGGCAAATACGACAGTGCCGGGATAAACCGCTTTGACTTGCTGGCCATAGTTGGCTGATAGCACCATGCCTTTCCAATTAACCTGGCCAGTCTGACGAGTACCGAAGTTATGCAGTACACTGCCTTTTATCGGCCATGGCAGTTTACCGCGCTGCTTACCTAAACCATCCATCGGTACAGCATTGCGTTTAGCGGCTTTAGCGATTTCTGCTTTAAGGCGAGTTTCATTACGCTGCAACTCTGCCAGATAGCGTTTATCGTTTTTTATACTACCCTGAATTTTGCTCAGTGTTTGTTTACGTTTTGATTGTGTACTTGCCAGCGCCGTACGCTTCTCGGATTGCTGTTTTAGCAGGGTTTCAATCTGCTCTTTTTCCAGCTCAAGTTGGTTCTTATTATGTTCCAGCTTTTGAGTGGTTTGGGTAATAGCGTCAATTATTTCGGATCGCGCTTTTGCCAAATGCTGAAAGTACTGGCTGATACGATCTTCTTCGACGCCCTGATTGAGCAAGTGTCCATTGGCTTTAGCACGCTCTGTCACGTAATAGGTTTGCAGAAGCTGTTTTAGCTCTTCTTCTTGAGCTTGTCGCTGAGCCTCTTGTAAGGCGATCTTTTCTTCTAAGTTATTGATGTTTTTATCAGCTTGAGTGAGTTCTGCTTTGGTTTGTTTGATCTCTCGTTCTAAAGCTGAGATCCCTAGTTCTTGGTCTTTCAGAGATTTTTGCAGTTCATTCAGCTGTTTTTCTTGAGAGGTGAGGGCTTTCTTCTGACGATTGATTTCGCTGGAAACCCCTTTCAATTCTTGCTGACTAACAGCCGAAGAGGTGAGGGGGAACGTGGCAGATAAAGCACAAGTTAATAAAATAGCCGAGCGGAGCACTGGATGACTTTGTTTTCGCACTTGAGAGTTACCTACCACATTGTTGTTATCTAAGAGTGAGTAATTAAATAACCTATGCTCGGGATAAGAAAGTCAAAATAACCCAAACTTTCAAATATTTAGTCCAATTTATGAGTCAGCACGGTGATTTTAGCGCAGTGAGGCGTTAAGAGCGCTACGCTGACTGGCTTACATTATCCTGAGTTGAGGTTATATGCCATCTCCATGGATAAAGCTTTGAGATTTGCCATTAAAGCCTTGATCCATATCGAGCGATGGCTTATCCGTTTTTGGACGGCCAACTATTTTTGCTGGTACCCCTGCAACGGTAGTGTGTGGTGGTACTGGTTGTAATACCACGGAGCAAGAGCCAATTTTGGCACCTTCACCTACTTCGATGTTACCGAGAATTTTCGCACCAGCACCGATCATCACGCCTTCACGGATTTTCGGGTGACGATCACCAGACTCTTTACCCGTACCACCTAGAGTCACGTCCTGTAGGATAGATACGTCATCTTCCACAACGGCGGTTTCACCAATTACGATACCAGTAGCGTGGTCGAGCATGATTCCGCAGCCAATACGCGCTGCTGGGTGAATATCTACCTGACACGCGACAGAAATTTGATTTTGTAGGTAAGTCGCTAGTGCATGACGGCCCTGAGACCACAACCAGTTTGCTACTCGGTATCCTTGCAGCGCGTGGTAGCCTTTTAAATACAGCAACGGCATAGAGTACATAGAAACCGCAGGGTCACGATTCACTGTGGCACAAATATCGCAGGCCGCACAGTCGGTAATGTTTGGATCGGAGATAAAAGCTTCTTCAATCACTTCTCTCACTGCCATGGCTGGCATCGATGCTGTGTCTAATTTATTGGCCAAAATGTAGCTCAGGGCAGCGCTAAGACTTTCATGCTTGATGATTGTCGCGTGGTAAAAGCTGGCCAGCATTGGCTCCTGCTCTGACATTTCGCGGGCTTCTGAAACTATTTTGTTCCAGACTTTTTGTTTTTCACAGTGTTTCATTCTCAATATCCTGAGTGGCTCTTCTTCCGTGACCCGACAACCTCTATTATTCTCAGATAAGGTGTTAGAGTGTTATTTGCCTTCAGACTTTTTGTCACGAGCAAGTAAATCTTGCGCTGCGAGGCGCGCGTCTTTCCCTTGATACAATACTTGATAAATTTGGTCAACAATCGGCATCTCAACACCCATACGCTGAGAGAGCATCCACACCTCTTTGGTGTTGCGATAACCTTCCACAACCTGACCAATTTCTTCCTGCGCGGTGTCGACGTCTTTGCCTTGACCTAACGCCAAACCAAAACGACGGTTACGTGATTGGTTATCGGTACACGTGAGTACAAGGTCACCTAAACCAGCCATACCCATAAAGGTTTCTGGTTTCGCACCGAGAGCCGCACCTAAACGACTCATTTCTGCTAAACCTCGTGTGATGAGTGCAGTGCGCGCATTTGCACCAAACCCGATACCATCTGACATACCAGCGCCGATCGCTATGACATTTTTCACTGCGCCACCAAGCTGCATACCAATGAAATCACTGTTGGCGTATACGCGGAACGTTTTACTGCAGTGGATCTTCTCTTGCAGATCTGCAACAAACTCTGCGTCTGGTGAGGCAACGGAAATCGCAGTTGGCAGCCCCATAGCAAGCTCTTTTGCGAAAGTTGGGCCTGACAATACTGCCAGCGAGTAGTTTTCCCCGATGATGTCAAAGGCAACATCTTTGAGTAGGCGGCCAGTTTCTGGCTCAAGACCTTTAGTCGCCCAGCAGATGCGAGTGTCTTCGCGCAAGAAAGGTTTGCAGCTTTTCAGAACGATGCCAAATACATGGCTCGGAACGACAACCAACAAGTCGCGGCTTGCCTGAACGGCCTTTTCCAAATCCGATTCAATAATCAAGCTTTCTGGAAAATCGATGCCGGGTAAGAATTCGTGGTTCGCACGATCTGCTTCTAGACGTGCCATGTGCTTTGGCTCGTGCCCCCAAAGGATGACGTTTGCACCATTACGAGCAAGAGAAATTGCCAGCGAGGTGCCGTACGAGCCCGCGCCAATCACCGTCATTGCGATGTCTTTTCCGTAAGCATTGTTGGTATTAGCTTGTGTCATGCTACCGCCTAATCGTTATTCTACTAGTAGAATCTAGTTCATTATCGCCAGATTTTACGCTCTATAGAGGCTAGGAACTAGGGTTTGTTAACCTTAGTAACTTATCAGAAATAAAAAATGCACATTGCATCACTTGATGGACGCTTTGTGCATTTTCTTAGGTATGTGACGTATTCGATTGTATTCAACCAGAGACGTCACTTACAAAACGTGAATTACGCTTCAGCTTCGCTTTCACCTTGTTGAGCTTGTTGCTGTAGGTAGTTCATGAACAGCGCGTCAAAGTTAACTGGCGCTAGGTTCAGTTGAGGGAACGTACCTTTAACCACTAGGCTTGAGATTGTTTCGCGAGCGTATGGGAATAGGATATTAGGGCAGAATGCACCTAGGCAATGTGCTAGTTGACCAGCTTCCATTTGCTCAGCCGTGAAGATACCACCTTGCTGAACTTCACATAGGAACGCTGTTTCTTCTTCGTTCTTAACAGTAACTGTCAGACGTAGAACGACTTCGTAAACGCCTTCACCAAGCTCACGGCTTTGAGTGTCTAGGTCTAGTTTAACGTCTGGGTTCCACTCTTTCTGGAAGATTACTGGAGAGTTAGGCGCTTCGAACGAAACGTCTTTCAGGAAGATGCGTTGAATTGCGAAGTTTTGTTGTGCGTCTTGTGGTGTAGCTTCTGCCATTTTTAAATCCTTAATAAACATTTGTTGGGTTTAGAACGCCTAAACCCAGAAAACTGGTTTGTCCTGAGACTAACTGAGCAAGTTTATCTTGACTAGATGAAGCGTGTATTACGTGCAAAGCGTCACAACTTGAGACTTCAACTGCTTTCTATTTGCTCAGTTTATTATCCACTAGGCTCTCAATCGCGATGAATGCGACCTTTGTACTACTTTTTACTGCGTACTAAAGGAAGATTCGCTTCGTTCCATGCAATCAAACCATTCTTAAGTAGGCTTACGTTTGTAAAGCCTGCTTTTGCTAGTAGGTTTGCGCTCTCCTGAGCGGCTTGGCCCGTCTTGCATACTAGGATGATTGGGTCTGATTTATGGTTTTCAAGGCTACCAAAGCTACCCGATTTGATATCTGACGGTAAAATGTGAAGTGAGTCAGTGATATGACCTTTTTTGTATTCATCTTTAGTACGAATGTCCACCACAACACCGTTTTCACGGTTAATTAGGTGAGTCAGTTGGTTTACGTTGATTTCTTTATATGCCGCTGTCGCTGACTTAACGATATTCAGGATAAATGCGATAAGAAGACCTACCCAAACCAAAGATAGAATCATGTTTTGTTGGAAAAATTCAATGTACTCTTGCATGTCTTGAGCTCTTGCACTGTTGGCGAAAAATTAAAGCAGGAGTATAGCGAGGTTAGTCCTGTTAGGCGAGAGGGTTAAAATTTTCTAACGAATAATTGAGATCTCTACAAATTCATGAGGCCTGAATTATCTTGCGATTGGCTACGTGGCACTTCATCAAGTCTTCCTATTGTCGTTATCGGTCTAAGTGACTTCTGTTTTCCAGGGAAAGGACAATAATAAGCCATAGGTTTAATCTTTTACTGCGACGAAAACATCTCTGATGTACAACAAACATAGAGAGCTCTACAGCCAAAATATGACATAAAAATCGAAGACTGACTGGGTGTACAAAGCATAATGGGAGTGACTATGCTTGTTGGACAGGTTTGCTGACAGAGGCACGTTGCTCGCTAATCTTGTAAGATAGCAACAATAAATCGCAAACAATATTTGATCTTAACCTACAGTTCTGGTTAAAAAGTGTAGTAAAATTACGCTAGTTTTGTTTCAAGGTTAGATGGGGCAGCGAAGCCCTACGCCAAAAGTTACTAAATTTGATGAGGTCATCACTATGTCAGCTAAGAAGCCATTGGCTCTAGTTATCCTTGACGGTTACGGTTACCGTGAAGACACAGCAAGTAACGCAATTGCGAATGCGAAAACTCCAGTAATGGATGCACTGATTGCGAACAACCCAAATACTCTAATCTCTGCTTCAGGTATGGATGTTGGCCTTCCTGATGGTCAAATGGGTAACTCAGAAGTTGGTCACACCAACATTGGCGCAGGTCGCGTTGTGTACCAAGATCTAACTCGCATCACTAAGTCTATCGCTGACGGCGAGTTCGAAGAAACGCCAGCTTTGGTTGAAGCTATCGACGCGGCGGTGAAAGCTGAGAAAGCAGTACACATCATGGGTCTGATGTCTCCGGGTGGTGTACACTCTCACGAAGACCACATCTACGCAGCGGTTGAAATGGCAGCTGCTCGTGGCGCAGAGAAAATCTACCTACACTGTTTCCTAGATGGTCGTGACACACCACCACGAAGTGCAGAAAATTCTCTACAGCGTTTCCAAGATCTGTTCGCGAAACTAGGTAAAGGTCGCGTTGCTTCTCTAGTGGGCCGTTACTACGCAATGGACCGTGATAACAACTGGGAACGTGTCCAGGTTGCTTACGATCTACTGACTCAAGCGAAAGCAGAGTTCACAGCTGAAACTGCAGTAGCTGGTCTAGAAGCGGCTTACGCTCGTGAAGAAAACGATGAGTTTGTAAAAGCAACTGCAATTAAAGCGGAAGGCCAAGAAGACGCAATCATGCAAGATGGCGATGCCGTTATCTTCATGAACTACCGTGCTGACCGTGCACGTCAAATCACGCGTGCATTCGTGCCTGATTTTGACGGTTTTGAGCGTGCTGCGTTCCCTGCAATCAACTTCGTCATGCTGACTCAATACGCGGCGGATATCCCACTAGCAATCGCATTCCCACCTGCGTCTCTAGAGAACACCTACGGTGAATGGTTGTCTAAGCAAGGTCAAACTCAGCTACGTATCTCTGAAACAGAGAAATACGCGCACGTTACTTTCTTCTTCAACGGTGGTGTTGAAAGCGAGTTCGACGGTGAAGAGCGTCAACTAGTGGCTTCTCCAAAAGTAGCTACTTACGACCTTCAACCAGAAATGAGCTCTCCAGAGCTGACTGAGAAGCTGGTAGCGGCTATCAAGTCTGGTAAGTACGACACTATCATCTGTAACTACCCGAATGCAGATATGGTTGGTCACACTGGCGTTTACGAAGCAGCTGAAAAAGCGATCGAAGCACTAGACGAAAGCGTGGGCAAAGTGGTTGAAGCTATCAAGGAAGCGGGCGGCCAGCTACTTATCACTGCTGACCACGGTAACGCAGAAATGATGGTTGACCCAGAAACTGGCGGTACTCACACTGCACACACAAGCCTACCAGTACCTCTAATCTACGTGGGCGACAAAGCGGTTGAGTTTAAAGAAGGCGGTAAACTGTCTGACCTGGCGCCAACCATGCTTTCTCTGGCTGGTCTAGAAATCCCTGCAGAAATGTCTGGTGATATTCTGGTTAAGTAATTAACTGAAATGCAGAATGATAAAAGCCCGAGTTAATCTCGGGCTTTTTTGTATCGGTATTTTTTTTGGCATTACTGAACCAAAATCCCAGCGCCAATCACCGCGAGCGCGGCGCCTAGCCACGCAAATCTATTTGGCCTGCGTTTGGTATAAATCCAGAGTAGTGGTAGTAGCATGATTGGTGTAGTGGAGGACAGGAGTGCGACCATGCCGACATTCCCTTCACGAAGTGCGTAGAGAATTAATGTCATTCCCACCGCCATGGCGAGAAAACCGTTCAAAGCGGTAATGCCAAAAACACGCCACGTAATATGCTGTGTGGGTCTGGCGACTTTCACTCCGATAACCAGCAACAAGCAGTGTGCGATAAAAGCGCTGATCATGCGAATCGCGGAGGCTGCCACGGGGTCGACGCTAGTTTGCATCACAGGCTTAGCGATGATGCCACCAAGCGCCTGACATAAAGCCGCCGTGAGGCCTAATCCTAAGCCTATCCAAATGTTGCCTTTGACTTCTTCCAAAACATTGTTGGTTTGCCCGCGCCGACCAAAGAAAATGGCCATCACGACGCCACTGAATACCAGTGCTGCGCCGAGTAATTCCATGGTGGTCATGCTTTCACTAAACAGGAAGTAACCTAGGACGGTTGAGAATACGGCATGACAGGAGAACAGCAAGCCTGCCTGCCTTGGTCCCATACGGTTCATACAGGCAAATAGGGCGGTATCACCAATGAAAATACCGATTAATCCAGATGCCATCATTGGTGTGATGTGTTCCATCGACACACTTAACCAACCGCCAGTTATCCATGCCATGGTTGTAAGGATCACAGCCGTACACCCCATACGCCAACGGCTGTAGGAGAATGCGCCAAGGTGCTGCGCCGGAATGACGGAAATCAGGCTAGAGATCGCCCACAAAAAAGCGGCACACAGTGCCAGCCATTCATAACCCATGATTGAATAAGGTCCTGTTGGTTCGAGAGGAAGGTTCCAATATGCATGAAATTTTATCGATGTAAAAGAGTAAGTTATAGGCAATAAAAAAGCAGCTGAATATGCTGCTTTTTGTTTAGCGTCAGGTTGGCTCTGTAAAATGCATCAGTGATACAGGGCTCGATACCTAAAATAGGATAAGCACTGCGCTATAGACAATGAACAAACCGACTAAGCCGAGGATAAGGCCGACTTTCGCCATGTCTTTACTTTCGATTAGGCCTGTCGAGTAAGCCAGTGAGTTTGGTGGTGTAGATACGGGTAAAATCATGCCGAGTGATGCAGAGAAGGCGACCACGACCAGCAAACCCTGGAGTCCACCGATAGAAGTCAAACTTGGCATGGATGCACCAATAGCTGCAGCAATTGGCATCAACAAGTTCGCTGTCGCGGTATTAGACATAAAGTTTGCCATTAGCCAACAGACAATCGATAGAGCGATCACAACTGCAAACGGAGAGAGTGCTTCGTAGTCAATCGCGTGGGCCAAGGCTTCAGCTAAGCCCGTTTTATCCAGTGCGATACCAATAGCAATACCACCAGCAACGAGCCAAAGCACATCCCAGTTAATCAATTTCAGTTCTTCTTTACCCATGATGCCCGTTAAGGTGAAGATCGCCAACGGGATAATCGCTACGACGTAGGTGTTCATACCGTGGGCTTTGGTTGTCATCCACAATAGGATAGTAAGAGCAAACGTAATGTAGACTACATAGGCCCGCCAGCTCCTTTTAAACGTTCCATCTAGCTTCAGTTTCATCTCTGCCTCACTAGAGGGGAAAAGCTTTTGTAGTAAGAACCAGGCAATGGTTAGTTGTATTAAAACAAACGGTAAACCCATCATCATCCAGCTCAGAAAATCGATGGTGTTTTCACCAGTTAGATATTGCAACGCAATAGCATTGGGTGGCGTACCGATAGGTGTTGCGATACCACCAGTGTTTGCCGCGATAGGGATGCATAGCACCAGCGCTTTAATGCCCAGATCACCCTTAGGGGCAGAAGCCACAATTGGACCTAACAGAGCCAGCATCATCACGGTTGTCGCGGTATTGGACATAAACATAGAGAATACGGCGGTGATCAGCATCAGGCCAAGCATGATAAATTTAGGTTGTGTACCAAATGGTTTGAGCAGAACACGCGCCAGATTGTTGTCGAGATCGTACTTTGAGGCAGCAATGGCCAGTGCAAAACCACCCATAAAGAGAATGATGATCGGGGATGAGAAAGCGGAAAAAATGTCGGTGTAGGCTATCAGGTCACCGAGATCGTGGCCAACTGGCGGAGCGCGAAAGAGGTGCAATCCTTTATCCGAAATCATGATCAGTTCAAGGGCTATGATCAGAATTGAGGTGGCGAAAACAGGAACGGGTTCCAGTACCCAAAGCAAAGCTGCAAGAAGAAAAATAGCCAGTAGACGATGTTGAATTAAAGTTAGGTTATCAATAGGAATGGCGTCGATCGGCATCATTAGGACACCAAGTGGAATCAAAAAACACACCAGCAATTTGACCAACGTACTCGCACTCATCTTTGGCATTGGTAGCCCCTTAAAATAGTCACTCCATTGCTCAGAGTAATTGATTGTTCTTTTAAGTACTTAGAGGCAGGTATGAGTTTGAAAATGTTAGGCTAAATTTCGAACAGAGTTTTGTTTTTCATCAATAAAAAAGCCTCCGTATGTGGCTGTCTCTTGATCACAACTCCTGTTCAAGAGACAGAGCGAGTTCGTAGCCTTCTAGGATGGCTTGTAATTTAAGCCATCCTTCCCAGAGCGTCTT
>JAAEZQ010000022.1 GCA_018222805.1 Vibrionaceae bacterium
CTGTTAAAGATCTGATCGTGGAGCAAGAGTTTAGTTCAAAAAAAGTCCCTCACATCATGTGAGAGACTTCTGTATAAAAGACAGGCAAATAAGCAGGCTTTTTTCATCACGTTTAGTGGCTTGGTGCTTTGTAGAAGTGGCTTTCAACCAATCGCTGAGTAATCGCGTGTTCAGGGTGAGTAAGAACCTGTTGGGTATCACCACATTCAACTACTTCACCTTCATGCATGACCATCACTTTATCTGTAATGTGTTTTACGATACCGATGTGCTGAGAGACATACACGAAAGAAAGCCCCATTTCCTCTTGTAGCTCCAAGAACAAGTTAAGAATCTGCGAGCGCATAGCCATATCGAGACCGTTTAACGCTTCATCTGCTACGATAATCGACGGTTGAAGAATTAAGGCTCGAGCCAGACAGACGCGCTGCTTTTGGCCAGCAGCCAGCATTTGTGGGTAAAAATAGGCATGTTCTGGTAGCAAGCCTACTCGGCGAAGAGTCTCTTTAACGCGCTTGATTCGCGCATCTGGTGGCATGTTGGTGTTTCGTTTTAACGGACCTTCCAGTATGCGACCAATTTGAATTCGCGGATTCAGTGAAGTATTCGGATCCTGAAAAATCATACGAATCAGCTTACAACGCGTCGCATAGTCTTTATGCTCCAATCGTTCGCCATTTACGCGGATTTCACCAGAACTTGGTGCAACGACACCGGCCAACATACGAGCCAGAGTCGACTTACCTGAGCCGTTCTGACCTATAAAGCCGATAGTTTGTCCCGGCTCTAGAGTGAAGCTGACAGGCTTTACTGCCACATTAGTCTGACGTTTAAAAAAACTTGAGCGCGTGACAAACTGCTTCGATAAATTGTCGACTTCAAGTAACGCACTCATGACTTTTTCTCCGTATTCAGTGGAAAGTGACAGTTAAACTTATGATTCTTGATTCGTCGAGTGTGTGGGATTTCAACACATTGCTTTTGCGCATAAGGACAACGAGGACCTAATCGACAACCAATTGGCAAATGCTGTAAAGGTGGAATTGAACCAGGCAGAGATTGGAGTTTCTGCTTGTGTGGTACCCAGTCGTTAAAGTCTGGCATTGCCTTTAGCAAAGCATCTGTATAAGGGTGTTTCGGTGCTGCAATGATCTTACTTGTTTCAGCAGACTCAACTGACTGACCACAGTACATCACGGTAATACGATTCGCCCATTGCGTGATGGTGGTTAAATCGTGACCAATAAGCAGGATCGTTGTGTTGTTGAGCTGATTCATCCGGCTCAACAGACGTAGGATCTGCGACTGAGTGATTGGGTCAAGGTCATTAGTTGGTTCGTCTGCAATCAACAATTTAGGCTTGGTGGCAATCGCCATGGCAATCATGACTTTTTGACATTCACCGTCAGTCAGCTCGTAAGGGTAGCTGCTCATTATCCGTTTGTGATCTTTGATCCCAACTTTATGCAGTAGGGCAATGGCTTGTTTTTTGCGCCACTTAAATCGCTCCCACCATTTACCGTCAAATGAACGAGATGGAATCGATTCAATGAGTTGTCGGCCCACTTCCTCTGAAGGGTCCAAACAGGTCGAAGGCTCCTGAAAAATCATCGCAATATCTCGTGCGATAACTTTACGCCGTTCTTTAGGGGTTAGCTGTAAGAGATCGATATTTCCTAAGCGCATGCGGTCTGCGGTGATTCGCCAGGTATCTTTGTTGACGCCAACAATGGCTTTTGCAACAAGACTTTTTCCTGAGCCAGATTCACCCACTAAGCCGCGAATTTCACCTTCATTTAACGTTAGGCTCATTCTGTCTACAGCTCGCACCATTCCTTGAGGTGTTTCAATTTCAATGGTCAAATGACGAATGTCTAATAACGGCATTATTCGATCCCCGCATTAAGCGATCGGCGTACCCCTTCACCTACTAAGTTTAGGGTAATGACAGTAAACATGATAGTGAGGCCAGGTAAGGTTACCGTCCATGGTGCGATGTAAATAAGCTCAACTGAATCGCCCAAAATCGCTCCCCACTCAGTACTTGGTGCTTGTGCGCCCAAGCCCAGAAAGCCCAGTGCGGTAATGTCTAAAATCGCAGTAGAGAGCGCCAGAGTGAACTCTGCGGCGATAACGGTAAGAACGTTAGGCAGTATCGAGCTCCAAAGTAGGTAGAAATCATTTGCGCCATCCAGACGTGCCGCCATGATGTAGTCTTTTTCTACCTCAGTATGTACCGCGATGTACACCGAGCGAATAAAACGCGGAATCAGCGCCAAACAAATTGCCAGCAAGATATTGAACTCCCCGAATCCCAGGAATGCCACAAAAATGATCGCTAATAGCAGCGAAGGAATGGACATCACAGTGTCGAGCAGGTGGTTCAAGGTACTGGAAAGCAGTCCTTTAGTCATACCAGCCAATACGCCAATCAGACAACCGATGATTGCTGCCGTAACGGTAATACCAACCGCTGCGCCAAACGTCAGTTGAGATCCCATGATAAGACGTGAAAGAATATCGCGTCCCAAATCATCTGTTCCCAAGAAGTAATCAACAGTCCCAGACGGTGACCAAGAAGGTGGCACGAGTAGCTCTCCGGATTGAGCCTGAGGATCAAAAGGTACGATTAATTGAGCAAATAGGGTGATTAATACAATGAAAACCAGGCACCATAAGCCAAACATCGCTAACCCGTTAGCGCGGTAACTGCGCCAGAATCGCTCGAACTGAGTGGGAATGTGTTCTTCCTGATAAACGTTATTTGTTAGCATACCATTCCTTTCTCACCAGAGGGTTAATCATGGCCCCAATCAAATCCGAGAGGATATTGGCGGTCAGAACCAGTGTTGCAAGCACCATAACGCCAGCTTGGATAGAGGCATAGTCTTGGTTTGCCAGCGCATCTAATAGCCAGCGGCCAATACCTGGCCAGTTGAAAACCGACTCCGTAATGATCGCAAGGGTGATCATACTTGATAGTTGAACGCCAACTTTCGGGATGATCGGTGGAATCGCATTGCGCAATACATGCTGAGTGATGATCTCTCTATTTGAAAGACCTTTAATTCTTGCGGCTCGAATGTAATTTTGGCTCATGACATCGGCAACCGATGAGCGCATTAAACCAATGACTTGGGTGGTTGGCGCGAGGGCGAGCACCAAACAAGGCAGTACCATGTGCTCAATGACACTTTGTAACGCATGAGCACGGTACTCGCCTTTTGCCATAAAGGCATCTACGATGGCAAAGCCAGTGATGTGGTTGATTTCATACAACAGGTCATAGCGGCCAGCTACTGGGAAAAATTGATATTCAAGTGAAAATACCATGATAAGTAGCAATGCCACCCAAAAGATTGGCGCAGAATACCCAGACATGGCTAAAAACGAAATGCTGGTATCCAACCATTTTCCCTGTTTCATACCCGCCAGGGTTCCTAATGGGATCCCAATTAAAAGCGAAACAAGAAAGGCAAAAAAACACAGCTCTAACGTTGCCGGAAACACGATGGCTAACTCATCATAAATGGCATTGCCACTTTTACTGTAGCCGAAATCAAGTTGTGACAGGTTAACAAGATAATTTTGCCAACCCGACCAAAACTCAACTTGTGCCCAGTGTGACAGCGGGTCGAGACGCAGCAGAGAGAAGCCCACTAACGTGAGGATCATCAATGTGATGAAAAACAGGTTAAAGCGTCGAATGGTATACAAAAACATCAGTGAACTCTCTCAACTCTATCAAATGGTTGTGCATTGAAAGGGCTTGATTTGAAGCCTGTCAGCGATTTGTTGTGAACACGGAATTGTACACCATGCGCTAGTGGAATAACGGGGAATTGTTCATTCAATATGTTTTGCGCCTGACGATATAGGTTCAAACGATATCTTGGCTCTTGTGTCTCTATAGCCAAATCCAGTAAGAAGTCGAAATCATCGTTACACCACATGGAAACGTTAAGGCCAACCCGATCAGACTCACATGACAATAATGGACGGAAGAAATTATCAGGATCACCTGTATCACCAATCCACCCCGTTAGCAGGAGATCAAGATTGTCCAGGCTATCCAAATCGACGCGTTCAAACCTATCATCGGTCAACAACGTCAGATTAACACCAATATCGGCAAAGTTAGCTTGGATAAGCTCAGCAGTCTTACGCGGACTTGGGTTGAACGCACGTGGTTCTAAAGGAACCCACATGGTGAGATCTAAACTATCTTCATAGCCAGCCTCACGAAGAAGAGCGAGAGCATAATTTCGGTCGTAGCGTATTTTGACACTGTCCTTTTGATATGCCCATGAGTTTGGTGGGAGCAAGGTGTACGCTTGAGTACCTGTTCCGTAATAGACGGAGTCCAATATGTTTTGTCGATTAATCGCAAGGTTAAGCGCTTGACGAACTCGAGGATCGGTCAGTGCCGGATTGACAGTGTTAATGGCGATGAAAGAGACGTTGTTTGCTGGTGTTGCTTTCAACTCTAGATTTTCATTTTCCTGTATGACTGGAATTTGGCTCGAAATTGGCGAAGACAACACATCGCATTCATTTCTTAGTAATTTTGCCAATGTACCTGTTCCACGATGAGAGATATCAAAGACCACTTGTTCCATGTTTGCAGGAAAGTTCCAGTATTTAGGGTGACGTTCTAAGCGAATTAAATCATTCACCTGGAACTCTTTTAGCTGGAATGGGCCTGTGCCTATGGGGAACTGGTCAATCTGCTCTTTATGATCTTTAGCGGCGAGTTGTTGTCCATACTCGGCAGATAACAATACTGCATGGCTGGTGGCGATGTTGGCCAGAAAAGAAAAGTTTGGTTTTGAAAGCTTAAACATTACGGTGTCATTGTCGATGGCAATAACATCTTGCAGTAAGTTCTTGAAGTCCAGACCTGCAAACCATGGATACAAACCGCCCCCCACTAGATGAAAAGGGTGATTATCATCAATGATTCGTTTGAAGCTAAACTCCACGTCTTTCGAATTCAGTGCACGGCTGGGAGTAAACCAAGGTGTTGTCTGAAATTGAACACCACGCTTGAGCTTAAACGTGTATTCAGTTCCATCGTCATTCACTGACCAGCTTTCTGCAATATTGGCAACCGGCTTATGGGATGTCGGGTCGAGCGTAAGCAGCGTGTCATACAACTGAGGGCTCAGTGCTTCAGCGGTAATACCACTATCAACCAATTGTGGGTTAAATGTTGTTGGCTTACCTTGCCCACAAAACACAAATCCTGTTTGGCGAATATCATTGTGGTCGATCTCATCGCCACAGGCGGTGAGTAAGCTAATCCCGATAAGGCTCAGCGATAATCTTATAAAAGCATTCATAATATGAAATGTTCATTGGATCTTGCTTGTTTCATTTGAAGTTAATCGTCCAGAGTTAACAAGCGAAAATGATCCCGCTAATTTAACACCTTTGTGAACTCGCTCCAAATACAAAATCTTTTGCTCGCAGTGTGTTAGATAAAAATGGGTAATCTAATTATCACTGTAGACCTAAATTGTTACGCATGTTTAGGTCTCGCTCCTGTTTGTGATAGCAAACGATGAGAAAAGATCGAGATTTAACTTTGTCCAACCAAACCGTATTTTCGAACCATTCCACGCAGTTGATGGTAACTTAGCCCTAGTAATTCTGCAGCCTGACGTTGATTGAATTTCGCTTCTTCCAGTGCACGGTTGAGCAAGATTATATCTTGCTCTTCTTGCCACTGTTTATAGTCGAGCGGGAACTGAACGTGCAAGCTTTTTCCGGTGACTTCTTGCTCGGGCTCTTCCTGCTCGCTCGTGTGACCTAAAGCGTTGTCCCAGACTGTTGTAAAAGGGTTGAATATCAATTGGTCAATTGGTGCATCGCTTAGGCCATGTTGGTATATCGCACGTTCAACGACGTTTTTCAGTTCCCGAACGTTACCTGGCCAAGGGTACTCAAGTAGCGAGCGTTGAGCATCAGCGGTAAAGCCAACAAAATACTCAAGCTGAAGCTCGCGGCACATCTTGATGGCGTAGTATTCCGCTAAAGAGAGAATGTCTTCTTTCCGTTCTCGAAGCGGAGGTAGCATGATGACATCAAAAGCAAGCCTGTCGAGCAGATCGGCTCGGAAATCACCTTGTTCAGCAAGTTGAGGTAAGTCTGCATTGGTCGCACAGACTAGCCGAACGTCTGCATTCAGAGCGGTGTGCCCACCTACACGTTCATACTCACCATATTCGATTACGCGCAACAATTTTTCTTGCACTAACAGCGGTGCAGTCGCCAATTCATCTAGGAATAGGGTGCCGCCCTCAGCTCGCTCAAAGCGACCTTTATGTTTGCCTTTTGACCCAGTGAATGAGCCGGACTCATGACCAAACAATTCAGAGTCAATCAAACCTTCGCTCAATGTAGCACAATTTAATGACAGAAGTGGCTTGTCCCAACGTCTTGATAAATAATGTAAACGCTGTGCAATAAGCTCTTTACCTGTTCCGCGCTCACCAATAATTAGAACCGGGCGCTCAATTGGCGCGAGTTGTGATACTTTATCTAATACAGCGAGAAAAGCGGGCGATTCACCAATCAGGTTTTGCTTCATAGGTTCCTTCTTACTTAGCTGCCTAGGTGTGAATTCAATATGGAGTTGGTGAAATTCACCAACAGTTGGTAAAAAACATCATAGCACAATGGCGCATAACAACAACAAAGTACATAAGCTACTGATTTTAATGTAAAGTACAAGTTGGCACGTAACTTGTTATGTGTTTAGGTAGACACAAGGAGAATCATCACCTTGTCGGGTTTTAATAGGAAAAAAGAGGAGTTCCGTCATGGGTATTTTTTCTCGTTTTGCAGATATCGTTAACTCAAACATCAGTGCATTGTTGGACAAGGCGGAAGATCCTGAAAAAATGATCCGTCTCATCATCCAAGAAATGGAAGACACGCTTGTAGAAGTTCGTACTAACTCGGCGAAAGCGATTGCAGACAAAAAAGAGTTGGCTCGTAAAGTCGAGGCGATGGAAGATCAAATTAATGAATGGGGTCAAAAAGCTAGCCTTGCTTTAGTGAAGGAACGTGAAGATTTAGCGCGTGCAGCGCTGATCGAGAAGCAAAAATTAGAACAGGTTATAAAAGGCCTTCATACTGAGCAAACTTTGGTTGAAGAGACCATAGATAAACTAACCGGTGAAATTGGTAAGCTAGAAAATAAAATTGCTGAAACACGAGCAAAACAGCAAGCCTTAGCGATCCGAAGCCAAACAGCATCTAATCGTCGTGATGTTCAAAAACATCTACACACTAGCCGTACCAATGAAGCCATGGCTAAGTTTGAGCAATACTCTCGTAAAGTCGACGAATTGGAAGCTGAAGCCGACCTATATTCGAGTACTGGCCATTCAAAATCGTTAGAGCAGGAATTTGCAGAGCTTCAGGCGCAAGATGAAATCGAAAAAGAGTTGGCAAAGCTGAAAGAACAGATGTCATCACAAGATAAATAAGGAAGGAGCCATTTATGTCGACATTTTTTATGACTGGACCACTGATTGTCTTTTTAATCTTTGTCGCTCCACTATGGCTTTTCTTACACTATCGCAGTAAACGAAAAACGGATAGTGCACTGTCGAGCCAAGATCTGGAGCGCCTTCAGGTACTATCCGAAAAAGCAGAATCGATGCAGGCTCGGGTAGATACATTGGAACGCATTCTAGACGCTGAGTCACCAACATGGAGACGCAAGTATGAATAATCGAGAGCTTTATCGCGATCCTGCAAATGGAAAGCTTGCCGGTGTGTGTGCCGGATTTGCCAACTATTTTGGTGTGGAAGTCTGGCTGATTCGTATCTTGGTTATTTCTGCTGGCTTGCTAGGCGGTACGTTTTTGGTGCTTCTCGCGTATGTCGCTTTGGCGTTTATGTTGGAAAAGCAACCAGTGACGTATTCCGAAAACATCAAGGCGAAGCAAGATCATACTTTAAAAAGCAAACCATGGCAGAAAGGTCAAAGCCCTGAGGAGTTCTTGAGTGTGCTTGAGCGCGACTTCGACCGCATTGATGGCAAAATTCGTAATATGGAAGCGTACGTGACTTCCGATACATTCAGAGTAAACAGAGAGTTCAGTAAACTCTGAGGCCTCCCTACTAAGTTTCAATTTCAAATAGCAGGCAACCAGCCTGCTTTCTCCTCACAAATTACTAATTTTAAAGCAATATTATCCTAGTCTCATGTGGCAGCTTGAGCATTGTTCATCTATTTTAAATGTAGTCTCTGTCTTCATTGGATGAATGTCATGAAAAAGTTGCTCATTCCGGTAGCTATCACGGCCGCTTTGTCGGGTTGTGGTAAAGAACTTCCCCCCGTTCCAGAGCCAGAATCTCGCCCCGCCAAGCTTTTTACCGTTTCTGTTGGTAATTCACAGTTTGATCGTCATTTCCCTGCTACGACTGACTCCGGCGATAAAGCCGTATTAGCCTTTCGTGTGCCTGGGTTAATTCAATCGATTGACGTTCACGAAGGGCAGCTCGTCAGTAAAGGTGATGTTTTGGCAACATTGAACCCTGATGAATACTCGCTTCTAGAGCAACAAGCGAGGGCAAATTTTGCGCTCGCGGATGTACAATACCAACGGTATAAAAAGCTTCGAATTGATCAGGTTGTGTCAGAACAGGATTTTGATGAAGCCAAAGCCAATCATAATTCCGCCAAAGCTCAGTGGGATCAGGCGAAAGCGAATTTGAGCTACACCAAACTTGTTGCACCTTATGATGGCACGATTTCATATCTACCGGCGGAAAACCATGAATACGTTGCCGCAAAAGAAGGCGTTATGAATATCCAGACCAATCAATTGATGAAGGTGATATTCCAGCTTCCTAGTCACCTGCTTAATCGTTACGCTCCGGGGGTGAATGTCACGGCAAAAATGGAGTTTGATGCCTTTCCTGAGCGGTCCTTCGATTTAACTTTTCAGGAAATAGATACCGAAGCCGATCCTAAAACGGGCAGTTATAAAGTAACCATGGTGATGGAAAGACCGGAAGGGGTTGGGATCTTACCTGGGATGTCCGGTAACGTGCTTGTTACTTCACTGAACTCGGGTACGACGACGATACCAGATTCGGCACTTTTTGAAGAATCAGGGCAAAGCTACGTCTGGCGCGTCGATGAGCAAGGTATCGTTGCCAAAGCCGCGATTACATTGAATGAGAAAAATCAGGTTCTACAAGGCCTAGATGATGGTGATGTGATCGTAATTTCTGGTGTCAACGTGATAGAACCCGGCATCAAAGTGAGAGCCTGGGTTAAGGAAAGAGGGTTGTAATATGAGAAAAATTATAGCCTTAGCCATTCTATGTTCGCCTCTCTTGATCTCTGGTTGTGGTGATAAAGGTCCTGAAAAAGAGGTTGAAACACCCCGCGTAAAAGTGGTTTCACTAGAAGGAAGTAAGGTAGACGATAATTTGTACTTTCCTGCCGTAGCAAATGCGGCAGATCGTTCACACCTCAGCTTCAGAGTCGCTGGAGAAGTCAGCAGTGTTAGGGTGAAAGAGGGGGATATGGTGAAAAAAGATGACGTTATCGCTACGTTAGATCCTACCGATTATCAATTGGATGTGGACAATGCCACGGCTCGTTTTTCTGTGGTGGACAGCCAATACCGCCGTTCAATACCTCTTGTCGATAAAGGCTTACTGGCGAAATCGCAGTTTGATGAAATTGCCGCCCAACGCCAAATTGCGTTGGCAGAGTTGAAGCTTGCTCAGTTGCGTTTGTCATTCACAACCTTAAAAGCGCCGGTAGATGGCATCATTTCCAGGGTTAATATCGACCAATTTGAAAACGTTCAGGTTGGTCAACACATTGTCAATATACACAGTCTTGACCGTTTCGAAGTTCTGATTCAATTGCCGGATCGTTTGTATGTAAACCAGCCACCGACAGAAGAAAGGCTCACCTCTATTCAGGCGGTGGTGCGAGTTCCGAGCGGTAATGAGTACACGGGAACCGTAAAAGAATTTACCACTGAGCCTGATCCAGCCACTGGCACCTTTACGGTAACTCTCTCGCTACCGATGCCAAAAGATGAATATATCCTCGATGGAATGGCAGTTGAAGTTACATCAAAGGACGAAAAAGTCGGTTTGGATTTGGATGTAGGACTCAATGTTCCCATTGAAGCGATTTTTAACGCAGATGGAGACGATCTTAGTCGCGAAAATAAATTCGTTTGGGTACTTAAGGGCGATAATACCGTTTCTCGAAAACAGATCCGCACAGGTAAAGCCTCCAAGACATCCATACAGGTACTTGATGGTCTTGAATTAAAAGATAAAGTTGTCGTCGCTGGTGTTTCGAGGCTCAGAGAAGGCATGAAAGTAGAAGTGGTTGAGCAGGAGGCTGGTTTATGAGCGAGCAAAACAAAGCGCCTCAAACGGATGAAGACGTAACAGGTATTGCAGCGTATTTCATTAAAAACCGCGTGATCAGCTGGATGGTTTCACTGATATTTTTGATCGGTGGTATCGCTGCATTTTTTGGGTTAGGACGTCTGGAAGATCCAGCTTTTACCATCAAAGACGCAATGGTGGTGACCTCGTATCCTGGAGCGACACCTCAGCAAGTAGAAGAAGAGGTGACTTACCCGCTTGAAAAAGCGATTCAACAGTTGACGTATGTGGATGAGGTGAACTCTATTTCAAGTCGAGGCCTGTCTCAAATTACCGTAACGATGAAAAACAACTACGGTCCGGATGACTTACCTCAAATTTGGGACGAATTACGCCGCAAAGTTAATGACTTGAAAGGCACATTACCGCCAGGTGTGAATGATCCTCAGGTTGTTGATGATTTTGGCGATGTTTACGGCATTCTGCTTGCGGTGACCGGAGATGGTTATAGCTACAAGGAACTTCTGGATTATGTTGATTACCTGAGACGAGAACTCGAACTTGTAGATGGTGTGAGTAAAGTATCTGTGTCTGGCACGCAGCAAGAGCAGGTCTTTATCGAAATCTCAATGAAGAAATTGAGCAGTCTGGGCCTGTCTCCCGATACCGTATTCAGCCTCCTCTCAACTCAAAACGTTATCTCAGACGCTGGTGCGATCAGAATTGGTGATGAATATATCCGAATCCAGCCTACCGGGCAGTTCCAAAATGTCGATGAGCTAGGTGATTTATTGATTACTGAGGTAGGGGCTCAGGGGCTGATTTTCCTTAAAGATGTGGCTGAGATCAAACGTGGCTACATTGAAGTTCCAACGAACATTGTCAATTTCAATGGCAGCTTGGCACTCAATGTTGGTGTTTCGTTTGCACAGGGTGTCAATGTGGTTGAAGTAGGCAAAGTGTTTGATCGCCGACTTGCTGAATTAAAGTATCAACAACCCGTCGGAATTGAGATCTCAGAAATTTATAGTCAGCCGAAGGAGGTGGATAAATCGGTAAGCGGGTTTGTTGTTAGTCTCGCACAAGCGATTGGGATAGTGATCATCGTATTGCTGTTCTTTATGGGACTTCGCTCTGGTCTGTTGATAGGTTTGATTCTGCTGTTAACCGTGCTGGGTACGTTCATATTTATGAAATATTTAGCCATCGATCTGCAACGTATTTCTTTAGGGGCGTTGGTCATCGCTTTGGGGATGCTGGTGGATAATGCCATCGTCGTTGTTGAGGGAATATTAATTGGTACTCAAAAAGGAAGAACGCGCTTACAAGCGGCAACCGATATTGTTACCCAGACTAAGTGGCCTTTGCTTGGGGCGACTATCATTGCAGTAACTGCCTTTGCGCCGATTGGGCTGTCTCAGGACTCCACGGGTGAGTACTGTGGTACTTTGTTTACCGTACTTCTTATCTCTTTGATGCTGAGCTGGTTTACCGCGATTTCTTTGACGCCATTTTTTGCAGACATTTTCTTCAAAGGCCAGAAGATCAAGCAAGCGGAAGGGGAGGATAACGACCCGTATAATGGTATTGCTTTTGTTGCCTACAAGACCTTTCTCGAGTTCTGTATGCGTCGCGCCTGGTTCACGGTCGTAGTGTTGATTGCAGGGCTTGCGCTCAGCGTGTATGGATTTACGTTTGTAAAACAATCCTTCTTCCCGTCTTCAACAACACCAATTTTCCAACTGGATGTTTGGTTACCTGAAGGCACGGATATTAGAGCAACTAATGATAAGTTGAACGAACTTGAACATTGGTTAGCGCAACAAGAAAACGTCGAGCATATTACGACGACTGCGGGTAAAGGCTTGCAGCGTTTCATGTTGACATATGCTCCAGAGAAAAGTTACGCCGCTTACGGTGAAATCACCACTCGAATGACTCACTATGAAGCGCTTGAGCCATTAATGGTGCGTTTCCGAGAGTATTTAAAAGCCAATTACCCAGAAATTAACTATAAACTCAAACAAATTGAGTTAGGCCCTGGTGGTGGTGCGAAAATTGAAGCCCGACTCATCGGCTCTGATCCAACGGTACTTCGCACTCTCGCAGCTCAAGTAATGGATATTATGTACGCGGACCCTGCCGCGACGAATATTAGACATGATTGGCGAGAGCGCACTCAGGTTCTTGAGCCTCAGTTTAACGAGAGCCAAGCTCGCCGTTACGGCATCACTAAGTCAGATGTCGATGATTATCTCTCCATGTCGTTCTCGGGTATGACCATTGGTCTTTACCGTGACGGGACGACTTTGATGCCAATTGTGGCTCGACTACCTGAAGATGAACGGATTGATATTCGTAACATTGAAGGCATGAAAATTTGGAGCCCGGCGAAAAGTGAGTTCATTCCACTTCAACAAGTGACGATGGGCTATGACATGCGTTGGGAAGACCCAATCATCGTCCGTAAAAATCGTAAACGTATGCTCACGGTGATGGCTGATCCGGATATATTGGGTCAAGAAACCGCTTCAACATTGCAAAAGCGTCTGCAACCGCAAATTGAAGCTATCGAGATGCCACCGGGATACTCTATCGAGTGGGGGGGAGAGTACGAGTCTTCAGGTGATGCTCAAGCATCGTTGTTTACCACAATGCCAATGGGTTACCTGTTCATGTTCCTTATTACCGTATTCCTGTTCAACTCGGTCAAAGAGCCATTGATAGTGTGGCTGACCGTTCCACTGGCTCTGATAGGTGTTACAACAGGCTTGTTGGCACTGAATACACCATTTGGCTTTATGGCGTTGCTAGGGTTCTTAAGTTTGTCGGGGATGGTACTGAAAAACGGAATCGTCCTGCTCGACCAAATCGAAATTGAAATGAGGTCAGGTAAAGAGGCTTATGATGCGGTTGTCGACGCAGCGGTGAGCCGTGTCAGACCTGTATGCATGGCGGCTATCACAACGATTCTAGGTATGATTCCGCTGTTACCCGATATTTTCTTTAAACCAATGGCGGTGACGATCATGTTTGGTTTAGGTTTTGCGACGGTATTAACTTTGATTGTTGTTCCTGTATTGTATCGTCTATTCCACAGAGTTGCCGTACCGAAATAGAATTAGCATAAATCGTTAACGCCTCTGGCTAGGTCAACAGACCCTATTAAGCCAGGGGCGTTTTTATAAGGACTTAGAATGACAGAACACAAAAGCTGTGCTTGGGCGATGAACCACCCGTTAGAGCGTGAGTATCATGATGCAGAGTGGGGAATTCCCGTGCATGACGATAAAGTGCTATTCGAATTTATCACTCTTGAAGGTGCACAAGCGGGGCTAAGCTGGATAACCATACTGAAGAAGCGAGAAGGCTACAGAGAAGCATTTGAACAGTACGATCTAGATGCTTTGGTACAGCATGGTGAAGAACGCGCTGAATATATCGTAGAAAATTATGATGTCGTGAAACATCGCGGCAAGATCAATTCAGTGTTCAGCAATGCGAAAGCAGCTAAGCAATTGATTGATGAGTATGGAAGTTTGTCAGAGGCTCTATGGCAGTTTGTCGATCATAAACCTGTGATTAATCAATGGCAGGATATGAGCGAAGTACCTGCTTCTACTGAGCAATCAAAAGCGATGAGTAAATTTCTCAAGAAAAGAGGTTTTAAGTTTGTCGGAGAAACCATTTGTTATGCGTTTATGCAAGCGGTCGGAATGGTAGATGATCATATCGTCGGATGTCCGTGTAAAACGGTATAGGCTAATTAAACCAGACTATTAGCAAATGCCCTCAAGATGAGGGCATTGATTGGCTACATCTTTCTACATTGAAACTTCTTTCTCTAGAATCAGAGCATTGTATCGTGCTAAACCAGCTTCTAGATCGGCGATCAAGTCGTCGACATCTTCCAAACCAATATGAAGACGGATTAAAGTACCTTCAAAATGAGGATGCGCAACAGTACGCAAGCTGTTAAAGCTTCTTGGTTCATTGGCAAGAATCAAGCTCTCAAAGCCACCCCAAGAGTAGCCCATGCTGAAGTGTTTCATGCCATCCAGTAAAGCGGTTGTGGCTTTAGGGTATGACGTTTTGAGTACGAATGAGAACAGACCATTACCGCCAGTAAAGTCTCGTTTAAAAAACTCATGGCCTGGGGAAGTTTCCAATGCCGGATGAAGGACTCGATCTACTTCAGGTCGAGTTGCTAACCATTTAGCTACTTTCAAGCTGCTTTCTGCATGCTGGCGAAGACGAACATCTAAAGTGCGCAGACCGCGAAGGCCGAGGTACACATCGTCAGGCGAAACACACTGACCCATTAAATAGCTCTGTTCACGCAACTGATCCCAGTACCTCTCTGAAGCGACCGCCGTACCCAGCATGACGTCTGAGTGACCGACGATGTATTTAGTTGCTGCTTGCACAGAAATATCAACCCCATGCTCAAACGGAGAGAAGTTAACACCTGCCCCCCACGTGTTGTCGAGGATCACAATGATATCGTGTTCATGGGCAATTCGGGCAAGAGTCGGAACATCTTGTACTTCCATAGTAATCGAACCGGGAGATTCAAGGAAAAGTACTTTGGTGTTAGGTTGAATCAAATCGCGAATATCTGCGCCAATCATTGGGTCATAGTAGGTTGTCTCTACCCCCATTTTTTTCATGATGACGTTACAGAAATCACGAGTCGGCTCGTAACAAGTGTCAACCATAAGAATGTGGTCGCCTGTCTCTACAAAAGACAGAATAGTGTTCGAAATAGCTGCGGTTCCACAAGGGTAAAGAGCACATCCCGCACCGCCCTCAATCTCAACCATAGCGTCCTGAAAAGCAAAGTGCGTATTGGTACCACGACGCCCGTAAAACAGCGTTTTGTTTGCGCGGTTCATCGTAGCTTGGTTTTTCTCTGCAACACTATCGAATACGATGGTTGAAGCGCGTTGAACGGGTGGGTTTACAACGCCGTTTGTCCACTTCTTATCGCGGCCTGCGGTAATCAGTTTGGTCTTTTTACCCTCTGACATATAAATTCCCTGTTTAAAAAAACGATTTTGATTATTTAAAACATGGACTACGGGTGGTTTGCAAGGGAAAACTCAACTATCGAACCATAACCACTTGGAACACCTAATAGCGTAAGAGAATACCCAGAGAACGTGATTAGATTTATCTCACGTATTTTTGGCTCACAGTAATCCGATAAAACAATCCCGCGCCAATGAATTTAGCGCGGGATTGAAGTTTCTTTCACAGGCTGAGGGCATTACAGAAGCGGGTTAAAGAGATAGAACACGCGTTCTAAGAAGCGGGAGAACAGGCTCCGTTGATCCCAAACCTTCTTTTCAACCGGGTAGGATTGTTTGATGTAGCTGTCTTGTAGACATGACATCTCTTTGGTGAAGTCTTCATCATCGACTGCCAGCGTAACCTCAAAGTTCAGCCACAAGCTGCGCATGTCCATATTTACGGTACCGACCAAACAAAATTGATCATCAATAACCACGGATTTTGTATGCAGCAATCCGCCATAAAATTCATAAATCTTCACGCCCGCGGTGAGAAGTTCACTGTAAAAGGCGCGAGAAGCCCATTGAACCATTACCGAGTCATTTTTATGAGGAATGATAAGTTCGACGTCGATGCCTCGTTGCGCGGTCATTTTCAGTGTCTCCAGTAAATCTGTATTTGGAACGAAATACGGAGTGGTGATTCGCACCGAACGATTCGATTGGTTGATGGCTAACGTTAGTACCTGATAAATGAGGTATTCGGGCATGCCCGGACCTGACGGCACCACTTGTATCGGGTGTTGGCAGTGATAACCATCGATATTACATTCCGGCCGATTGGGAAATTGGCGTTCGCCGGTTTCGACTTCCCAGTCCCAGCAGTGAATTGCACTCAACACATTAACCGTTGGGCCGGTTACCCGAACCATAATGTCAATCCAATGACCGACACCACTACTTTGCTTAAAGTAAGCCGGATCAACGAGGTTCATCGAGCCGGTGTAGGCGATTTCATCATCGATAACGATGATCTTTCTGTGTTGGCGAAGATCTAAACGGCGCAAGAAAATACGCCACATCTTTACTTCCAATGCCTGTATCACTTCTATGCCAGCGTCTTTCATCATCCTGTACCACGGGCTTCTGAAAAATCGTGGACTGCCAGCGGAGTCGAGGAGGAGTTTTACGTTTACGCCCCGTTTGGACGCACGAATGAGCGCTGAAGCGACGGAATCTGCCAATCCTCCAGGGTGCCAAATGTAGAACACCATACGAATACTGGTTTGTGCATTTTCTATATCTTCGATAATCGAATGCAAAATTTCGTCAGGCGTCTGCTGTAATGAGAGCGTGTTACCGCTTAATGCTGGTAGTCCGAGGCGGTTATTACACAGTTCATCAATGCGATAGATATGACGACCCATAGTTTCTGGCATGTGTGCGTTGCAATCATTCAGTTGGCTGAACCACTTCGCAAAAGGGGCAAACATCACTTTTGCTCGTTCAGCTCGTTTTCTGCCTAAATTAAGTTCTCCAAAAAGGAAATAACATGCTACACCAAGAACCGGAAGAATATAAATGATCATTAGCCAAGCTAACGAAACACTCACGGCTCGGCGTTTCAAAACCACACGGATGGTGACACCTGCGACGAGTAACCAATACAGCCCTATGCCAGCAAGAGTCAGAAAATGATAAAACTTATCCATATACGCTCAAATTTATACGCCCATTTAGGATATTAGGCATAAATGTGTGTTGGGGAAACAGCTTTCTTATTAATAATTAGAGTGATTTTATATGAGGGATTGAGTTCATAACAGGGGAATCTGTTATTCATGTTTGGAAAGCAGGGTTAATCTTTAATCACTGAGTAAAAAAGCAGCATATAACATGCGTGATGCAGCAATTGTGCGAGAAAAATACTTGTTGAGACTTTTAATTTTAATGGGGAACTGGTTTACTGACAGTATAGAGCGTCTAACAATAATTCTATAAGTGTATAACTTAATATAAACACACATTTTCGACGCCTATTTTTACTTTATGCAAACACAACACATTTAATTTTGGAGAAAAAACGTGGCTACAACTAATACAGCACCACGTGATACGTGGGGGTCTAAATTAGGCTTCGTTATGGCCGCAGCGGGTTCCGCTGTTGGCTTGGGTAATATTTGGAAATTCCCTTACACGGCAGGAGAGGGAGGCGGTGGCGCATTTGTTGCTATTTACCTTCTCTTTGTCATTTTTATTGGCTTTAGCGTGATGCTGACCGAATTTGCGGTTGGCCGTAAAACAGGCCGATCTGCGGTTGGTGCATTTAAGTCAACCGATCGCCGCTGGACGTTCACCGGCGTGATGGGCGTGCTGAGTGGTCTGCTGATCATGGGTTTCTACCCTGTTGTTGGCGGATGGGCTCTGGCTTACATCTTTAAAGTCGGCACGGGCCTGTTGAGTACACCTGAAGCCATCGGTGATAGCTTCGGTGGTTTTATATCTGACCCTATCCAGCCTCTAATATGGATGGCGCTTTACCTGTTCATGAATATCTTCATTGTTATGAAAGGCATTTCTGGCGGTATCGAGAAGGCAGGTAAGGTTCTTATGCCACTTCTATTCCTTATTTTGATCGTAGTATCAATAAAAGGTCTGATGCTACCAGGCGCAATGGCAGGGGTTGAGTTCTTGTTCATGCCAGACTTCTCTGAAGTCAACAGCAGTGTTGTACTCGCTGCGCTCGGTCAGGCATTCTTCTCATTAAGTTTGGGTATGGGTTGTATGATCACTTATGGCTCTTACCTGAAGAAGAAAGAAAACGTGGTGCAAACAACAGGTATCATCACAGCAATGGATACTGGCGTTGCAATCCTTGCGGGTATTGCTATGTTCCCGGCGATGTTTGCTTTCGGTATGGAGCCAGCGGCAGGACCAGGTTTAGTATTCGTTGTTGTGCCACAGCTGTTTGCTGAAATGGGTGGGCTTATCGGCTTCCTGTTCGCGATCATGTTCTTTGTTGGTTTAACCGCTGCAGCATTAACGTCGTCAGTTTCATTACTTGAAGTTGTGGTTTCTTACCTCATCGATGAAAAAGGTATGAAGCGTTCAAAAGCCGTGCTTTCAGCGAGCTCGGTAATGGCGATATTGTGTGTATTCGCTTCTTTGTCACTGGGCGGAGTGGGGCCAACACTATTTGGTACTGGTGCGTTTGATATCTTCGACCTACTGACTGACAAAATCTTTATGGCAGTTGGCGGTATGTTGTTGTGTATCTTTGCTGGTTGGCAACTTAATCGTGATGAGCTTGAGAAAGAGATCACGAATGACGGTAAAGTGTCTTTCCCATTATTTGGGCTTTGGTACAACCTAGTGAAATTCGTTATTCCAGTAGCGATTGCAATCGTCGCTTTCATGGGCATCAAGTCAGGATTTGACAGTGGCAAAGGTGAAATCATGGTACTAGGTATCGTGACGATAGGCCTAGCAGCTATCTTCTCGAAGAAGCTGTAATCAGCCATTAATCTTTAAAACGGGAGCCTTGGTAGGCTCCCGTTTTTTATGACTGTTATTTTGTCATACTGACTTGATAATTGGGGGCCCCTCACACAGGTGAACTCATAAAGGGCTGAAGGTTTAAAGTATAAGGTTGTTGAACCGGAAAGGTTAGGTGGCAAGTTTAAGCTCGCCTAATCAATCAGAATCGGTATACTTCTGGCTCCAAACGTGGAGCCAGATTTTTATGTTCGATATTCTACATACCCATCCAGACTTTCTGATCATCAATAAGTATCCCAATGTCTCTGTTCACAAAGACGATGGTGACACAATGCTGCTGCAAGAAGTTGCCAAGCAGAGTGGTGATGAGCAGCTTTATCTCGTCCACCGACTGGATAAAATGACGTCGGGTATTTTGCTCCTCGGACGCAATGCCAAAGCGGCCAGCGTGTTATCTCAAGCCTTTGCCAATCGCCAAGTGGAAAAGTTTTATTTGGCGATTGGCTCGAAAAAGCCTAAAAAGAAACAAGGTTTGGTGATTGGCGATATGGAACGTTCACGCCGTTCATCATGGAAGCTGGTAAACAGCAAACACAATCCAGCAGTAACGCAGTTTTTCTCCCTCGCCGCTGAACCTGGCGAGCGCCTATTTTTATGTAAGCCACATACAGGTAAAACGCATCAAATCCGCGTGGCACTAAAATCGGTCGGTTCCGGTATTGTCGGCGATTCGATTTACAATGCGGGTAACGAGGCTGACCGTGGTTACCTGCATGCGTTTTCACTCTGTTTCCAATATCAAGATGAGCAATATCGCTTTGTCTGCGATCCGCGAGAACACGAAGTGCTTGGTGGAAAATGGCACAGTGACATTGTCTCCCAGGGATTGGACACTTGGCTTTCCCCTTGGAAACTGAACTGGCCAACCATCAAATAAAGTTTAAAAAGATTAGAAAAGAGAACTCGATGCAAGCATCACAACTTCCGCTGTTTTTCCAGCATTTAGAAACCGAGCTGGCGCAAGCTCCGAATGAAATTCGTCGACTGTTTCATGGTCGTGGCCGTCGTTTTGAAGGCCTAGAGCAAATCACTTGTGACTGGTTACAAGGTCAGTTGATCATCAACTTGTTTAAAGAAGTTGATGACGCGTTTCTTACCGAACTTAAAAGTGGCCTCAATGCGTTGGCGCAGTCGCAACTGTGGGCAGACAAGCAAGGTCGCACTATGGTGCTTCAGCATCGGTATGCCGATGGCGCACCTTCTGAAATACTCATTGGTGAGTTGGATGCCCGTCCAGTGGTAGAAGAAAGTGGTCTGAAATACCAGTTGGATATTGGCCGCAACCAGAACTTTGGTTTGTTTTTGGACATGCGCTACGGCCGTGATTGGGTGCGCGAAAATACCAAGCATAAAAACGTACTTAACTTGTTTGCTTACACTTGTGGCTTTTCTGTCGCTGCCATTGCGGGTGGCGCGGATAAAGTCGTAAACGTAGATATGGCAAAAGCGTCGCTCGCTAAAGGGCGTGAGAATCATAAGCTGAATGGACACAACATCAACCAAGTCAGCTTTATGGGCCATGATATCTTTAAGTCGTGGGGCAAAATTAAGAAGTCTGGTCAGTACGATTTGATCATCATCGACCCGCCTTCATTCCAGAAAGGCAGCTTCGCGCTAACTAAAGACTACAAAAAGATTCTACGTCGATTACCTGATTTGTTGGCAGAAGGCGGCCAAGTGATGGCGTGTGTTAACTCACCATCCGTGACCTGTGATTTCTTGATTGAAAGCATGAAAGAAGAAGCACCAGAACTGACGTTCCGTGAGCGTTTGGATAACCCGCCAGAGTTTATCGATGTAGACAGTGAAGCGGCACTGAAAGTTTTGCTGTTTAGCTAAGACATTACTTCCAAATAAAATACAACGAAACAAAAAGCGCCACTTACCTCTATGTAGTTGTAAGTGGCGTTTTTTAGTATTTGGTGATTCAATTAATGCATTAACCAATCTGCACTTCTAGATCCGCTTCAATGGTTGATGAGCAGGCGAGTACATAGCCTTGTTCTATCTCTTCTGGTGTCAATGTTTCTTGGCTGGTGGAAGAGACGCTACCTTTACCAACCTTGCACTTACAAGATCCACAAATACCGCTGCGACAAGCCACGATTAGCGGTAAGCCCGCCCCTTCAAGCACATCAGCCAGTACCTGACCTTTTTGTGCATCGAGGGTTTGACCAAAGTCAGGGACGAAGACACTGGCTGATTCATCGGACACAGCCGATGGTGCACTGACTGCTGGTGTAAAACTCTCTTGGTAGAAGTTCGCCATATCAAAACCAAGTTCACTCAAATAACCGTGAACATCTTGCATGAACTGATTCGGACCGCATAGGTAAACCATGCGCTGTTTGAAATCTGGAACGAGTTCTTGCAGCCAGTCTGCATTCAAACGACCTTGTGGATGCGAGGCTCCTTCGCGATTCTTCAGCAACAGCTTTAAATGAAAATTGGGATACACAGCATCGAACGTTTCTAGCTGATCATAGTAAATCGTCTCTGCTGGGCTACGTGCAATATGAAGAAACTCGATATCCACGTCGTTGTCGTTTTCGTTCTGATTACTCAACCAGTGTCTCGCCATCGAAAACACAGGCGTGACACCGCAACCCGCACTAATGAGCAGCGCTTTTGTTTTTCCGTCGTGTAAAACAGGTGGGTGGTCAATGCAGTTAAATTCGCCTGCTGGTGGCAATGCTTGGACGGTATCGCCAAGTAGTAATGAGTCGACGATGTAGTTAGAGACTTTACCGCCAGCTACGCGTTTGATGGTGAGCTGAAGATGATCGTCTTCAGTGATAGAGCTGATTGAATAGGCACGAAATTCCATTTTTCCATCAATTTCGACGCCCAAGTTAATAAACTGGCCGGGTTTAAATTGAAATAGAAGTGACTCAGTTAACTCGGCCAACTTAATGCTGACGGTATCATGTGTTTCAAAGTACTTGTCGATACAACGGAGCGTGACGGGTTGGTTGCCTTGCCATTCAAAAAACATAACAATCTCTTTGGTTGTGGCTAATTCTTAAGCTAAATCGATAAAGGCGCCCCCAGTTAATGAGGCGCGTAAAGCAACTTAATTAGGCTGCTAGGATAGTTTTTAGGTCATCCTGGACATTGCCAATGCTGCGCATATCGAACTTCTCTTGGATGATTGCAATTAGGTTTGGTGTTAGGAATGCAGGTGCGGTAGGACCGGTGTAAATACCTTTCACACCCAGTGCGAATAGCGTTAATAGGATAACGATCGCTTTTTGTTCAAACCAAGAAAGCACGAGTGTCAGTGGCAGCTCATTGATGTCACAGTCAAATTCTTTTGCCAGTGCAAGTGCAAGCTGGATTGCAGAGTAAGCATCGTTACATTGGCCCACATCCAATAGACGAGGGATGCCATTGATATCGCCGAAAGTATTCTTGTTAAAGCGGAACTTACCACACGCTAGCGTCAGGATTAGTGTATCTTCTGGTGCTTCTGCCGTGAAGTCGGTGTAGTAGCTACGCTCTGCTTTATCACCGTCACAACCGCCCACTAGGAAGAAGTGTTTGATGTTGCCTTGTTTTACTTGGTCTATAACTGCAGGGGCTGCGTTCATCAGTGCGTTACGACCAAAGCCAACCGTGATGTGGTGTTCTATTTCATCGTGTTGGAAGCCGTCTTGTGCCAGCGCGCATTCAATCACTTGGCTGAAGTCGTCGCCTTCGATATGAGCTACGCCAGGCCAGCCAACAATGCTACGCGTGAATAAGCGATCTGCATATTGACCCACATTTGGGTTCAATAGGCAGTTCGATGTCATCACGATTGCCCCCGGGAAGTTCGCGAACTCTTTTTGTTGGTTTTGCCAAGCGCTACCGTAGTTGCCTACTAAGTGAGGGTATTTCTTCAGTTCAGGGTAGCCGTGTGCTGGTAGCATTTCACCGTTGGTATAAACATTGATGCCTTTACCTTCGGTTTGTTGTAGGATTTTTTCCAGGTCATGTAGGTCGTGACCTGAGATTAGAATACATTTACCTTTTACTGGCTTAACGTTAACGGTAGTTGGTTCTGGATGACCAAAGGTTGAGGTTTCACCCTGGTCTAGCATTTCCATCACTTTGTAGTTCATCAGACCGATGCGCATCGAACAATCAAGTAGTTCGCCAAGATCCTCTGGATCAGTTCCTAACCATGCCATAATTTCATGGTATTCGGCATAAATGTCGTTGTTAGTTTGCTCAAGCACACGCGCGTGTTCCATGTACGCTGCTGCACCTTTTAGGCCGTATAGGCAAAGTAGACGCAAGCCAATTACATCTTCGTGAACTTGGTCTTTACCGCGGTTAACGGCAACTTGAGGAGCAAATGCTAGGATCGCTTCAGCGCTGTTTGGAAGCTCAAAGTTTGCAACGGCAGGAATGTTCACTAATTCTTTATTTGCCAGAGTCGCTGCAGACATGACTTGTTGTTTAAGTAATGCTCTGTATTCCTCTGCTTGGGATGTTAGTTCCAGAATACGCTCAGGATCGAAGTTTACGTTAGTCAACGTTGAGAAGAATGCCTTCGGTGCCCATTGGTTAATGTCATCGTTTATGATGTTGAAATCAAGTGCTTTTGATGCCCAAAAAGAAACCCCTTGTAGCGTGTAAACCAAGACGTCTTGCAGGTCAGATACTTCAGACGTTTTACCGCACATACCTTGTGTAAAAGAACAACCTTTAACAGCAGGGGTTTGAATTGTCTGTTCACATTGAATACAGAACATATTGGGTTCTCCAGTGATTGTTTTAATAGTCGTGATGTGAACACTAGAGAGCAGAATGCGTGCCAATATTTATGTCATTGATTTTTAAATGTTTTGTTTGTTTTAAAAGGCATTGGTGATGTAATTAAGACAACGCAGATGGTGTCTTAATTACATCACCATCCCAAGGGTGATTATTTATTGATCCCGAGTTTTTTACCCATTCGATACAAATTGCCGCGATCCATTTGCAAAAACTCCGCTGCTTTTGCCCAAACGCCACCTGTTTGGTTCAAAGCATGTTCAATTAAATCACGCTGATAGTATTCTATTAATTCTCGCATTGGCTGACTTTCTTTTGGCAGATAATTTGATGTATTTTTTACATCATCGAGTGCCAGTGAGGTGTCAAAATGGCTCAGCATGATAGTTCCGGCACCTTGTTGTATTGCGTGTAAAGCCGCTCGAGTTAAGGTGTGTTCGAGCTCTCGGACGTTACCGTACCAAGGTAAAGATTCTAGTTGAGTCAATACCTTAGGATGAACGTGCAGGTTAGGCGCATTGAATTGTTGGAGCACTTTTTCCAGAAGATAACCTGCCAAAACAGGAATATCACCGTCACGGGCACGCAGAGGTGGCACTTGGATCGGAAAGACATTTAAACGATGGAAAAGGTCAGCTCGAAATGCGCCCGCTTCGACCTCCTTTTCCAGTTGTCGATTGGTGGCGGCTATGATGCGAACGTTTACCATTAAATGCTGATCGCTACCCACACGTTGTAGCTCGCCTTGCTGTATAACGCGCAGCAATTTTGCCTGCAAGATCAAAGGCAGCTCGCCCACCTCATCAAGGAAAATTGTACCACCATCAGCCAGTTCAAATTTACCTGCGCGGTGGCTATTAGCACCAGTAAATGCGCCTTTGACATGACCAAATAGTTCACTTTCTGCCAGCCCCTCAGGTAGGGCGGCACAGTTTACGTAGATCATCGGCTTATCGCTGCGATGAGATTGAGCATGAACGGAATGCGCGACTAGCTCTTTACCTGTACCTGTTTCCCCAGTAATCAAAACCGCGTAGTCTGATTGAGCTACCGTAGCAATGTTGTTACGTAGCTGATTGATTTGTGGGCTTAATCCAACCATCTCACCTTTTTGTGAACGCGCTTGCTGGATTAGTGTTTGGGTAACACTTTTTTGCTTTTGATTTTGCGCCTTCAGGGCTTTTAGCTGAGCAATATTGCGTAATGTGGCTGCTGTCAGTGCAGCAAAGGTTTCGATGGCAACGGGATCTATATTGTCAAATGCACCAACAGCAAGGGCGTCCATCGTAAGGGCACCGACCAGTTGTCCTTCGACGTATAAGCTAAATCCCATACAGTCATGCACATCAATACACTGGTCTTCGGTTAACAATGTGCCGTCAAAGGGATCGGGTAGTGGACAGTGAGCATCGAACCGAACAGGCTCCCGGCTTTGAATAATGGCATCGAGTCTTGGGTGAGCTTTGGGAAAATAACGACGACCTAATACCGAGCTTGACAGTCCTTTAGCTGCAACGGGTGTGAGGAAGCCATCTTCATCAAAAATAAACAGGCAAGTGGCGTCGCACGGAAAGACTTGTGCGACACCATCAATAAGACTCTGATATTGCTGTTCATGAGAGCGATTGGAACTGAGGTTTAATGCGATATTGAGGAGTACGTGGTCAACAGTAGGAGTCATTACAAGCCCAAAGTTATCTGGAAAGGGCTTATGCTAACAACTCGATGTCATTTGGACATCGAAAATGTCAGAAGTTTGATGTTCCATTGACGACGATCAAATTTGAACTCAAAAGAAACGCGCAAGCATACGTGTTATTTGTGTATGCTTGCGCGGATTATGAATTCGAACCAAAAGACCAGAGCAATTACGCCCATTGAGCGTACTCAGGTTAGCGAGGAACAACCCTCGCGTCACTACCATACATATTAATTTGGACCGCCTGGCCAGGCTGGAACATCATGTTTGGATTCGCTTCTTGAACGATAGAGATGATTTTCCCATCCTCCAAGCGAATTGTTAGGTTCACACCGTTTCGTTTCGCGGTTGCCTCGGCGGCTTTACTACCCGCATAACCACCCAACAGACCACCACCAATGGCTGCGATATCAGAGCCTGAACCGCCACCCACTTTTGAACCTAATATACCACCTACTGCTGCACCAGCGATTGTGCCGATGGCGTTGGATTGGGTAGAGGCATCAATGGTCACTGGTTCAACTTTTTCTACTGTTCCGTAGTAAACCTGCTGAACTTTTCGCGTGTCTGCCGAGCCATATGCATCACCGTAAGGATTAGGAGAGGTACAGCCTCCTAGTGCGATTACGGAAAATGTAAGCAGCATGCCTAGCTTGACGTATGTTTTCATATAACCTCCAAATGGTTTCTATACACAAAGAGTATATACCCCCATTTTAGTATGTGTTTAGATATTCTATAAAACAGTCACTTAACGGCAATTTGTCTCAAGAAACTTACATTTTCAAGCTGTGTTAACTGTCTTTGAGCGTATGAAAACCGGAATAGATACGTGTGAAGGTAGTAAACCAGCAGGCTGAACCAAATAGGTAGGCAATCAGGGCGAAATGCTGAGGGAAAATACAAAACGCAATAAACGCACCTATGGTTTCCGTGCCTTCAGTTAGGCCACTCATGTAGTAAAGAGATTTGTATTTATATACTGGATTAGCGATACCCTGTTTACTGGCCATAATCGCAAAGGCCAGGAAGCTACTGCCTGTGCCGACAAACGAGAAAATTAAAAAGGCACCAGCAATGGCATTTTGTTCAGGGTTGGCGAGCACAAACCCGAAAGGAATCAGGGAATAAAACAGAAAGTCCAAGCTGATATCGAGAAAGCCGCCAGCATCAGTAATCCCCTGAATTCTCGCTAATGCGCCATCGAGCCCATCACAAAACCGATTGAGTAAGATAAACAACAGGGCTGTTAAATAATGCTCTGTGATCAGGGCTGGTACAGCCAAGCAGCCAACAGCAAAACCAAACAGAGTGGTTTGATTAGCGGTGATACCAAACTTATCGACGAATTTCGCACTTTGAGTCAGTGGCCATCTAATCACTTTGATACTAAAACGATCAAGCATTCTCGGTCTCCCATGGCCATGTTATACAGCGACTGCCTTCGGGAATGTCATCTTCATCGTGAGTGACCATTATTGTCGGGATATTAGCTTGCTGAAGTTGCTCAACCACCCAGTTGCGAAATTGGACTCTAAGGTCTTTATCAAGCTTACTAAAAGGCTCATCTAAAAGTGCTGCTTTGGGTTGTGCAAGCAACATACGTGTCAGTGCAATACGTGCTCTTTGCCCACCCGAAACTTGGTCGGGAAAAGAGTTTGCAATTTTGAGTAAGGCGGTGTTCTTCAAGGCCTGCATCGCGGATTCTTTTCTGGCGTTGCCTTTGATAGAGTTCGGTAGTGCGAAGGCCAGATTTTCCCATATCTTCAGGTGAGGGAACAGCATATCATCCTGAAACAGAATTCCTACTTTGCGCTTGTGCGCAGGAAGCGGATCGAGAGTTTCATCATTGAGAGTGATGGAGCCTGAATAATGGAACTCTTCAGAGAGATGTCCGGCAATGGCATCTAACAGAGTAGATTTACCACAGCCGCTAGGCCCCATCAGGGTAACAATTTCACCTTTCTCTACGGTGATATTAAATCCTGAGAAAAGCGTGTCACCATTGTTTTTACGGATGGCGAGGTTTTCGAGACAAAGACTCATGGTTAAGTAAACCTTTCATTGAAAGTCGGCGATATTTGCTGTTTAAACGACTAAGTAAAATGGCAAAAGAGAAAAACATGAGCGGTAACAATGCTTGGCAAATAGCATAAATTGCCGTAACCCGGCGGTCGAAGCCACTGGAAAGCGCAACGGCTTCCGTCGTGATTGTACTGATTCGACCTGCTCCAAGAACCAGTGTTGGCAGATATTGCGCTAAGCTGACGCTGATACCCACAGCCCAAGCGAAAGCGATGGCTGGCAGCAGGATTGGCAGTTTTACTTTAAACCAGGTTTGTAGCGGTGTTTTTCCCAAGCTAAGGGAAACACGAGTTAAGCCATTATTGAAGCTGCGCCAGGGACCGTCCAGCGATAAGTATACAAACGGGAAAGCAAAGAAGACGTGTGCCCAGCAAACCCAGAAAAAGTAGGCATTGCTGTTAAAGTACAAGGTCGCGACCTGTATTCCAAAAAGTACCGACAATTGTGGAATTAGCATGGGAACGGCAATGACGTAGTCCGGAACCTGCCAGCGGTGACGAAGCTTATATTCATGGGCAATTAGCGCCAGAATTAAAGCGATGGAAGCGCTGATCACAGCGATGGTGATAGTTTGCTCTATCGTACCTAAAATACTATGCCACTCATATTGCCAAAAGCGAAGGGTGTAACGACTGGGTAAGAGATCCGGAAACTGCCAACGTTGAGCAAAACTCCAAAGCACCATCAACGGTACGATGATGAAAGTAAGTAATGTGATTAGGGAGAACAGTGTTTTTCCGGGTAGATTGAGTCCAGAACGGCCAGAGTACTGCCAACGCTTAAAGCATTTAGTGGTTAACCACTCGACGAGCCGAGTAAAGCCAATTAACCCAGTGGCAATAGCAAATAAAATCACCGCACCCGAAGCTGCTCTTGGTAAAAGCGTCAAATCAGGCTCATTAAACCACTGCCAAACCAACACAGCAAAAGTTGGCGGATTCGTCGGGCCGATGATGAGAGCAATATCGACAACCGATAAGCTATAAGCAATCACCGCCAGCATGGGGAACCTCAGTTTTGCTAACCATTGTGGGAAAATACATTTCCACCAAGTTTGGGCTGTACTGTAACCCATTGAGTGGCTGACTTTTTCAATCTTACCGACATTAAGTTGCTGTAAAATAGGAATGCTCATCAGAAGCAGGAAAGGCGTTTCTTTTATCGCCAGCAGGATGATTAAACCAAGAGCATGCGGGTCTTTAATCAACAAAGCTAAGTCATCAACGGTTTGTGCGTTTGGGTCGAAACCCAAGAATTGAGTCGCAACTCGAACCCCTAGGCCTGTCGGAGCAAACAAAAAAGCAAAACCGATAGCGAATGCGACATGCGGCATCGCAAGTAGTGGTGACAGGAAAACCTCTATTTTCCGCCAAAACCTGCTGTTCCATGCCGATTGCAAAATAGCAAAGGTGAGTAAGCACGCTAAATAACTGCTGAAAATAGCAGAGTAGAGAGTGAGTCCGATAGAGGTCCATACCCCTTCCCATTTAAATACAGCAGCAAAGCCATTTAACGAGAACTGGGTCAGACCGATAGGTGGTACATAGCCAAGCGCAGAAACCACCACTCCTAGCAAGCCAGGGATGGTGGGCAAAATACAAACTGCGATAATAACTAGATACAGCGCTCTTAACATTTGTTTGTACTAATTTCCGTAACGTTTTAACCACTCTTGCTCTAGCGCGTTTTGCCAGCTTGGATGTGGTTCACTGATAGATTTAAATTGTTGTGTGTTCTTGGCCGTACCCGTCAAATATGAACTACTTAGCACGGAAGGATCACCCCAAATATTAATATCGCCTTTACGAGACTGGGCCTCAGGGCTTAGTAAAAAGTTTATAGCAACTTGCGCACCAGCACTGGCGTTTGCGTTCCATGGGATGGCCAGAAAATGGATATTGGATAGCGCGCCAGCGTCCATAGCATAAGCTTTAGTGGTCTCAGCAAGGGTACCGCTCGATTGTGCAGAAAAAACGGCATTCGGATTGAACGTAATAGCTAAATCAATCTGACCATCGTCAAGTAATTGCAGTGTTTCTGCTGTGCCTGCTGGGAACTGTTTGCCACCTCTCCATGCCACTTTGTGAAATTTATCTAGGTATTGCCATAGAGGCTGCGTGACTTGTTCAAATGTCTCCGTGTTTACTGGTTTCTGCAAGGCTGGTTCGTTATTGGTTAGCTCGATCAATAACGCTTTAATGAAACTGGTACCATGGAATTCCGGCGGTCGTGGGTACGTCAGACGATTGGGAAACGCATTTGCATAACTGAGCATTTCTGCAAAAGAGTGAGGGGGGTTGTTCAGGTTTTCCGTATCGTGGATGAAGACTAGCTGACCTACTCCCCACGGGGCTTCTAGTCCGTCGGTTGGTTCAGAGAAATCCACATCGACAGGTAGCGTTCTGTCTACGTATTGCCAGTTTGGTAAAGCATCAACAAACGGACCATATAGCAGCTGGTTGTCCTTCATCGATTTGAAGTTTTCACCGTTGAGCCAAACCATATCGACACTGCCCCCAGAGTTTTTTCCAGCGGCTTTTTCTGCAATCAATCGAGTCGTAGTTTCGGAAATGTCGGTGACTTTGACATGGTTTAGAGTCACATTGTAGCGAGACTTGAGCTCCTTGCCTGCCCACTGGATATAGCGGTTGATTTCTTGGCTGCCGCCCCAAGCATGAAAGTAGACGGATTGACCGTCAGCTTGTTTCTCGATGGTTTGCCAGTCTTCAGCAAATGTGTTGGTAGTAAAAGCCGTGGCTAAAATGCCGATGGTGCTCAGTAGCTTATTCATACATTATCCGCTTTCGTTAATTTATTCTTACTTCGGTGAGTGCGATAAGGCTTATAAAATTCAATCCTTTACATGGATAGTAAGCTATCTATGATTATTATCAACGTGAATACCCGTAGGGTTAACGCATTGACTAATCGAATTACCATCAATGACAGGCCAATTAGAGAAAGTATAACGTGAGCACTTAAGTGCTGTTTCAAGGTTTCAAGAATAAGAGTGACCGTGCAGAGCAATAAATTCTTTCAGATGAATATATTAATGTGGAACATCGATTGATATTAAAGATGGGGACAAGAGGCCTTTGAGCGGCGAAAAGCAAGAAAGCAGCCGTCGTAGGCTGCTTTCTTATACCAGTCACTTTACTCGTTGTATTGGATTAGTTCATCCAGTCACGCAGTGTAAATGTCAATTCATGCTCTGAATTTTTAAGAACCAGACCATCTTTCGTTAGTGTGATGTCACTCCAATCGGATAGTGTTGCTGACATCACTTGTTCGACATTCATGATATTTCCAATACACATCTTCATGGTCATGCCCATCTTTTCGATGCGCAGTTGGTTGTTTTTTAGTTCAGCCTGGCCAAAGAAGTTGTTACAGCCAGCATTACCGTTAGCTGTGAGGTTTTCACCAATTTCTAGGCGAGGTGCTTTTTGACGTTCAGTAAGTTCGATGTTTTTACCATCGATCTTAACCAGCTCCCAATTGTGGTGCTGTAAGTCTTGAGCCGTTATTTCTTTCACATTATCACCGTTGCTTGCACATGCTGTCATCAGGACAGGAAGGGAGATTGCAGCAACTAACGTTTTTAGACTAAGCTTCATTTAATAGACTCCGTTATAAAAAACGAGAAGAAGTGTAATTAATAAAACACTGTTTTTTGTCAGCATACGGTAATAGTTTCGTATGACCCTGACATAACGCAGTTTACCTCTGGGTAACAGCAATGTATCGTTGTATTTGAGTCGTTTTTGACATTCACAATTAAAGAACGGTTTTAGCATGGAGCAATTGGAGTTTTTTACCGTCCCTAGTCCTTGTGTCGGCATTTGTAGTGCTGATGAAAAGGGTTACTGTAAAGGGTGCATGCGTAACAGAGAAGAACGATTTAACTGGCAGAAGTACACACCTGCCCAGCAACTTCATGTGATTAAGCTATGTCGTCAGCGTTACAGAAGAAAACTGTTAGCAGGGAAGGGAAAGGCAGAGCAGCCTGCAGAAGATGTTTCACCGCAACAAGATTTGTTTTAAAGCGTTTACTCCCGGCCCGCGTGAACGTCTTGTGAGCCGGGAAGCTTCTATCCATATTATGCTCTGTAATACAGGCGTCTTGTGCTACTTCATTTTCATGGACCAAGTATCGCTAACCCAACCTCCTGCTTGTTCGTCGAAGTGATTGCCAGCAAATCGATGGTTAAGTTCAACATCTAATTTGCTCGTTGGATGTTCATCCATCAGTCTATGGATGTATTTCGCCATAGGATCCGTACAGGCTTCTCGTTCTCTACGGGTAACCACTTCCTTAATCATTTGAAGTCGGTAGCTATTGCTGGCTCGTTTCATTTTTGACCTCCAGAACTCGATGGCAGCATTTGACATATATTGACGTATAGAATCGCTGCTCATTGGCGCACGCGTTGAGGCGAGTCACCGTAGTTTGGAGTCCAAAGACAAATTGTTTGAGAGCAGTGTTTGCAACGCCATTTCCATCTTTCTTACACTCGCTCTCACTACCGTTCAAAATGTCCGGAAAAGTTAATTAACGAGCCTGTATTTTCGAAAGACCTTATCTAACATAGAAGCCCAATACAGGGGCGTCAATAACACAAATGAACATTTTTTGAACAAATTGTTAAGGTGGAGAATTTTCAGCAATTTATGGAAATAAAAAACCGGAACAAAATCGTTCCGGCTTTTTTAAAAAGAAACTTCGGCTTGTAAGAGCGTTTAGCTTCTGTACATAAAATTATAAAATTCAGTGATCAGCTACTGGTTGCTGGACAACCTGTCACTGCCTGACTGTTGCTGAAGTACTGAATATTACCTAAATTCTTCTCGTAGTCTGTTGCTGAGATTTGAGGGTGATTAACGAAGAACTCTCTTAGCACAGAAGCATCGGTCATTTGAGTCGATTCAACGTCAATGACTGGGTAGTCATCACCACCAGCTGCACTGAAGCTGATTACTGAGAATGTATAAGTTGCATCCAAGTTGAAACCTTTGCCATTAATATCAGTTATTGATACAGAGCCAGCATCACAATCGACATCCAGAGTGATGTTATCCAGTTGAGCATAAGCACCAGAACCTGCAGATTTTGTTGCGACAACGTCTAGGTAATCTTTTACTTCCTGGCCTGTCATGGTTGCTTTAGTCACGAAGTTACCAAATGGCTGCACAGTAAGGACGTCACGATACGTAATATCACCCGCTTGAATGGAGTCGCGCACACCACCAGAGTTCATCACGCCAAAATCAGCATTAATCAGGTTGTATGTTCGGTATGCTTCGCCCAGAAGATGACCCAAGTTAGTTTGCTGTGAACGTACAACGCTACGATCACCTTCCAGTTTTCCGTCGGTGTTAGAGACAACAACATCAAGCAGCTCTTGTCCTTGTTCTTGGTAGGTACGAAGCGTATCTTGGACAGTTGCATCTGGCTGGATGTACTCACCAATCACTTGGTCGTTTTCATCGAGTAGATTTACTGGAATCAGGGCGTAGTTGGCTAGGTGTAGTTTACCGTCAAAGTATTCAAAATCAGCGCGACCTACGTACTTACCCCATTCATGGGCTTGCATGATGTAAGTACCATTCTGTTGGTCTGGTGTACATTCATCACCCGGATTGAAATCCGTATACTCGTTGGTGCCTGGCTCCATACAAATAGGATTTTGCGAGTGGCCACCGATGATGGCATCCAATTGGCCCTCTTCAAGAGAGCGAGCTAGCAGTACATCACCCGGCGCTTCACTGCCATGGTTGCCATCGTGATAGTGACCCATGTGGGTCGTTGCGAAAACAAGGTCGACATCTTCGTTGTCTTCTATTTCTTGAAGAACTTTCTTAATCTCGTCTTGAGGATCTGCGAAGTAGATGTCTGCTACGTTGTCTGGGTTAACCAGTTTTGCTGTATCTTTTGTGGTTAGACCAACAACTGCCACATTTAGACCGTTAATCGTGAACACTTTGTACGGAGCAAAGTAACGCTCATCGGTCACATTTCCGTCAGTACCTTTCTTATAGATGTTTGCTGCCAGCATAGGGAAGTCTGCCAGCTCAGCCTGCATGTCCAAGATATCTAGTGCGTTATCAAATTCGTGGTTACCGACCGCCATTGCGTCGTAGCCGATAAGGTTCATGCCGATAAAATCGGGCTTCGCATTTTGCATGTCTGACTCTGGTACACCAGTGTTTATATCACCACCAGACAGTAGAATGGATTCACCACCGTTTGCTTCCACTTCTGCACGAATAGATTGGATTAAAGTGTGGCGTGCAGCCATGCCGTATTCGCCATCATTGTTGTGCCAAAAACGACCATGGTTATCGTTAGTATGAAGAACGGTGAATTTTGTACATGAATCAGCTGTTTCACAAGTAATTGAAATGCTGTCACTGTCTGACCCACATCCTGCTAAAACCGCGCCGACCGAAAGTACCAAGAGAGATTTGGAGAATTGCATAAGGGGAACCTTTGTTTGTGATTTTGTTATTGTTACGGCGTGCAATATACGGAATTAATGTGAAAGTTTAGTGATCAAGATCTTATTTATACTTGTGTCAAATCAGTGAGTTAATCAGCCTGCAAGCGTCGTCTACAAATAAACAGAAACGGTTTTTAGAGACTAGCTAGTGTTTTCTTTGGGTTATTTTTGTGAAGCAGTTAATGGAAGTGCATTATGTTTGTGTGGGTTAAGGTGCATATTTTGAGGCATCAAGCAGATAAATAGTGAAATTTTAGATTTCTCTATTGCTGTCTCAAATAAGAACCAGATAGTGCGTGACGTTTATACTTGTTAGGACTGTTTTTATGAGGCGGGCGGCCTAAAGGGCCTGAAATAGTAAAACCCCGGAGGTGGTAAGTCTCCGGGGTTTTGAAATTTTTTAGATATCTCGGCTGGTAAGTCCGATTATCTTTTTATGCAAAAGGCTTGGATTTAATCCGAGTAATTCCTTGGTAGGGGAATTAGATACGGATGAAGTCCATGTGTTCAACTTTTGGCTTGAACGCGTGACGTTGAACGTCTTGTGGCTTAACGCTAACTTCTTTGCCATCGATAACTAGAACGATGCCTTCGTAGAATTCAGGCTTGTCCATTTGGTTTACGATGTCGTCGTGGTTAAGAACGATAGCTACAGCTGCTTCTTCACCGCCGTATACAACTGCAGGGAATTTGCCAGCGTGACGTAGGCGGCGGCTCGCACCTTTACCTAGTTCAGTACGTACTACTGCTTCGAATTTCATAGTATTTACTCTCAAATTAGTAAAAATAAAATTTTCACAATCAACAATGCGACCTTGTTGTTTGTGGTAAGGCTTGAAACAGGAACTGTTCAAGCGAGCGCGGATACTATCATTCCACTCGAACTTCAGCAACCAAAATTGTATCTAAATCAACAAAAACAACCGAATAAAATGTGTTTAAGAGAGGCATTGGACATGTGTCGGACAAAAAACGTGCCACTTGCGTTTATTTTCACCGCTTTACAGAGTTTTCTCAGCACGAGAGTGGGATGTTTTTAACGCGATTATGTGCGACTTCGCTGCAATATAAGAGTCGCTTTCAGGCCGCCCATTTTACTCTCTTCGAGCGCCAACTGTCCGCGATAACTATGTGCCATTTCACTAACAATATTTAACCCCAACCCAGAACCAGGTGTTTCTTTGTCTAACCTAAAGCCTCTTTGAATCACCCGTTCTATTTGTTCTTTAGGGATACCTGGGCCGTCGTCCTCAATGATCAGACGGATATTGTCTTTATCTTGAGTGGAATGGACGCGGATCATGCGGTTTGCCCATTTGTAACCATTCTCTAGTAGGTTGCCTAGCATTTCGTCAAGATCACTCTTTTCCACAGCAACGTTTAATTCGGAGTCGAGTTCATTGACCAGCGTAATGTTACGTTGTGCGTACACTTTGTTAAACGCCATAGCAATGGCATCGACTCGCTCTGCTGGATTGGCTTTTACTGAGAGGATGTTCATCGACCCTGCCATCCGTGCTCGCCCTAAGTGGTAATCAATGTGCTCTTGAATCTGATTAAGCGGCGTATCTAATCGAGACTGGGTCGTTGGAGCCAGTGTACGAACTTCGTTTTTCAGCACAGATAACGGTGTTTTTAGCGCATGGGATAAATTCCCGGCATGGTTTCGAGCTCGCTCTAAAAGCTCCTGATAATGAAACAGCAGCGCGTTAAGATCAGAGATTAAGGGAGAGATCTCTTTAGGGTAGGTTTCTTCCAGGCTAGTTTTGTTTCCTGATTTAAGTTCGGCAAGCTCTTTTTGTAATTTAGTCAGAGGACTTAAAGACCATGCAATTTGCACTAAGATAACGGTGAGCACGCCAGCAAACAACAAACCTAAAATTAACCACAATTGTCCGATTAACGTCTGAAGTGTATTTTTGATTGGTGCTTCATCAATACCGACAACAACATGAATGGGGCCGCTGTAGTCGGGTAAATACAGTACCTTTTCTAATGTAATCAGCTTCTCATCGCGCGCGCCGTATGCATCTTTGTCGAGCTCTTTATATTTGATTCTCTTGTCCCATAAAGAGCGTGAACGTTCGAGGTGACTTTTGGTTGAAGCGCTCCAGTACAAGCCGCTATAAGGTCTGCTAAATCGCGGATCAGAAAGCTGTGCGGCAAGAGACAGATACCCGGTGTTGTCGACTTCTAACTGCGCGGCGATTTCGTCCATGAAAACGTTCAGTTGAGAACGAGCATCATCCACCATGTAGTTATAAACCTGGGTTGGGATGGTGACGCCAGCTGCAAGAATCATCGCGGTTAACCAAACAACAGCCGCTAATACTAGTCGGCTCTTGATACTGAGCCGTTTTAACGTATACAGCGGCAGTCGATATTTATTCGGCATTTAATTGGTACCCTAAGCCTCGGACGGTTTTAATGATTTTAGGTGCAATTTTCTTGCGGATACGGCCAATAAAGACTTCAATGGTGTTTGAGTCTCGGTCGAAGTCTTGTTTGTATATGTGTTCGACGAGTTCCGTTCTGGAAATCACTTTGTCTGGATTATGTACAAAGTAGGCAACCACTTTATATTCAAGCGCAGTTAAGCTCACTGGTTCGCCTTTCCACATGACTTTAGAAGTTCGGGTATCTAAACTCAGATCACCAATTTGCATGACAGGGGATGCATTACCTGAAGCTCTACGAAGCTGGGCACGAATACGGGCGATTAACTCAACCATCTCAAAGGGTTTGGTGAGATAATCATCGGCACCAGCATTAAGTCCTTCGACACGTTCTGTCAGTGTGTCGCGAGCACTGAGAATGACGACGGGCGTATTGATGTTTTCATCTCGAATGCCTTTCAATACTGACAAACCATCCAGCTTAGGCAAGCCGAGATCCAGAACGATGGCATCCCACTCTTCTGTTGTCGCACGATATAACGCATCAATCCCATCTTGAGAGATTTCAGGTACCCAGCCAGTGCTTTCTAGCGTCTCGATGATTTGTTCACCAATGCGAGGATCATCCTCGACAACAAGTATTTTCATAGTGGCTTCTTTATTCGTTTATTGTTGCTGTGGCTTCAGTGCTTTATTGAAGTTGCGCCCCTTCACTTCAAGCATTTCTAGTGTTGCTGCATCGTATTCAACTTTTAGGACGTTACTGTCAAAGAGGATTTTTAATTCGTAAACCCACGCACTATTATCTTCTTCGAGCTCTACTTTAATAATACGACCATATAAGTCTCTTTCGACAGTGGCGTAGAGTTCCGAGAATGGTCGAATATAACCTTTTTGCACCGCGCGATAGACCTTGTCTTGGTCTTCATCAAATTCAATTTGGGTACCAGGTTTAATGACATCCTGCACAATCGCATGGCCGTCTTGCGACGCTATCAGATCCTTTTGTTGTGCGAACGTTGGCGCTGAGAGTAGCATTGGAAGCAAGCTGAAAAATAACGCAACACGCTGAGGATTCATTGGTTTGTTCATAATAAAACCTTTGCTAATGAATTGGCAGAATTATAGGCAGTGGTATATGAATAGAAAGTGAACCTGTCTGTTAGTTGCTTGGGTGGTTTACTTCGTTGACTTAAATGAAATAAATCACTGGATTTCTTTAATATCACTGGAGCTCATCATCAAAAATTTTGTCACGTAACTTCCAAAAGCGTCCTGACTTTCTGGCAATCACAAATTGCGGTAATCGAAAACGATGCTGATTCGCAACCACCCGAGTCGGAGACGCTTCGTCAAACGGGCGATGCTTGTCCGCTAGGTGAGGACGAACAAATTGGTCTTTGAAGTCCTGTTTCTGCTTTTTGGTACTGAGAGACCAAAACTCATGGACTAAGGCGTTTCCTTCACCTTGGTATGGTTCTCCCGAGTAGGTGACTTTCAACTGAGACTTTCCGTCATTGGACTTGAATACAGACAAGTCCATTTCAGTACACTCGAATATCAACGCGTCTTTCAGGTTCAGCGCTTCTTTCAACTTCTTGTCCGGGTCAACTAATGTCGCGTCACATTCGTGGCAGATACGCGCAGCAATATCGTTATCTGCGCCACATTCACCACAATACTTTGCTCTGAATCGATAACCGCAATGCTCACGTTCACCCGTTTCTTCGTCTTCGAAGTAACCTTGGCAACGGCGGCCGAAGTGTTCCAGCAAAAAGCCATTGTTGTCCAGTTTGCCCCAGAAGTTGTTATTAAAACCGCAAGCAGGGCAGGGAATGGTGATGATCTCGCTGGTGGAGTCGGGTTTAGGGTCACCTACTTCAGGTTGATACAAATCGTAGCTATTTCCCGCGTAATCAAGAACCAAGCATTCAGACTTACCTTCTGACAGGCGTAGCCCGCGGCCAACGATTTGCTGATACAGGCTTACTGATTCTGTAGGACGTAAAATGGCAATCAGATCAACGTGTGGTGCATCAAACCCAGTGGTTAATACCGATACGTTAACCAGATACTTGATTTCACGGTTTTTAAACGCTTGGATGATGGCGTCACGCTCCGGTGTTGGCGTATCACCGATGACAATTGCGGTTTGACCCTCAGGTAATAAACCATGGATCTCCTGCGCGTGACGAACCGTGGCGGCAAAAATCATGACACCATGACGGTTTTTAGCGTATTGAATGATTTGTTCGACGATTTGTGGCGTGGCACGTTTGGCTTTGTCGATCACCATATCCATTTCCGCTTCTTTGTAGCGCCCAGTATTGGCGGGTTTAAGCTGCGAAAAGTCGTAGGACAAAACAGGGGCGTCCATCATGCGCGCTGGAGTAAGAAAATTTTCATCGAGCAAGTATCGAATCGGTAATTCAAATATGCAGTCGCGGAAGAAGCGTGGTTCTTCAGTACGCACCTGTCCGCGAGTATGGTACTGGTAAATCCAACCCATGCCCAATCGATAAGGGGTCGCTGTAAGACCAAGAACTTTAATCCCCGGGTTCAACTCCCGCAAATGAGTAATCACTTTTTGATAGCTACTGTTTTTATCATCTGGCACTCGATGACATTCGTCGATCACCAGCAGTGAGAATTGGTTTTTGAAGGCATCTAAGTTCCTTACCACCGACTGGACAGAGGCGAACACAACTTGCTGATCGGTTTCTTTGCGTCCAAGACCTGCAGAGAAAACTGAGCCTTTAAGATCGTAACCTTCGTACTTAGCATGGTTTTGCTCGACCAGCTCTTTAACATGCGCCATAACCAAAACTCGCCCTTTAGCCAGACGAGCCAATTCGGCAATCACCAGACTTTTACCAGCACCAGTTGGCAACACAATCACAGCAGGCGTTGAGTGTTTACGAAAGTAATGAATGACTGCTTTTACAGAGTCAGCTTGATAGGGACGAAGTGTATACATGAAAAAATGTGAAATTGCTCAACTATTCCAACTAGGAACGTTATAATACCTGACTTTTATACCCAAGTGATCTTTGAACCATGATTCGGAGAGCATTTGGGTATAATTCAATGAGGTATTCATGCGTTTAGATAAATATTTGTGTGACGCTCTGGGTGCGACGCGCAAGCAGGCAACAAAGATCATCAAGAGTGGTGAAGTGACCGTTGATGGTGACATTCAAAAAAGTGGGGCATTCAAGGTACCAGAAGGTGCGGAAGTCATATGGGAAGACCGTGTCGTTGGAGCGCCGGGGCCGCGTTACATTATGTTGTACAAACCTGCTGATTTCGTTTGTTCACATGAAGATGGTTACAATCAAACTGCATTCGTGTTGCTTGATGAGCCAAAAATCGAGAATCTCCATTTTGCTGGTCGTCTCGACGTTGACACGACTGGTCTGGTACTCATTACCGACGATGGTAAGTGGTCGCATCGTATTACATCGCCAAAACACAAATGTGAAAAAACCTACCGTGTCTGGCTAGTTGATGCTATTCAGCCTGATTATGCCGAGAAACTTGCCGAAGGCATCATGCTGCGCAATGAGCAGGAGGCGACGTTACCGGCGCGTTTAGAGATCGTAAATGAAGCTGAAAATGAGTTGTTGCTAACCATCGTTGAAGGCAAATATCACCAAGTGAAACGCATGTTTGCTGCACTTGGTAACAAAGTTGAGTATTTACATCGTGAACGCATAGGCGCTATTGAGCTGGACGCAGCACTAGAACCGGGTGATTACCGTTATTTGACCCAAGATGAAATTGATTCAATCTGGAATTAATCATAGCTCTAGGAAATTATTTAGTTCCTATTGGGAACTGGTTTTTTGGTAGGAATTCGCTCAAAATGGCCGTTCCTACCAAATTGATTTAGTGCCAGACATTTTTAGTATGTGTTGAACCTCAAGTCATTAACTGAGGAGCGATACCTAAGACACATGCTTTTCTCGTAAACATCTGATGTAGTAAATGAATGGTGGAGCAAGCTCCATCATTTTTCGTTTTAATATCATCGATAGTGTATGAATTTAGGTCGTTATCATATGCTTTTGGTGTCGAGTTCGTTTGAAGCACCTTGGTATACATCCGTCCTTTTGTATCTTGTAAAACGAGATTTGGATTCGTCGTTATTCCTACAATCAACGATACGAGAAGCTTTATTTATCACAGTATCCAATCCAGGGTGCGAGTGGTTGGGACACAACTAGAGGTAAAAGAATGACAGAAAAAGCTCAAAGTGCTCCGCAATCCCAAATTTCCTTTTTACTATTCATTGTTCTTGGGGCGATTGGCGCACTGACACCGCTTGCCATTGACATGTATTTACCTGCGATGCCTGCGATCGCGAAAGATCTCGGTGTAGCGCCCGGCGCGGTGCAAATCACATTAACAGCGTACACTGCGGGCTTTGCTATCGGACAGTTAATCCACGGTCCGCTTTCAGACAGTTTTGGCCGCAGACCTGTTCTGATTTTAGGTGTGTTGTTCTTTGGTTTAGCAGCCGTCGTGAGTGCGACTACAAATGGTATTGATGCGCTGACTTATGTCCGTACCGCACAAGGGTTTGCTGGTGCAGCGGCAGCGGTGATCATCCAAGCGGTTGTTCGCGACATGTTTGAACGTGAAGACTTCGCCCGTGCTATGTCATTTGTCACCCTAGTTATTACAATCGCGCCGTTAGTTGCGCCGCTGATCGGTGGGCATTTTGCGATCTGGTTTGGATGGCGCTCAATCTTCTGGGTACTAGCTGTATTCTCTGTTTTGGTTATTTCTTTAGTATTCTGGAAGATTCCGGAAACACTGAAACCAGAAAATCGCCAACCACTGCGCTTTCGTACGACACTAAGAAACTACGCTCGTTTGTGTTCGAGCTCAGAAGCATTAGGCTTGATGTTAGCTGGCGCATTCTCATTCTCTGGGATGTTTGCTTTCCTTACCGCAGGCTCATTTGTCTATATTGATATATATGGTGTTCGACCTGACTACTTTGGTTACCTGTTTGGTTTGAATATTGTCGCGATGATCATCATGACCAGCATTAACGGTCGCTTAGTGAAAAAGGTCGGCTCGCATACCATGCTTCGTTTTGGTCTGTCGGTTCAGCTTTTTGCGGGCATTGGTTTGCTAGTGAGCTGGATGTTGGATTTAGGTTTATGGGGCACAGTGCCTTTTGTTGTGCTGTTCATCGGGACGTTATCAACAATTGGTAGTAACGCGATGGCACTACTTTTAAGCGGCTACCCATTAATGGCTGGAACGGCGTCGTCACTGGCAGGTACATTAAGGTTTGGCATGGGGTCGCTGATTGGTGCGTTGGTGGCGGCACTTCCTGGCGGAGTGGCTTGGCCAATGGTTATTGTTATGTTTGCTTGTTCAGTGCTTTCAGCACTGTTTTATTGGACTTTAGGAAGAAAGGCGTAATGTCGGATTACACCAAAGAAATTCAGAATCTAGTTAACTCTGCGTTGGCAGATTTGGACGCGGAACATCGCTCAGGTAAGTTGGCGAATGCGCCTGTTGCTAACAACCATTACTTGGTTCGTTGGGTAACAAAAGCACTGAAATCGCAGAAATTTGGCCGAGTAGTGGGCGATGATCTGACCCGTTGGCAAAAAGCGGGGCGTTCAAAGGGGAACGATTCAGGCCTGCTGTTTATTTTTAATCGTATTTCAGCCTATTACGCACAGTTTTTCCCTGAAGGTGAAGAAGTGAAAGTGATTAAAGACTCTGACGTTGAAGCCTTTTTGGACGTAATGGAGCAAGCGGGCTGGGAAGTGTCTACCTCTGAGCAATTAGTGGGATGCGGTAAGGTTCAGATTTTTACCGAAGGTCAAAATTCATTGGCACTGTGTGCAGACCAATGTGAAAGCTGTTTTGATGGTGAGTTACTGGTTAAACCAATGAGTTGGTTTGTTCGTGGTAATCATGCCGAGTTTGTCGAAAAAGCATCACAGGCGGGCTTTATGGTCCACAAGGTAACGGATTATAAATCGATGGTGAAATACCATGGCGAATACCTAATATTCCCTGCGAATGAAGGCAATCAATTAGCAGAGATTCCTCTCAGCTTTCAGGCATAATTTATCCCGATAAACAAAAAGCATCAGATTCGTAATGTCTCTGATGCTTTTTTAGTTTTAGTACTCACATTAGCTAGAAGCGATACTGCCAATAAACGCCGCCGTATATACCGTTATAGTCTTGAAGAACGTCACCCATATTGTTCACTTCATTATTAAATAGGTAATCATCTTCAGAGTAATCCTCGTAACGAATATTGAGTTGAACGTTTTGATTGTCAGATATTTCATAATCTGCGACACCTTCAAGACGCGAAGATTTGTACTCATTATCCGGGTATTGATAGCCGCTACTAGATGTGGTCGATGATTCGCTGTCCGCCTGGCTGTAGCTGTAGTCTAGGGAAAGCGTGAGTTTATCTTCAAGTAGCCCATCTTTGCTGACGCCAAAACCAACTGTGGTGACATCATCTTTCAGTTTTGTTTTGTATCTATTCCAACCAACGACATCAGAATTCGCATGTTGCTGTTCTGAGCGAATGATTTGTTGATTATAGAACACGTGCCCATTCAGATCCTCAGCTAGGTTGAAGTTGACACTCAGATCATAGCCGTAGTCTTCACCTTCACTCATGCCAATGTCAGGTTTGTCATAATCATCATTGCCGTACCAGAATTCCGCTAGGAGTTGTACATCTGCTGATATATCGTAGCTACCATCTCCTCGAAACTCTATGCGGTCTTTATCGGCTAAGTAGTACTGTCGTAAGTTTGGTGAGTCGCTACTTGAATTTCTCCAACTTGAACCATCGCGGAATAAGTAGGATAACTTACCTCCCAATTGCCATGGCGCTTCCGGACGATAACGCGCACCGAGATACACACTTTGTTCATCTATACTTTTACGATCCGCATACTCTCGTTTGTCGTGAGTATAGTCGTATCCGGCATTTAATCGGATATCTCGATTAAGGCGATGAGTGACCGCGGCTTCCAGTTTGGTTTTGGTTCGGTCATAACTGTCACGTGTTGCACCGACGACATCGTGTCTGTCCGACTCATCGTCTTTGTCCGAATAGTCAGCAGATACTTTTAACGCTGTCTCGCGTGAGAGTTTGTTGTGATAATCCGCACTGACCTGCCAAGTGTTGGTTTCGCCGCGGAACGTATCTGAGTTAGAAGGGGACAACGAGAATGGGAGTAAGCCGCCTTCAGATGTGGCTTGTGACCACAAGATGCGTCCATTAAAGGTTTGTTGATTTAGGCGATAATTACCCGACACAGCAAACTGGTGGAAATCGTTGTCAGGTTCGTAAGAAAGTTGATTCGCGTAAGGGTTGGTGATGTCACCATAATAGAGTGCTGACATGTCATTGCGGAAGAAAGAGCCGCGATAAGCCACATCAACTAACCAGAGGTCTTCAACATAACTCAGGCCCACTTTAGTATTCAGTGTTTCATGATCGACGGCTTTGGGAATAAATCCGGGTCCGGAACCATAGTTTGGTATTGTCGCTGAATAGAGTGAGGTAGTGCCTTCTTTACGCTCATGCTTCATGGATGCATAGGGCTGCCAAGGCGTCTTAGGTGTGTACTTGAGCTCAAACTTGAAGGTTTCTCGCTTCACTTCGTGCTCATATTTCCTTAAATCTTCACTAGTGAGTGTACCAGCACTGCCATGGTAGGCGCTCAATGATGAGCGATTCCAGTAGTAAGGAGTCTCACCGTAACTTGCTGATAGGCGAAAACCATCAAACTCTCCGATTTCCCACTGAAGCAAGAAGCGCTGTAACCCTAGATCATCAATAAGGAAACGATTGTAGAATCCATTGTCTTCATAGCGCTCAATATCGGCATTTAAGCTACCGTTCAGACGCTTGTTGTCTGAAGTTGTGCCATGAAGCGGTGGGTTCCAGTTATAGAACCTTGTTGAACCATCGTTATCGAGGTAACCGACACCCACGCCAACTTCGCCACTCCAAGCTCTGTTGCTACTGCAGTCAGTACAATTCCAGCGGCTGGTGTCAGCCTCTTGAGCGTTTTGCAGCGAATAATCATCTGCGTGTACTTGCAGAGATAAAGCAAGGGAAATAGCAATACAGATTTTTGAAAGTTTCATGCCACCCTCCTTAATATCTTAGTGCCTGACCGCGTGGGTGATTAGAACCATGCACTTGAGTATGGCAGTTCAAACAGCTACCACCACGAACCTTCAAGTCGTTTTCAGGGATCGCAACGTTAGCGTGAGGAACGCGGTGACACTCCTGACATAGCATTGGCAGACGTTTATTTAGCATGGCTTTATTGACTGAACCGTGAGGAGAGTGACAAGCTGTGCAATCTTCCGTAACGGGTTCATGTTCCCATAAATTTGGACCGCGTTTCTCCGCGTGGCACTCAAAGCAGGTGTCATTAATTGACGACCAATTGAGGCTCGCTTCATTGGCTGTCTGATGTGGATTGTGACAGTTCGAACAGGTCATCACGCCATCAAGTACCGGATGACTGCTGCGCTTGTGAATGTCCGATTTCGCCTTTATGTGGCAATCGGTACATTTATCAGCCTGCAACTCAGCCACCATCATAGGATCGTCCTTTTGATGCAACTGGTGACAGTTCGAACATGACAGCCCTTCGAACGCGTGCTCACTACTGTGCCATGTCGAACGCTTAGCGTCCTCGTGGCAAGACAAACACACGCTATTTTGCTTCTCCACTGGTACAGGAGAGTTGGGACCAAAGGTGATCATTGGTTCCCGGACTTGTCCCTTACGAGGATTACGTTCATGGTTGTTTGCTGGGCCATGGCACGCTTCACACTGTTTGTCGTTCATTGGACCGTGAATATTGGCAGCCTTACCATGTACGTTATCGAAAATACCTGTTGCAGGCTTATCGGACGTATCATCATGGCATCGTAGACAGCCATCAGGACCACGACGTGAGTATTTCCCTTCCGAAAACTTCGTATCCAATATGGTCTGTATCTCTTCTCTCGATAAGGTCGCTGTTTCCGGCTCAGCCGCGGGTTCGGTAACCTCTTCTGAGTTTACCGAAGAGATCACCCCAAACCCGAGTATTAACACCACTAACCACCGCTGAATGATTGCTTTCATAACAATTCCTTTTTCCATCCTTAATCGTCAATTACTTATGATCAATGACGTTTTCAACGGTAGTCATATACCTTGTGAACCTTATCTACGCCTTGAGGTTGGCCAATAGCATGACAAGTCGAACATTGCTCTGAACCCATCGCTTCTTCAGCCGTATCAGCACCAAAGACTGCACCGTTATTCAGCATGTGTTTCAGTACGGCGTCTCCTGCAACAGTCTCAGGGTCTGCGTTGGCCAATGCCGATTCAAGGTGACACGCACTACATGCCACCAAAGTCGGACTGAAGTACTTACCACTAGCAAGTGAAGGGCGAGTATTCTGCTGACTTGGCAGGTTGAATTGCGAGTTGGTATGACACGCTTCACAGTTGTTGATTGCGCCTGGGAAAGGTGAATCTCCACTGCGCGCAGAACCGAACGCGTGATACGAGTGCACGTGGTATTTAAGATCCGCTGCCATTCCAGGGTAGAACGCTGAACGTTCTGAGTTGTGACAGTTTTTACATTGCTGGAAGTCCGTCGCTGCATGCGGGTGACCGCCAAGTTTGTGGATGGTCAACTCTTTGTGACAGTTATTACAGCTCTCAATATCGGCACCGACAGGGAGCTTGTGAGAAACAGCGACGCCACCAACATCAAATGCACCAGAAGCGTTATTTGCAGCAACCACGAACGGATATTTGATTAAGTCAATGCCAGTAAAGTTGACACATTCGCTTAGCACCGCGTCTTTCCTGTCGGCACAAAGCGGTATATCTGCTATGTTCACCGTTAGCTTGGATGTTGCTCCTGGCTTGATTGAAGACGAGCTGAAGTCTTTTATACAGGTAAACAGACCATCGCCTTCAGCGACACAGCCGTCACCAACCGAACCGTCTGCGCTCATATCAAGTGCGTTGTAGGCCAACATTGGACCTTTTCCGTCATCCCAGTTTAGAAGCAGGTTCATGTGTCCATGCTCGTTGATATATGGGGTGACTTCATCCAAGGTACCAACACCTGTGCCATTTATTTGAACGCGCACCTGAACTTCGAAACTATCGTCAACAAAACGAGCTTGTTCAATCTCAATATCTAACGTATCTCTGGCCGTTGAAAGGTTAGCCAAACGCATCATGTGAACGGTTTTGGCGCTTCTTTTCGCGTCTTCTCCAATAATTGGAACACCATTTTCGTCACGCTCGTAAGGACGATGACATCCTGTACAAGTATTTTGCGGTGAGCCATCTCGAATCCACGCAGTACCTACTTGGTTAGCATGCGCACCACGATCTCTGAATAAGTGACAAGTCTCACAAGCAACTTGCGTTGGATGTTCAAACCAGTTGTTTGCATCAGATGCTTTTGCCGTGTCAGTAGAGTGACAAGTGGTACAGTTACGCGCATCTTGTGGGAAAGGGCTGCCTTCGATGACTAAACCGTTTATGTCTGTGACTAATTGTCCAGCATCGTCAACTGGCTGTTTATAAGTTGTAAGGTCACTTCGGTCTCTACCAAGTTTAAAGACGTTACCGTGATATTGGTGTACGACAGCAGAAAGTGGTCGGCGAGCTGGTGCTGCACCTGGGTTACTGTCGTTGTGACAAGAAGTACAAACGGCGATGTTGTTGTCTATCGAGCGATAACCCGGCCCATGACGAAGTGGCTCGTTCATATGACAATTCGCACAGGTTCCGTCTTCAATGACATTTCTTGAAACGGTGTCGTCTGAACTGGTGCCTGGCACCCACTCATAAACATGGGTAAAACCAACTTCTTGGCCACCATAAGCGAGTACGATTCGGTGTAGCTTATCCTCATCCCAGCTTATATACCCATCATTATCAGAGGAATCAGCAGGATACGGGTCGGCGACTTTCAAAATGTCTGCAATTGCGAAGGTATAACGATAGCCGTCGTCTGTTTTCTCTAAATCGCCATCCCAAACACTCTCCATTGACGCTCTATTATTTGAGGCATCACTGGAGTGGTGGAAGCTTTTCCAGAAAGTATTGCCATTACGCCCATTATAGTCGTACGCGGGGTCACTGGTATCTTCAACGTCACTGCGTGCTGGCATTGCTTTCAACACCGCTATTCTAAAGTCTTTATCGGTGTCGAACGTGTAGTCACGCCCCGCACCGTCTAGAACGTTAAAGTCAACCACCAACTTTGTTTCAGTACCACTGTCGGAGGGCATAAGCATCGGCGTTTCGATTTCGACGCTGAATGAACTGACATCTGGCGGAGGGGTATTCTGATCATTGCTACCGCCTGGACCACACGCGGCCATTAACATGGCTAGGATTGTGATGAAAAGTGATTTTGTATTGTTCATTTTCCCTCTCGCTTTCACCTAATAGATATAAATAAAAGTGGGACTGATTTAGATACAACTTGTTGAATTTTTTGCTCTAGGTATAAAGAGCGTAATTTGAGTAATTTGCTTTATTCTAGTTAATTATCTTTCAGAAAGAGTGGACAACGACAGGTCAAAATTTACATTCCACTCTACCACCGACTGTTATGAGTATAGACATAATCCCGTGTTTCACCGTTTTCTAAAGTGATTTTTTGAGTGTTGTGATGCCGCTCAAATCTTTGAATGTTATGGAATTTATCGTTTTATTATGCATAACAATGACTTATAAAAAATAAGGTTAATATTTAACCTTGTAAGGTCAGAAAATTATAAGAGCTTGGTCTAATATGTATGTTGTATGTGAATGAGATGTTGTTTTGGACGGATTGATATTGGAATTGCTTATAAAGAAGTAATGGCTTGGTAGCTAGTTGACGTGAAAATCGTCATAGTTATTCCATTTGCTTTCTAGCAAGTCATAGAAACGGACACCTTGTTCTCATGGTCTTTCAATGAATATTTAAGTTTAGGAATCGCAGCCTATGTGTTCTTCTTTGACAAAAATAACCCAAGCGTTGACTTTGATTACAGCAAACTTTCTTTTAGTTTCTGCAGCGCAAGCTTCGGCTCCAGAGTTAATTGAGCGTTTGGAATGTGAGGCATGCCATGGACCGGGTGGTGTATCGACAAACACCAATATTCCTTCTATCGCTGGCTTGCCGGAATTTAATTTGATTGATCAAATGCTGCAATACGGCGAAGGGCGACCAGCTGAAACAGTGAAGCATGTTTATGGTGATACGAGTAAAAGTGGTGACATGGCGACCATTGTGAAATCGCTTTCCGAAGAGGAAGTGGAAGAGTTAGCCGCCCACTATTCGCAACTCGCATTTGTGCGTGCAAAACAAGACTTCGACCCGTCACTGGCCGATAAAGGGAAAATGATTCACGAGAAAAACTGCGACAGTTGTCATGTGGACGGGGGAAGCGATCCCTTGGATGAAGCCTCGATTCTGGCAGGTCAGCAAAAAGGCTACTTGCTAACTACGCTCAAGCAGTTCCATAGTGGAGCACGTTCAGTAGATAAGAAAATGGATAGTGCTGTCAAAGGGTTAAATGAAGACGACTTGGTTGCACTGTCTGAATACTACGCGAGTTTCCAATAACTCAATCACTGGCAAGGTGGAGCAAACTATATGGGATGGTGGAGTCGACCTAATAAGAAATGGATGCTCGGTATTCCTCTCGGTGGTGTGGTCGCGTTTATCTTAGGTGTGGCTGCGCTTGGTGCTTACCATGGTGTTATGAATTATTCCAACTCCAACGACTTTTGTTTTGGATGCCACATCGGAATGGATACGATAGTGGAGGAATATCAAGAGTCAATACACTACAAAAACTCAAAAGGTGTGATCGCCGCGACGTGTAGCGACTGTCATATTCCGAGAGAGTTTATACCAAAAATGATCGTTAAAATCACAGCGACAGCGGATATCTTCCATAAATTGAAAGGGGACATCACGCTGGAAAATTTTGAGTCAGAACACCGGCAAAGACTGGCGGCGAAAGTGACTGAGGAGTTCGTCGCCAATAAGTCTAAGCAGTGTAAATACTGTCACCAAGTCGACCGAATGGATTTTGAAGCGCAAGGTCGTACGACGGCTCGTCGACATCAAATGATGGAATCCCGAGAACAATCGTGCATAGATTGTCACGCCGGGATAGCGCACAAATTACCAGAAGATAAGCCAGAAGAAGCCGAAGAAGAAGCAGTTGAAACGACCGCTATGGTTAACTGATTTTTTCTTCATCGGTTCTGACACATATAAAAAGGGCAGCCTAGTGGCCTTGGTCTTTTTCCGCTAGGCTAGCCATCGCTTTAACCATGCCATTAAAAATGAATAAGTGAGCAGGCATCATGGCAAACCAGTAAAGCAGACCCAGAAAGCCTTGCGGGTGCCACCACGCAGTAATGTCCAGCTCTCGTTCATCGCCTTCATCCTTGATGCTAATTTCTAAGCGTCCGAGCCCGGGTCCTTTCATCCCGAAAAACAGGGATAAGAACTGGTTTTCCTCACACCGAATGACTTTCCAAGAATCAATGAAATCGCCAACTTTAAGATCCGGTCCGGGAGGCGAGACTCGAACAGGTTTCCCGCCACCAAAAAAGATATCCAGCCACTCGCGTGTACGCCATAAAATATTCGCAAAGTAATACCCTTTCTCCTGGCTGCCAATTTTCTGGGCAACTTTCCACAAAGATTCTGCCGAGGCTTTGGTTCTAATGCTGGCTCCAGCCTGCTTGGGAAAGTAACCATATCCGGGTTGCCAACGTTGTAATGCAGCGGGTTCGAAACCCCAGACATTACTGCGAACAAACGTACCCTCATGCGCAATTGTCTTTGTTACAGCTTGTTCGTAACTGATCATATCTTGTGGAAATCGAGCTTCAATAGCCCCGGAGTCTGCTATGTAATCGTGTTCTAATCCCGCGAGTAATGCTTTACCAATACTTGATGGAACAGAGGTAATGAGCCCCAGCCAGTAAGACGCCATTTTAGGAGTAAGCAGTGGGGTAGACCACAATCGGTAAGGCTTGTTGGTTGCTTGGCAAATAACTTGAAATTGTTCTCGGTAGCTTAGTGTGTCTGGCCCTCCAACTTCGTAAATTTGACTCTCTTTTGGTGGCGGGTCTGCCGCAAGGGAAAGTAAGTAATGATTGAGGTTAGGCAATGCTATCGGATTGGCTTTGGAGTCTACCCATTTTGGTGTGATTAAAACGGGCAGGTTATAGACAAAATCACGCATTATCTCAAACGCCGCAGAGCCCGGGCCTATAATCACTCCAGCACGCAATTCCGTGACTGGTACACCGGATTGACGAATGATTTTTCCCGTTGCTTTTCGCGCTGTTAAATGGCGCGAATTTCCGGTTTGGGGCTGAATTGCACTCAGATAAATAACGTGTTTGACTTTGCTTCTTTCTAAGGCGAGCTTGAAGTTCAGTGCGAGGTTAAGCTCGTATTCGACAAAGTCATCGCCCTGAGCCATACCGTGTACCAAAAAAAAGACCAAGTCAAAATCATTCACAATAGATAATGTTGCCTCAGCATCAGCTAAATCCAGGTATTTCAGAGTCAGGTTTGGGTGAGGGCAGGATCTTGATTCTAAATAATCGATATGTCGCGCCGCTGCAGTTACGCTGTAACCTTTGTCTAGCAAAAGAGGAAGAAGTTGAGAGCCTATGTATCCAGACGCGCCAAGTACCAACACCTTTTTCATTCTTTGTCCTTTTTTTGTTGGTGGAATTATCACCACTAGGTATAATCATGAGACATTTTTCCATTTCTTTCAATAAGTTGTCGTTGGAGTGCTCGTGTCTTTTTTTTCTCAACTCTTATTTCACGCCGATAAGGCATTTTTACGTCGTTTGTTTGCGATAGCGCTTCCAATTACTCTTCAGAGCATTATGTTTTCCAGCCGTAGCCTGGTCGATGTATTGATGCTCGGCCAGCTTGGTGAGGCTGAAATTGCCGCCGTTGGAGTGGCCGCTCGAGCTACGTTTGTCACGACCATTATGCTAGTAGGTGTCACGACTGGTGGGGCCTTGTTGACCGCTCAATATTGGGGAGCCGGGGACAAAGCGGGCGTAAGGGAGAGTACATCTCTTACCTGGGTGATATCAATGGTGTTTGCGGCGATGGCCGTTCTCTTGTTCGTAGTCTTTCCTGATCCCATCATGAGTCTAACCACCGATTCTCAACATGTTATTGATCTGGGTGCAAACTATCTAGTAGTTTCGTCAGCAAGTATGTTTGCTGTGGCTTGCGTTGCCAGTATGGCCGTGGGCTTGCGAGCGATGCACCAACCGGGCTTAAGTACCTTCTTTAGTGGTATAGGCATAGTCTCGAACGTGTTGTTGAACTGGGTGTTGATTTTCGGTCACTTGGGCTTTCCTGCACTTGGTATTACCGGGGCTGCCATCGCGACAGTCATTAGCGGTGCCATCGAAGTGGGCTGTTTATTTGGTTATTTATGGGCTAAGAAACATATTCTTGCGTTTGGTTGGAATGATATCCAAGCGGGATTGGTGTTGGAAAAAATCACGCGCTTTCTTAGCTTGTCATTGCCAACGACGTTTAACTTTCTGGCGTGGGCTGGTGGATTATTTGTTTATCACGCGATTATGGGACAAGCAGGCGTTCAAGGCTTGGTGGCTCTCTCTGTAATGACCCCCGTTGAATCAATAGCCTTGGCAATGATGATAGGGTTGTCGAATGCTGCTGCAGTTTTGGTGGGCAACCAGTTAGGCGCAAAGAATTTTGAACCCGTTTACTATCAAGCCTGGGCGACGCTGATTTTGAATCTGATCATTGCAGTGGTGGTTGCCTTAATACTGTTGGTTTCAAATCAGTGGATACTGAATGCGTTCAGCGCCTTGACGCCAGAAACGCGTCAATTGTCCGAGCAATTTATGCTGATTCTAGCCATTGGTGTGATATTGCGCTCCATTCCTATGATGGTTATTGTAGGTGTTCTACGTGCGGGCGGTGATGTTAAGTTCTGCTTGTATCAGGACTTGATAGCACAGTGGGTTATTGGTATTCCACTTGCTGCTTTTGCCGCTATTCACCTTGGTTGGGAGCCGCAGTGGGTGTACTTACTCTTTCTGACGGAGGAAGTCGTAAAGTGGGCGATTTCCTTACCACGTGTGAGAAGTAAAAAGTGGATGAAAAACCTAATTGGGAATTAATTATACAGAGGGGGAAGCAGATTGTTAGTAACAGAAATTTTCTTTTGATTTCAATAAAAATAGTTTGAGAACTTGAATCGAGTTGCATTTGCGGTGTGATTATGTGACCTAGTATTCAAAATACTTCCTACTGGTTGGATTTTAGTGTAGATTCCTATCCCAATTTTAGATACCTGTTGAGCGGCTATATTAATGTTAAGACTGTCAGACCTATGTAAAGGCTATGTAGATGGGGGAGAGTTTCACCCAGTTTTACAAGGGGCAGAATTAATATTACAGCGTGGTGAGCAAGTCGCCCTCATGGGTGAGAGTGGTTCAGGTAAAAGTACCTTACTCAATTTGATTGCTGGGCTTGATACGGTAGATTCCGGAGAAATTCAGTTTGTTGATTTTGCGATGCATGATGCTCCCGAACATTTAAGAACACTCTATCGCAGAAATAATATCGGTAATATTTTCCAGCAATTTAACCTTCTTCCGACTCTAAACATTGCGGATAACATTCGTTTTTGCCGCCAACTAAAAGGTTTACCGGAAGATCAAGGTTTGTGGCGTCAGATTCTCTCTGCTCTTGATTTGATGCCTCTTCTTGGCCGTTACCCTGAAGAAGTCTCTGGTGGTCAGCAACAGCGCGCTGCGATTGCGCGAGCACTTTACATGGAACCGCAAATTCTCTTGGCCGATGAGCCAACCGGAAGTTTGGATGAACGAAACGCCGAAGCGGTGATGCGTTTATTAACCACTCTTGCGCGCCAACTGAATTGTACATTGTTGTTGGTGACCCACAGTGAGAAGGTAGCTGACCATATGGAAGGTAAAATCCGACTTCAAGGGGGACAATTGCATGTTATGGCCCGTAGTTAAGGCACTACTCGGTCATTACCGTCGTTACCCACTGCAAATTAT
>JAAEZQ010000023.1 GCA_018222805.1 Vibrionaceae bacterium
TTCCACATTGGGAGCGCTTGCTTGAACTGGCTTCTAGTGCTTGGGAAATGACAGGACTAGGCTACATGGGCACAGACATGGTGTTGGACAAAGAAGAAGGGCCGATGGTTTTAGAGCTCAATGCGCGTCCTGGACTCGCTATTCAAATTGCGAATGGTATGGGTTTGCTACCTCGTTTGAAACATATCGAAAGCCTTGGTACCCCAGCTGAATACCCAAAACCGAAAGAGCGCGTCGCCTACGCTGCAGCACAGTTCGGCGTTAAACCGCAATTCTGATATAACTTTTGCTCACTGGACCTCAAACATGTGGTTCAGTGAGTGACACTAGCATAAATACCCCTGATTACTAAGTTACCTTTCATATTTGAGCGATATACCTCATTTTCAATTTAAAGTGAGAAAACGCTTGCCTCAATCAATGATCTATCTAACAAATTAAACACAGAGCGTTTTTTCTGTACTCCACGTTTTGATTATGATTAAAGCTCCCCTTACTCAACTTATGAGGTTGAGACATGTTAACAAAAGATATAAATAACAACGAACCACCGCTTGTTGATCATGAGACGCTAGAACAGCATTTACAACGCTTATCAGAGCTCTCTATCCAAGCACTTGAAGAGCTTGCTGAAATGAGCGAAGTTAAAAGTGACGTTTCAGAGGAGTAGCATTTAGTATTTGTCTAAACCTAAGTGCTCAAAAAGCCGAGACTGTCGTCCTTCAGCCTCGGCTTTTTTATTTGGCCAGTGACCAATGTAAGACCGTCGTGTCACTATCCAGCTTTGGCTACGGTCGATTCAGGTTCAGGCGAGACCGCATAATGTGACTTAATCTGATCAGAGATCTTCTCCGCAATCATAATAGTGGGAGCATTGGTATTCCCTCCGATAAGCGTCGGCATTATCGATGCGTCAACGACTCTCAGCCCGTCCAAACCGTGCACAGCTAGATCCTTGTCTACCACAGCTAGGGAGTCATCCGCTGTTCCCATTTTACAAGTGCCCACCGGATGATATTGGGTATCAGCCCGGTTGCGAATATCCTGCTCGATTGCGCGATCATCATTAGCATCAACCGGATAAAAATTCTCACCTCGAACCTCATCAAATGCCTGGCTTTCCATCATCTGATGTTGTTTCTTCCACGCTTTGATCATGATGTCCATATCATCTGGATGACTAAAAAATGCAGGATCAATCAACGGTACGTCATAGGGATCAGCACTTTGAAGTTTGACTGTGCCCCTACTTTTTGGCCTCAGTAACGTAACATGAGAACTATAACCATGGCTGAAATGAACCTTACGTGCGTGGTCATCAACAACCGCCACCACAAACACGAACTCCAAGTCAGGTACATCGATACTGTCATCTGAGCGAAGAAAACCAATCCCCTCGGCAAAATTGCTGCTCATTTTGCCACTGCGCTGCTTCATCCACTTAGGTAACGCTTTACCCATTTCAGAGACCATTCGAAACGAGACGCCAAAAGACTCTTTCTTATCAAGACATTTGTAGCTGTGCACCAGATCTATGTGATCTTGTAAGTTTTCACCGACACCCGGTAACTCGTGAACTTGCTCGATACCGTGCTTATCGAGTTCTGCTTTGGCTCCAACACCAGATAAAAGCAAGATTTGAGGAGAACCAAAAGCTCCAGCTGAAAGAATCACTTCCCGACTACTTTTGATCTGTAAACGCTTTCCTCTTAAACCGTATTCGACACCAATGGCACGTTTACCTTCAAATAGAACCTTGTGCGTGGTCGCCTTAGTGAGCACCGTGAGATTCGGTCGACTCAAGTGTGGCGTCAAATACGCTTTCGCCGCACTGCATCGCTCACCATCGCGCTGAGTCACTTGAGTGTAAGTCGCACCAAACTGCTGCGCGCCATTAATATCATCACTTCGCGGAACGCCAATAGACTCACAAGCCGACAAGTATCGTTCAATAAGCTGGCTCGGCGAGCGTAACTCAGCGACATTCAAAGGCCCGCCCTGACCATGATATTCGTTATGGTGAACCTCGTTGTTTTCCGCTTTTTTGAAGTACGGCAGGCACTCGTCGTAGCTCCACCCTGTGTTGCCAAGACTTGCCCATAAGTCATAATCATAACGATGCCCCCTCGAATACATCATGGCATTGATCGAGCTCGAACCACCTAAGGCTTTTCCTCTTGGCTGGTAACCTTTGCGACCATTTAATCCAGGCTGGGGGACCGTTTCGAACCCCCAGTTGTATAATTTGGTCGGCATCATGGCAACCGTACCAATGGGCGTATGAATAAATGCGCTATTGTCCTTACCACCAGCCTCAAGTAGGCAAACCATCACGTTAGGATCCTCAGATAAACGTGATGCCAAAACACAGCCTGCCGAACCACCACCAACGATGATGTAATCGTAGCTTTCCATTATCGACCTCCCCAAGGCAGTAGATTAACCATGCTCTTCTGCCATAGACAGAGGTAAATAACACTGCCTGAAGAAACATTTGACACGTAAATGCGTATTCCTTTCGCTGATTTCGTCATATTTCATCCTTTGAATCAATTTGGTCATTCCAATCGGAATAAGTAAAGCGCGGCAACACTGCGCCAAGCTAGTAGTCACGAGAGGGAAGACATCACCCAACATCAAGCCTGCCTTCCCAAACACCGAAGAGGTCGATAAGTGCTGTGTCAGCTATTTTTGATTATTTAATCGAGGATCTGGTTTGCCGACAAAAAAGCGTAGAATCAGTTTTTGCACCCAACTTCCATACGGAGGCGAGAAAAGCTGAATTGGGAACCAGTCGCGCATTTGCAATACCGAACGTGCATGGCTCAACTCTCTGAACCCTTCTTCACCGTGGTAATTGCCTATCCCTGAATTACCTACCCCTCCAAAAGGTACCGAGTGATTAAGAACATGCCACCCCCAGTCATTCAAGGTGACACCACCACTGTGAGTGTGTGTAAGCACGGACTCGCGCTGCGTCTCATCGTTAGTAAACAGATAGCACGCGAGAGGACGTGGCCTGTCGGTAATATATTGAATTACCTCATCAATGGAGCGGTAGGTGTGAACCGGAAGCAAAGGGCCAAATATCTCTTCCTGACAGATACGCATATCCGATGTCAGATTAGTAGCAATATAGAGCGGAGTTTTACGCCCTTCTCCACGATCCAGACATTGGATAATATCAGCGCCTTTCTCCTTGGCATCATTGAGCAAAGCATGAAAACGTCGGTATTGTGCTTCGTCAACTAACGAGGTGTAGTCCTGATTTGATTTAATCTCACCATACATAGCTTGATGGGCAGCTTTGAGCGCACGGACAAACTCTTGCTGTTTGCCTTCAGGGATAAAAGCGTAATCCGGAGCAATGCATATCTGACCTGAGTTCATTCCTTTACCGTGAGCGAGGCGCGCTGCCGCCTTTTTCACGTCGTAATCTTCAAACACTATTGCAGGCGATTTGCCGCCAAGTTCAAGCGTGACGGGGGTTAAATTAGCGGCTGCATTTGCCATGACGGTTTTGCCACTCGCTGGCGACCCAGTAAAAACCAGATGATCAAATGGAAGATGGGATATTTCCATTGCTTCAGGATGAGTGCCATCCACCACGCGCACCAAGTTCTCTGGATAAATCTCTGCTAACATTCGGCGTAACTGTTTTGTCGTCGCTGGGCAATTGGGTGGCATTTTGATCATGCAGCGGTTGCCTGCGGCTAACGAGGTGATCATTGGGCCTATCGACAGGTAAATAGGAAAATTCCATGGACAGATAATACCTACCACACCTTTCGGCTGGTATCTGAGTTCAAGCTTATTGCCTTTAAACAACCATTCAGTTGGCCGTCTGCTGGGCTTCATCCAGCTTTTAAGGTGACGGACCACATGGTTAATATCCAGAATCGGAGCAAGTACATCAGCCATTACCGACTCCGTATGACTGCGTCCACCGAAGTCCTCATTCATCGCTTCAGCCAAAATATCCTGATAGCGAGACAGCTGCTTTTTCAATGCCAGTAAACGCTGCTTTCTGACGGCTAATGTTGCTAGAGGCTCCGCTTGATAGGCGGTTTTAAGTTCAGCGAACCACGTAGACAGTTCACTAGAATTTAGGTTTTCAGGCACGCCCATGTTTTGGTTGTTATCAACCATCTCATCTTGCTTTGCCAGCACATTCATATTTCTTTCCCATCCTACAATTTATTGCATTACAACATTCTGATAACATTAATCACAGGTTACAAAATGACAAAAACCGGTGATATTCGGACAACCTTGAGAGCAAACTGACAGAATATCACGCAGATAAACGCTAGGATGATAAGGGTCTGTAGAGGGAAAACAATGGAATACACTGCGGTTTACGAGCCAGATACACAAGCTTTCGGCATTTTAGATTTACAACTGCTCAAGCGCTATTTAGATCCTAGTGTCAGCGTTGAGGCATTACTCGATGGTAGCGGTATCAATGCTTCTCAGCTTTACGCGCCAGAGACTCATATCACACTTACACAAAAGCTAGTGATCTTTAGTAACGCCCTTAGCCACGCAGAAGAACCGAGTTTAGGACTAAAAATAGGCCAACAGGCAAAGTTCAGTGATTTTGGTGTGCTTGGTTATGCGGTCTTAAGCAGCAACACATTATTTGATGCCTTAGTGATGGGATTTAAGTATCTTCGCCTTGCAGGGCCGGTCTTGAAAAAGAAAATGTGGGTTGAAGGCAACTTTGGATATTTCCGTGCTGAGCAATTAATCGAACTTCAATCCATGTTGCCGTTTTGCTGCGAATACTGGTTTTCAGCCATCCAGAACTTATGTGAAGAAGTGATGCAGCACCCATTTCCCTCGACGGTCATTCGCTTTCCTTATCCTGAACCAGAATACAGCGAGTTATATAAGCAAGTGTTTCACTGTGATATCGAGTTCAATAGCGATCGGCTTGAATGGCAATTTGATGCAAAAAGCATCTATGAACCACTACCAGCAGCGAACGCTAGCACATTGCAGATGTGTCTGAAGTCTTGCGATGAAATGCTGGCCAAAGTCAGTGGCAGCACCAGTTTAAAAGATAAGATAACCCAGATATTTATTGAACGTCCGGGCAGCTACCCTTCCATTGAAGCGCTATCATCCGAGCTAGGAATGTCATCCAGAACATTAAGTCGTCACCTCAAATTGGAAAATACCAGCTATCAGCAAATTCTCGACCAAGTCCGTTTTCATGTAGCGCGCCACTACCTTGCTTCAACGCAAATCAGTATTGAAGATATCTCGGAACGAGTTGGTTTTTCTGACAGTGCGAATTTTCGCCATGCATTTCGCAAATGGAGCGGTTGTTCACCAAGACAATACCGCCAAACAGCGTTAACGGAAAACACAGCAGTTTAACTAAGACCATGGCGTGCTAACTTAACAATGAAATAAAAAATGCCCGCTATTGTTAGCGGGCATTTAACTTCAAATTGAACGGTTAAGACTCCAACTCTTCAGCCATTTCCTGGGCTTCGCTCTTCGGCTTGTCTGTCTGACCAAACCCACGCAGACCAACTACGTGTACATGCTCGTGATCTTTAAACACCTTACGTACCAGTTTGTAGGTTGTGCCTTTTTCTGGGCTGATGTTTTCTGGCGCAGCAATCAGAAGCTGCATATCCAGACGGTCACACAGTTCGAATAGTGTCGAGATAGATCTCGCATCCAGACGCGCAGCCTCATCAAGGAACAACAGACGACAAGGAATGATGTCTTTACTACGCAGACGACGGGATTCTTCTTCCCAGCTTTGTACTACCATCAACAGGATAGACTGACCCGTACCGATCGCCTCACCAGTCGATAGCGCGCCAGATTCAGCCTGTAGCCAACCCTCTGAACCACGGTTCACTTCCACACTTAACTCTAAGTAGTTACGGTAATCTAATAACTCTTCACCAAGTACTTGTGGAGAACGTTGCCCCATGTCGATATGTGGGTTTACACGCTGGAACAGTTTCGCCATCGCCTCTGAGAAGGTAAAGCGTGAAGACTCAAACAAGTCTTTGTGCTGTTCCTGCTGAGAAGACAAGCCGTGCAATAGCACCTCGTGACTTTCGCGTATCTTCACGTTGAGTCGTACGCCTTTCACCTGACCGAACGAGATGTTCGACAAGCCTTGGTTTAGCATACGAATACGGTTTTGCTCACGTTGAATCGTCTTCTTAATGATGCTTGCCGCCGATTCAGAACTGATCGCCAGACGGTTTTCACGCTGAGTCAGCTCTTCTGTCAGACGCGCCAGCTCCACTTCCATCTCTTCGATCGCTTCTACCGGATCATCGGTACGGATGATGTCTTGACGGATACGCTCACGAAGGTGCTGGTAGACCGCAATGTAGAACAGAACTTTACGCTCAGGTCGAGCGTTGTCTTCAGATAAACGCAGCGCATCACGCAGATCGTCATTGTTTGCCACAGCAAGACGCAGCGCACCGAGCGATTTATCCGACATTGAACGCAGCTCGTCCGCAGACAAGTAAGCCAGCTCACGTTTGTGAAGGCGTCGTTCAACATCGTTTTCACGTGCAAGACGTAGTACCGAGCACCAGCCTGCTTTTGCTGCAACGACAAAAGTGCGAAGCTCAGCGTACTCTTTCTGCACTTTCTTCAGACGTTTCGCCAGACCTTTCATCTCTAGCTCAGTAGAGGTGATGGTGCGCTCATATTCACTCTTACGGCTACGTGATGAGTGCAAACGCTCTTGCAGCTCGTCACGACGACGCATTGCACGCTCTTCTGCGCCTTCATCCGCATTAACACCGAACTCTTGCAGCTCCTGCTTGAACTCCTGAACGGTTTCCAGTTTCGCTTGGTGTGAACTTTTCAGCGATGCCAATACTTGGTTGTATTGGTTCATCTGACCTTGCGCTTGTTTAAATTCTTCACGAGAGCGAGAACGCATTTGCTCGGCCTGAACCAGCTTCGCTTTTAGCTGCTCGCTCAGTTCGCTGCTCTTGTTGAGAAGATCGACCGAATCTGAGTAGGCGAAGTAGTGACGACGTTCTACCAAATCGGACAAAGCAAAGATTTGCTTCTTAAGATTTTGCAGTTGCTCGTCTGACGCTTTGTATTCCGCTTCTAGCGCATCGAACTGCTCAGGGTCCGCATCCAATGCTGAAACAATCTTCTCAAGCTCAGCCACGGCTTTCGCATGGTTGTTCAGGAATGCTTTCGCCTCTGACAATTGCGCGATTTTCTCTTCCAGCTCATCAAAACGTGCTTGAAGCATGTCGTCTTCAATCAGTGCCATGTTTGGTGCAAGTTTGTCGAGTGAAGACAAGGCTTGTTTGCTGGTTTGAAGCTGAGAACGTTGTTGTTGTTCTTTCGCTTCCAAATCAACCAATACGCGGGCAATTTGGTTGCGTTTTTCACGTACATTAGTCAATGCTTGCTCAGGATCGGCATCGAATGCGACCTGAATGTGATAAGCAACAAACTGGTTAAACGCTTGATACAAACGCTGCATCTTCTGAGAGTCAAATGCCGCTTTGGCGTGCTTCTCAACCACTTCTTCACGCTCGTTGCGCAGCAATTCTAAACGCTGCTCACGTGCAGCCCGGCCAAACAGTGGAATTTCCGGCAAGCGTGAGTAACGCATTTGACGTGCATTCATACGAACGCAAACTGCGCCTTCCAGCTCTTCGGCATCGAATGAGCTATCATCAAAGGCATCAATGTCACCTTCAATGATGTACAAATCTTCAGGACAGTCGTCCAGCTCAACCAGTTTCTCTTCGATGCCAGATAGATCTGAAACGACGATCGCATGACGTGCAGGTCCGTACATCGCGCTGAAGTATGGCGCATCATCGATCGTAATATCGTCGTAGATTTCAGACAGCAATACGCCACCCAGTGTGTCAGCAAGTCCCTTCAAACGAGGATCATTTGAACCACCTGGTGAGGCTAAACGTTCGATTTCGCTTTCCAGCTGGGTACGACGTTCTGCCAGTTTATCTTTTGCCAGAGACAGTTCTTTCTCTTGCTCAAGAACCACCTGCATATGACTCATTACTGCATGGCGATCTTCTAGCTCAACACCGCTTTGCTCACGCAGCTTTTCCAGCGCATCATTCGCTGCAATCCAAGTTGGCGCAATGGCTTCAAGCTTTTTGATTTCTGCTGCAGAATCCTGCTCTAGTCGACGCTGTTCGCTGCGCTGTTCACGTACGTCTTCTTGCGTCAATTCCAGCGATTCAATTTGCATTGCGTGACGTTCACGTTCCTGTTCGAAGGTGATTTCGTCCGTTAGCTCAACATGGAACTGCTTTTGATATTCTGCTACCAGCTCGCTCGCCTGACGCTGCTGGTTAAGGCTACGCTCAAGGTCACGATGTTGTGCACGCCACTGTTGTTCATTTTGAGCGATTTGTTGGGATTCACGCGCTTTCGCAATTGCACTTTTCGCCTTCTCAGCCGCGTCTTGACGCTCCACCTGACCAACGATGCTTCGTACCAGCTTCAGCGCCGTTTCAAACTGTTGCGCCGCAGCTGAAGACATATCCAGCTTGTGCTTCACCGACAGCAGCTCGTTGGTACTGTCCGTCTGTTTATTTTTCAGTTCGGCAACCAAGGCTTGCGCGGATTCTGCTGTCAGACTCTCATCACCCAATAGCTGTTTCGCTTTATCAAGTGCCTGTACCGCTTGTTGGTATTGCAGAGCACGCGTTTGTTGCACGTCTAGCGCCTGCTGGTAATCCGCAAGTTGAGTCTTAAGGCTATCGACCTCTTCTTCAGAAACGGTCGCTTGCTCTTCAGCCATCATCACGCGTTCTTGCGCTTCTTCAACGACCATCATCTGTTCTTCAAGACGCTCGCTAAGCTCTTCAAGATCTTCCTGATAACGTTCGATCTTCTCTTGCTGACGCAGTGCATTTTGCACCAGTTGCAAGTGATCCGAAGCGGCTTGGTAGTCCTGCTCTAACGCAGACTCTGAATCAACCAGAAGCTCAAGCTCTTCTTGCACTCGGTTAAGCAGGTTGTTTTGCTCAATCAGGGTCTCGCGAGAACCAAATAGCTCAGAACGTAAAGACAGTGTCTGCTCTAGCTTTTTGCGACGCTCGTTAGCGTGGCGCATGTAGTCAGCGGCCACGTAGTTGGTAGACTCGGTGATCAGATGTTTGAACAAGTCACGGTCAGCCTGCGTGGTTTTGATCGCTTCTAAGGTCATGCGGTTTTCGCGCAGAGCAGATTCCATATCCTGGAATGCTTTCTTCACGCCACCGTTTTGGGGCAGAAGGTAGTCACGCAGAGAGCGTGTAATCGCACTGGAGATACCACCGTAAAGTGATGCTTCAATCAGACGGTAGAACTTAGAACGGTCGCCTGAATTACGCAGTTTCTTCGGAATCACACCGAACTCAAACATTTGCGCATGGTAATCAACAATAGATGAAAAGGCTTTAAATTGAACACCTTCAAACTCAGAGATTACGTCTTTGACTTCGTTAATCTGACGCACGCGAGCTTGTGTTGCAGATACGCTCTCAACAAGGACATCCGTCGGTTTCACATGGCTTGGAAGCCCTTGGATAACAAACGGTTTGATATCTACTTTCTTATCACGGCCCGCCACTTGCTGCAGTTTTACCGCAAAAAGCAGACGTTGGTTACGTGAGTTCACCACATCCAGAGCAGCGTAACACGCGCCCGGTTGCAGCTTACCGTAAAGACCTTTGTCACGAGATGATTGGCTACTGCCCGCTTCTGTGGTGTTACGGAAATGAAGTAGCGTTTGGTCAGGGATCAGAGCGGTGATAAATGCCGCCATCGTGGTTGATTTACCCGCACCGTTACCACCAGATAAAGTAGTAACCAGACCATCAATATCAAAGGTACGGGCAAAGAAACCGTTCCAGTTGACCATGGTCAGCGATTGATATTTACCGCGTTCAATCATGCTCATGCTTCACCCTCTTCTGTTAGTTCTTCTTGGGCTTGTTCTTCTTGGTCTTCTTCAGACAGCAGACTTCCTTGACTTGGCTCTTTAGTATGAACGACGGCTTCACCATCACGGATCAGACGAAGTTGAGCTTCACGCATATCATCACCAACACGCACATCCGCACCAAATCGGAATACCGCTTCACTGATACTGAATTTACCGGTTTCGCCGATATTGATGATCATGCCAAGGCGGCGTAGACGGCGCAGCGAGGTGCGCACTTTTTCAAACAGTTTCTCTTTATCTAGATCTGAGCCTGTGGCGCGGTTCGTCACCAGCTTCATCAGCTTCTTCTCATCCGCCAGTGCCAGCATCTCGTCGTAGAGTTCCTGATTTGTAAAGATGCCTTCATGAGCCAGACGCTCTGGGCTCAGGTAAAGGAAACACAACACCTTGCCCACCAGCATGTCCAGCTCAGACAGCACACTACGACCAATCAGAGACGTGGAACGTGGACGGAGATAGAAGAAGCCTTCTGGCGCTTTCACCAACTCGGTGTTATAGCGCTGATAGAAAGAAGACAGCTCAAGTTCAAAGTCGGATAACAGTGCGTGGTTATCCAAATCTTCGCTTGAGATATGACGCCCTGCTCGTAGCATACTGTCTAGCGCTGGGAACAGAGGGTTAGTAATTGCTTTTGCCAGTTTATCTGACATGTATTCATTAGTATCGGTCGATGACATTCGCTTGTACCTTTGCCCCAAATTCGTTGATTGATTTCCAGTCTGGTTGAATGGCTTGATAATCCGATTCTGAATAGCCCAGACGAACAGCCTGATCAACAATAATTCGGGCTAAATCAAAGTGATGAGTAAATGGGTGTTGTGCAAGGTAATCTCGCAGTACCACGCTCAAATCGATTGGTGTGCCCTGCTCTTTATGAGCTTTTAGCATGTCACCAATACGCTCTGATAACTCATCATTGACTTGTTGAAACTCTTCGTATTCCACTTCCATCGGAACTTGGCCTGTTACCTCGTCATCACGCAGTACCAGAGCTTCGTCACGAAGGTCGGATAATCGCTCAGCATCTGCATAAGTCAGATACCAAGGCATATCAAAGTAATCTTTAATCGATTGACGCAAGCGAGAACTGAACGCACGGTTCTTATCCATATCGATGGCGGTACGGATAAACTTATGTACGTGTCGATCGTAACCGATCCACAGGTCAATCGCTTGCTGGCCCCAGCTCGTGATTCGGTCTAACTTCATTTGCAGACCAAACAATGCTTCCTCAATAAACTCAAGCTCAGGATCACCATAGACAAGCTCCTGAATATCCAGAATCTGAGTTTGCAGCTCATCACTGGCCGCCTGCAAAGTATCTTGAAGTTCACGTAGTGTGCTGGATGTTTCAGACAATAACGCTTCACAGTTATTGATGGCTTCACGCCAGTCCTTATTCAACAGATCCGCAATCTGCTGTTTCACAGATTGTTGCTGCTCGTCCATAACACGCTGGTTAAGATCGATTTGGTCGAAGATCTCGCCTACGGAATACTTAAGTACTCCGTACACATTTTTCTTCCAGTGACCCGGTGTGCCACCTTTTTGAGCAGCTTCAATCGCTTTCGCCATTTCATCCGCAACCATAGACAGCTGAATAGAAAGGCGAAGTTTTGAGAACTCGCGATGACGCACGTAGTAATCAGTAATGCCTATCGCAAGTGGCGACAAGCGGTAGATACTCGCACCGTCAGTCACTTCACTGACAAAACGGCTGATAAGACGCTGTTTAACCATCTCATTGATGGCATTGTTTGCCCTGAAAGCAGAGGCTTCCCCCGTTTCATCAAATAATCGAGTGACGATAGCGAATGCATCGTGCAATTCACCTTCACCCAATTCATCGTCAAACCTTTCATTACTTAATACTGCGATGGCAATCAAGAACGCCAATCGCTCCGTGGTCAGGTTCAACGAGAAATCTTGCTGCTTAACCCAGCCAACCAATTCATCAATAGGTTGTTCTGCAGCATTGAGAGTCATCTCACTCATTGTTATTCCTGTTTTTCTTTCTTTTTGGCCCACACGTGAATGTAGCGACCTAATGAGAGGTATGGCTCTTGTCGACAAAGTTGTTTTTCTAGCGCCAACACATCTTCAAACTCGTAATCACCCATGTATTGCATATTTCCTATGTAATCACTGAATGAGCGAATACCAGATTTACCACAAATACTGAACCCCGAGTCTTCTATCCATTGGTAGACTTCTTCTGGTTTCAGGCCTTTTTGCGGCTGTAGTTTAAATCTTTTTCGGTGAGGCATGCCGTCCAAAATATGAGGAATGTTGCCACAAACCACGTTTTTGTAGACTAAACCATGGTGGTTGTAGAACATCACCGACGCAATGCCTCCCGGTTTCACTTGTTCCAATACCGTTTCGAGAGCGGTTTTGGGATCAACCAACCACTCCATCACAGCATGAAACATGACAAGATCCACCTGGCTTTCCATGTGTTCGCTAATGGACTGGACAGGTGAATGAATTAGGCGATACTGCTCAAGCAAACCATTATTTTCAATATCCTGTTTGGCTAGTTGCAGCATTTCCGAAGATAGATCACATAACGCGACACGATGTCCGAGCTTAGCAAGCTTTTGAGACAGTTGTGCTAAACCACCACCAGCATCTAAAACTTCTAGGGGTTGCTGGTCTGCCTCTAATTCACTTAGAATCTGTAGAAAATCTTCCCACACAATGATTTGGCGGATCTCCCCTTTATCGGAGCCGTAAATATTTTTTGCAAATTTGTGGGCGATATCGTCGAAATTGCGGTCTTCTGTCACTTCTGCTGAGTTATCATAAAGGATTGTGTCGCTATTCTGGCACAAGGAAAGCAGGAATAAAGAGGAATACCCTCATTTTTATTTTCAATTGATGTTTTTTCGGACTATTTATGTATGTTTGAGCTGAAAAAAGTAGTGTCAGCTTTGCTTATGCCCTTACCGGCATTGCTGCTGATCGGCTTACTGGGCCTCGCTCTAATTAGTTTTACCACTAAACGTAAAACTGGCTGCTTCGTTGTTTTGTTCTCTTTTGTCGGCATTTTCCTTGTTGCCTTCCAGCCTGTTTCAACCAAGCTTCTTATGCCATTGGAGCGTGAGTACAAAGCGTTTCTTCCCGTTTCTGGAACTATCGACTACGTGATGGTTCTAGGCAATGGCCATATTATCGATGACGAAATTCCACCTACTTCTCAGTTAAGTCGTACCGCTCTGATGCGTTTAACCGAGGGAATCCGAATTTTACGTATGTATCCTGGTGCCAAATTAATTTTGTCTGGCTATGACGGTGGATCTGAAATCAGTCATGCGCGGATGATGGCTAACGTGGCTCTGGCACTCGGTGTGGCGAAATCCGATATTATTTTATTGGAAGATGCGAAAGATACGTGGGAAGAAGCACGTCAGGCTGCAGCGTTTGTGCAGCAAAAGGAAATTGTTTTGGTTACTTCAGCCAGCCATATGAACCGAGCTCTTTATGAATTTAATGCAGCAGGTATTAAACCAATTCCGGCTCCGACAAACTTCTTAGCCATCGAAGACGTTAATCAAGCTTGGGACAAATATTCACCGAAAGCACGTTATTTAGAGCAAACCGAATTGTTCTGGCATGAGTACCTCGGCAGTATCTGGCAACGCTTGCGCGATACGGTAGGACAAACGCCAATGGTCGAACCTCAATAACGGATGTGATTATTTCGTCACTCAGGTCACTTGCAGAGACAGAAAAGGAGAGCAGTTGCTCTCCTTTCTGATTATTAGCGTTGCTCGGGATTGCAATTAATCACCGGCAAACATGTAGCCTTCTCCATGAACCGTCACAAAGATCTGTGGGTTCTTAGGGTCAAATTCCATCTTCGCACGCATACGTCTTATCAGGACATCTATCGTACGGTCATTTGGCGCATCCACACGGTGGCTAATCATATTCAGAATTCGCTCACGGCTAAGCACCTGATTTGGGTAAGAAGACAGCGCAACCAGTAGCTCATACTCAGCTTTGGTTAGTTTGACCGGCTCACCATTACAGCTCAACGCTCGGCGTTGGATATCAAATGTCCACTCACCAAAACGGACAATATGCTGTTCGTTAGTTTCGTTTGCCTTGTTCGAGCCATTGCGTGCAGTCGAAATACGCCACAGCAAATTTTTAACGCGAACTAATAATTCTCTGAGTTCAAAAGGTTTGGTGACATAATCGTCCGCGCCCATTTCCAGACCAACGATTTTGTCGATGCTATCCGTGCGTCCAGTGACTAATATGATACCAATATCCGATTGGCTACGTAATTCACGCGTAAGCATCAGGCCGTCTTCACCCGGTAAGTTAATATCCAGCATGATAAGATCAACATCACCAGCTTGCAGCACTTCACGCATTTGCGTGCCGCTATCTGCTTCACTAACTGTATACCCTTCATTTTGGAAATAACCCGCCAGCTTACTGCGAGTTACAACATCATCTTCTACGACTAATACGTGATAGCTCATTTACACCACTTTCTGTCATTTTATTATTCGAGATGTATTTTATTCATAACTATTAACATTTCTAGTCATAGGCTGGCTAAAAAGCAAGATTTAGTGATTTTGTTGATTCAAAACAAGCTTACTGAACTCTGTTAATAAACAGACACATTTCACCATAAAACATCATACTTATAGTTACTGCTGTTCATTTTAATTGATTACACTTAAGGGACATCTGAATTTGATTTTGTGGTGCCAAAAATAGAGCATCATTCAGGAGCCTAAAATGCAAGAAGTGAAAGCTTTTAACGAAAAACGTGCCGAAATTTACTGGTGGTTTTCTAGCTTATTCGCCAAAGAACTGACAGCCAAAGAATTGGAGGCTTACCAAAGTGTCGAAATTCGTAGCTTTTTGGCGGGCTTAGGTGAAAATGAATCTCTTAAACCCTCAATTGATAACCTTGTTGACGCGTTGAACCGACTGCAAGACCGCGAAGATGCACAGCTAGAGCTTGCAGCAGACTTTTGTGAGTTGTTCTTAAAAACAGAGAAGTACGGCGCGCTTCCTTACGCTTCGATGTACATTGGCGAATCAGGTTTGCTCAATGACAAACCAGCAGAAGAGATGGAAAAGTTGATGGCTGAGTTTGGTGTCCAAGTTGACGACAGCCTAAAGGAACCAGCCGACCACTTAGCGGTAGAACTCGACTTCTTAGGGAATATGATCATTCGCTCTAATGAGTTTGAACAAGAAAAACATATGGAAGAAGCGTTCGTTAAACAGAATGAGTTCATCAAAGACCAGCTTATGTCCTGGTTACCGCAATTCGCTCAAAAGTGTCAGCAACTGGATGAATTTGGCTTCTACTCTAGCGTCGCGCAACTATTAATTGCATTTTGTAAACTGGACAGCGCTTACCTTCTTGGTGAATAATTACCGCCTATTTTAGGGAGCCCGTCTGTTAGGTTCCCTAGTTTTTACTCGTTAACTATAAAAATTGTTCCGAACGCTCGCTTTTTTTGCAATCAAAATGTGACTTGAGATGCGCAAAACCATTGCTTAAATTATTGCCAGCCTGCCCTCATAGGGCTAAAATGTGAACGCAAACGATTAAATATGATTTTATGTAAACCGCTGAAATAAAGCGGTTTTTGTGTTTTCTTAATAGGTTGATGACCTTTGTTCACTCAGTTGAAAAAAGTAGCTTCATCAACCGCTGTTGCTACTTACCCTCTACCGACTTCGGAGTAACCACGGCTAAACATACTCAGCGCCATTATTTTTGTTGCGCTAAGTTTACATAAGACACTCAGCGCAAGGTTTTATCCTCCACGGTATATATTAGTTAGTAGCTCGATACAGGACACCATTTATGGCCACTATAAAAGACGTTGCTCGATTAGCCGGCGTTTCTACCACGACAGTTTCGCACGTTATCAATAAGACGCGTTTTGTTGCAGAAGCAACGCAAGAAAAAGTAAATAAAGCCGTTGATGAACTCAACTATGCTCCAAGTGCGGTTGCTCGTAGCTTGAAATGTAACTCAACACGAACCATCGGTATGCTAGTGACGCAATCTACCAACCTATTCTTCTCTGAAGTGATCGATGGTGTAGAGAGCTACTGCTACCGCCAAGGCTACACACTTATCCTGTGTAACACTGGTGGTATCTATGAAAAGCAAAGAGATTACATACGCATGCTCGCTGAAAAGCGTGTAGATGGCATACTGGTGATGTGTTCTGACCTGACAGAAGAGCTGAAACAAATGCTTGACCGTCATGCTGATATTCCGAAAGTTGTCATGGACTGGGGACCAGAAAGCTCCCAAGCAGACAAGATTATGGATAACTCAGAAGAAGGCGGTTATATCGCGACCAAGTACCTGATTGATAATGGTCATACCGATATTGCTTGCTTAAGTGGCCACTTTGAAAAACTCGCATGCCAAGAGCGTATTGCAGGTTTCCGTCGAGCAATGGCAGAAGCGAATATACCGGTAAACGAAGACTGGATTCTTGAAGGTAACTTTGAATGTGATACAGCAGTTTTGGTCGCAGACAAAATTACCGCAATGGAAAAACGTCCAACCGCCGTATTCTGTTTCAATGACACCATGGCATTGGGCTTGATGAGCCGTTTACAACAAAATGGTATTAAGATTCCTGACGAAGTATCTGTGATTGGCTACGACAATATCGAATTGGCAGAGTACTTCTCGCCACCACTGACAACGATCCACCAACCAAAACGTCGTGTAGGTAAAAATGCTTTCGAAATTCTACTTGAACGTATTAAAGACAAAGAACACGAAAAACGCATTTTTGAAATGCAGCCAGAGTTAGTCGTTCGAAACACTGTTAAAAAACTCAATTAATTACCAATAAGCGCTCACTAGGGCGCTTATTTTTTGCCCAGAAAATTAACTTTTACCACCATTTTTCTTAACCAGTATAAGTTAGAGTTATATAACTGCCTGTTTTGTTTAAACACAGCCTATCTCTCACACCTCGACTAATTGGGCTCAAACCTCAACCTCAAATGCGAAACCTTAAGCATAACAACGACACGTTTTATTGAATTAATATCACACTTTGATCTCTAGAACGTGATGTTAATTCAAGATAAAAAGTATCCTCAACGTGTCACGCACAGGGCAAACCATCCGAAAGGATGGGACGCAAAGCTTCCGGCCTTAACCATTTATAAAATGGAAGGTAGCGGGGTTACCGATGGCAAATATGCATATAATGAGTTTACTCAATAATGACATTGTTCCTGCATGTATTTGCTATTCTCTCGGACCTGACTTTTGGTGGCGTAATATTAATTACACCGAGATAACACATCATGGATAAACCGATACTCAAAGATTCTATGAAGCTATTTGAGGCACTTGGTACGATCAAGTCGCGCTCAATGTTTGGCGGCTTCGGAGTTTTCGCCGATGAAACGATGTTTGCACTGGTTGTGAATGATCAACTTCATATACGAGCAGACCAACAAACTTCATCTAACTTCGAGAAGCAAGGGCTAAAACCGTACGTTTATAAAAAGCGAGGTTTTCCAGTCGTTACTAAGTACTATGCGATTTCCGACGACTTATGGGAATCCAGTGAACGCTTGATAGAAGTAGCTAAGAAGTCGTTAGAACAAGCCAATTTGGAAAAAAAGCAACAGGCAAGTAGTAAGCCTGACAGGTTGAAAGATCTGCCTAACTTACGACTAGCGACAGAACGAATGCTTAAGAAAGCAGGGATAAAATCAGTTGAACAACTTGAAGAAAAAGGCGCATTGAACGCTTACAAAGCGATACGTGACTCTCACTCCGCAAAAGTAAGTATTGAGCTGCTGTGGGCTTTAGAAGGGGCGATAAACGGCACGCACTGGAGCGTCGTTCCTCAATCTCGCAGAGAAGAGCTAAAAAATGCGCTTTCTTAACCCAGAAACAAACCTTTTCTAAATACTTAAACCGCAGCCTCGGCTGCGGTTTTTTTGAAATTTTTTCCGGCCTAAACCTGTCTATAAATCTATATATCAAACAATTGATAACGAGTACCATACTTCCCCAGTGGTGTCTTTTAACGTTTTAGGGCAAGGCAGTCCTCCCGGAGTACAACAATGAACAAAAAGCTGGTTTTTGGGTTAATACTGCTCTTAACGATAATTTTATTAGCCGTTAACTTTAGTCAGTACCTCACTTTAGAGAACGCCAAAGCGCAACAAGAAGCACTTAATACCTATATTGATCAAAGATTTGTCTTTGCTGTTACGCTCTATTTCGTCGCTTATATCGCTATCACAGCGTTTTCTATTCCCGGCGCAGCCGTCGTCACTTTATTAGCTGCAGCCCTATTTGGCTTCTGGACGAGCTTACTTCTTGTCTCATTTGCCAGTACTATCGGTGCGACGTTAGCTTTCCTGAGTAGCCGTTACTTATTAAGAGATTGGGTACAAACAAAATTTGGTGCAAAACTCAGCGCGATTAACGAAGGTGTCAAAAAAGACGGGTCATCTTACCTACTCTCATTACGATTGATCCCTGTATTCCCTTTCTTTCTCATCAACTTATTGATGGGGTTAACCCCAATGACTGTTGGTCGCTTTTATATCACTAGCCAAATCGGAATGCTCCCAGGCACAGCCGTTTATCTCAATGCTGGCACTCAGTTGGCAACGATTGAAAGCCTATCGGATATTGTCTCTCCTAGTGTTCTGGCCTCATTTGCGTTGCTCGGTCTTTTTCCTATCATTGTCAAATGGGTGATGAAGAAACTCAGCCCCAACCAGGCGCAGCCAAATGGAAATTCTTGATGAAGATATTTATTGCGAAAAACCCGGCAGAAGCACATATCGTTTGCGAATTGCTAAAAATAGAGCAAGTACATTGTGAGGTTCGTGGTGAAGGTCTTTTCGGTCTAAAAGGAGAATTACCATTCGGAGACGATACAGACCCTTATGTCTGGCTATTAGCAGAAGAACAGCATATGAAAGCAAAGGCCATTGTTGATGCTTACCAAAAGCAAGCTCAGCCAAACACCAATCAAGATTGGACATGTCCTAAATGTTCAGAAATCAATGAAGGCCAATTTGGTGCCTGCTGGCGTTGTGGTTACCACATTGAGCAAGCATAGCGGTGCACGACATTTAGAAAGGTAAAGGTTAAGCGACTAACGTTTGCTGCTTGATGAACTCAATTGAGTACTGATTAAAATCTTCCGGGCGCTCCACATTGCAAACATGGCCGCAATTGGGGATCTCACGCAGCACACTCAATTTATGTGCTGCTACCATCTCTTTAACCGGCTGAATAAACATGTAATCTCTGTCGCCCATCAAGTAGAGCGTTGGAATAGCTAATTCTCTGTCTTTAAAATACTTCATTAACGGGTTCACATCCGCCGCCAAAATAAACCAACGCTTAAACTCTTTTTGGCAGAGCTTTTTAGCTTCCCTAATAAACAGGTGGCGAGACTCTCGCTGGTTACGCTGTGGCATGACAATATACGCAAACAACTTGTACAGCCACATATAAGGCAAGATATGTTTGCCAAAGTTACCCAATTTGACGAGTATTTGTGAGCGTGTATTGAGACGAGTAACCGCACCACCTAACACCATTGAATCCACTCGCTCAGATGCCAACTCCGCGAGGTTTCTAACGATGATAGTTCCTAGCGACATCCCGACAAAATGCGCAGACTGGATTTTTAAGTGGTCCAGGACTTTTAAGATATCTTGAGTAACTTCCGTAAAGGTATAGCGACTGGTCATCAGTTCTTTCAATAACTGATTTGACTTCCCATGCCCTCGAAGATCAATCAACAACAAATTAAAGTGCTGTTTATAGGCTTTAATTTGCTTAAACCAAATCGAAGAACTGCCACCAGCACCGTGCACGAAAACAACCCACTCATTATTGGTGGGGTGCAAGTAAGTTTTATGAAAAAGTAGTGGCTGAGTCATATACCAATAATAATAGTATTGTTATTAAAATAGAGGGAGCAATCCTATCACAATAGGGTTACACGCGATAATAAAGGCACCGTGTTAGGTGCCTTTTGTTACAATTTTAGGTTAGCTTAAATAACATCAATGCGGAATAGCAAGCGTTAATGCTGAATGGTAAAGCTGCAAATATTCTTCCGCAGCTTTGCGCCAGCAAAAATCTTGTTGCATTGCGTGCAGTTGAACCCGTTTCACTTCCGCATTGTCTTGTGCATACAATAACAACGCCCTGAGCATGGTTAACAGCAAGGCTTGAGGTGTCGGATCATAAAATACGAAGCCCGTCGCGTCGGACGGATCAACATCATAATCATTGACACTGTCTTTTAGACCACCAACGCCTCGCACAATAGGCAAAGTACCATAAGCCATGCTGTAAATCTGATTGAGTCCACACGGCTCAAATTCAGACGGCATCAAAAAGAAGTCAGACCCAGCCTCAACCAAATGAGCAAGCTCATTGTCATACGCTTCAACAAAAACAAATTTATCTGGAAACTGTTCGGCAACTTCTGCTAAATGTGTAGCAAGAACAGGATCACCAGTTCCGACCACAACCAGTTGAACATCGTGCTTTAGAAAGTCCGTCAACGCTGGCAGCAAATAATGCAGTCCTTTCTGCATTGTCAGGCGACAAACCATACCAAACATAGCACAGTCCTTCTCGGCCAAGTTAAGACGTTGCTGCAGTGCTTTTTTACAAGCACTTTTGCCTTCAATCATACTTTGTTGATTAGGTTCAAATTTCTGTGGCAAATAAGCATCTGTCTTAGGGTTCCAGGCACTGTAATCACAACCATTGAGAATACCGACTAAGTCGTTCGCTCGTTGTTGGAACTCCCATGCCATTCCATGACTACCAAGCTCTGTCTGCAACTCTTCCGCATAGGTAGGGCTCACTGCGTTGATTTTATCAGCGTTTAATACACCCGCTTTAAGCATCGCGATGTGCGTTGAACTAACCGCTGCATCGGGTACATTTCGGCTGTGGAACTCGGGCAGACATTGCACCTCATCATAGCTAAATACCCCTTTGAACACCGCATTATGAATCGAGATCACGCTGCGGATATTTGCATAAAATGGGTCTGAGCCGTATCGATGCTTCAACAAAAATGGCACGAGGCCAGTGTGCCAGTCATTGGCATGTACGATGTCAGGTCTGAAGTCCAGCTTAGGTAACATGTCTAAGCAAGCAGCGCTGAAAAAGGCGAAGCGTTCACCATTATCTGAGTAGGCTTCGTTATTCTCAGCGTACATGGATGGGCGGTTAAAATACGGCTGGCAATCTATCAGGTAAACAGGAGTATCACCAAGATACAGCCTCAGTACTCGATATTCAGTATGCGGCCACGAGGTTAGCTGCGTCTCTAACAACACCTCGGCTTCAGAAAGTCTTTCAATACCATTGTATGCAGGAATGGTAATACGTACATCTTGCTGAAGACAGTGAAGCGCTTCCGGCAGTGCCTTGGCTACATCAGCCAAGCCACCACTTTTTATCAACCCTTCGACTTCAGACGCTACAAACAGAATGGATAAATTGTTAGTAGCCAACTCGTGCTCCTTTAGGAATAACCACAATACCGTCATCCGACACATGGAAGAACTTCTTATCTTCTTGAAGGTTCACCCCAATCTGTGTGCCAGGTGCAATATCGGCGTTCTTGTCCACTATGACTCGACGTAAAACACAGCCTTCACCGATTTTGACGTCACCAAGGAGTATACATTCGCTGATATCACATGCAGATGCAATATTACTTCTGAAACCAAGTACAGATTTTTCGATCCGAGAGCCTCGAATATAACTGCCGTTGCACACAAGACTATCGATAATTTGGACACGACCATTGTCTGAGTCTGTGAACGTAGCAGGTGGTAAAGGCGGGTAATAGGTATGCAGCGGCCATTTACGGTTATATAGAGAGAACGGCGCATCTTTTTCTAGCAAGTCCATATGAGCTTCCCAGTAAGCATCAATGGTACCGACATCTCGCCAATATACTTGCTCTTTCTCGCCATTGATTCTGTTGGTGCTGAAGTCATACACAAACACATCCCCACGAGGGAACATTTTAGGGATAATGTCCTTACCAAAGTCATGGGAAGATGCTTCGTTACTGGCATCTTCGATCAACTCAGCAAACAGTTCTTTCGCTTCAAAGACATAGTTCCCCATTGAAACAAGCGCATAATCAGGATCTCCAGGAATTGACTTTGGATTTTCTGGCTTTTCTTCAAAGCCAATCATGCGACCTTCACTGTCAACTTCGATAACACCGAACTGAGAGGCTTCTTTTAGCGGCATGCGTAAAGCCGATACCGTTAGAGAAGCTTGCTTGTTGGTATGGAAATTAAGCATCTGCTTAATATCCATTTTGTAGATATGGTCAGAACCAAAAATACAAACTTGGTCTGGTTCTTCCATTTCCATAAAACGAAGGTTCTGATAGATAGCATCTGCCGTGCCCTCATACCAACGCTTACCAGTACGCATCTGAGCTGGAATCGGGTCGATAAAACGATCAGTGATCCCGTTGATATTCCATCCTTTTTTTAAATGATAAAACAGGGATTGCGATTTAAATTGGGTCAGCACGTAAATACGCATTAAATCCGCATTTACAAAGTTGTTCAGTGCAAAGTCAATCAGACGATAACTACCACCAAATGGTACTGCAGGTTTAGTGCGAGATTCAGTTAAAGGTCTCAAACGAGAACCCTCACCGCCAGCAAGAATCATTCCCAATACACCAGCCATTGTTGTTCTCCATATCTTTATAGCTTGGAATGGATGCTCACTTAATTGAATTTATAGTGGGGAATCAAGTGAACACATTGTCGCCACATCCAGTGCTTCTCTGAGCACATATCATGCGGATTAAAAGAGCTTTGGCATTTCTTTGCCAACTTACAGGGGGTGTTAACTTTTCGTGGATAGTGTTCTATTTTAACCTGAGTCTGAATCCAAAAATCTGTTGTAAACGCGAAAAAGAGAGTTTAAAGGCCTCTATTCCATTTTCTTTCAACAGAGAGTCAACTTTTTCAGTTTGGGTACCTAGCCCACTTCCATTGAGCTATCGATATTTGGCAACTCTAAATCATGATTTGCTTCTCAATTAAAAATGACAAATCAACGAGTTTGTTTATAGTAATGCCTAATATCTCGATACCAATATCATCACGAAACAACACACCCTAAAATATTCTTATCTGTCGATACCAATTTAAGTGCATTTGGTTGCATTTTATTTTGTAATAAAATATCTAATTTGAACCTTAATTACAATTTAAAATACGTCATTCTGTGTATGAGGCAGCTGTAACTTACTCGATACGATATTCAGATCACGTTAGAGAATGTAATGGGTTACACTCTGAAAACAAACTACGAGCTAAAACATTGCATAGTTAGTCACGTAAATATGCATTCTGTATTCTCTCCGTACAGAACACTTGTAAATATCAGACGATGCCGAGCTTCACGCTACAGCATACATGTGAACATAAAATGAATTGGATGGTCTTGGTCTGAAGTTTTTAAAAAAGATTGAGAACAAAAGAAGTGAAGATGATATGTCGTCGACATCAGAGATAATACCAGTGGCAGTAATTTAACTATCATAAAATTGCGCAGAAAAAACCGCTTAGAGTAAGGAAGAATTTGCGGTAACTAGTGGTTCTATTTACAAAAACTCCAACGCAGCTATCAGCGATTTTAACCAGCAAGAATGGTGAGATAATTACTGAAATTGGTATAAAATATTACAAAAATAAGGCAGCGAAATCGCTGCCTTAATATTTACTAAGTGTCTTTAAGCTTTGGCTTTTTTACGCTTGTCGGTAACTTCCCATTTACCATCGACATAAAGCGCAGTCCAACCACTTGGCTTGCCATTCTCTTCAGAGCGAACATAGTTCTCTTTCGTTTTACGGCTAAAACGAACGACTGCCGGACGACCATCAGGGTCTTCCTGTGGTGCTGTCGCGAGATATTTGAACTTCTCTGGTAAGCGTTCTTCGTAACGTGCAAGTTCAGAAACAAGCGGCGCTCGCGTTTCGCGTGATTTAGGGAAGTTGCTGGCTGCCATAAACAGACCTGACGCGCCATCACGCAGTACAAAGTAAGCATCCGAGTTTTCACATGGTAGTTCTGGGAAATGTACCGGATCTTCTTTCGGCGGCGCGACTTCACCGTTCTTTAGAATCTTACGGGTGTTTTTACATGTCTCGCTTGTGCAATCCATGTATTTACCGAAGCGACCATTCTTGAGCACCATGTCAGAACCACACTTGTCACACTCAACGACTGGTCCATCATAGCCTTTAACTTTAAACTCCCCGTATTCAACGATATAACCTTCACAGTTTGGGTTGTTACCACAAACGTGCATCTTGCGTTTATCGTCGATTAGGTACGCGTCCATCGCTGTTTCACAGATTGGACAACGTTTCTTGGCACGAAGCGCTGCGGTTTCTACGTCTTCTTCTAAGACGTTGATGATGCCTTCTTCATCGCCTAAGTTGATGGTGGTTTTGCAACGCTCTTTAGGTGGCAGTGCATAACCAGAACAACCTAGGAATACGCCGGTGGATGCTGTACGAATACCCATTGGACGGCCACATGTAGGACATTCGATGTCTGTCATCACAATGTGGTTAAGCTTCATACCACCTTCAGACTCATCAAGGTCGGCTTTTTCAAGGTCACCGGTAAAGTCGGTAAAGAAGTTATCCAGTACTGATTTCCAGTTGACTTCGCCTTCTGCGATTTGGTCCAGCTTTTGTTCCATACGCGCGGTAAAGTCGTAGTTCATCAAGTCATTAAAGCTATCGTCCAGACGGTCTGTAACGATCTCACCCATTTTCTCTGCGTAGAATCGACGCTGGTCGACTTTCACGTAGCCACGATCCTGAATCGTCGAGATGATAGACGCGTAAGTCGATGGACGGCCAATACCACGCTTTTCAAGTTCTTTAACCAGTGCTGCTTCTGTAAAGCGTGCTGGTGGCTTGGTAAAGTGCTGTTTCGGGTCCAGTGACTCTAGGTTCAGCTTATCGCCAAGCTGCACCGCAGGAAGGATTGTGTCCTCGTTTTTGCCCATTGGACGTTGTACGCGAGTCCAGCCGTCAAACTTAAGGATGCGACCTTTCGCTTTTAATGTGTATTCTTCGGCTTTTACACTGATAGTTGTGGAATCGTATTCTGCTGGCGTCATTTGACACGCAACGAACTGGTTCCAAATTAATGCGTAAAGCTTGTGAGCGTCTGCGTCTACACCTTGCAGGTCTTCCGCTTTCACATCAACGCTCGAAGGTCGAATCGCTTCGTGCGCTTCTTGAGCCCCTTCTTTACTGCCGTATTTTAGCGGCGCAGCTGGAAGGTACTTATCACCAAACTCAGAGCCAATAAAGTCACGGACCGAATCGACAGCTTCTGCACTCAAGTTGGTTGAGTCAGTACGCATATAGGTGATGTAACCCGCTTCATATAAGCGTTGAGCTAGCATCATGGTCTTCTTAACGCCATAGCCCAGACGGGTACTTGCCGCTTGCTGCAGAGTCGAAGTGATGTAAGGCGCTGACGGCTTACTTTTCGTCGGGCGGTCTTCACGCTTACACACTTCGTAACTGGCTTTCTCCAGCACAGACATGGCAGCTTTTGTTTCTGTCTCATTAACAGGCTTAAAGGCAACGCCGTCTTTCTGAGCAACAAGCAGTTTAAAATCCGATTTATCTTTGGTCTTGGTATTCGCGTGGATGTCCCAAAATTCTTCCGGTACAAACGCATTGATTTCGCGCTCGCGCTCTACCAATAACTTCACTGCAACTGACTGAACACGACCAGCAGACAACCCACGTGCGACTTTCTTCCATAGTAACGGAGACACCATGAAACCAACCACACGGTCCATAAATCGACGCGCTTGCTGCGCGTTTACGCCATCCATATTTAGCTCTCCAGGAGTCTGGAAAGCTTGCTGAATAGCATTTTTTGTAATTTCGTTAAAAACGACTCGCTTATATCGCTCTTCATCGCCACCGATGATCTCACGAAGGTGCCATGCGATTGCTTCCCCCTCGCGGTCCAAATCGGTTGCGAGATAGACGTAATCAGCATCTTTGGCTAATTTTTGTAATTCGCTGACCACTTTTTCTTTACCAGGAAGAATTTGGTAATTCGCTTCCCAGTCGTGATATGGGTTAATTCCCATTTTTTTGATCAGCGCTTTGCGATCTTTCTCTTTCTTGACTCGTGCTTTCTCTTCAGCACTCATCCCTTTAGTTGAAATGGCAGCCGCTTTCTCACCTGTGCTTTGGCCGGCCGTAGGCAGATCACGCACATGACCAACACTAGACTTAACAACAAAGTCTTTACCAAGGTACTTATTTATTGTCTTGGCCTTGGCTGGTGACTCCACTATAACGAGTGATTTACCCATAACTGACTCTAACGTCCTTCATAATAATGCGGGTAAACTCTTGACTTGGAAGTCACCCGCATAATGTTCTATTTCATTGCTTCTTTTTTTACTATTGTGCGAGATGAAAATAAGATCAACTGCTTTTTTGCAATTCAGATCTGATCGGTTGACAATTCATCGTCTTTATACTTAAAACAGACAGGGCTCTAAAAGGTCTGGTCGGCATATCTAAGCAGGCAAACTTTGCTACTGCTAATCGAATTGAGGAAATTTTGTTACCCATCACAAAATAATCTTCCTTAAGTGCACACCACCTTAGACTGCTACGACAAAACTCCAGCAATAAGCGAGTAATCTTTAATTGCATTCCATTAGGTATAATCCCCTGTTAAATATAGGTATACTTCTTGACTCTAAAGTTGTTATGAATGACGGGAACGTTATGTCTGATAGAAAATTTATTGAAGAATTTGACCTTCTTTTAATCGCGAACCAAATCATCCAAGAGCACGATGATTACATTGAGGGTATGCGCGCAACTAGCGTCGAAGAAAAAGACGACGTTTTAGTCTTTAAAGGTGAGTACTTTCTAGATGAGAAAGGGTTACCAACGGCGAACACTACGGCTGTTTTCAATATGTTTAAATATCTGGCGCACCATCTTTCAAAAGAGTTCACGCTAAAAAAGTAGTCAAAAATGACCGTAAAAAAGAAAAACCAGAGCGAAAATTGGCTCTGGTTTTTTTGTCTGTATTGAGACCTAACAACTCAGTGACTTGAGCTTGTCGAAGTAGTCAGGGAATGTCTTAGATGTACACTTCGGATCGTTAATTGTCACAGGTGTATCGCTCAACGCAACCAATGAAAAGCACATCGCCATACGGTGATCATCATAGGTGTCAATCGCTGCATGTTTTAACTGAGGAACAGGCTTAACGATGATGTAATCCTCGCCCTCTTCCACCTCTGCACCTACCTTACGAAGTTCAGTAGCCATTGCTGATAAACGGTCGGTTTCTTTTACGCGCCAGTTATATACATTACGAATGGCTGTCGTCCCTTCCGCAAACAGAGCCGTCGTTGCAATCGTCATCGCCGCATCAGGGATGTGGTTGTAATCCATATCAATCCCCTTCAGCTGACCTGCGCGAGCAATCACATAATCATCACCCCACTCAATTTTTGCACCCATTTTTTCTAGTGCATCTGCAAATTGAATGTCACCCTGAATACTGTTCTTGCCAATACCAGTAACTTTAACTTCGCCACCTTTAATCGCAGCAGCAGCCAGAAAGTAAGACGCTGAAGAGGCGTCCCCTTCCACCAGGAAATCACCAGGTGCAATGTAATGTTGTCCGGCAGGAATAACAAATTCTTGGTAATCGTTGTTAATCACATTAACACCAAACTGCTTCATAATATGCAGCGTGATATCAATGTACGGCTTGGACACCAAATCGCCTTCGATATTGATACGCACTTCGCCTTCAGCTAGTGGCGCTGACATAAGGAAAGCGGTTAAAAACTGACTCGAAATGGAACCATCAATGGATACGGTACCCGAGTTCAAACCTGTGCCCACAATTTTCAATGGCGGGTAGTTTTCATTTTCGAGGTATTCGATATCTGCACCAGCGTCTTGTAATGCGGTAACAAGATGACCAATTGGACGCTCTTTCATACGAGGCTCACCAGTCAAGACATATTCACCTTTGCCAAGACAAAGTGCAGCCGCTAGTGGGCGCATTGCGGTACCCGCATTACCTAAAAACAGCTCTACAGGCTCAGACACAGAAAATGGTTGACCAAGCCCCTCAACAACACACTCAGTTTTGTCTTCAGACAACTTATATTGAACACCGAGCGTGGTAAGCGCGTTGAGCATGTGACGGATGTCGTCGCTATCAAGAAGGTTGGTTAGGCGAGTCGTACCTTTCGCTAAAGCTGCCAGCAAAAGTGCTCGGTTTGAGACACTTTTTGACCCTGGAAGGTTGACTTCCCCTTGGATTTTATTGATTGGTTGTAACGTTAGGCTTTCCATTAAAAGTTGATAATCCTTTGTGCTCTCAGTTCTCTATTTGTTAAGAGCTAAACAATTCTTCGTGGATTCAGACTAACGAAAAAACCAATACAAAACCAGCGTAAATCTAAGCTAATTTGTGAATAATTAATCAGCAGACCAATTTGCCTGAAAACACGACTTTAATAGGCCATGTCTACTCGCACACTATCGTCAAAATATAAGAGACGAACCTCGTCACCACGACTAAATAACATTTTCTTATCAACGTCTTGAATGACATTGATAAGTTTGTCGTCATCAACCTTTATCAACAGTTCAACCAACTGGGATTCGACAGTGTATTGATCACTACTTTGATTTTGCGCAACAGCTACGCCGGTAAGAGCACCAAGGGCGGTGGCCACTTCTTTACCAGTTCCTCCACCAAACTGGTTTCCGGCCAATCCACCAATCGTTGCGCCAAGCAACGTTTTCCAACCATTACTTTTCGATTTAACAACCTCTTGCTGCGTGATATAACGGACAGAATCAACTTTTCCATAAACAACTTCATTGACAGGCTTAGCTACATTTCTTTCGTAAGCTGCATTGGCGAAAAACGGTAAAAGCAGTATGATCCAACACCACACTGTCGCTCGGTTTCGTGTTCGCGTCATCATAAACTCCTCTGGTTCAAATGTTGGTAATGGATTTTTATGGCAATTTATTTAACTGAACTTGGTAATACGTTTACATTTCCCTCCCCTTATAAAGCGTTAAACGAACCTAATGGGCTACTGGCTTTTGGTGGCGACTTGAACCCCATGAGAATACTTCAAGGCTATCATCAGGGGATCTTCCCTTGGTACGGGCCCGGTGAACCAATACTCTGGTGGAGCCCTTCCCCTCGCGCAGTTTTTGATCCTTTGATTTTTAAGCCATCCAAAAGTCTCAAAAAGTTTCAGCGAAAGAACAATTATCAAGTCACCCTCAACCAAGCTACCCAGAAGGTAATTCAGCTCTGCTCCTCAACCCGTCCCGAGAGCGAAACATGGCTTAATGAAGACATGCAAACATCTTACATAGAGCTTGCAGAGCTGGGATATTGCCACTCGGTAGAAGTATGGCATGACGGTGAATTAGTTGGGGGCTTATACGGGTTAAGTATTGGCCAGCTTTTTTGTGGTGAATCTATGTTTAGCTTAAAGGATAACGCATCGAAAATAGCTTTGTGGTATTTGTGTGTGCATCTGAAATCAAACCAAGGTCAATTGATCGACTGTCAGGTCATGAATCCTCATTTAGCATCACTGGGCGCATTCGAACTTGATCGGGACGAGTTTATGCAAAAGCTACTATCTTTAAGAGAAAAACAAATGGCTTCAGGCACTTTTGAGCCACAAGTTCTGCGGAATTCAGTATCATGAGCACGGATCTACAACACATTCGCATTGGGTTAACCAACAACCATCCTTGTAACTATCTTCCAGGACGACAAGAGCGTGTTGCGGTCGCTCTCGATGACAACTTACATACAGAAGAAAACTATCAACTGCTGATGGCCAATGGCTTTCGTCGTAGTGGGGATACTATCTACAAACCACACTGTGAGCACTGCAATGCCTGCCAGCCAATACGTGTAGCGATAAAAGATTTCACACTCTCAAAAAGCCAAAAACGACTCCTGAAGAAAGGGCAATGTTTGCGCTGGGAAATGAAACCCAAAATGGATCCTGAGTGGTTTGAGCTCTATAGTCGCTACATTTGCAAGCGTCATAAGAATGGTACGATGTACCCTCCAAAAAGTGATGAGTTTGCTCGCTTTGCACAAACTGACTGGCTTACCACTTTATTTTTGCATGTCTATGACGAATCAGAACAATTAGTTGCCATCGGCGTAACAGATGTTATGCCTAATTGTTCAAGTGCATTTTATACCTTTTTCGACCCTGATTACCCTCTATCACTTGGTACATTGGCGGTGTTGTATCAAATAAAGTACTGCCAAAAAAACAACCAGCAATGGCTATACTTGGGTTATCAGATAGATGAATGTCCAGCAATGAACTATAAAACACGCTTTCAACGCCACCAAAGGCTAGTAAATCAGCGTTGGCAAGGGTAGAATACGCTCCAACTTTACATAATTACTATTTAGCGGCAAAATAAAGCCCGCTAAAATTTGCCTAATTTCTAAAGAGGATTAAATGGCTAAAGAAGACGTAATTGAGATGCAAGGCACTGTCCTTGACACTCTACCAAACACTATGTTCCGTGTTGAACTTGAAAACGGTCACGTTGTGACTGCGCATATCTCTGGTAAAATGCGTAAGAACTACATCCGTATCCTTACGGGTGACAAAGTAACTGTAGAGATGACTCCATACGACCTAACTAAAGGCCGCATCGTCTTCCGTGCTCGTTAATCTCTGATTTTCGAATGCAAATAAAAAACGGAGCCTCGAGCTCCGTTTTTTATTTGTGATCGATAAATGATTAACAAGCCTATCGCGCATGATTCATGTTGCTCGAAATTTCATTAAAAAAGGATGCTAGCGCATCCTTTTTGTTTCATAAACCGAGAGGTTATTAGTGCACTGCGGCTTCTTTCTCGCTCAAATACTCAAATTCTAGAGCATCGTTTACGAGTGAAACCTTCACGGTGCCACCGTTAACCAAAGAGCCGAACAGAAGCTCGTTCGCCAAAGGTTTCTTAAGCTGCTCTTGGATAACACGTCCCATTGGACGAGCACCCATCGCTTTATCGTAACCCTTGTTTGCCAACCAGTGGCGCGCGTCTTGAGAGACTTCCATCGAGACACCTCGAGCATCCAGCTGCACTTGAAGCTCAACGATGAACTTATCGACAACTTGATGGATAACAGTCTCATCCAGGCTGTTAAACCAGATGATGTTATCAAGGCGGTTACGGAACTCGGGCGTAAATACTTTCTTAATTTCCGCCATCGCATCGTGGCTGTTGTCTTGCTGAATCAAGCCGATCGATTTTCTTTCGGTTTCCGCAACACCCGCGTTGGTGGTCATTACAAGAATCACATTACGGAAATCCGCTTTGCGACCGTTATTGTCGGTGAGCGTACCGTTGTCCATAACTTGCAGTAACAAGTTGAAGATGTCCGGATGCGCTTTTTCGATCTCATCCAACAGAACGACTGAGTGCGGATGTTTGATCACTGCATCAGTGAGCAAGCCACCTTGGTCGTAACCCACATATCCCGGTGGAGCACCGATTAAACGGCTCACTGAGTGACGTTCACCGTATTCAGACATATCAAAACGCAGTAACTCAATACCCAGCAATTTAGATAGCTGAACGGTTACTTCCGTCTTACCCACACCTGTCGGGCCAGCAAACAAGAATGAACCTACAGGCTTGTTATCAACGCCTAACCCCGCGCGGGTCAGCTTAATGGCCTCAGATAGCGCATCAATCGCATTGTCTTGTCCGAACACCAGCATTTTCATCTTCCTGTCCAAATTCTTCAGAATATCTTTATCCGAAGATGATACTGATTTCTCTGGAATTCGAGCCATTTTCGCAACCATGGCTTCAATGTCAGCCACGCCGACGGTTTTCTTACGTCGGCTTGCTGGCGCTAGGCGACTACATGCACCCGCTTCGTCAATAACGTCGATTGCTTTATCAGGCAAATGACGCTCATTAATGTACTTAGCCGAAAGCTCCACGGCAGCACGGAGTGCTTTATTTGTGTAGCGAACTTCGTGGTGCGCTTCGTACTTAGGCTTAAGGCCCATCAAAATCTTGGTTGTATCATCAAGGGATGGTTCAACAATATCGATTTTTTGGAAGCGACGAGACAGAGCACGCTCTTTCTCAAAAATGTTGCTGTATTCTTGGTACGTTGTGGAGCCGATACAACGAAGCTTACCACTGCTCAGCAGAGGTTTAATTAAGTTGGCCGCATCGACTTGGCCACCAGACGCTGCGCCAGCACCGATGATAGTATGAATTTCGTCAATGAATAGAATCGCGTCTTCTTCTTTTTCTAGTTGTTTAAGAATGGTCTTGAAACGCTTCTCAAAGTCACCACGGTACTTAGTACCAGCGAGCAAAGAACCAATATCCAAAGAGTAAATTACGCTATTTTCAATAACTTCAGGCACCTGCCCTTCAACAATTCTCCACGCCAGACCTTCGGCAATTGCTGTTTTACCCACGCCAGCTTCACCGACAAGCAATGGGTTATTTTTACGGCGACGACACAGTACTTGAATGGTACGCTCCAGCTCCTTGTCTCGACCAATTAGCGGATCAATATTTCCTGCTTTTGCCACTTGGTTTAAGTTGGTAGCAAAGCTCTCCAGACGCTCTTCTGCGTTCGAGTCATCCGTGCTTTCAGCGCTGAAAGAATCCGACGAAGATGGGTCTTCACTCGCGCCTGACGCTTTAGTTATGCCATGGGAGATAAAATTAACGATGTCTAAACGAGAAATATCATTTTTTTTGAGAAGGTAAGCGGCGTGAGATTCCTGCTCACTGAAGATAGCAACAAGTACGTTTGCTCCTGTCACTTCATTTCGACCCGACGACTGAACATGAAACACTGCACGTTGCAGAACGCGTTGGAAACTTAAAGTCGGCTGGGTTTCACGCGTCTCATCGCTTTCCGGAATGAGAGGCGTTGTTTGATCGATAAATATATCGAGTTCGTTACGCAAAGCATCAAGATCCGCTTTGCAGGCTAGAAGGGCTTCCTTAGCTGCATCATTTTCCAACAATGCAAGTAGGAGGTGTTCGACAGTCATAAACTCGTGACGTTTGTCGCGCGCACGAGCAAATGCACTGTTAAGGCTTGACTCTAGTTCTTTGTTTAGCATAAGTACCTCCCGAAAAAACAACTGGGGTTGTTCGAGCAAGTCTTCTTTTTACGCTTGCTCCATAGTGCAAAGCAACGGATGTTCATTTTCCCTTGCGTACATCGTAACTTGCGCTACTTTTGTCTCGGCAATTTCTGCGCTGTACGTTCCACAAACTGCCTTTCCTTCATAGTGAACCTTGAGCATTATTTGAGTTGCTCTATCTATATCATGAGAAAAGAATCGCTCAAGTACCTCTATGACGAAATCCATAGGTGTATAGTCATCATTGTTGAGTACAACGTTATACAGCTTAGGTGGCTGAATTTTTGTACTTTCTCGCTCCAGAAGATCAGAGTCTGGAGTGACCCATTCAAAATTTTTACTCATGGCAATTAAAGATATCGTATCAAAGGGTTGATGTTTTCGACCTATAAAAACAATCTACCACAAGCATGCAGCGCGGTGTAGTGAGAAGTGACACCGAAATAGAACTTTGATCGATAAAAGTTACTACCTATATAGAGACTAATGCACCTCTTGCAGGGGTGCAAATAAAAGATGCTTATCGATACGCCATGGGTTTTTACTCAAAAATACCGCCCCAATGAACAGAGCCATTTGTGCCCTTCGACCAGTGAAACCTATACCAACATCCCACTCGATTAAGATCACATTTCCTACTTTCTAAGACGATATTTATCACGAAAACTTCATTTTTTATTCAATCAGAGGATTTCACTAAGTTAACAAACACAAATAGTATGGCTATTTTTTAACTTCTCTATTTTCAGCTAAAACATCTGAACATCAGCGTACAGCCAGGAAAGTCTTTGCAAGATTGTTAATCTCACAAGTGATTTGTTTTCAATAATGTTTCTGTTTGTTGCAATACACTATTGACTGTGTGGACTGATTGACTACAGTGGAAAGTGTTGATGCATAAATCATCATTTTTGCGGAGCTATGATCTTATTTCCGTGGAGTGGCGGTTTACATCGGCGTGATGAACGAACTGAAAGACGTTTGTCCGCAGTCGTTAATAGTAGTTTCAAGTTAAAGGTATAACTTGATTGTAGTAACAACATCAGTAAAAAATGCATGAGGGATGTAACAGCATGGCTACAGGTACAGTAAAGTGGTTTAACAATGCCAAAGGATTTGGGTTTATCTGTTCTGACGAAGAAGAGGGAGATATCTTTGCCCACTACTCAACTATCCGGATGGACGGTTATCGTACACTGAAAGCAGGCCAACAAGTCTCATACGAGATCGAAAAAGGTCCGAAAGGCTGTCACGCAAGTAGCGTAGTGCCAATTGAAAACCAAGCGAAATAATTATAGCGCTGTAGAAAACAAACCATTGCTCTCGTAACAATGGCTCAAGACATAACTTTGAATTTGTTGTTACGCAGAGAAAAATAAACCCGCCAAGCAAGCGGGTTTATTATTACCTGAAGAACACACCGCGCACGGTGTGTCACATCTCTATTACTTATCAATAATTGAGTTCAGAATTGCGCTTGGGCGCATTAGTTTAGACGTTAACGAGTCATCAAGTAGGTAGTAACCACCTAGCTCCCCTTTCACGCCTTGTGCGTTGTTCAACTCAGTAACAATCGCTTCTTCTTGCTCTGACAATGACTTGGCAATTGGTGCGAATTCAGCTGCAAGTTCAACATCTGCTGTTTGCTCAGCCAACGCTTTTGCCCAGTAAGATGCTAAGTAGTAGTGACTACCGCGGTTATCCAGCTCACCAACTTTACGTGATGGTGACTTGTTGTTATCCAGGAACTCACCTGTCGCTTTATCCAGCGTATCAGCCAAAACTTGTGCTTTAGCATTACCAGTTGTTACGCTTAGGTGCTCTAGTGATGCCGCTAGCGCCAAGAACTCACCTAGAGAATCCCAACGCAGATGGTTTTCTTTTTCAACTTGTTGTACGTGTTTCGGAGCTGAACCACCCGCACCAGTTTCAAATAGGCCACCACCATTCATTAGTGGGACGATTGATAGCATCTTAGCTGACGTACCAAGCTCAAGAATTGGGAACAAGTCCGTTAAGTAATCACGTAGTACGTTACCTGTAACAGAAATCGTGTCCAGACCAGCTTTGATACGCTCTAGTGAGTACAGACATGCGTCTACTGGTGACAAAATCTTAATTTCTAAACCGTCAGTATCGTGATCAGGTAGGTACGCGTTAACCTTCTTGATCAACTCTGCATCGTGTGCACGGTTTTCATCTAACCAGAACACTGCAGGAACGCCCGTTGCACGAGCACGAGTCACCGCTAGCTTAACCCAGTCTTGGATTGGAGCATCTTTCACCTGACACATACGGAAGATGTCGCCTTCTTCTACCGCTTGCTCAAGTAGAACCTGACCTGCTGTATCAACAACACGTACTGTACCTGCTGCATCTAGGATAAACGTCTTATCGTGAGAGCCGTATTCTTCTGCTTTTTGAGCCATTAGACCAACGTTTGGTACGCTGCCCATTGTTGTTGGATCAAATGCACCGTGCTCTTTACAGAAATCAATTACTGCTTGGTAAATACCTGCGTAGCAACGATCTGGAATCAGTGCTTTAGTATCTTTTTGCTTGCCGTCAGGACCCCACATTTGACCAGAAGAGCGAAGCATTGCTGGCATAGACGCGTCAACAATGATGTCGCTTGGTACGTGAAGGTTCGTGATACCACGGTCAGAATCAACCATCGCTAGTTCAGGTTGAGTTTGGTAAACCGCTTGAATAGCCGCTTCAATCTCTTCCTTTTGTGCTGCTGGAAGTGATTCGATTTTCGAGTAAACATCACCAAGACCATTATTTACATCAACACCAAGCTCTTCGAATAGCTTACCGTATTTAGCAAATACATCTTTGTAGTATACTTTTACAGCGTGACCAAAGATGACAGGGTCAGAAACCTTCATCATGGTTGCTTTCATATGTAGAGATAGCAATACGTCTTGTGCTTTTGCTTCAGCAATTTCTTTTTCGAAGAACTCAACCAGTGCTTTCTTCTTCATTACTGAACTGTCGATCACCTCTTTATCTAATAGAGGGAACGCTGCTTTAAGTTCTTTAACTGAACCATCAGCACCAACAAATTCGATTTTTACGTCTGTCGCACCTGAAACGGTAGTCGATTTCTCACTGCCAAAGAAGTCATTACCAGACATGCTAGCGACATGTGATTTTGAATCTGCAGACCATGCACCCATTGAATGAGGGTTTTTCTTCGCATAGTTCTTAACAGAAAGCGGGGCACGACGGTCTGAGTTACCTTCACGTAGAACTGGGTTTACTGCACTGCCCTTAATCTTGTCGTAAGCCGCTTTAATTGCTTCTTCTTCGTAAGTTGCCGGCTCATCTGGGTAGTTCGGTAGATCGTATCCTTTGCCTTGAAGCTCTTTAATAGCCGCTCGTAGCTGTGGGATAGATGCAGAAATGTTTGGCAGCTTAATGATGTTCGCTTCTGGTGTTTGCGCTAGAGCACCAAGCTCTGTCAACGCATCGCCAATACGTTGTTCTTCTTTCAAATGCTCTGGGAAGTTAGCGATAATTCGACCTGCTAGTGAAATATCACGAGTATCTACATTGATGCCAGACGATGCTGTAAATGATTGGATAATTGGTAGTAATGAATAAGTTGCAAGCGCCGGAGCTTCATCAGTAATGGTGTAGATAATTGTAGGCTTTTCTGTAGGCATGAAATTTCCCTATTTTTTAATCAACTTGTGGGTTGATCAACTCAAGTTCTGAGTTGGTTTCTTTGACGCACTGCGCTTATGAGAAGTACGATTCGACTCGATAACGCAACATGCGGTGTGCACCCTTTGTTATAGTTTGAAGCGCTGGGCTCTGAATCCATGAGTGCACTGATATAATTAAACAATTAACGCGAAATAGTCTATCATTCTGTGCGCGTTTATTAAATTTAGGCGCGCAAATGATATCCGATCATAATAAAACTTAAAACTTTCAAACACAGTTCATTTACATTTTTGCAGGGTAGTTAACATGTCATCTCGCACAGGTTATGAAAAAGGTCGTCGTAGTAATCAATCTAAAGCGGGGCATTTAAAACGTTCTGGGACATCCAGTCGTTCCCATGAACATGCGAAGAATAGACGCCGCCCTACCCATGCAGCACAAAATAAAAAACCACGCATCGACCCTAAAGACCGAAAAGTCATTATCTTTAATAAACCTTATGACACGCTTAGTCAGTTTACTGATGGTGACGGGCGTAAAACACTTGCCGATTACATTCCGGTGAAAGATGTCTACGCTGCTGGTCGATTAGATCGTGATAGTGAAGGCCTTATGGTGCTCACTAACGACGGTATTTTGCAGGCAAAATTAACACAGCCTAAGTCTAAATCCCCTAAAACGTACTGGGTACAAGTCGATGGTGCGCCTGAAGAAGCCGATCTTGATAAATTGCGTAAAGGGGTTGAACTGAAGGACGGGATGACGCTACCAGCTAAAGTTGAGGTGATGGATGCACCCGAGCTCTGGGACAGAATGCCACCTGTGCGCTTTCGTGCCAATATTCCTACCACCTGGTTAGCGATAACCATCATCGAGGGAAGAAACCGCCAAGTGAGACGCATGACCGCTCATATCGGCTTCCCTACTCTGCGCTTGGTGCGTTTTTCAATGGGGGATATCGAGCTAGGTGATCTACAGCCGGGAGAGTGGCGAGAGATCGAGGTAAAACAACTTTAATGGAAAAAGCCAGTAGCAACAGCTACTGGCTCCCTAAAAGCAGTCACCTACATTGAGTGAGTGCGATTACTTCTGGTCAACCAACCACTTACGGAAGGCTTTACGCTCGTTTGGCGACAATTTCAAATACGACATTTTCGCTTTTTGCATTTCTAGGCTATCTTGACCACCAGACTTCGCTGCCTGCTGCGCACCGTTTACTAGACCCACATCGGCAACTGGTGCGATTGCACTGCCCGCAAAAGTAATGCCATTGGCTGCGTTATAAATAGCAAGTTGCTCGTCAAGGTTTGAGTACGGGAACATGCCCTTTTGTCCCACCATTTTGACTTGGTCGTAGTCTACATCGCTGTCATTGAGGCTAACATTCCAATCTATTTTATCGCCATCAAACACTTTTCTTGCTTGTAGTAGCTCGTTCAGTTGCGGACCATCGATTTCCAATTCGCCACCATTGACATCCAAAGTAAGAATATAAGGCGCTGAAGTGAAGTTACCACGCTGTTCACCTCGACCTAACATCGTATTCATGCGCAATACGATTTGATTCGGCCCCGTCGCCAGCATAAATGGTTTATCCATCTGTTTCGCATCCTGGCTATTGATAAATAGCACTTCAATCCCCTGAGACGCATCCAGTTCCGTCAATGAATTGGTATTTGCATACGCATTAGGGACACTCAACGCGGAAAGCGCCATTAAAATCGAAGTCCAGATTGTACGTTTCATGATTTAACCCTTTTTATCATTAAGTTTTATACCCAAATAACCTCGAAGCCTTGAGTTCACCATGCAATTTAAGCTCATTTGGGTATAACGCTTACAGCTTCCCTATATAATCAAAAAGGCCGCATAAATGCGACCTTTGGATTACATTCAACTTGATGTCAAGTTATTAGAATGTGAAGTACATACCTGCTACAGCACCGTCAGCTTCAACCTTGTTGTTGCTGTCTGCTTCGGCTTCGAAATCAGAGTATTCAACGAACGCTGCGATGTTGCTAGAAACTGCGTAGTCTGCACCTACAGTGTAGTAAGTGATTTCTTCGTCGTTATCACCGTCAGTAAAGCCGAATGAAGTGTAAAGACGTACTTTTTCGATTTGGTAGTCTAGAGCAGCAGAAACTGTTTCTAGGTCTGTAGCGCCATCGATATCTTCAGATACGTAGTTCACTGCTGCACCGAAGTTAGCTACGCTCAAACGTGCTGCTACACCCATGATGCTGTGATCATCACCTAGACCACGGTTGCCTTGATCTTGGTAAGTTGCACCTACAGTGAACATTTCGTTGATTGCGTACTGAGCAGACACACCGTATACAACATCTTCAGCTTCAGCAGAAGATAGGTAAGAGTCAGCAATTAACTTAAGACCACCAGTTGTGTACTTCATTGAAATTGCATGGCCAGCAGACTCAACAGAGTTAACGAAGTCATCCATGTAACCGAAGCCTTCGTTAGTGTTATCGATTGTGATTGCATCTAGAGAATCACCGAAATCACCGATTTCACCTGCAGCGATACCGAAGTTTTCACCAACGCTGAAGCCGATGTAAAGGTCATCAGTTTTCACTGAATGATCGTCATCCAACTTGCCTTCCCAACCGTTAAAACCGTTGCCGTTTTCGATTTCGAAAGAACCGAATGCAGTTACGCTATCGTTTAGCTTGTGTGTTGCATCGATCTGGATTTTAGCCCATAGGTCTACGTCTAGATCAGAGTCAGATTCTGTAGCTACACCAGCGCTAGTTACTGTTGTTTCAGCAGCACTTAGGTAAGTATCGATCTCACCTTTAACGTTGAATGAAGTAGTACCGTCATCGTAGATGTTGCCTGCAGCAAGTGCAGAAGTAGATACAGTTGCAACTGCTAATGCTAAAAGAGTCTTTTTCATAATTAATCCACTGCCTTTTCTTAGTTTGGGATATCCTTTTCCGGTTCCCTTTTTTATATCTTTGAGCGCTTGCGTTAACTAGTTGTTACGCAATGCTTTCCCAAAATCTGCGCTCTAGAGTGCAAAAGATTATTCTGCCTGTCAAATTTTCTAAACTCAAATGTAAAAAAACAAAAAAAACCTTACTTAACAACACCTTGAAATTTTACGCCTCATTTTTTAGATTAACATCTAAACAATAAACTTAATTTTTTAACAATCACGCAACCACCAATCATAGATACAAACACCAAAATTTTCTTATAACCAGACCACAAACCAGAATATAATTCTTTATAATAAAATATTGTGGCATTTTATATATAATTAGTAATGAACTTGATTTCATTTAGATAAGGTTCAATCTTTTTTTGTGAAGAAGATCCATATTCCGAACAAAAGCATTCCATTTTGTGAACTACTTTACAGCTAGTGAACTGTGCTACTATTCGCCTCCAACGCATTTGAGGCCCGTATGCTGACCAGTAACATTCAAAAATCAATTCGCCATAGCTATCAGAACCTACAAGCTCAGCTTGATAACTTTGTTCCCAGAAGAGCTCAAAACTATCTCGTCGCTGAAATAGCCAAAACACTTTGTGGTCAATATCACAAATCAAACCGCATACTGGTCGCTGAAGCAGGAACTGGAATTGGTAAGTCACTCTCCTATCTGATGGCTGCAATTCCAGTCGCCGTTCACAACAATCGTAAAGTAGTGATATCTACTGCCACTGTCGCCTTACAAGAGCAGCTTATTAACAAGGATTTACCTTTATATCGTCGCCTTACGGATAAAGAGTTTTCATTTATCCTGGCCAAAGGTCGTCAACGTTATTGCTGCGCCGAAAAACTTGCGACTGCGAGCGGTGTTGATGGCGGTCAGTTGGCGATGTTTGAAAGCAAACCTAAGAAGAAAGACATTGATCTGTTGGAGACGATGTATCGCTCACTTGCTCAAGGGAAATGGGATGGCGACCGCGACTCTTGGCCAAAGCCTATCGATGACCAACTATGGCAACTGATTGTAAGTGACAAACACAGTTGTAATAACAGCCTACCTGGACATCGAGGATGCCCATTCCAGAAAGCGCGTTCAGAACTGGATAAAAATGATGTAATAATCGCAAATCACTCTTTGGTCATGGCCGATGCCGACTTAGGAGGCGGGGTAATTTTACCTGAGCCAGAAAACACGATTTATGTGTTCGACGAAGCACACCATTTACCGCATGTGGCCCGCGATCATGCATCTGCATCAGCGAGTTTAAAAGGTGCTGCAGCGTGGTTAGAAAAGCTCAATCAATCCATCAGTAAATTTTCATCATTAGCCGATGAAAAACGTGTTGCCCGCTTCCGTAACGATCTACAGGAGTCGATACAAACGTTGATACCTGAACTTAGTCAATTAACTAAACAGTTCGACCCTGCACACTTTGAAGAAGGCATATATCGTTTTGAACACGGTGAGCTTCCATCTTGGCTAGAAAATCAATCTAAAGAGCTGAAACAAGCAAGCAAGAAAGCCAATCAAAGTGTCGCGAAAATCGCCGATCTTATTGCGGAGCGTGTAAAAGATGGGGAACTTTCGACCAGATTAGCTGAGCCTGCTTTAGCAGAATTAGGGTTTTATATTCAGCGCTTAGAAAATCTTGCCCAAGTCTGGCACCTTATGGCAGAGCCTACACGCGAAAAGGGCGCACCTCTGGCTAGATGGTTACAAAAACATCCAGATCGTGAAGGAGACTTTATCGTCAGTGTTTCCCCACTAGAAGTTGGCTGGCAGCTTGATCAACAAATATGGAGCCGCTGTATTGGTGCAGTATTGGTATCGGCAACGATTAGAGCACTAAATTCGTTCCATTACTTTTGTCATCAAGCTGGCCTTGATGGTAAACCAGAGTCTGGTACTCAGTTTTTAGCGCTAGCTTCTCCATTTGATTATCAGAACCAGGCTGAGTTACTTATACCTGCGATGAAGTATGAACCGCCTGCGCCGCAGTTTACTGAATATCTTATCGAGATTTTGCCTAAATACTTGCAAGACAACAAAGCCAACTTAGTATTATTCTCTTCTTACTGGCAAATGAACCAAGTCGCTGAGGCATTGTCTACAGACTTCGTTAAGCGAGGCTGGGCGTTGCAAGTACAAGGGGAAAGTTCTCGTCAAGAAATTCTAAAAAAACATAAAAAGCTAATAGAAACAAACAAAACCAGCGTTCTGTTTGGTACAGGAAGTTTTTCCGAAGGACTTGATTTGCCCGGAGAGTTGCTTGAGAACTTAGTCATTACCAAAATACCATTTGGTGTTCCGACTTCTCCTGTAGAACAGGCTCACTCCGAATACATCGAAAAGAATGGTGGAAATCCATTTATGCAGATCACCGTGCCAGACGCCAGTAAAAAGCTGATCCAAGGCGTAGGTCGGTTACTGCGAAAAGAACGGGATTCTGGTAGAGTGACCATTCTAGATAGACGCCTTGTCACAAAGCGATATGGGCAAGCCTTAATCGACTCGCTGCCGCCATTTAAACGTAAAATAGAATATTAGAAGAAAAGCCATTTATGGAAATGATTGAGCCAGGCATGTTGCTGGTGTTGGCGCTTGTCGCTTTTGTTGCTGGATTCATCGATGCCGTTGCTGGTGGCGGTGGTATGCTAACGGTCCCAACGTTATTATCTTTGGGGCTTCCTCCCCATATCGCTTTGGGGACAAACAAACTCGCCGCGACCTTTGCTTCTTCGACGGCAGCTTTCACCTACTACAAAAAACGTTTATTCCTCCCAAGAAGCTGGGGAAGAGCCTTCATTGCTACTCTAGTAGGTGCCACACTTGGTACGCTGTTTGTCGACGCTATCAGTACTGAGTGGTTAGAAAAAGTATTACCTCTTATCATTTTGGCAGCAGCGCTTTATACCGTTTTTCATAAAACGCCGAAAGCAACGCACCAAAGTCCGATACCAGAGCCATGTCCAAAGCTACATAAAAAGCAATATGCACAAGGCTTATCACTTGGCTTCTACGATGGGCTAGCAGGTCCGGGCACAGGTGCATTCTGGACGGTAAGCTCCATGGCACTCTATCGGCTGAACATTTTACTCGCTTCTGGCCTTGCAAAAGCGATGAACTTTACCAGTAACTTTACTTCTCTCATTACTTTTGCGGTATTGGGGCATATCAACTGGGTACTAGGCTTAACGATGGGGCTATGCTTAATGGCAGGTGCTTTTGTCGGCGCTCACTCCGCGATTCACTTTGGCGCTAAATTCATTCGCCCGGTATTCGTTACTGTCGTGAGTATACTCGCTATCAAATTGGCTTATGACGCCTGGTTCGTAGGTTTAACATGAACATCGATCAACTTTCAGCACATTTAGAGCAGATGGCAAAGCAAGCTGCCATGCTTGATCGTCAAAGAGGCGAGCATCATGTCTCGCTTTTTGACGAACGTCTGTTTAGCTGTCGTTCTCGATTACTCACACCATGTGTCAAAGAAGCCAAGTCGACACTGAGTGCTATTGTTCGAGAGCAAAACGAAGGAAAGTTAACCGCCCTACGCGCTGAATACCTTACCGAACGTTTGGTGGCACAGATTTCCGCCATCCAGCGGGAAATCTCAACCACCAAAATCCGTAAAAACGAAATTAAACACAGCAGCCATTTTCGAAAGCCAATCAATGTGCTGTATCAAGAGCTTGCTCAGCATCAAGAGTGGGCTCGCCGCTTACGAGAAATGGTACTTGAAAAAGAAAGAGCCGTAGCAACAGCTCCGAGTTTTATGCGTGCCGAAGCGCAGAAGGTCTTACTCGCGACAGAACAACGGCTGGAACGCTGCGAAGCCGCCTTAGTTAAGCTCGAAAACCAAATCACTCACAGGGAAAAACATCAGTAATGTCTGACCAACCAACCTCTTCTCTTGACGATGCTCCTGACGACGTAAAGCTGGCCGTCGATCTTATTTACCTATTCGAATCAAACGGCATTGATCCTGAACTCGCGCTAAGTGCGTTGAAAATAGTACAAACGGATTTAGAGAACAAACTAAAAGAAAAACAATAATTTTTCTTCCGCCTTCGTTTTCAAACCTGTTTTTGCAATATTTTGAGAATCATTTTCATCACGTTTAAGCAATGCTACCATGACTCGAAAATAAGCCCTTTGAGAAGGATAAAAAATGAAAGTAATCAGCTTTAACATCAATGGACTCCGTGCGAGACTGCACCAACTCCAGGCGCTCATCGATAAACACCAGCCAGATGTTATCGGGCTTCAAGAAATCAAAGTCCACGATGAAGCGTTTCCAATTGCAGATGTCGAAGCCATGGGTTACAAAGTGTATTTTCATGGTCAAAAAGCTCATTACGGTGTAGCGATGCTCTGTAAGCAAGAGCCTCTCAGTGTGCAGAAAGGTTTTCCAACTGATAACGAAGAGCATCAAAAGCGCATGATCATGGCGACTTTTGAAGATGAAAATGGTGAAAAGGTCACAGTACTCAATGGCTACTTCCCTCAAGGGGATAACATCAGTCACGAAACCAAGTTCCCTTATAAGCGCCAATTCTATAAAGATCTGATGACCTACTTGAATGATCATCATAGTAACGATGAACAATTGATTGTCATGGGTGACATTAACATTAGCCCGATTGATGACGACATTGGTATTGGCGAACCAAATCGTAAACGCTGGCTAAAAACGGGCAAATGTTCGTTCCAGCCAGAAGAGCGAGAATGGTTGAAAATTTTATTAGACTGGGGCTTTGAAGATACCTTCCGTAAACTTTACCCAGAAGTTAATGATCGCTTTTCGTGGTTTGACTACCGTTCTCGCGGTTTTGATGATAACCGTGGCCTACGAATCGATGTGATCTTAGCGACTCCTTCGCTGGCGCAGAAATGTATCGAATCAGGTATCGACTATGAACTACGTGGCATTGAGAAGCCATCTGACCACGCCCCTATCTGGTCAACGTTCAAGTAAGCCCCTCTAACATAAATAAAAAGAGCGCATTAATGCGCTCTTTTTATTTGATACTGCTATTGGTTTTAGCTTAGCGGTCGAGAATATGCCAATAATCGTTTTTCCGCATGTTTAAAACACCACAGGATGATAAACGTCAGTAACATGTAGAATAAACCCGCTGTTAAGAACGACTCGAATGGAGCGTAGTAACGTGAGTTAACCAAACGTGCGGCACCGGTTAGATCCATGATAGTCACAATGCCCGCTACAGCACTACCGTGCAGCATGAAGATGACCTCATTGGAATATACTGGTAATGCTCTTCGTAATGCACTCGGCAAAATGATTCGGCGGTAAGTCTTAAATTTACTCATCCCGTACGCTTTAGCCGCTTCTACTTCACCCTTTGGTAATCCATTGATTGCACCTCGAATAATCTCCGCAGTGTAAGCTGAAGTATTCAATACAAAGGCAACCAGAGCACAAAACCAAGCATTTTCCCAAAGTGTACCTTTTACCGGGAAGAATTGGTCCATACCGTAGTAAATGAGATATAGCTGTACCAATAACGGTGTACCACGGAAAAAGTAAATAAACGCCCATGACGGCATGCTCAAAGCGTAGTTTTTACTGTTTCTTGCAACTGCCATTGGAATGGACACACACAACCCGGTGATAAGCGCAATGCCTACCAGCCAAACTGTCGTCCAAAGTCCACTCAGGTAAATCGGGAAACTTTCAATAATCAGTGAAAAGTCCATAACTTACCTCGCATGAATACTGAACTTGCGTTCAACAAGTTTAAGTAAACCTGTAGAAACACTGGTAAAGAAGAGAAAGATGATGGCAACAGCCATGTAGAACGTAAATGGCATTTTTGTCGAACCTGCTGCCAATGAGCTCATTCTCACCATATCATCAAGACCAATAATAGAGACCAGTGCCGTCGTTTTAAGCAGAACTAACCAGTTATTACCAAAGCCTGGTAAAGCATGGCGAATCATCTGAGGCAAAAGAATTCTTCTGAATGATAAAACGGCGTTCATGCCATAAGCTTTCGCAGCCTCTAGTTCACCTCGGTCAACGGCCATAATCGCTCCACGAAACGTTTCCGCCATGTATGCACCGAAAATAAAACCAATGGTCAATACTCCAGCAATAAAAGGACTAACATCGATATAATCTGGTAAATAAGATGTCCACTCATGATTTGGGTCACTCGAGGTAAACCACTCATTTAGTGTTTCATTGATAGAATAAAGACTGTTGTTCAAAAGTATTTGACCACCAAAGAAAATCAGCATCATCAGAACCAGGTCTGGGATACCACGAATAATGGTGGTGTAGAGAGTGGCAATGGCTCTAGCCCATTTATAAGGTGATAACTTAGCTAAAGCGCCAAGCATGCCCAATATCACTGCAAGTAGCAGAGAAAGCACTGCAACTTCAATAGTTACTAAAGCTCCTTTAAAGATGGAAGCTTCGTATCCTTGTAAATCCAGCATAGGTGAGTTCCTAATCCCTAAACTCAAAAAATCGACCGTTGACTACTTCTAGGAACAGGCCAACGGTCGCTTAATTACGACTTATTCGCCGTACACATCGTAGTTGAAGTATTTACCAGCAAGTTTTTGATAAACACCTTTATCACGCAGTGACAAAATCGCAGCGTCTAGTTTCTGCGTCAGATCTTTATCTTGCTTGCGAACAGCAATACCAAAACCTTCACCAAACCATTCAGGGTTAGTGAGTGATGGACCAACGAATTCGTACGCATCGCCACCCGCTTTATTCAGTACACCTTCTTCTAGTGCTGAAGCATCACCAAGTACCGCAACAACACGACCGTTAGCAAGATCTAGATAAGCTTCATCAAATGAGCCGTAACGTACGATCTCAACTTTGTCACCGTAGTTGTCTGTCAGGTATTTATCGTGCGTGGTTGCACGTTGTACCGCTATTTTCTTACCATCTAGGTTGTCAAAATCTAGATTAGCGCCTTTCTTCGCGATGAACTTGTTAGGGATAAGTGCGTATTTACCAGTGAAGTCAACTTTCTTCTTACGCTCTTCTGTAATAGACATTGCCGCGATGATTGCATCGTATTTACGTGCTAATAGAGAAGGAATGATGCCATCCCAGTCTTGAGCAACGATTTGACACTTCACTTGCATTTCTTCACAAAGTGCGTTTGCCATATCGACGTCAAAGCCTTTTAAAGAGCCATCAGTTTCAGTCCAGCTAAACGGAGGGTATGCACCTTCAACACCAAAGCGAACCGTTTTCCATTCTTTCGCTTGAACGGCGCCAGAGACTGCCGTTGCAGCAAGTGTTGCTGCTAATAACCACTTTTTCATTTCCGTACTCCTGTGATTTCCATTTTATTTGATTTTGTTTGTTGTGTTTGCGTAGGAGGCAAAAAGCTGCCTCCCAAAGAATCCTTAGTAAATCGATGAAATAAACTGCTGTAAGCGCGGTGAATCCGGATTGGTAAATAACTTGGCAGGATCGCCCTGCTCTTCGACCAGTCCTTGGTGAAGGAACATCACATGGTTCGATACATCTCGAGCAAACGCCATTTCGTGAGTCACTACCAACATTGTTCGACCTTCTTCTGCCAAGTCTCTCATTACCCCTAAGACTTCTCCAACTAACTCTGGGTCAAGCGCAGATGTTGGCTCATCAAACAGCATCACTTCTGGATCAACAGCCAACGCGCGAGCAATCGCGGCACGCTGTTGCTGACCACCAGACAAATGCCCTGGGTAATAATCCTTACGCTCGTACAGGCCAACTTTTTTAAGCAGTACCTCTGCTTTTTCAATGGCTTCAGCTTTAGGCACACCCAATACGTGAACAGGCGCTTCGATGACATTCTCTAAAACGGTGAGGTGAGACCACAGGTTAAAACCTTGGAATACCATCGCAAGACGAGAACGAATACGCTGCACTTGCTTTTCATTAGCAGGTACAGATTCCCCAGCTCGATTATTCTTCATTTGAATAAGCTCACCGTTTACCCAAATCTCGCCAGCGGTTGGTGTCTCTAATAGGTTGATACATCTGAGAAAAGTACTCTTACCGGAACCGGAAGAGCCAATGATAGAAATAACATCCCCTTTATGTGCGGAAAGAGAAATTCCCTTAAGGACTTCATTTTGTCCAAATGTTTTGTGCAGGTCTTTTATATCTAGCGCTGGTACATCATTCATGCGCTTTACTCCCTGTGTTTTTTTCCACTGCTGTAAGGGACTCCGCCCTATCTAATTCGGAACAAATTAGCACCCCGGCTCAAAAGTTGCAACAAATGATTAACCTAAATAAATCGAATAGTTAGATGGTACAGCCAAATTATTATGCAGTTTTTAGCACTATATGCTTTGTTTCTTGAATATTATGTATAAAAAAGCCCCTGCCTTGAGGGGCTAAATAAATTTACAAAAGTGTTAATTGACACTTACTTCGAGATGATTTAATTGAAACGTGTTACGACCAAAGAGTTTGAGCTTCGTAAAACGACTTCATTTTCTAGTCCTTGCTTTTCAGATGTCAAAACACCATCTAGGTCTGCATCTAGCTCAGGCTCTGAAGCCGCACCATTTGAGAAGAAGCTCATAAACGTTTTAGAGTCAATTGAGGCTACATCTCCAAGAACAACCACTGTACGATTAAAACTATCTGAAGTAGATGCCTTCAACTCATTAACAGCAGAAGATGGGAAGTTGTAGTAGTACAGTTCTGGCACAACGATAAAATCGGAAGCACTCTTGCTGAAAATACGATGTGTTACTTTGTAGTCACTAGAAGCAGAGAAATACGCGACTCGACTAAACCCTTCTGTTGAAGAAGTTAAGCCCATATCTAAATCAATAACAGACTCGCGATTTCCTTGCTTTAATAAACTTGGCTTAGCATTTGGCAGGTTATCAATATTCAAATATGAACTAGGATCGACATCAATATCCCAGCTTGAAGAAATAGTTTCATTGAGCAGAGAATCCCAGCCATTAGTTGCACTTTGAGCTCTTGCCAAATACACCCAAGTTTCTTTATTCGGTGTACTAGGGCGATTGTACTCTCCGATAGACTTATCTAGCTCCAGTGCATCGTATACGTATCCATTTGCTACAAAGCCAATATGTAAAGAGTCATAATTATAACTTGAAGACGAAAAAATGTTTGAAGTGTTATCAGTAACTACCAGTGGGATCTCACCAGAACTCCATGACCCAATGCCGTACTGGTAAAGGGATTTATTATTTGAGCCGGAAGCATACTGGAACAATGCTGTCGGTTCACCTGTAATACCTGGTAGTTGTTCTGTTGGCAACATATCTGAATTTGGAGAAACAAACGTGTCAGTTTGTGAGACAAAATTGTAATCACCACCGCCTGATACTGCGTTTCTATATTCTAGATTCTTAAATGCGAAACCTTCTAAATTATTACCAGTAAAACACTTATTCAGAGAATCACGATTTAATGCAAAGGTTGTAGTACGAAGCTTTTTATCTTGTAAAAAACCTTTGGAGAAAGTGTTAACTCGAATTTCTCGCCCATTAAATTCAATCGCTTGAAAAGTAATGAAACCATCATCCGGAATATCTTCCAAATTGAATTGGAAACTATCATTTGTTGGCTTAATTATGTCACCCGAGAGCTTTCCATCGGAATCAGAGTAGTAGCCTAATACATAGTTTGTTACCTGCTCTTTCGTCGCAGCACTGTAAGTCAAAACAGTTTTGTCACCGTTTTGAACCGTCTGACGATCGTAAATAGTACAACCTCTAGTAATAGCATCACTCTCTGTGAGGGTTGCTGGAACTGCGAACTTAAAAGTAAATGCAGTTTTAGGCGCAGTACCACCGCCGCCACCACCGCCACCACATCCGACCATAAATCCCGAAATGATTGCCACTAACGGCAGTATTTTAAGCTGTTTCATGATTTCTTCCTAAACTGAGCGGCAATGATTAGCCAAAAACGTCTTCTTTCCCGGTTTAAGCAAGATTAAAGCCAGCTTTATATCCACTTGATGAATGACTATATTTTACGTGCCACTAGTGTTATATCGTCTCGGCAATTTCTAGTTTTATGCAACTTGTGTAATGAAATTACGTCTTAATTAGCCCCATCATGCGTAGAACCGACACATTTTGTAGTTTTATTTCACATCGATTATTTAAAGTGATCTAAATCAATCACCCGAAATGGCTATCTTGTTAGACTCCAGCCACCATTTGAGGAAAATTTTGTGCCTCAACACAACAAGTTATTAGCTATGCTTAGGCGCAAGGTTAACGTGCAACAAATCTAATAATAGCTAGCATAGAGCGCACCGCTTAACGCGGAACAGCGCAACTTAGTTAAGAATTCATAACTTTAAAATATATGAGGAATCTATGTCAGACGCAGTGAATAAAGTGCACTCTGATTCAGATATCGAGACCAAAAGCTACCGTGAGCTTCATCGTCCAGCATCTGAATTCGAAAGCCGTTCAGACTATCTAGACCACGAACTGCAAATCATGAAGCCACGTCGTTTTGGCTTAAACTTGCCGGGTCGTGATTTCCGTTTCGAGCTTGAAGATTTTGTTCCTGCGATTGCGGGTACTATAGGCATTATTGCAATGTACTCTGCGGTAATGATGTCTTGGGCTGAAGGTTTAACCCAAGCCTGGGATCATGTGCATTTAACTAAAGAGTTTGCTATCGAAGTCGCTCGTGTAGAAATGCTTATCCCTGCACTCCTTTTCTGTGTCTTGGCCTCGGGCGTCTTTAATCCTAAAGCTAACCTAGCTGGTAACCATGGTCCGATGATTCCATTGATCGGTACTATTGCGCTTGCAGGTGCACACCCTCTCGCACTCGCCATCTTAATCGGTATCTTTGGCCTTCTACTCTCCTTTTTTAAAGGCGGCTCAAAACTCGTCAACCTCACTTCTGAAGGTACAGCCGGTGGATTGCTTATTTTCTTGGGCTTGACGGGCACAATCAGTCAAATCAACTCTATTCAATCTTGGGCGACAGGCCTGGAGTCAGCAGATGTGGTTGCTGGCAGCATGGGCTACGTTGGCTTTGTCGTGCTTGGTATCACTGTTGCGATTTATGCTTACCTTGCAAAAATCAATAAACGCTGGTTGGCAATCCCTGTTTGTGCGTTTACAGGTCTGGCAATTGCTTTGGTTCTTGGTGCTGGCTTCGATATTAAATTCGAAACAGAGATGGGCCTGCCTAACCTAAACCCTGTTTACTGGTGGGGTAGCACAGAAGAAGGTTGGATGCTAGGTCTGCCAAATGCAGAACACTTCATCGCTTCTCTGCCATTCGCTATTCTTGCTGTTGCAATGTGGTCACCAGACTTCCTTGGTCACCGTATCTTCCAAGAAATGAACTACCCTCGTAAGACAGAAAAAGTACTGATGGACGTGGATGACACTATGACGATGTGTTCTTTCCGTCAAATGGTTGGTACTGCAGTCGGTGGTGGTAACATCACTTCATCTTGGGGTACTTACATGATCCCGGCAGCGATCGCGAAACGTCCGATTCCAGCTGGTGCTATTCTTCTTGGTCTAATCGTTATGACGGTAGCGATTCTTGGCTTCCCAATGGATGTGGCGGTATGGCCACCTGTAATGCGCGTTGCTCTACTAGTTGGTGTATCTCTTCCTCTACTTGAAGCAGGTATGCAAATGGTTCGTGACACGAAAGATTCACAAGCAGCTGGTATCTGTATCTTTGCATCGATTGTTGCTAACCCAGTACTAGCTTGGGCATTAACTATGTTCTTAGATAACAATGGCCTGATCGGTGATAAAGAGCGTGCATCACGCTTGTCATTCATGGATAAGATTATTATTCCTGTGACTGTGTTTATTATCTGTTTGGTTGCTATGCTAGCAGTTGGTATGCTAGAAGCTCAATATGGATTAAAAGCTTGGCTATAATCCTTAACGCTTAAAAAAATGTGTGGGTAGCGCTTGTCGCTACCCCATTTTTATCCGAAAAGTTGAGCATTTATTGATTTAGTTTAAGGTTTACAAAAAAATTTTAGTTTAACCTGCAATTGTTGTTTCAAAAGGTAGACGTTTTAAGCAGTGACAATATTTATAGTTTTGTGACCCAAAATTGTGACTTTAAGACTATAAATATTGTTATTCATAAGAGTGTACTGTTCCCCTATTTTACTGGGGATAGCTGGCTCAACGGCGAAGCAGTACGTATTTTTTTCTACTAAAAAGGTAGGTATGTCATGGCAGAGCAATTTGCTAAAGCTTGG
>JAAEZQ010000068.1 GCA_018222805.1 Vibrionaceae bacterium
CAACAGTTTACGGTACTTTTTGTATTGCTTGTCACGCATCTGGTGTAAACGGTGCGCCAAAGACTGGCAATGCTGACGATTGGGCGCCTCGTATCGCTCAAGGTAAAGATGTACTAGTTAAGCATGCGCTTGAAGGCTTCAACGCGATGCCAGCAAAAGGTACGTGTATGGACTGTTCTGACGACGAGATCACGGCAGCTATCGATCATATGATTGCAGGTCTATAATTCGTCTTTAGTCAAAGCTTTAAAAGAGAAAGGCTTGCCAAGTGGCAAGCCTTTTTATTTGCTTTTTGATCTGGTTGAGATGATGTTACTTCTTAAACATCGAGCGTAAATTAGCAATATGAGCCTGACCTTTAGCCATTCTTTCCTCTTGGGAGACAGGCTTTTTGTTTACTTCCCATTCCACATCATCAAAAGGCAATTCATCAAGAAAACGACTTTGTGTCGGCTTGATTAGCTCGCCATACTGGCGACGCTCTTTACACATCGTAAAAGTCAGCTCGCGCTGAGCACGAGTAATCCCCACGTACATCAGACGACGCTCTTCTTCTACGTTGTCTTCATCGATACTGCTTTGATGCGGCAAAATGCCTTCTTCTGAACCAATCAGATAAACGTACGGGAACTCCAGACCTTTTGAGGCATGCAATGTCATCAATTGTACCGCATCGCTGTCTTCGTCCTCTTCCCCGCGCTCCATCATGTCACGTAAAGTCAGACGCTGAACAACCTCTTTTAACGTCTTCTCTTCTTGATCGTAATTATCACCTTCTAGGTCAGAAACGATCCAAGAGTAAAGATCAGACACGTTTTTCATGCGCATCTCAGCCGCTTTCGGGCTCGTTGAGGTTTCGTATAACCAGTCTTCATAGTTAATGTCACGTACCAATGAGCGCACCGCTTCAACCGTATCACCACGCTCCGCTTGGTCTGCAATCTTCACCAACCAAGATGTGAAACGTTGTAAGTTTTCCAATCCGCGTCCTGTTAAATGTTGCTCAAGCCCCATTTCAAAGCTGGCTTCAAACAGGCTTTTGCCACGCATATTGGCGTAACTGCCCAGTTTTTCTAACGTTACTGGACCAATTTCACGTCGAGGCGTGTTTACGATACGAAGAAAGGCATTGTCATCGTCTGGGTTCACCAGTACTCGCAGATACGCCATGATGTCTTTAATCTCTGCACGAGCAAAGAAAGAGGTGCCACCCGATATTTTGTATGGCACGCGGTTTTGCATCAGCGACTTTTCAATTAAACGGGATTGATGGTTACCACGATACAAAATCGAGTAGTCACGGTATTCCGTGCGATTGAGGAACTTGTGTGCGATCAGTTCACCCGTAACGCGTTCCGCTTCATGCTCTTCATTTTTCGCCAACAGCACTTTGAGCTTTTCACCATCTGGGATCTCAGAAAATAGCGTCTTCTCATATACGTGCGGGTTATTTGCGATGAGTATATTGGCAGCGCGAAGAATACGACTGGTAGAACGATAGTTTTGCTCTAGTTTTATCAGACGCAAGTTCGGGTAGTCCTCACCCAGCAGCACCAAGTTCTGCGGCTTCGCACCGCGCCATGAATAGATAGACTGGTCGTCATCCCCTACTACGGTCAGACGGCCACGCTCACCAACAATGAGTTTTACCAGCTCGTATTGGCTGGTATTGGTATCTTGGTATTCGTCCACCAGCAGGTAGCGGATGCGGCTCTGCCAACGCTGACGCACGTCTTCATTATTACGTAATAACAGTACTGGCATCAGAATCAAATCATCGAAATCGAGCGCGTTGTACGCTTTCATCTGCTTCTGGTACATGTCGAAGCAGAAGGCAAACAACTGCTGTTGCTCACCTTTCGCCTTAGCCTTAACCTGCTCTGGGGTCAGCATATCGTTCTTCCAGTTAGAGATTGAACTCATTAGCTGACGCAGCAGATCTTTATCGCCGTCGAGCTGCTTTTCCGTTAGCTCTTTTAGTAACGCGAGTTGGTCTTGATCATCAAACAAGGAGAAGCCTGCTTTTAAGCCAAGCTGCTTGTACTCGCGCTTAATAATGTTCAAACCCAAGGTATGGAAGGTCGACACCATCAAACCTTTAGACTCGGCTTTACCTAACGTCTGACCCACCCGCTCTTTCATTTCTCGTGCGGCTTTATTGGTAAACGTTACCGCAGCAATATTTCGCGCTTTGTAGCCACATTGCTGAACCAAATAAGCAATTTTATTGGTGATAACACGAGTTTTACCCGAGCCAGCACCTGCCAGCACCAGACATGGACCAGATACGTACTTTACGGCTTCATCTTGACTAGGGTTCAGCTTCATAGAATTTCTCAGCGGGCAATAAACGTGGCGCCTATGATAATGGTGAGTATGCACGATTACCACGTTTATCAGCCCACAGTTTGTTCGTGTTGATTAACTCCATTTATAACAAAGTAAAAAATTAATATTTTTTTATTGCACACCCGTATAGCTTTAAGTCTATAATGAATGAACGTTCATTCACTAGAAGTGGAACTATGTTGAGTAATACAACTTTAGATAAAAAAACTCAGATTCTTTGTGCGGCGGAAAAACTGATTGCTGAGCTGGGTTTTCAGGGGTTTTCGATGCAAAAACTCGCCAAAGAAGCGGGTGTGGCGGCGGGCACTATCTATCGTTACTTTTCAGATAAGAACCACCTTTTAGACGAAGTCAGATTAAACGTAGCAAAGCGCGTTGCAATAGAAGTTCAAGCCGGCGTGAGCGACGATATGCCTTTAAAAGAACGTTATACGAAAATGTGGCTTAACATCTGGTGTTTAGCTGGCTCAAATGTGGACGCGTTGAACAATAGAGTTCAATATCAATCCCTACCTTATGCAAGCAATAGAGTAACGATGGAACTTGAGCGTAAAATGTTTGATCAGGTAGACCGACTATTTGACCAAGGTAAAGAGCAAGGAGTGTTTAAGCCACTCGATAATATGATCCTTTCGGGACTGAGTTTCGAGGCGACAGTTGCACTCGCACGACATCATGCCCTGGGGCTTTATCAACTGGACGAAGCAGCCATAGAAGCCGCAATTGAAGCCAGTTGGGACGCAATCATTCAACACTAATTGGAGTTCTGATCAGAATGAAAAAGTGGACTTTCTTTATGTTACTTATCGCAGTATTGCTGTTCGGCAGTGTGATAGGTTTCAACTTATTCAAGCAACAGAAGATTGCTGAATATATGGCGAATCGCCCGGAGCCAGAGTTCCCGGTCACCGTAACTGAAGTACAGTCAGTTGATTGGGTACCGGTTATTGAGGCGATTGGTTTTATCGAGCCGAACCAAGGGGTGACAGTAGCGAACGAAACGAGTGGCGTCATTGACCAAATCGCTTTTGAATCTGGAACTCAAGTGAAAGAAGGCCAAGATTTGGTGCTTCTTGATTCAGCAGTTGAGAAAGCCAACCTAAAAAGTGCACAAGCGAAGCTGCCAGCCGCTGAAGCAAAGTACAAGCGTTACCAAGGCCTTTACAAAAAAGGCTCTATTTCTAAAGAGTCTTATGATGAAGCAGAAGCGAATTACTTTTCTCTTAGTGCTGACATCGAGAGCTTGAAAGCCTCGATCGACCGTCGTGAAATCAAAGCACCGTTCTCAGGCGTGGTTGGTATTCGTAATGTTTACCTAGGTCAATACCTTCAAGCGGGTACGGATATCGTACGTCTTGAAGACACCAGCGTTATGCGTCTACGTTTCACGGTGCCGCAGACCGATATTTCTCGTATCCACATCAGCCAAGCTGTCGATATTTTTGTCGATGCATACCCAGAAATCGCCTTCAAAGGTTCAATTACAGCCATTGAACCAGCGGTTAATGTACAGAGTGGCCTGATCCAGGTACAAGCAGATATCCCAAACAACGACGGCAAATTACGTAGTGGCATGTTCGCTCGAGCGAATATCATCCTACCTAAACTTGAAAACCAGGTGACTCTGCCACAAACCGCCATTACTTACACACTCTACGGTGACAGCATTTACATCGTATCGGAAGAAGATGGTGAAAAGCGTGTAACACAGCAAGTAGTTAAAGTGGGTGAGCGTACAAAAGACATCGTACACATTCTTGAAGGCGTTAAGCCAGGTGATGTGGTGGTGACCTCAGGTCAGATTCGTCTGAGTAACCACGCGAAAGTCCGTGTCGTAGAAAGCGATGCAACGACTCCACCAACTGAAACACCAATGCTGTAATCGGAGGCTTCATGCGCTTTACTGATGTTTTTATTAAACGTCCAGTTTTAGCGGTATCGATCAGCTTTTTGATCGCATTGCTTGGTTTGCAAGCAATCTTCAAAATGCAGGTCCGTGAATACCCTGAAATGACGAATACGGAAGTAACGGTTTCGACCAGTTACTACGGTGCCAGTGCCGACCTAATCCAGGGCTTTATTACTCAGCCATTGGAGCAAGCGGTCGCACAGGCAGATAATATCGATTATATGACTTCTCAATCGGTGCTGGGTAAATCCACCATCACTGTAAAAATGAAGTTGAACACTGACCCGAATGCGGCACTATCGGACATTCTGGCAAAAACCAACTCGGTTCGCTCTCAACTACCAAAAGAAGCCGAAGACCCTACCGTAACTATGTCGACAGGTTCGACAACCGCGGTACTGTATATCGGCTTTACCAGTGACGAGTTGTCTTCAAGTCAGATCACCGACTACCTTGAACGTGTAATCAACCCGCAGTTGTTCACCGTTAATGGTGTGTCGAAAGTCGACCTATACGGTGGTATGAAATACGCGTTACGTGTTTGGCTAGACCCTGCAAAAATGGCAGCGTTTAACTTAACCGCGACTGACGTAATGGGTGTGTTAAGTGCCAACAACTATCAGTCTGCAACGGGTCAGGCTATCGGTGAGTTTGTACTTTATAACGGTAGTGCAGATACACAGGTATCCAATGTTGATGAGCTGAAAAACCTTGTTGTTAGCAATGACGACGGCAATGTCACTCGCTTAAGCGATATTGCCAAAGTGACGCTAGAGAAAAGTCACGACTCATATCGAGCCAGTGCAAATGGTCAGGAGGCAGTGGTTGCCGCGATTAACGCTGCACCAAGTGCCAACCCAATCAATATCGCCGCAGACGTACTTGATCTATTACCTCAGCTAGAGCGCAATTTGCCTAGTACGATCAAGATGAATGTTCTTTATGATTCGACTATCGCAATTAACGAATCCATTAACGAAGTAATCAAAACCATCGCTGAAGCTGCAGTGATCGTACTGATTGTTATCACTATATTCCTTGGTTCATTCCGTGCCGTAGTGATTCCTATTGTAACTATCCCACTCTCTTTGATCGGTGTGGCGATGGTAATGCAATCAATGGGTTTCTCCTGGAACTTGATGACGCTACTGGCAATGGTTCTCGCCATTGGTCTGGTGGTAGATGATGCGATTGTTGTACTAGAAAACGTTGACCGACATATCAAGCTTGGTGAATCACCATTCCGAGCGGCCATTATCGGTACGCGCGAAATTGCGGTTCCGGTTATCGCGATGACACTAACGTTGGGTGCAGTATACGCGCCAATCGCGCTAATGGGTGGTATCACGGGCTCGCTATTTAAAGAGTTCGCGTTAACCCTGGCCGGTGCGGTATTTGTATCGGGTATTGTGGCACTGACCCTATCACCTATGATGTGTTCAAAAATGCTTAAAGCTCACCAAGCACCAAGCAAGTTTGAGCAGAAAGTGCATAGCGTGTTAGAGCGCATGACCAGCCGATACGCAAAAATGTTGAGTGCAGTCATGCAACACCGTCCAGTGGTGATTGGTTTTGCGTTGATTGTATTTGCCAGCTTGCCAATGCTGTTCAAGTTCATCCCAAGTGAACTGGCTCCGTCTGAAGATAAAGGCGTGGTTGTATTGATGGGTACTGCTCCATCCAATTCGAACTTAGACTTTATCCAGAACACCATGAACCAAGTAAACAGCATTCTGTCTGAGCAGCCAGAAGTTCAGTTTGCACAGGTGTTCTCAGGTGTACCAAACTCTCACCAAGCGTTCGGTATCGCCTCTATGGTGCCTTGGAGTGAAAGAGAAGCAAGCCAAGCTGACGTTACTGGACGTGTAGGCGGATTGGTTGCGGACGTTCCGGGAATGGCGGTTACGGCTTTCCAAATGCCTGAATTACCAGGTGCGGGTAGCGGTCTGCCAATTCAATTTGTTCTGACAACACCAAATGCATTTGAGAGTTTATTCTCTATCGCGACGGACGTATTGACGGAAGTGAAATCGAGCCCAATGTTCGTTTATTCGGATCTTGATCTGAACTACGACTCGGCTACGATGAAAATCAACATCGACAAAGACAAAGCCGGCGCATATGGCGTAACCATGCAAGACATTGGCGTGACGTTAAGCACCATGATGGCAGATGGCTACGTAAACCGTATCGACCTTAATGGCCGATCTTATGAAGTTATCCCTCAAGTAGAGCGTAAGTGGCGTCTAAACCCAGAGTCGATGAATAACTACTACGTACGTGCTGCGGATGGTAATGCGGTTCCACTGAGTAACCTAATCACCATCGATGTGATTGCAGAACCACGCTCACTACCTCACTTCAACCAGCTGAACTCAGCGACGGTAGGTGCGGTACCTGCACCGGGCACGGCAATGGGTGATGCGATTAACTGGTTTGAGAACATCGCTGAAACGAAACTGCCAAGCGGCTACAACCATGACTACATGGGTGAAGCTCGTCAGTTTGTTACTGAAGGTAGTGCGTTATACGCGACATTTGGTTTAGCATTGGCGATCATCTTCTTGGTTCTGGCGATTCAGTTTGAATCAGTGAAAGATCCGCTGGTTATCATGGTGTCTGTACCACTTGCGATTTGTGGTGCATTGATTGCGCTTGCTTGGGGTGCGGCATCGATGAACATCTACTCTCAGGTCGGTTTGATTACTCTGGTTGGTCTTATCACCAAGCACGGTATCTTGATCTGTGAAGTGGCGAAAGAAGAGCAGTTGCACAACAATCTGGGTAAAACAGAAGCAGTAATGGAAGCGGCGAAAGTACGTCTGCGCCCTATTCTGATGACAACTGCAGCGATGATTGCGGGCCTAATCCCACTGATGTACGCGACTGGTGCCGGTGCTGCTCAGCGCTTTAGTATCGGCATCGTAATCGTTGCAGGTCTAGCGATTGGTACTCTGTTTACCCTATTCGTACTACCTGTCATCTACAGCTACTTAGCTGAAAAACACAAACCACTCCCAGTGTTTGTTGAAGACAAAGATCTGGAAAAGTTGGCCCGTGTAGATGAAGCAAAAGCGGCACAACGAGGATTAGCGGACAACCACTAATTCCCTACCAAGATAAAAAGGTCACTTAGGTGGCCTTTTTTATTGCCTTGCGTTTGCCGTACCTATCTCGATTTTTTGCATTCCAACTAGCGACTTTCCCGTATCAATTACTTAAAATGAGCACAAATCAAAAGGAGTTTTAACCACTATGTTTGATCCAAAGAAACTAGAGCAAATCGCCAAGCAGATTCATGACTCTATGCCAGCACCAGTGAAAGAGCTTGGTGCGGATGTTGATCAGAAAGTTCGCCAAGTGATTCAAGGTCAGCTTAACAAGCTTGATGTTGTAAGCCGTGAAGAATTTGATGTACAGACTCAGGTTCTGCTTCGTACTCGTCAGAAGCTAACTGAGATGGAAGCGAAGCTGGCCGAGCTTGAAGCTAAGCTCGCAGACAAATAAACATCGTCTTTCGATAATATTTAAAGGCTGACACTCAGGTGCCAGCCTTTTTTATGCTGCAAACAAACGAGCCACAAATAAAAAAGGCTTGGTCAACGGCGACCAAGCCTTTTGATTAGATGTTGTGTTTTGTATTTATTGACCCCAGTCTGCCTGGAGTTCTTTTAACGTTTTCAATGCTGTAGAGTTTAATATCGCGGAGGAAACACGGAGTTTGCGCTAGCAAATGAGTATTTCCAACAAAGAAATTAAGCTCTACAGGGAAGAAAATTAGCCGCCTACCGCGATACGCTTCATATCAGTCATGTACCCGCGTAGCTCTTCACCGATGTATTCAACTGGGTGGTTGCGAAGCTTCTCATTCACCGCGATAAGTGTTGCGTTATCAACTTGGTTTGAAGTTTCACCTAAGCCTTTGCCGATAACATCGGTACCTACTGAAGGCATGAACTTCTCACGTAGTAGTGGTGTTGCTACGTTTGCGAATAGGTAGTTACCGTATTCCGCAGTATCAGAGATTACTACGTTCATCTCGTACAGTCGCTTACGTGCAATTGTGT
>JAAEZQ010000069.1 GCA_018222805.1 Vibrionaceae bacterium
TGCTTTTTCATATTCACAACTTTACCTTGCATCTTTCGTTGCGAGTTAAGGCATTGAATGGTCTAATACTCTTATCGGTTCCGTAAACGGTAAGCAGAATGCACCAAGATAATCAGCCCACTTTTTTCTTCTTTGACTACGAGACTTGGGGTACAAACCCTGCAAAAGATCGACCGAGTCAATTCGCTGGTGTTCGCACAGATGAAAATTTCAATATCATCGGCGAGCCTTTAGTTATGTATTGCCAGCCACCTGCTGATTATCTTCCTTCTCCTGAAGCTGCTTTAATTACAGGTATTACTCCTCAGAAAGCCGTTCAGGAAGGTCTGCCTGAGCCTGAGTTCATCGCCAAAATTCATGCCGAGCTTTCCAAGCCAAACACCACGAGTTTGGGTTACAACAGTATTCGTTTTGATGATGAAGTCACGCGTTACACCTGTTACCGCAACTTTATAGATCCATACGCGTGGAGTTGGCAGAACGGCAATTCGCGTTGGGATTTGCTTGATGTTCTACGCGCTTGTCATGCCCTTCGACCAGAAGGGGTTGAGTGGCCAGAAAATGAAGATGGGTTTACCAGCTTCAAGCTCGAACATCTGTCTGTAAAAAATGGGATTGAACACAGCAATGCGCACGATGCAATGGCGGACGTTATCGCAACGATTGAGATGGCGAAGAAAGTTAAAGCTGCTCAGCCTAAGTTGTTTGAGTATTTCTTCTCGATGCGTCAAAAGCGTAAGCTGAATGAGCTGGTTGATATCGTGAATATGACGCCTCTGATGCACGTTTCTGGCATGTTGGGGCGCGAGTGTCAGTACACCAGTTGGATTGTGCCTGTAGCCTGGCACCCGACGAACAACAACGCGGTTATCACTATTGATTTAGCGAAAGATCCGCAACCAATTCTCGAGCTTTCTGCGGAAGAACTGCATGAAAGGTTATACACCAAGCGAGAAGACCTCGGTGATTTATTGCCTGTGCCAGTAAAGCTTGTGCATCTCAACAAGTGCCCTATTCTGGCGCCAGCGAAAACACTGACGGCTGAAAACGCAGAGTCCATTGGCATTGATCGTCAACAATGTTTGAACAACTTGGCTTTGTTACGTCAGCATCCAGAGATTCGTGAAAAGCTGATCAGCCTTTTTTCTGTTGAGCGCAAGTTTGAAAAAAGTGATGATGTGGATACTCAACTGTACGATGGCTTCTTCTCTCCAGCGGATCGCGCAGCGATGGATATTATTCGTGAGACCGACCCGAATAATCTGGCAGCTCTGGATATTGAATTCGATGACAAACGCATTAAACCACTGTTGTTCCGTTACCGTGCTCGAAACTTCCCTGGTACGCTCGATGAACAAGAACAAAGGCGTTGGGCACAGCACTGCCGTGAAGTGTTTGAAAGCCAAATCGAAGAGTATATGCTGAATTTAGAAAACTTAGTTCACGAACATGAAAGTGACGAAAAGAAAATAGCACTATTAAAATCTGTTTATCGTTACGTAGAGAGCTTAGCCTCTTAATTTCTTACTTAATCAAGGGCACCATCTGGTGCACTTGTCGTTTTTATATGCTGCCCAAATGATAAAAGATCGATTATTACAACTGACCCAATTGCTCGTTTCCCTTTTTCTCATCATGGGAGCACTTGGGATCGGAGTTACTATACAAAGGTTCACAGACACTTCCGTTCCAGGCAGTGTTATCGGCATGATCCTCTTATTTATTACTATGGCAGTTGGCCTTGTCAAAGTTGAGTGGGTAAAGCCAGGCGCGACGCTGTTTATTCGTTACATGATTTTGTTGTTCGTTCCAATCAGTGTTGGCCTGATGCAGCATTTCGACATGCTATTTGCCAATGCACTACCCATTCTCGCAAGTGCGGTAGGCGGGACATTGATCGTGTTGGTGAGTCTCGCATGGCTATTGGATTACCTGCTTAAGGAGGGACACTAATATGTGGATATTTATCACTATTGTCGTTTTCCTTGTTGCACGTGAAATTGCAAAAAAAGCGAACCACCCACTTGTAAACCCGCTGCTTATCAGTATTGCGGTAATCATACCGTTGTTGACCTATTTGAACGTACCTTTCGACACTTACTACGCCGACAACGAAGTGTTTAGTTTCCTACTACAACCTGCGGTTGTGGCTCTTGCTTACCCGCTATACGAGCAGCTTCCTCAAATCAGGGCAAATTGGCGTATCATTACCTTCGCTTGTGTTCTGGGTAGTATTATGTCGATGATGACCACGACTCTAATAGCCGTTGCATTTCACACCGAGCTAAGTTTGATCGCGAGTTTGGTCGGTAAATCAGTGACCACCCCTATTGCGATGGAAATCTCCAGCCACCTTGGTGGTGAAGCGGCGATAGCGGCGATCCTGGTTCTTCTGGTTGGATTATTGGGGGCAATTGTTGCTTACCCGATCTACAACCTGATAGGGATTAAGCATCCTATTGCCCGGGGTTTAACAATGGGTACGGTGTCGCACGCCCTTGGTACCGCGACATGTGTAGAAAAACAACCAGCAGACGCTGCATTTTCTTCTCTGGCGTTAGTGTTGTGCGGCATTATTACTTCGGTTCTGGCTCCAAGCTTTTTTGCTTTGGCTGTCTGGCTGTATCAATAAGCGACTGCTTTCGGCCTGCTTAACCTCAGGGCAGGCCGCCCCCTTATTCTCTATGCTTTTCCTACACAATTAAAATCCGTAAGTAGCCTCAGCGAGATCTTGGGGCGTAATAGAAGTGACTCTCACCTTCCAATTACTTGGTGATATGTGTATGAGTTAATATATTTATGAGATCGAAGTAACATTCAACGTCTGTGCAATCGAATACATGTGTGACTTCACTCTAATTATGTAACGAACAACTCATTTGCATTACTTTGCGTGATCCAACGCACAGAACATTTTTCCACTTTGCATAGAATAACTGTCCATGCAATAACAAGGATTCAACATGAAAAGTCGCATTGAACAAGCGCTAGCAAGCGCACCTGAAGCACTTTCAAACCAACTTGCTCCTATCGTCCTAGCCGACGATTTTGATGCTACTCTTTCAGCACAGCAGTTCGAGCAGTTACTTTCTGCTACCGCTCTATCTGACAAAGAGCTGCGTGTTGCTCTGCTTCCTTTTGCCGCTGCATATTCTTACGCGCCTATTTCTGAGTTCTATGTTGGCGCAATTGTTCGCGGACTTTCTGGCCGTCTCTACTTCGGAGCAAACATGGAGTTCCTTGGTGTTCAGCTCGGTCAAACTGTTCACGCAGAACAATCTGCAATCAGTCACGCCTGGATGAAGGGCGAGCGTGGTCTTAAAGACATCACGATTAACTTTAGTCCTTGTGGCCACTGTCGTCAGTTCATGAACGAGCTGTCTACAGCGAAAGAGTTAAAAGTCCAATTGCCGGAGCGTGAAGAAAAGTCGTTACATGAATATCTACCTGAAGCATTTGGCCCTGCCGATCTGGGTATCAAATCTGGCTTAATGGCAGAAGTTCAGCATCAGTTTGAATGTGATGATAACGATATGTTGATTCAAAAAGCCGTCGACGCGATGAATATGAGTCATGCCCCATACACCAATAACCTCAGTGGATTGGCGTTAGAGCTCGCTGATGGTCGCATTTTCCAAGGTGCTTACGCAGAGAATGCAGCATTTAATCCTAGCCTTCCGCCTCTTCAAGTCGCACTGATTCAAGTGCTACTAGCGGGTGAAACGTTCGACAAGATTAAAGCTGCGGCTTTAGTGGAAAACTCGCAAGGTAAGATCAGTCATCTTGCTGATACACAATCAACGTTAGAAGCGTTGAATCCCGACATTCCACTTAGTTTCGTTAACGTGTAATTCACATAATGATGTCGATGAAAGCTCTACATGATGTAGAGCTTTTTTATTAGCAAAAAACCATGCGCAAACGTTTGCTTTGAGATAAAAATTCAGTATGATCCCCTGCAAATTCTGTCTCATCACTTTATTTTGTAAGGGAACGATATGTTCGGTACTGCAACCAGCGCAAACGCTACTCGTGTATTACTTTTAGGCTCTGGCGAACTTGGTAAAGAAGTCGCAATTGAATGCCAACGACTAGGTCTGGAAGTCATCGCGTGTGACCGTTATGCGGATGCACCGGCGATGCAAGTCGCTCACCGCAGCTACGTGCTTGATATGTTGGATGGTCAAGCATTAGAAGAAATCATCAATAAAGAGCAACCTGCTTACGTTGTTCCAGAAATTGAAGCTATCGCGACCGATAAACTGGTTGAGCTAGAAGAGAAAGGTCTGAATGTCGTTCCAACAGCAAAGGCGACTAAGCTGACAATGAACCGTGAAGGTATTCGTCGTTTAGCTGCAGAAGAGCTTGAACTCACCACCTCCCCTTACCGATTTGCAGACAACTACAATGATTTCAAAGCAGCCGTAGAATTTGTTGGTATCCCTTGCGTAGTTAAGCCAGTGATGAGTTCATCTGGTAAAGGCCAAAGTGTCATTAAATCAGAATCCGATATTGAAAAAGCATGGAACTACGCGCAAGAAGGTGGCCGTACAGGTGCTGGTCGTGTCATTGTTGAAGGCTTCATTGACTTTGATTACGAGATCACTTTACTCACCGTACGTGCGGTTGACGGCGTGCACTTCTGCGCACCAATCGGTCACCGTCAAGAAGATGGTGACTACCGCGAGTCTTGGCAGCCTCAAGCGATGTCAGAAAACGCCATAAAAGCAGCGGAATACGCAGCGGAAAAAGTAGTGAATGCGCTTGGTGGCTACGGGATTTTTGGTGTCGAGTTATTTGTGAAAGGCGATAAAGTCATCTTCAACGAAGTTTCTCCTCGTCCACATGATACGGGTATGGTAACGCTTATTTCTCAGGAAATGTCTGAGTTTGCACTGCACGTGCGCGCGTTTACTGGTATGCCAATCAATCAAATCGTTCAATATGGTCCTTCTGCATCAGCAGTGATTCTCGGTCAAGGCACTTCAACAAACATTCGTTTTGTTAATGTGTCTGAAGCAGTAGCACAACCACAGACTCAAGTTCGCCTGTTTGGTAAACCAGAAATCGACGGTCGTCGCCGTTTAGGTGTTGTACTTACTCGTCGAAACAGTACAGAAGAGTCCGTTCAAGATGCCGTAGCAAGTACATCAAAGGTAAACATCGTTTACTAAGTACTTTGTAACGTCCTAACATAACAAAAAGCAAAAAGCGCAGCTATTTATTAGCTGCGCTTTTTGCTTTTTCTATGCACGGAACACGGCATTTAGCATCAAATCGTTTCAATTAAGTACACTTCTTCAGAGAAACGACTCAGACCTTGCTTAGCAATTTTTGGGTGCTCCTCATCCGCTTCGTCCACGTTGAGGCAAGTTACTTTGTAACCCGAGAACAGTTGTTCAATCTCATTTACTGGTACGCTAAATGGAGGACCGGACATCTCCTCCTGAGGGTAATTGAGTGTCACAAGCAGAATTCGGCCACCCGGCTTAAGAAGCTGTATTAAACGCTCTGCATATTCTTCTCGCATCTCTTGTGGCAATGCAACCAATGCCGCTCGATCGTAAATAATATCGACTTGAGAAACAGGTGCCGAGAAAAAGTCTCCGGTATAAATAGAGAGCTCATCAAACTGATACAACTCATGCATACCGCTTATTGGCGTGACAGTTGGGGTGTAAAAGTGCTCAGCAAAAAAAGCTCGTACAGCAATTTGACTTAATTCAACCCCAGTAGCTTCACCATGTTTGGTGGCCAACCATACAAGGTCTTCCGACTTACCACAAAGCGGAACCAACACAGTGTCTTCACGCTTAGGGTTGGTGTGGTGCCAATACTGAGGCAGTAATGGATTTACATCTTCCAAATGGAATCCGATTTGGTTGCTGGCCCACTTATTGTGCCAAAATTCTGGATCTCTCATTTTATTTTCTACTTGTCGGCTGATTTTCATTTTGTGGGGTAAGACTAATGATTTTTTCGAATTTGTCTATGCCGTTCATCTTTAGTTAATCCTCAAATGCTACGATGCATTCACGCTATATGGAATGATGCTGATGTTTAATTAACAGAACAATGAAAATATTAATCGTGATCTAACGCATAATTCCACTGTAAACATGAGAGCTAACCTTGGAATACTTCAATAGGTCCCCAATTATAAATAACAGCCTGATTTGCAAATCTTAGCGACTTTTTGGTTCCCATTTTCTAAGTGCAAGCATGTTAAGGAGAGTGAATGAGCTTATTTTTACGTACAACAGCGTTGATGCTTTTGGTACTAAGCCGTGCACCTGCATTCGCCGCAATTCCTATTGCGCCAAGTAGTGAACAGGATCGTTCTACAAGTCAAAACGAGGTTTGCTCAAAACTATTCAAACACAGCCTAAGCGGCTTATATGGCATTCGAACTATCGACTCAAACCCAACTCAGCCATACTCTGATTTTGATATCCTTTACACCAAAGCACATCAAGCTCAATTCGAACTTGAGACCATCTGTAAAAGTACCGCCCTTCTTAACGACGCCCAACCTTACTTTGCTGGCGTAAAATCTAAACAACGAGCAGAAGAAAAAATCGCTCACGAACTCGATGGTCAGGTTGAAAGAATCACGGATCTGGCACGTGCGACAATCGTTGCGGAAGATGTGGCAAGCTTGGTCTCAATCTACGAAACACTAGAGCGCGAAACAACGATTGTTAAAGTGAAAAACCGATTTAAAAAGCCGGGACCATCTGGTTACCGAGATTTAAACTTACTGGTTCGTTTACCGAAAACAAACCTTATCGCAGAAGTTCAGATACACTTGAAAGCCATTGCGGATGTGAAGAATGGCCCAGAGCATGATCTATACGAAAAAATCCAAAAGCTTGAACGTCAGGCAATGGTAGAACAGCGCCCTCTGACTGAATTTGAAATGACGGCGATTAGAAGCATGCGCAGTAAAGCCAAGAACTTGTACCAGCACGCTTGGCAACCATACTTAACGACACACCTAGAAGCTGCATAAAAACATCTTCTCTAAAAATAACAAACCACCGCATTGCGGTGGTTTTCTTTTTCGTGTCGACACTAAAATGCACGCACAACAATAGATCACGAGCAATCGTGATCTATTGGGTTTGTTTACTGTTCTTTTTTAAGATTTTCTACGCGAGCTTTTAACTTCTGACCCGGGCGGAAAGTCACTACACGTCGAGCAGTAATTGGAATATCTTCACCAGTTTTCGGGTTACGACCAGGTCGTTCATTCTTGTCACGAAGATCAAAATTACCAAAACCTGACAGTTTTACCTGTTCGCCACTTTCTAGTGCCTTACGAATTTCTTCAAAGAACACTTCCACCGTTTCCTTGGCGTCCCGTTTACTAAATCCCAACTTATCAAACAGGTTTTCTGCCAATTCGGCTTTTGTGAGCGCCATAAAACTTTCCTCAAAGCTATGTTAAACAATGCTACCTAGTGTAGCGCCAGAGCAGTTTTACCCTACCAATTCAACAACATATCGGGGTTACATCAGGAAGTGTATGACAAGCTTATGATTTTCGCCAACTTTTTTCTTT
>JAAEZQ010000024.1 GCA_018222805.1 Vibrionaceae bacterium
GAGTTTAAAAGCGAGGGAATAATCGCGCTGAGTTCTTTTATTTGTTGATTTCATATCACTCTCCAATTTTTGGGTTGGAAAGTGTCAACCTTATTTAGGACGGAACACTTATACCAAAAAAGCCACCGTAAAAATCGGTGGTTTTTTATTTTGGTGCCAATCAATAGGTGAATCAATTTCGTTAGAACACAAAACAAAAAAGAGGGCTGAAGCCCTCTTTTTTGTTTATCTTGTAAACGTTACGGATTAAAGAACGTGTACAGATGCAGTGTTTGTAGTACCTGAAGCAACTAGAGCACCAGAAACCATCACAACGATGTCGCCTTTGTTACCTAGGCCAGACTCTAGAGCAAGCTCTTTACCTGTCACGTAGAACGCGTCAGTGTTTTCAATAGAGTCAACAACGATTGGAGTAACACCTTTAGTTAGAACAAGCTGTGCAGCTGTCTTAGTGTTAGTTGTTAGTGCTAGGATGTTTGCAGTTGGGAAGTACTTACGTACTGAACGTGCAGATTTACCACCTTCAGTTGCAACAACGATCAGTGGAGCAGCCAGTTTCTCAGCTGTGTCTACTGCGCCTTTACATACTGCTTCAGTAATGCGTAGACGTGGGCTGTCTAGACGAGAACCTAGCTCAGCTTTAAGCGCTGAATCAGTGCGGTTCGCGATTTGAGCCATGATAGTTACTGCTTCAACAGGGTATTTACCTTTCGCTGTTTCACCAGAAAGCATTACTGCGTCAGTACCATCCATTACTGCGTTAGCAACGTCGCCTGCTTCCGCACGAGTAGGACGTGGGTTGTTGATCATAGAATCAAGCATTTGAGTTGCAGTGATAACCATCTTACGAGCACGGTTACACTTCTCGATCATCATCTTCTGAGCGAAGATTACTTCTTCTGCTGGGATTTCAACACCTAGGTCACCACGTGCAACCATGATGCCGTCAGAAAGCTCTAGGATCTCGTCGAAGTTATCAACACCTTCTTGGTTTTCGATCTTAGAGATGATGTGGATGTTCTCGCCGCCGTTTGCAGCAAGTACTTCACGGATTTCTTGAACGTCAGAAGCTTTACGGATGAAAGAAGCTGCAACGAAGTCAACGCCTTGCTCACAACCAAACTTAAGGTCGTTCTTATCTTTTTCAGATAGAGCTGGTAGGTTTACAGAAACGCCAGGTAGGTTAACACCTTTGTTTTCGCCTAGTGCACCGTTGTTAAGTACTTTACATTTAACTTCAGTTTCAGTAGTTGCGATAACTTCCATCTCGATTAGACCGTCGTCTACAAGGATAGTGTTACCAGCGTTTAGGTCTGATGCGAAACCAGCGTAAGTCACTGCTACAGTGTCTTTGTTACCAACAACTGAAGTGTCAGTTGTGAAAGTGAATTCTTGACCAGCAACTAGATCAACGTCGTTACCGCCTTCTAGTTTGATAGTACGGATCTCTGGACCTTTAGTATCAAGAAGGATTGCCAGTTGTTTGCCTGTTGCTTCCATTACTTGGCGGAAGTTCGTAATACGAGTGCCGTGCTCTTCATAGTCTCCGTGAGAGAAGTTAAGACGCATTACATTCATGCCTGCGTTTACTAGCTCAGTTAGCTTCTCTACAGATTCAGTTTTAGGGCCAATCGTACAAACGATTTTGGTCTTTTTCATGGAAGATACTCTCCGGTAAGTATAGTTACAATTTGAAAGTCGGTTATTTACTCTGAAGTCACGGCGTATTTGATGACATTTTGTGCCTGTCACCCACCGATTTTTCGCCACATCATTGAACTTCAGATTCTGAAAGTCTTTCACCAAGTTTAGTCATTTTATGACTTAAAGATCGGTGATTTTGGTTACCTTTTTGTGACTAATCCCACTTTATATGCAGAAAGTTGCAAAAAAATAGCCGTCATTTCTGTAATTTTTTTTCTTTTCGGTGGCGAATTCTACCACTGAATGAATCCAATATCACTGTTTAAGAATTGTCTTAGGACAAGGTTTTATCGAGAAATATTAATTTTTTGGATCGAAATAAATGGACTTGAAAGTTTCGGTTTGACTATAATAACTTTCGAAACGAAACTTAAGATCAAAATTTAAATGTCGAAACGAAATACTCAACTAAGAAGACACGCTATTTCTAATCTGGTTTCTGAGCTGGGGGAAGTCAGCGTAGATGAACTGGCTCATCAGTTTGAGACCTCTGAAGTCACGATTAGAAAGGACTTAGCTTCTTTGGAGAAAAATGGACAGCTTTTGCGTCGTTATGGTGGAGCGATTGCGATCCCGACGGAAGTTATCCATGAAGAATTGAGTCCAAATGTTTCGACTCGAAAGCTAAGTTTAGCCAAAGCTGCCGCATCCCTTATCCGAGACCATAATCGCATTGTTATCGACAGTGGCAGTACAACCGCAGCGTTAATACAGCAGTTAAACGACAAGCGTGGCTTAGTTGTGATGACCAACTCGTTGCACGTGGCGAATGCGCTTAATGAGCTGGAAAGTGAACCTACTTTGCTGATGACAGGGGGAACCTGGGATACACACTCTGAATCCTTTCAAGGCAAAGTTGCTGAGTCTGTTTTAAGAGCTTATGACTTTGACCAGCTTTTTATCGGTGCTGATGGCATCGACCTAGAGCGCGGCACCACCACATTTAATGAGCTGGTCGGCTTAAGTAATGTGATGGCGGAAGTCTCCCGCGAAGTCATCGTAATGATTGAATCTGAAAAAATAGGCCGTCGTATTCCGAATCTTGAACTCGCCTGGCAACAGATTGATGTGCTGGTGACCGATGCGGATATACAAGCTGAGCATAAATCACAGATTGAACAGCATGGCGTGAAAGTCATTTGCGCCTAACAAACCCATATTCAAACTAACATTTTTAAATTTACTTCCCTCGTGTACGGGCCTTTGCTTGCTGCCTCTATATGAAATCATGGCTAGGGAAGAACAAAACTAAAATCGGAGAGAAACACATGTGTGGAATCGTAGGTGCAGTGGCACAACGAGATGTTGCAGAAATTTTGGTCGAAGGTCTACGTCGTCTGGAGTACCGTGGCTATGACTCGGCGGGCGTAGCGGTCGTCGATGCAGAAAATAATCTGACTCGCGTTCGTCGTCTGGGCAAAGTGCAAGAGCTGGCTGATGCGGTTGATCAAGAGAAAGTGATTGGCGGCACTGGTATTGCGCACACGCGCTGGGCGACACACGGTGAGCCGTCAGAAATCAATGCGCACCCACACATGTCAGGTGATATCACTGTTGTGCATAACGGCATCATCGAAAACTACGAAGAACTGCGTGAAATACTTCGTGAGCGTGGCTACGTATTCGAATCTCAAACTGATACTGAAGTGATTGCACACCTTGTTGAGTGGGAACTTCGCACTTCAGAAACGCTGCTTGAAGCGGTACAAAAAACTGCGAAGCAACTGGAAGGCGCTTACGGTACTGTAGCAATGGATCGTAAAGATCCTTCTCGCATTGTTGTTGCTCGCTCTGGTAGCCCGATTGTTATTGGCTTTGGTGTGGGTGAAAACTTCCTGGCTTCAGACCAGTTGGCATTGCTTAACGTTACTCGCCGTTTTATGTACCTAGAAGAGGGTGATGTAGCAGAAATTACTCGCCGTGAAGTGACGGTTTACGATAACACTGGTGAGCGTGTAGAACGTGAAATCACTGAGTCTAACGCCGAGCACGATGCGGGCGATAAAGGCCAGTACCGCCACTTCATGCAGAAAGAAATCTACGAGCAGCCAAAAGCGCTAATTAACACAATGGAAGGCCGCATTACTGCTGACTCTGTTGTCACTGACGCAATTGGTGTTAACGCTTCAGATATCTTAAGCCGTGTAGAGCACGTTCAAATTGTGGCGTGTGGTACCTCTTACAATGCTGGTATGACGGCACGCTACTGGTTTGAAGATATTGCAGGCGTAAGCTGCGACGTAGAAATCGCATCTGAGTTCCGTTACCGCAAATTTGTGACTCGTCCAAACAGCCTTCTGATCACGCTATCTCAGTCAGGTGAAACTGCCGATACGCTAGCAGCGCTTCGTCTTGCGAAAGAGAAAGGCTACATGGCGGCAATGACTATCTGTAACGTGGCAGGTTCTTCTCTTGTTCGTGAATCTGATTTTGCGTTTATGACTCGCGCTGGTGTTGAAATCGGTGTGGCTTCTACCAAAGCCTTCACGACTCAGTTATCTGCACTGCTTATGCTGGTTACGGCTCTTGGTAAGCAACAAAACCGTGTTAGTAAAGAGAAAGAAAAAGAGATCGTAGAAGCACTGCACGCACTACCAGAGCAAATCAACCAAGCGTTGTCTTTTGAGAAAGAGATCGAAGCACTGGCAACGGATTTTGCTGATAAGCACCATACTCTGTTCCTTGGCCGTGGTGAATTTTACCCAATCGCGATGGAAGCGTCTCTAAAACTAAAAGAGATCTCTTACATTCACGCAGAAGCGTACGCAGCGGGTGAACTGAAACACGGTCCGTTAGCGCTTATTGATGCTGATATGCCAGTGGTTGTCGTTGCCCCAAGTAATGATCTGCTTGAGAAGCTAAAATCAAACGTTGAAGAAGTTCGTGCACGCGGTGGTTTACTGTACGTATTTGCAGATGCAGATGCAGGTTTTGAAGGTGATGACACGATGAAGATCATCACAATGCCACACGTAAGCGAAATCACTGCAGCGATTTACTACACCATTCCAATGCAGTTGCTGTCTTACTACATTGCTTTGATCAAAGGTACTGACGTTGATCAACCACGTAACTTAGCAAAAGCGGTAACTGTGGAATAACACTACCCGTTACCAAGTGAATAAAAAAGCCACCTATTACGCAGCACGTGATAGGTGGCTTTTACTTTTATGCTCACTGACAAACTAGTACAAGCGACCCATCATGCGGTGAGTGAGACGGCTCTAGCAGTCCAAGCAATACTCTTGCTGACAGAGTCGGTCGGAGTATTGAGTTTGAAAAACAGGATGTCGAAAGCAATCATTTGAAGCAGTTGTGGCGTGACCATACCCTGCGGCTTGTGCGCTTCAGAAAGCAGTCTTACTTGGTTTGAGATAATTCTGCCAGCAATAACTAAAAATAATAAGTGCGATATAAAGCGTGCTCGAAGCGAAAGTAGAGTTTAAGAGTTAAAAAGGACTTTCCTTGCCCAGTTCATTACAGATTTCCACAATGGCGAGGGAAAGCCCTGATTTGATGATTTGTTGTTGGCGCTGAAGTTGGAGCTGATAGAACTCCAGATCGATGTCGTCATCCGGTTCATTTACTTCCAGCTGCACCATGCCCATTTTCTTTACCAGATGAAGCTTTTTGATTGGGTCTAGAATGATTGGGTCAGTGAAATCATAGTCGGATGCGTCGCTGTTGAGTTGGTTTTTGAGCTTAATGATATCTTCGATATCGTGGTAAATATCGTCAGGTAATACGCCCAAGCCAAACAATAATTTTAGACGAACTGATAGATCGCCCAGTGGACCTGAGTCTTGTAGTAGCGGGCCGACAACGGACTGGACAGCGAAGTTATCTTTACGAAAGATTCTTTGTATCAGCCCATCAATCGACTCGTTAAAGACGTCGACTGTGGCAATGAAGAAGCCTCGTACCGATGGGGCACTGTTAAGTCGTTCAATGATCTCGGTTTCGTTGATGTTATCTGCCATATACTGAGTAGTTGTTAAATCGTTATTTAAGGGGAGCAATCGCTCCCCCATGTTATTCAAAGCTGGTTGTAAAGCGTCTCAATCTGAGTCACTTCAGCACTGTTTTCCGCAAGACCGGTGTATTTCGCGAGCGTTTTCTTCACGCCAGCTTCTTTTAATGACGTTTGTAACTCGACGGCTTGAGGATCGGTGTCGTTAGTATACTTCAATGCCGCCGCAATCCCTTTTAAAAGTGTTTGGTTTTCAGTGCCATATTCGATTGTACCGAGTAATGGCTTCACTAATCTATCATTTGCACCTAATTTACGAATTGGTTGACGTCCAACTCGGTCAACTTCATCAACTAAGTATGGATTGGCAAAGCGACCCAGAATCTTCTCGATGTAGGCATTGTGCATATCTCGATCGAAACCATAACGACGAATCAGTACTTCACCACTTTCGATCATTGCTTGTTTTACTTCCGCCTGAATCTCAGGGTCTTCAATTGCTTCACGAATAGTGCGGTGTCCCTTCAAGCATCCTAAGTAAGCCGTAATACAGTGACCAGTGTTTAGGGTAAACAGTTTGCGTTCCACAAACGCCATCAGGTTGTCGGTCTTTTCCATCCCTGCGATATCGGGGATTTCGCCTTTGAATTGTTGCTCGTCAACAATCCACTCGCTGAAGCTTTCTACCGTCACTTCCAATGGATCATCGTTGGCCGCTTCTGCTGGTGGCACGATACGATCCACAGCGGAATCGACGAAGCCGACTAGCTCATCTGCTTTTGCGTGCAGTGATTCATCAAGATGCTTGTACACTTCGCCCTTTAAATGGGTCGTGCCGCGAACCATGTTCTCACAGGCGATGATGTTCAGTGGTGATTCATTACCCGCTTCGAAACGTTTGGTGATGCCGGTTGCAATGGTTTTCGCAATAATGTCCAGCACGATTGGACCCACGGCGGTTGTCACCAAATCGGTTTTTACGATGCGGTCAATCACGTCTTCACTTGCTGAGTTAACTGCGGTGACATGCGTGACTGTGTCGATTTGGCACTCCGTGCCTACCACTTTAACTTTGTATTCTTGTTTATGACTGAGCTGGTCTACCAACGGGGCATCAACGTCAGCGAAAGTGACCTCGACGTCTGCGTCTGCTAAAAGTTTACCGATGAAACCACGACCAATGTTACCTGCGCCAAAATGAACTGCATTTTTCATAACTGTTACCTACCAATGTCTGAAATATTGACTAACGAATCTAGGGTGAGGCCAACCGCATAGGGGGTGACTGCTGACCTCGGTTTGCTCAGGAGCAAATTAAGTGAAGTAATTAAGCGGCTTGTTCGCGGCCAAGGATGTTGAGGATCTCTTCTACATCCGTGGTGCTGGTTAGCTTCTCAATTGCTTCTGGCTCATCGAGCGCGTTCGTAATGGTGGTAATGACTTGGATGTGTTCATCATTCTTAGCGGCAATACCGATAACCAGTTTCGCTATATCGTCTTCGTCTTCAGTAAATTGGATACCCGATGGGTATTGGCAGATAACAATGCCGGTCTTTTTAACGCGATCCTTCGCTTCAATCGTGCCGTGTGGCACCGCGATAGATTCGCCAAGGTAAGTAGGAACCAGTGCTTCACGATCAAACATTGCATCTACGTATTCTGGTTCAGCGTAGCCCAGTTCAACCAGCTTGTTGCCCGCAAAGCGAATTGCTTCTTCTTTGTTAGCTGCGCTTAAACCTAAGTGGATGTTTTCACGTTGAATCTGGAATACAGATGGTTGCTGTTGTTCAAAATTGTCGTCGTTTGCTGCAAGAACCGATACTTTTACCATTTGATCGTCATTGGCAGATGAAGTTTGTGCCGCCAGCAGTTTAGTGACGAGTTGGTTGTACATTTCGCTGTCTAGGAAGTTAGTCAGAGAAATATGGTGTGCGTTAGGTGCATGGTTACGTGCACGATCCGTCAAATCTTTATGAGTAATCACGATATCTGCACTCTCTGACAAGTTGTTAATAGCAAGGTTAGTGACGTGAATGTTCAAACCTGAGTCCTGAACTTTCTTGCGTAGCATGCTCGCACCCATTGCGCTCGAGCCCATGCCGGCATCACAAGCGACAATAATGCTTTGAACTGTCGCAAGGTCTACGTCGCCTTTGCTTTCACTGTTTACCGCTGCATTGTTTTTTGACGCAGATTTCATGCCTTTCATTTGTGAAGTTGCTTTTTCTAGCGCTGCTTTATCATCGTCTTCTTCTGTCGATGTTTGGGTCTTCATCAGTAGAGCTGCAACGGTGAAGGATACGCCCGCTGCCGCCGCGATAGAGGCTAGAACACCAACGATTGAGCCTTTTTGCGTCATCAATAGTACCGCGAAGATAGAACCAGGAGACGCTGGAGAAACGATACCTGCATTGAACATAGTGAGAACGAATACACCTGTCATACCACCTGCAATAGCCGCTAGGATGAGGCGAGGGTTCATCAGAATGTATGGGAAGTAAATCTCATGGATACCACCAAAGAAGTGGATGATAGAGGCACCACCGGCTGTCTGACGAGCGGTACCTTTACCAAACACCATGTACGCCAGAAGAATACCTAGACCAGGACCTGGGTTTGCTTCAATCAGGAAGAAAATAGATTGACCAGTTTCTGACGCCTGTTGAATGCCTAGTGGTGAGAAGATGCCGTGGTTGATTGCGTTATTCAGGAACAGGATCTTCGCTGGCTCAACAAAAATAGAAGTCAGTGGTAGAAGGTGCGCTGATACAAGGAAGTTTACGCCTGCTGCCAAAGCACCAGAGAGTACTTTTACAAAAGGACCAATTAGGAAGAAAGCAAGAATGGCACACAGCATACCGATGATGCCTGCAGAGAAGTTGTTTACCAACATCTCAAAGCCACTTTTCACTTTGCCATCGATGTAGTTGTCGAATTTTTTAATCGCCAAGCCGCCCATTGGACCGACGATCATCGCTCCCATGAACATAGGGATGTCTGTACCGACAATCACGCCCATGGTAGTGATTGCGCCGACTACCGCACCGCGATCGCCGCCGACTAACTTACCGCCAGTGTAACCGATAAGCAGTGGCAGCAAGTAGGTAATCATAGGACCAACCATTGAAGCCAAAGTCTCATTTGGCAACCATCCGGTTGGGATGAATAGTGCAGTGATAAAGCCCCACGCGATAAATGCGCCGATGTTAGGCATTACCATGTTAGACAGAAAGCGACCAAAATTTTGTATCTTGATCTTAGCATCTGGTGATATCATAACAATTCCCCGTTCGATGTTCTGATGAATATTGTTGTCGTAAACGGTTCGCCAAAACCGCTTGTTTGATTGCTTAGTACCCAATCAATTTATCACACAATTTCCAATTAGAACTGACAACGGGCTTTTCGTGATCTGCACCCGCACTTTTTCAGATAAAAAGCATTTTTTAAGTGATGACGATCACCTTATTGATATGTAACTTAATAACAAAATGCAGCTTTTAAATCTGTCAATAAAAATCTTAGTGATCAAGTCGATCTTATTGCAAATTTGAATTGAAAATATAATGTGATCAAAGTCACCTATAATTTATTTCTGGGATCGAATTAAATATCCGTGTCGATCAATGTCACACTTTGTCTTGGTTTGACTGTTTATATAAATGTGATCTATGTCTGGTTGTGGTTTTTTTGAAATTTTGTATCGAGATATTCTGCTCAATATCAGCACGTCGTGACTGATTGGCTGGATAAATGAGTGTGACGTCAGAAATATCGCGATCTTTCGGTTATATTTCTTACAAATTAAAAGGATAGTGCACTGCTTGTATCAGCAATGCACTATTTCCCGAATAAGTTATTTATAGTGGTGTTGTGCTAAATATGCTCGGGCATTTTCCAGCCCCATGTAACGTGCAAGTGTCTTTTCTGGCACTTTGCGTAAGTCCACCATAATCAATCCGTCTAGCGCGTTGTTAAAGGCAGGATCAACATTAAAGCAGACTAGTTTTCCATTTAAACTTAGGTATTGACGCAACAACACAGGGACACCTTTTCCTTCGTCAATGCGAGCGATGACACGAGATAACAACTGCAAGTCGCCTAACGCGGTCAGCATGCTGGTGTTCCAGTTCAGGTTGGTTTCCGGCAGCGGGTTGGAGGGCGTAACATACTCTGCGCAGGTGCTTTCGTAGTGATGAAGTGTCATCGACTGAGCCAATAACTGACGAGCGGTCTGGCTGTAGTCGTTACTTATGCTGACCGGGCCAAACAGGTGAGTGTACTCTGGGTTTCTATGTACGAACGTCGCAATGCCTTTCCAAAGCAGTAGTAGGGCACTCATGCTCTTTTGGTATTGTTCCGCAATCACCGAGCGCCCCATCTCAATCGATTTACCCATCTTGTCGAGAAAGCGCTGGTCATAGTTAAATAGGGTGCGAGAGTACAATCCTTCGACACCATGTTTGGCGAGTAATCTATCCACTAATCCCAGACGATAAGCGCCTACCATGCATTGATTTTCCCGATCCCAGACAAATAGGTGCAGGTAATCATGATCGAAATGATCGATATCGATCGCTTGCCCTGTACCTTCACCAACCTGACGAAAGTTGTATTCACGTAGACGACCGATTTCATGCAGTAGAGATGGGATCTGATAAGCGGATGAGCAGTAGACTTCAAACTCGCCACATTCAAGAAGTTTGGCCTCTTCAGGTAAGTTTTGTAGCTCATCGAGCAATTGGCTTATGGGTAATCCTGCCGCAATGGGCAGTAAATCATCCGTCAATGCGGTTTGCCCAGGAGTGCTGGGGTCACGGTTAAGCAGGTAGGTATTGAGCCTCAAATAATTGACCACCTGATCATCACTGAGGTTATTCAGTTCTTTAAATTTAATCGCCTGACCAAAAGATAGTTCAATTGTTTGAGCATTCTTATTAAGCAGCTCTCTACCCAGCATTAACGTTCGTAGCAAAGGATGGATTTTTCCGGCCATATAAAAGCGTTTAGAGTTTTGCCCGTTAATAAATACGGGGACCGTCGTCGCTTTATTTTTACGAATTAACGTACTGACACTACGGCTCCATTCTTTGTCTTCTAGACGTTGTTGCTTTGGATCAACCAGTTGGGACACTTCACCCGCCGGGAAAACTAACAGCAATCCGCCGTTTGCTAGGTGTCTGTTCGCCGCCCGCAGTGCTTTCATGTTGGACTTTACCGCATCCTTACCTTCAAACACATCGACACCAATAAATAACTGGTCGAGTTCCGGGACGGTTTTAAGGTATTGATTCGCCAGGATTTGGATGTCATCTCGAACCATGAGCAGTAATTCAGCTAGTATGACGCCTTCGACACAGCCAAGAGGGTGGTTGGCAACAATGACAGTAGGACCTTGTTTGGGAACGGCATCGAGTGAGCCATGAGCAATTCGGTAATCGATACCTAAAATCGAGAGTGTGAAGCGTAAGAAGGTTTGAATATCTGCATTAACGGGTCTTTGCGCATAGAACTTATCGAGTTGGCTTAATCCCGTTGCCCATTCAGCGACGTTTTCACCAATGCCAAAAGGCGTTTTACGAGGGAGACGAAAAGGGGTAGTGCTATCCATATTTACCTCAGCGTGCAAGTTGCTAACTGGATAGTAGGAATTGCAGATGACAGTTCAGCGGCAAAACAGTGAGTCTTTAGTTACAAAAGGGTGACGGTTTATTGAATGGCAAGGTGAGATTAAGAAAGAGTCGATCTTGGTGTGGATATACAAGATTTGATGACTCGCCTTAGCCGAGCGGCGAAGAGGTTGGCAGAGCTTTCAACAAATTAATGATCGACTGAGCAAAAATAAAAGCCGCTCACAGGTGTGAGCGGCTTTCTCTAATCTATTGAGGAGGTTTACAGAATCGGGTAGATGTCTTGTTCTGTATGTTCACCCTCTACTACTTCTACTGGCGTATAGTGCTGGTACATTAAGAAACCGTCGTCAGAAGTTTCATGGCTATCCGGACTGTCAATGTACGCAGTGCATGTGTAACCGATAGTGTAAGTACCTGGGCCGATATAACCAAATTCATAGCTGTATGTCACTTCACCCAGCTCATCCTGAGTCTCGTTCACATCCGCAATAGCTACTGGAGTGTTAAATGGTGCAGGTGCGCCTAGATCACCCATCGTGGTTCTATCCAACTCTCCCGCATATAAATAAACAGAGTGTACAGCTGGAACATCGTTAATTGCGTTCCAATCTACGCTATCTGACACACATGCGTTGTATTGTACTGAGCTGACTGTTCCACCAATATGGCCAGCCTCAGATGCGTTAACTAAGCTCACCGCATTCGAGTTCATGTTCATGTGATCCTGACCTGTTGGATCTGCCAGACCTTTACGTAAATCAAACTCAACCACGTAGCTGTTATGACCAGTGTGTACTTTTACGTATTGACCTTTCTGGGAGAACTTCAAGCGGCCTTGATCGCTGGTGTCTGGCTTCGCGCCATAACAGCTACCACGACTGTTAACGACTAAGCCTTTCACTGTACCGTCAGTTTTTTCGACGTAAGAAAGCGTCGTGTCGTTAAGCTGTCTGCCATCTTTTGCGTACAAGCACATAGCATAGTCGCCCGGAGCAATAGTTTGCTCGCTAATGATGGTTTCTGCGTTACTGCCTCGATACTGCATCAAATCTACTTGACGCAATGTACCGTTGTCGCTGACGTTCATAATAATATGGTCGCCAGTTTGTTCTCCTGTTTCAGGATCGAACGGAACTAACACGACATCTTCAAAAGCTAAAACGACTTTTTTTGCTTCATCGACAGGAGCATCTGAAACTGCAAGAGAAAAAGTTGCTGCTTCTGTATCGGATGAAGAGTCACCGCCATTACAGCCAGTCAGTAAAAGACCACCTGAAATCGCGAGGATAGGGTAGGTGTATTTTTTCATATTTCCTCTTTCGTTCACATTGCTGATAAAACTAAAGTTTAGTCTTAAAAACGAGAAAGAATGTCATCAGAGAGTGATAAGAGGGTAAATTATCAACGCCATTTCGAAGTCGAATTGGAGGATTCATTGTGGGGGATCGAACGCTCTCCCACAGGGGACTGCATTCTGTTCATTTTCTTTAATTATTATTCACTAATTACAATAAATCTTCATAACTCAACTCAATCCATCGCAATGCTGTTTTTTTGACGGATTAAATTTAAATGAAAGAAAAAACTCATATTTTTTAAATATATTGTGCAACTATAGGATTGCAACAAAAACTCAACTATATTCCGAAATGTATGAAGATTAGGAGTACGTATGTTTACTGTTGAATATTCAACGTGTGGTGGCATTACAATAAGCAAAAAATCTAGCTATGTAAACCTAGAGTTTTTATTACAGCCAATATACCTCCCTAAATCTGGAGAAACTAACTATTTCGAATGCCTATCAAGAGTAATCAACGATTCTGGTGAGACATTAAATAGCGAATCTTTCTTTGATAATATTGATGATGAATTCATTAAGACTGTTTTTTTATTACAGATGGAGTATTTTTGTAATATAAGAACTTCGAAAGGGATTTTTTTAAATTTAACTCTTTCTGCACTAGAAGATGATGATTTTGTTGAGAGAGTTATAAATAACAACATATACGGTAAGTTTCATATAGAAATAAGTGAAATAAGAACTTCTATTAAATGCAGTAAAGTGTTAAAGAATATAAGACGACTTCAAAAAATAGGTATGTTAATTATTCTTGATGACTATTATCAAGATAACATAGCTGCTCATTTGTCTTTAGGAGTGATTGAATGGGATTATATTAAAATAGATAGATCATTTTTATTATACAACACTGGCAATGATGATTGTTTAAAGTCTCTTATTTTTGTTTTAAGGCCTTATTGTAAACATGGATTGATAATAGAAGGGGTAGAGACGTACTTTCAGAATGAATTTCTTAGAAAGTATAATGTATTGGCTCAAGGTTATTTTTATTCTAGACCCAAGAAAGTACTTAGAGAAAAATTTTATCATCAAAATTTAGAGTTAGTGGATAATGATTAAATGAAAAAACGCATCACTAACACTTTCGTAACATGGGTAGGTTGTGATAATTTATCAATAAAGTATAAATAATAACCATTAGAAACCAATTGCTTGCTAAAATTGTTTATATATGACTGTTGTTTCTCTACACAAAAGTATGTAAACTCTAATTTGCTGTATGCTAATGAATGTCGGCTCTTTTTCTATCACATTTTACTGGGTATTCTTTAGCAGCAAATAACTAATAAAAAAAGAAATTAAAGATATCAGGAATAGAAATGATTAGGAAAAGAGTGATAAATCTTAGTCATAAAATTGAAGGTTCTATATTTACTCGCAATAGCCATGTTATAAGTATAAATGGTGAGGGGATAATCTCCTATAATGGAGCGGTTAAAAAAGTAAATCCTAATGAAGCTGTGTTTATCCCTCCCAATTTATTAGTGAGATTTTCATTAAGAACAATATCTAGAAGTAATTTAATATTAAGTGCTTATCGTGTTTCTGGAATGAGGTTATCTTGTCGGCAAGAAAAAACAATTAGTTTAATCAATGCCTATATAGAGATCAATATACTAGACTTGAAAAATAAGAACACACTAATAGAGTTAATTAACTTAAAATTAGAGAAAATAAAGAATAACAAAGTTCTATGTAACTATGAACCTTTAGAAAAAAAGATTAATGAAATTGTAAATAAGGACTTAAAAAGAAAATGGTCTTTAGAAGATATCTGTAGTCTCACATACACCTCTAAATCTACCCTCACTAGAAAACTCAAGAAAAGCCAAACAAGTATGGGGCAAATAATTTCAAATGCTCGGCTAGAGCATGCCACAGTACTCATAACCAATACTAACTTAAGTGTAGATGAGATTTCTATGCAGTCTGGTTTTAATAGCACCTCTTATTTTTGTAAAAAGTTTAAAGAAACTCATGGGTTTAGTCCTAGGCAATTCCGAAAGATATTAGCCATAAATAGAGAGCAACTGTAGGGGATGATTTTTTTAGGGTTAATGATTTATAGCATAGAGATTTAATGATCTTGAGGATGGCTATTGAGACTAAAGCTTGCCCCATGAGCCTCAACAATGTGAATTTTTGATAATTATAAAGTCATTTACCGTGATTAAACATCATGAAAGACAAGTTAATTTCCCCTATTAAATAAGATAAAGTTTTACTCCGGCTCATAAGAATAGAAAAGTAGTGCGCTGAAGCTCATCTAGATCACTTTTACTGATACTTCTAACTTTTAGGCGAATTTTTTAGGGTTACGTACTGATCTAAGTTAAGGCTAAATTGACTACAATCAACCTAAGATCACGTTTAGAGGAGTATGTTTATCTGACGTACTGCTAGAAGGATTTAGTGCCATGATATATAAATATTTCTTACGTGAGTTTTTGGGATTAATTATAGTGGTCTGTATTGTTTTTGGTGTGGTGGGTGTCATGTTAGATCTTTTTGCCCTGACAGCATTTTTTGAGCATCAAGATTCTATTGCTCATGTATTTTTCCATGAGTCGTTATATTTTGTTTTTTTCTTCATCCCGCCATATTTTCTCTGGAAACTTATCAATCGCCCTGATTTAGTATTAGCGACTCAAAAGTACTTAGCAGCAAGGTTAGAAGCTGAGCGTCGTGAAAGCGTCAATAATATGTAGCCTAGCTCATCGAGTTCCCAGAGAGTAAGGTTTAAAAGCACAAAGGCTCATGGATAATATCTCCACGAGCCTTTCTCAAATACGTAGTTTAAAATTCTATCGCATACATCTATTCCTAGGTTAGAACGCAGGTTCAATAGTCCCTCTAAATGTTTCTTCCAAGTAGTCACGAATTTCCTGAGACTGGTAGATAGAAACAAACTTTTTGTACTCTTCTTTGTTTTTATCTGCTTCGCGTGTTGCGATAACCATAACCGCCAGAGGCGCCTCTTTAGACTCTAAATAGATGCCTTGTTTTTTGGGATCAAGGCCTGACGACATCACGTAGTTCATGGTAATCGCTGCTGCATCCACATCGTCTAACGTTCTTGGCAGTTGAGCAGCATCGACTTCAACGAACTGAAATTTCTTTGGATTCTCCGTAATGTCTGTCAATGCTGCTTTATGTCCTACACTTTGTTTCAATGTAATCAAACCCGCGTCAGAAAGCAGGAGTAGACCGCGACCACCGTTAGTTGGATCATTAGGGATAGCGATGCGCGCATTCTCAGGAAGATCCTCAAGAGACCTGAACTTGTTTGAGTAAATCCCCATACGCATCAGAATCGATTGGCCAATAGAAACCAGATGCGCATTGTGGCTACTGTTAAAATTATCTAGAAATGGTTGGTGTTGATAGCTGTTGATGTCGATGCTGCCGTCACTCAACGCCGCATTTGGTGTTACATAATCGGAAAACTCGATCACTTCGACTTTAAGTCCTTGTTTAGCTGCTTCTTTGGCAACGGCTTCGACAACTTGTGCATGAGGGCCAACTGTTGCGCCGATCTTGATGGCTGAGTCTTCTTTTTTTCCACAGGCTGTCAAGCTGAATGCTGCTATGAGAATGCAAATTAACCGTTTAATTTTACTAATATTTTTCATAATAATTCCATTTATTTGGTTTGGACGTCTATACGGCTAATCTAGCATAATAATAAAAACCGTCAATGCTTGATCGTTAAGTTATCTTCTAACGTATCCCGCCTTTAGGACGGCATCGATACAGACTGATTGAGTGATAGCCCCAAACTGTACAAGCAAGTCTGACGAAAGGAGTACTGAAACATAGTTTTCCTGCTAGTCCCCGCCAGCCGCCAGCTCCATGCACACCTTCCCACCAGTAAAATTTATTATCTAATTTTTGTGTTGAACACGTACATAGCGCCCAACTGATTAGTTTTCTGTCTTTAAAGAGCTGATGAGTATAGTTAGCCCACCCATAGATTTTGTGTATAAAACAAAGGAAACCAATTCAATTTATTATGCATTAATGCCCTAAGGTGTTTGTGGTTTTGGTCGATACACAAAATGAGACTTTAGTTCCATAATTTTTAGTAGTAATAATGGAAAGGAGGGCCATGTGTGACATTGAGCCTACACAACAACACCGCTGCTTTGGCAACACGACGTCACGTTGCGATTGCTTCTGATGATTTTAATTCTTCAATACTTAAACTTTCTTCGGGAAAAAAGATAAATAGTGCTAAAGATGATGCTGCTGGTTTACAAATTGCGAATCGATTACATGTACAAACTCGAGGGTTAGATGTCGCAGCTAAGAATGTCAATGACGGAGTGGCCATAGTCCAGACTGCTGAGGGGTCTATGAAAGAAATATCTAGTATTCTGCAAGATATGAGAGACCATTCATTACAAGCGGCTAATGGAGCAAACTCAATAGCTGATAGGCAAGCTATTCAAAAAAATATCCAGGCTTTAAAGGATGAGCTTCATAGTATTGCTAGCTCAGCTAACTTTGCGGGCATTAACTTGCTCGATGGCACATTTGGTAAGAAACCACTTCAAATTGGTTCCAATAATGAAACGATCTTACTGGAACTAAAGGATATGCGTACCTGCGCTTCATCGATGGGTGGAAAGATATTTATTGCACAAGAAGGCAAAGGTGCAGACTGGGTTGTCGAGGAGGATAGTCACGAGTTCATTATTGATTTCATCGATAGCACAGGGAACGATGTGAGCATCAATATCGAAGCTAAGATTGGAGATGATATTGAAGAACTTGCAACTTATATCAACGGACAGCAAGAGTTTGTTACAGCATCGGTATCCGGTAGTGGTGAGTTACAAATGTTTGTTGGTTCTGCTGTTGCAGAAGATGAGGTTTGTTTTTCTGGGTGCCTGGCTAGAGAATTGGACTTCGACAACGGCCGTCAGGCGATTGTTGAAGACATTGATGTGACAAGTATAGGAGGAGCCCAGGAAGCTGTCGCTGTCATTGATTCTGCATTGAGTTATGTGGATGGACATCAAGCTGATATGGGGGCACTTCAGAATCGATTTGATCGCATGCTCTCTAATTTAACTAACATGCATGAAAATATCAGTGCATCGAAAGGAAGCCGTACCGATACAGATTTCGCAAAAGAAACAACTGAAATGACTCGAGCTAAAATTCTTCAACAATCTTCATCATCTATGTTGGCTCAAGCCAGATTGATTCCCAATGCAGCTTTGAACCTGCTGAATGAATAGTGTGACTTTATGTCTGTATCTCAATTACTGCCTATGTGATTGTAATACATGTTAGGGGTTTATTAATGCGAACCAATACTAAGCAATTATTTAGTCATCTGGTGCGATTTGATGATAACTAAATGACTGGTACTAGTATAAGGCGGGTAGACTACTTACCGGGTAATGTTTAAGACCGGACCAGAAAAGATAAAGGCCCGTAGATTTCTCTACGAGCCTTCTGGAATATGGTGGCCCCTCTCAGACTTGAACTGCGGACCAATCGATTATGAGCGAAGGCCTGTTCGCATACTCTGCAGCGGACTTCCCCACTAAAATCACCACGTATCGCCCCCACAAAACCTCATCACCCTAATATTCACATTACTACGCTGACATTGATGACGCGCAGGTGTGGCTTGAATTTTACGACGACGCCGACAACAACTTGCGTGAGAATTTATGTGGTGGAATGTTGGAGGTGTAAGGGCTGGGAGGATGTTTCTAGGCGAGTCTGGTGTGACCGACCCAGCGATCTAGGGTTTTAGTTGTTGGGGTTATCTACACAAACGAGAAGGATAAATATGATTTGAGTATTCTAAATCGTCAACACAACCCCAACCTTTTTGTTTTGATGAATCTTCAATCAATTTTATCTCTGACTTATTTAAGCCTAGTGCGGAAATACTTTTTCCACCTTCATCATTTTCTAATCATAAGCCTTCCCCACCAAATTCTGCTTTTAGGATGCTCAAGGCAAGGATTGGCTAATGAATTGTCAGATGACGGTAGAATGTACGTTCGATTTAAACCGAGATAGGCGTTCGGAATGCTCCGAAATACGTGTTTTTAACAAGCAGTCTCACAGTAATAACGAATCTAAATAAGATATTGATCTCGATTTCACAATATCAATAAGAAACAATATAGGCTTGACGTTTTTTTGTGATACTGTCCCCAAAAAAGCAGTTGATGACTTTCGGTATAGTATTCTTTTTTGGGTTGTGATTTATGAGTGTTGGTATGCATAAACTGGTTATTTTTGTTATTTTTAATGGCTTAACTACTTCTGCCTTAGCAGATTCTTTTAGTAGTACTGAAAACGTCTATTGTATGAAATCGAAAACCGGAAATATGATCTTCGAACAGTGCAAGGAGCTCACCAGCGGTTTAACCTGGAGTCGAACAAAGATTGAGGCAGGAGACCATCAGTATATGCGAGGTACTGATAAAGAAGGTAATAAGTGGACTGCGATCCGAGAGATTCAAGGTACAAGCTATAAGACCACTTATAGTGACAAATTTGGCAACACTATACGTGTAGAAGAGTGTAATGTTAATAATTGTACTGAAACTATAACGAATTGAACATTTTGTTGTTGCGTACCTTATCAGAACAACGCTGTAACCCTACTTCCTTCAGGGAGGGAAGTGGTCAGGAAGTCCATTGTCAGGGCTCAACCGCCAACTTGCCGCAGCCCTCTTCAAAGCCGTAGCTACAACTAACGCACTGATTAGTAGTTTTTTCATTACTAGATTTCCTTACTAGATTTATTGATTGAAGAATTTGATACGAATTGCTGTCGGCGTCGTTGGAACGACGTCAACGACGATAAGTGGGAGGGTTATTTTGTTTTCTTGTCTGTGAGCGCTAACAACTCTGCTTTTAGCTGTTGGTATTCATCGCCTAGTACGTGAAGATAAATTGATTATTCAGACCTTTGGGCTAGACCTAAATCTCTAACTATTGAGTCTCAAAACAATTGGTTACTGGCTGAATCTGAGGGATATTGGGATTTATAGACCTGACTTTTCCATGAGTTATCACCTTGAGATTCGATCAACTGAAATAGTTCATTAAGTGGAACCCAGTGTTTTGAATGTAATCCGGCCCCGCCACTTTGTCCGGCAATTAGAAAGTAGAGTTGCTTGTCCTCACTATGTTGAGCAATTTCATAGAGGACTTTCCCGTTGGACTTTGCTCCTAGTTTTGATGCTTTACCTGTTTTGAGAATGGTAGAGAATGAATTGTCTTCTGGTGTGGTTTTAGATGTGTCAGCCTCTGTATTCTTCCTGCTGTTTTTGGGTTGGTTCATGGGAACTCCTTTATTTGTTGAACTGGAAATAAGAAAACCCCTACAGGAAGAGTCCGGTAAGGGCGTTTACAATTCAATAATATAAATTCGTTTTGTTGCTTATTACGCCTAGGGATTTTTTTCCTGTCTTTTCCGGTATTGATCCTGTCTTTCCACCCAAACCTAACCCCAATTCCTCGTCGGCGTCGTCGTACTAATCACAGCCAACATCTCCCGTCGTCGATGTCAGTAAAATCATGCGGGTAATCAGGTGATGTGATTTTGCTGGTGGATTTAGGCGTGATTCGGGGCAGGGTTACTATGTTGATTACGCGGTGAGATTGCGCCAGACCTTCGCTCATAATCGATTGGTCCGCAGTTCAAGTCTGCGAGGGGCCACCATATTCCAGAAGGCTCGTAGAGAAATCTACGGGCCTTTGTCTTTTCTAGTCCTTTCCATATCCGGTCCGCAATTACTTCCGGTAAGCTCTGGTCCATCAGGTCAGCCGAAACACTTCACGTAGTCACTACAGAGTCACACTTCCCCTATCAGACTGATATCCACCATCAGAACCTTCTCTCGTCTGTACCGCACTAATCAGAGCAGATACATACCACTCAACACCAGAACCGAACCCCAGAAAAACTCCGCACTGGAACCAACAAAAATATAACCAACATCCTGTCCATTAGCTGAAGTTATTAATATAGGTATGGGATGGATAGCTAGTTCAGTGACGGGAAGGACACCTATGATCCTAAAGCTCTCAGAACTAGCCAGTCAGGAAAAAACAGCATTAAACGATGACCGATTACCCTCAGTGGTAATCGGTCTGTTATCTCTTAAGTGATTTAGGTCAGTAATCATCGACACTCAACCACAGCACCAGAAACAGCGGCTAATCACAGGACTGGTATTCATACTAGAACCGCAAAAACCAACGGCACACTGGATTACAGCGCGAATCTGGTATGAGTTAGGGTGTCGAGTCTGGTTAGTGGAATCAGATGGAACTATCGTCGTAACTCCCGTCGACGACGACGGCAAACTGGACGAAAAACCTAAATAGGAAATTTACATTAGGGTTCGTGTCCAGCTCGGTATCTAGCCAAAATTACAGCTAAAGACCGGATAGAGACCGGACCGACGACGCCGTCGCCAAAGTTGCTGGAACTACATCATGCAGGAAGTCAGGCAGGATAAGCCTTAGAGGAAGATTACAGGGCCAGTCTGGTGTGACCGACCCAGCGATCTAGGATTTTAGGGTGGGGGTTGGGATAAGTGAGTGTTGAAATGCATATGAAAAGTAGTATCTTATGTGAAAAATTAGCTTTTAGAGATAATATCAATGGAAACTGTAACTAAAACCGCATTCAGTATTGGTAGTGATGATGTCGAGTTATATTTAACTGTCATGAAGGCGAGTGAAATATTCCAAATGTCGAAAGTATCACGCGTGGATGAGGATCCTGATTCGGGGTATCAGAGAAATTTATCCGAACCAAGGGCAAAGGCTATAGCTGAATACTTAAACTCAGGAAACTTAATACCCGGAGCTATTATTCTAAGCGCTCAAGATAATGCAAAAATAAATTTTTCTAATGATCAACTATCGATAGAAATCATACCAAATTCGTTATTTGTCATAGATGGTCAGCATAGACTATTTGGTTCCAAGTTGTCGGAAAAAGACGTAAATCTACCTGTTTGTATATTCAAGGGATTAGACCATACGAGTGAGGTTCAATATTTTATTGATATAAACTCGACACAAAAAGGGGTTCCAAAGACCTTACGAATTGAGCTAATGAAATTTCTTGCAGAAGACGATTCTATCGATTCTATTAGAGCTAGGTTATTTGAAGAATTAGGAAACGAAGTAGACTCTCCTTTATATGGGAAATTGAATCCAATTTCTAGTGGTCGAGGTAGAATTTCTCATGTGCCATTTAAAGATGCTATAGAGCCAATACTCTTGAAGCAACCATTATCTCGACTAGATTTTAGTGATAAGAAAAAATTAATAACAAATTACCTATTAGCTACACAGGGTGTTCTAGAAGAGATTGAAGGTAATGATAATCGCCTTACAAGTGCAGTCTTTTTCCAAGCTATTTTTGATAACTTTGAACAGATTTGCAACTTGTCAATGATTCATTTTAGAAGCTATTCATCATCATCAATAAAGCAGATTGTTGATGGCATAAAGAATATTGATTTTTCAAGGTTCAGCGGAACCAACAGAGAAACAATTCGTAATCTCTCACAAGAAATACAAGCATTGATTGATATTCACAGTAGAAAATTAGGCGAAATAGAAGATTTATTCTAATTATGTTTGATTCTGATTTTTTTAGGTTAATAACCAAAAGACTTAGAATGTTAGGTTTTGATTCTTCAGATATACCAGACAGGTACCTACATTCTAACTCTTTTAAATCAACATTATGTAGCTATGCTATTGATAAGTCAGTAAGTACTATAAGTTCAACGCATTTCGAAGTTGTTATGAGCAAAAGTGATTATCTTAATGCGATATTGACTGATTTTTACTTAGGCAATGTTAGAGTTAATAAACAAATTGAGCATATTAATACCCAACTAGCATCCGATACACAAGCAGCATGGACTTTAGTTACAACTTATTATGCATGTTTTTTCATTTGTAATGATATATCTAGGATATCAGGGAGGTTTATAACTAACTTGAGTCCAGATAACTTAAGATATCTTTCATCGCTTGATGATAACGGCAATGTAGGGTTATTAAAAAAAGATAAACCAGCTGCATTTACAGTTAATGTTGAACCAGGGGAAATGGAGAATGAAGTAAAATTAATGTTTGCAAACGTTGGTGATAAACCCCACAAAGCTGCTTGGAATAATATCAGTAGTTTGTTAAAGCAGTTAGACCATCTAAATAAAAACCCGACAACTTCATTCTCTTTATTTAAAGATATAGTAAAAAGTACTCCAGATAGTAAGTGGATTCTTCCTAGCGAACTTAGAAATGAATGGAATTATACTTCTCCCATGTATTATGATTCTATAGGTAATAATAATAGCAAGCAGTTCATATACTTGATGAGGAATAAGAACAGCTACTCATGGTCAAAAAATAACAACCTGATAGCGAATGATGAAAATCAAGTTGCAACATTAGCATATGTATTTCAATTGCTAAAAAATACTTATGATAGAATATGGAAGCAATTGATAGATAATAATTGAGCGGAAGGAACTCAGACGTTCCTTCCGCTTTTAATACTTATTTAGTTAGTGCATTTCCCAACCAACTCAGCCACATTCGCACTAACTTCCCTCAGTCTTGAACTAGCCAAATGAGCATATCTGGTACTGGTCTGTGGCGACTGATGCCCTAACAAGTGCTGAACATCATATAGAGTCGCATTACCTGAGTTGATCAATATCGATGCGAAGCTATGCCTCAAATCATGAATTCGGAAGTTGTCTGTAATCCCGGCAGCTTTCTTGATTCGAGCAAATGCCTTCTTCGGATGAGCGATAGGTCTACCGGGTGCATCTCCGGCAAAGATATAGGGGTTCTTCGGTTGTTGAAATCGTCGTTGATCATGAATGACTTCCTTAGCTAGGTGGTTGAGCAGGACCGTTCTAGACAATCCCGACTTAGTGTGTGGTAGAAATAGGCTCCAATTGCCGTCGTCGTCGACGGTAAGACACTCCCATTTCGAACTGGTAATTTCCCCGATTCGCATCCCAGTAAGCAGGGCGAATTTCAATGCATTGGCTTGGGTGCAATTCGGTTCTTCGTTACATGCCTTGATGAAGGAAGAAACCTCAGCCCGTGACAGGAACCGCTGTCTGACGTTGTTTTCCTTAAGTTTCCGTATGTACTGCCCCGGATTAGAGTCGACATAACCCCATTCCATTGCCAGCCTAAACATACGAAGCACTAAGGAACGTAGACGGTTCACCGTTGCAGGTTTTCTACCCTCTAGTAATCCGTCCAACAATTTCTGAATGTCCTGCTGACCGATATCAGTAAGCGGTTTCTTTCCCCACTTCGGATAGAAATGGAGCTTTAGACTACCTGCATCACTTTTGGCGGTGAGCTTGTTCATCATTGCGTATGGTAAGTAATGCAGCTCTGAGAATTCTTGAAACGTGAGTACGTTGCGCTTCTCATCACGGATAGCCTTGGGATCATTACCTAGAGCAATTTCCCGTTTATGGTCATTGGAAATCTGACGAGCAGTTGCGATATCTAGCGCTGGGTATTCACCTAGCTGGATGGATTTCTTGGTTCCGTGCAGTGTGTACCTGAACAAGAAACGCTTCCGACCTTGGCGGTTGACGATCATCTTGAGACCAGAACAGAGTTCGTCTGTGTATTCTGTTTCCTTACTTTTGCTCGTCGTCGGCGTCGGTGGTAGTGAGTCTAATTGGCGCTTATTGAATTTGAATTTTCGGGATTGCATCGCTGCCTCCTTAGTCATTCTCGATGGAGAAGTATTGGCGTAATTCGGTGAGTAGTGTCTTAGGCATTAGCATGTAGATACCCTTACCAGAGTCCTCGACAATGCTCAGGGTGAGTGTTGCTCCGTAGTCCAGATCGTCTTCGAATTCGGTGTAGGTCAATGCTCGTTTTAGCATTTCGATATCGTCGACGACGACAGCAGAGAGGTCCGAAATTGAGGTTAGGAACCAGAGCTCACATTGCAGCTCTTCCCATGTCTGTTGGGTTTCTTCCTCATCGTGAAATGGTTCAGTAAGTATTGTTTTGACTTGTTCTTGTAGTGTTGTGGTGATTGGTAGTGTTGTGATTTCTTGAAGGGTAGTTAGCTTAATCATAATTAACTCCATGATTATCAATATCATAAAGTTAATATGTGCTTGTACTCATATTTAGTGCGGTAGGAACCGTTAGTGGCAGAGCCATAGCTGTTTAGTTGTTGAACACTTGACTAATTAATTTAGAAGTAGGCAACGATAGATGGATTTTATGGGATCAATGTCACTGAAATTTACTGATTAAGAAAGCATATTTCTCATTGATGAGAAATTCATAATCAATTGATAATAGAGTAAAAAAATGAAAAAGATTGGTATTGCGTTGGTTGCTGTTGGTGTTATTGGTTCTCTTATGGGGGCAATGATGTTCGGAGATATTGGTCTAGCAGCTATGATAGGGTCGATTGTGGGTATCCTTTCAGGTGTAGGGTTTATACAACTAGATAAGAAGCTTGAACAAGGGAAAGCTTAATCCACTTTTGTGTAAGTTCTTGGCCGATTGATTTACGAGTTTTATATGAAAAAAATACCAAAATTACTTATTGTGACAATTGCCTTAGCCCCACTATCAGTAAGTGCTAGCTGGAAAATTAAAACTGAGATAGATGACTTTACAGGTGATAAGGTTGTCACAGCTTACACTTACAATGCATCGCTTTCTTGTAGAGAGGGAAGTCGTAACTCAACTACACTCAGCATCCTGTTTGATGACGTTATTCAATACCAACAAGCAAGCATGTTTAGATGGAAAACTGCGAGCGAAGGTGGTAAAGCTTTCATTTTTGCATATGATGAAATTGTGGATGTTACACGGTTGGAAGATGAAAGTTATTTTCTAGAATCAATATTATCTGCGCCAGAAGTTAAGATTCGAGCAAGGACACTGTCTGGAGAGTTTAGTGATACAAAGATATCATTAGATGGCTTTGAGCCTGCTTATAAAAAGGTACTGATGAGCTGTAAGTCTTAGAGTGCGCTAATTCTACTTGTCGGAAATAAATCTTGATTTAAGGGGGGGCATTTCAATCCCAATTTTAGCTTCCCACACCCACCCACCTAAAATCCTAGATCGCTGGGTCGGTCACACCAGACTGGCCCTGTAATCTCGCTCTAAGGCTTATCCTGCCTGACTTCCTGCATGATGTAGTTTCTGTAATTATCGCGACGGCGTCGTCGGTCCGGTCTCTATCCGGTCTTTAGCTGTAATTTTGGCTAGATACCGAGCTGGACACGAACCCTAATGTAAATTTCCTATTTAGGTTTTCCGTCCAGTTTGCCGTCGTCGTCGACGGTAGTTCCATCTGATTCCACTAACCCAACTCTTAGCCCTAACTCATACCAGATCCGCGCTGTAATCCTGTGTGCCGTTGGTTTTTCCGGTTCCAGTATGAATACCAGCCCCGTGATTAGCTGCTGTTTCTGGTGCTGTGGTTGAGTGTCGATGATTACTGACCTAAATCACTTAAGAGATAACAGACCGATTACCACTGAGGGTAATCGGTCATCGTTTAATGCTGTTTTTTCCTGACTGGCTAGTTCTGAGAGCTTTAGGATCATAGGTGTCCTTCCCGTCACTGAACTAGCTATCCATCCCATACCTATATTAATAATTTCAGCTAATGGACAGGATGTTGGTTATATTTTTGTTGGTTCCAGCGCGGAGTTTTTCTGAGGTTTAGTTCTGGTGTTGAGTGGTATGTATCTGCTCTGATTGACGCTCTACAGAAGAGAGAAGGTTCTGATGGTGGATATCACTCTGATAGGGGAAGTGTGACTCTGTGGTGGTTACGTGGCGTATTTCGGGTGACCGAATGGACCAGAGCTTACCGGAAGTAATCGCAGACCGGATATGGAAAGGACTAGAAAAGACAAAGGCCCGTAGATTTCTCTACGAGCCTTCTGGAATATGGTGGCCCCTCGCAGACTTGAACTGCGGACCAATCGATTATGAGTCGTAATTTATTTCATCTCAATAATTCTCATTGAAGTACAGGATTTTTGTAAGTTGCTGTTATTTTGAGTTTATTATTTTTTGATAGTTCCCATTATATCACATAAGATGGTGTTAAGTGACATTTTAACTACACCCACAACTACACCCGTAGTTTCTTGGGTGTAGTTAGTGAGGATAATGTATGGCTATTACACAAAAAGAAATATTGGCTTTGAAACCCCAAAAAAATGCTTACTACAAGTTCGATGATGATCGTACGAAAGGTGCTGGGAGGCTGGGGGTTAAAGTTCAGTCTAGCGGTAACAAGAGTTTTGTTTTCCGTTACTATCGTGATGGTAAACGGGCCTTCATATTATTAGGTCGATTCCCTGAGTTGAGTTTGGTCAAGGCAAGAGAGGCAGCGAAAAAATTAGGTGCTTTGGTCGTGCAGGGACTTGACCCCAAATATGAACTGGAAGCTATTCAAAAAGCCAAAGAAGTAACGAAAAAAGAGGAAGCAGAGAAGGGTAACATTGAGCAATTGTTTTTTAGTTACACCAGTCAAATGAAGAAGGATGGAAAACGGACTTATGAAACTGTTCTGAAGTCACTTAAAAAGGAAGTTTATCCTTACTTATCCCCTAAAACCAAGGCCTGTGATGTTAGTACCCAAGATATAAAGTTGATTTTATCTAAGATGATTCAGAGAGGTGCTGCTACACAAAGTAACAGAGTTAGAAGCTACTTACATGCAGCGTTCAATCATGGTCTTACTCATGAAAATGATCCTGCAAATTTTGTTGATGGAGCCAAATTTAGTTTAACGTCTAACCCCGTGTCTGCCATACCAAAACAGAGAAGTGCTGAAAGAGCTGGTAAGCACTACTTGACCTATGATGAGCTTAAAACGTTAACTTATGATATGGAGTTTGATCTTGAGGGGGTGCGAGCTGGGCCAACAATTCGCAACTTAATACTGTTATGTGTTCACACTGGGGGTCAAAGACCTTATGAATTAGCTGCATCACAGTGGTCTGCAATCAATTGGGCAGAAAAAACTCTACTTGTGACAGAACACCTCTCAAAGAATAAAAAAGCCCATATTATACCTCTGACTGAGACGGCAATTAAGGTCCTAAAAAGCCAAAAAATTGTATCTCGTGGCAGTAGTTTTATTTTTCCTCACCACAAAACTGATACACACATTAGGCTTGATTCACTTAGTCAGGCGGTAGCACGTTACAGAGAAGATCACCCAAATGTAAGTTATTTTGTTGCACGTGATATTCGAAGAACGAGCAAAACGTTGATGGGGGAACTTGGTATCAGTAAGCTTGTTCGTGATAGGTTGCAAAACCATGCTCTTAGTGATGTTAGTTCTAAGCACTATGACATGTACGAATATTTACCTGAAAAAAAAGATGCGTTAGAGGCTTGGGAAAAAAAGCTGTCTAGTCTTTGTAAGAATGATGAATGAAAGCTATGACTACTAATAAAAAGAATGAGATACATGTTAAGCCGTTACTTCCACTGGAGTATTGTTCTGTAGATCGAGCTGCTAGGCTGCTTGGATGTGAAGTTGGCGATATATTGCATTGGATGGAAATAAAAGCTGTTAATGCATATTTTCGTTTTGATCAGTCTGACTTCGACAAGGATGGTAACGAGAAAAATTATACGCTCAAAGGCTATGGAACTGGCATAGTTGAACCAGAGATATCAGAAGAAGCTCTAGAGTGGATGGAGCGTCACTATGCACATGATCAAAATGAAATAGAACAATCACGGGCGTATTTAGAACCCGAAGAATATCTAGAATCAGAGCCTGATGAATCAATAACAGCAGAAATGCTAACAGAGTTAGAGTACATGGAAGATTCTGATGAGATTGCGCATGGTCTAGACCTGATTAAAACAAGTTACTGTAGCTATTTGATGCATAGCGAAGTTTTGGTTCCAGAAAGGAACAACCGAAACTCAAATATTTTATTGGCATCAGGTGTTCCTAAAGGCATCTGGGAGATAACCAATGGGTATAAGTTTTGGGGACAATTATTACATTCTCCTGATGATGGAGTGGAAGGGGTACTCTTACGGCCAACACCATACGATTCTGAGGGGGCAAAATGGGTATTAGAGTATCACCATAAAATGTTCCTAAGTGATGTAGTCCTTATCCGTGAAGATTTGGTTAAGTTACATCGCTCAATCCAACTTGGGGCCGATACAGAGGTGTTGCCAAACTATATAAATAACAAAGAGGTAGCCAAAGAACAAAGAGAACTAGAAAAATACAATGAAAATCAATCAGGTAAAATTTCAATAGGCAAAAAATATCCGAAGCAAGCCCATATGATTAATGCATTAATCGATTCAATCCCAAGCCTTAGGGAAAGAATTAATGCTGTTTCTGAAACTAAAGCTCATGACGTTATCATAGATTATTTCAAGAAGCATGATGTTGATTTCCCCGAAATTGATGAAAGTACTTTCAGAGGTTGGTTGAAGCTTGGACGTTACTAAGTCTTTAAATGTTAGGTGGAAGTCGGTAATTTTACGGAAAGTAGTGTTTTTTACGGAAAGTAGCTAGCTTCCGTGATTACTCCAAATGTTTCCCTCATTATCAAGTACACACACGTAATGAGAGGAATCAATTCATGACTAATCGTATTATCCCCCTTAAAGAAATTTCTTTGATCGTCGGGCGTCACCCGAGAACAGTTTGGCGTTGGTGGGCGAAAGAAGGAACATTTCCCAGCCCACTAATGAACAATAATGGTCGCTGCATAGGGTGGCTACAGCAAGATCTTGACCTATGGATCGAAAAATCGGCTGCTATTCACAAGACTGAGGAGGCAGCATGATGACTCAGTTCAATATATTCTCTTTCTCTAAGATATCAAAACGAACTAACAGGATAAGTATCTTGCTTTGGGGCGTTGAGTTCCATAGTAACAATCTGTTCTGTGAAGACTTAGATTTGGCTCTTCAGGAAAAAGCTCAAGAATACCTCAAGAGTTCTGATGATATCACTCGCCTTTTTTTTGAAGAACTCCGTATTGCAGCTCTATATGAATTGGCGAAGCACTCCAAAATCTTTCGAACCACTTTTATTTATAAGCTTATTAGTCGATGCATTCCAGTCAGTGCTATTGCTTCACGTATAGCAAAAGAAGCACTTGAGTCAACTAACGAATGGTATCTAGAGCAATCTCGCTCAGCAGAATAACTAATACATACAACCACGCATCTAAGCTGCGAATGTAACTTATTACGCTTGCACGCTATCTTTTTGATTTTAAATACCAAAAAGGTTATTTCCAATGGAAATCATAGAGGGTTGCGTGCGATGTGTAACTGGTTGTTTTTATTAGGTAATACATTGAAATCATCGGAGTAAATAAAATAATGGCAAAAAATAACAATAATATCGCCCAACGAGCTGTCACAACTCGATTAACCATTGGGGATTACGTGGCTCTACAAGCGGAAGCAGAAGCAAAAGGATCTAACCCTGCTCAAGTACTTCGCATGGCATGGAGCCAGTACCTGCAAAACAGCGCTCTAGAGAGCAGGTTGGATAAGCTTGAGAATCGGATGACTAGAAGAACATTCGAAATTGTCTCAGTTGTTGCAGGGCTTTCTCCAATGGAAAGAAAAGAAGCACTAAACCAGATCAAGAAGTACCTAGAGGTGACAAAATGATAGCTTCAACTCAGCGTTATCAACTATGGCCTCAGATGTTGTTACTCTTTATCTGCTGTTCCGCTGTTATCTCATATATGGCTATGTCTATCTTCATCGGTAGGTCTTGGAATTTAGAAGACAAGCTCACGAACTATGGAATGATTAACTTAGAAGAAGTGATCATTTTGAGTGTTTCCCTACTTACCTCAGCATTGCTGACATTCAAGTTGATATATGTCTCAGGAGGCAGAGAGCCAGTTATCTATTTAGACGGCCCAAAGCGAATTAACCGTTCAAAGGTGCGATCACATGCGAAACAACTATTAAAACGGCAAAGCAAAAATGATGCGATGGGAAAGGGGGTTTTCCTGCATCCTGATGTTCAGATCTCGAAGCGAACCGAACTTGGTAATGTTCTGATATTTGGGCAGCAAGGTAGTGGCAAAAGTACGGTCATTAAGCCAATTATCGGCCAGATAGTAGCTAGAAAGGATTTGTTGTTTGTCTATGACAGGAAAAACGAGTATACGCCATTGTTTCTTGACTCAAGTTCTATCCTTATCAATCCATGTGATAAGCGCAGTTTTCATTGGGATATCGGTAGTGATGTTAGATCAGAGCAGGATGCTTTCTTAGTTGCTCAGTGCCTGATAGAAGAAACTACCGATCCTCTTTGGAGCACAGGGGCGAGACTTATCTTGACTGGCTTATTTATCATTTTGATAAATACCGAGGGGAAATGCTCTTGGCACTCGATAGCTAAATTACTAAGTAAAACTGATAGTGAGTTACAACCATTGATACAGATGCACTATCCCCAAGCATCTGTTTTCATCAACCAGAACTCAAAAACTACTCAGGGTTTTTTGGTCACTTTGGTCAAGGAACTTCACTGGGTAAGGCAACTAGGCGTTACTTGGAAGCCAAATGATAAGAATAAATTTTCAGTTAGACGATGGGCTAAAGGAAATTTGTCAAATGCAAACACACTGATTTTAGCTCATGATGAGAATGCGTCAGAGCTATCTATGAAACTCTGTAGTGCAATGTTTAGCCTAATGGTGAGTGCTGTACTTGCGCTAGAAGATAGTAGTAAAAGGCGTATTTGGTTCAGTTTAGATGAGCTTTCTAGTCTGAAAAAGAATGATGCCTTAGAAAAATGGTTGCGCCTTGGACGCTCCAAAGGGGCTAGGACGATAGCAGGAGTTCAAGCTCTTTCACAAATCAAAGACATTTATGGAGCCGATGTAGCGGAGACTATATTCAGTCTGTTTGGGAGCATAATCGCCTTACGTATGGGGGCAACTGGGGAATCTGCTAAATATGCGAGTGCTACTTTTGGTGAACGTCAAGTTGAACGCCAGATTGCTACTTTAAATTCACAAGGTGAACGGACTGTGACTTGCCAAGTTAACTTCGAACCCCTTGTTAGAGCGGACGAGTTAATTAACTTGGAGGTTTCTGCAAAAGGAGTTTCTGGGCTGCTGTTGGTTCAGGCAGGAAGTGCTGTTTATGAGTTGGTATGGAAGTATCCAGACATACCTAAGATAGCGAAGCCGAAGATAGCTGTCACTAAACCCCAAAAGAGACCAACAACGATTCGTAAGGTAGGTAAAAACAATAGGCTAAGGAGGAACAGGTCATGATGTCGATGTGTCCAATCAAAAACTTAGACTATTACGAAGAGTTGGCCGAAGAAGATTACTACACAAAAGGTGGGGAGCCATTAGGAGTTTGGTTTGGTAAAGGAGCTGTTCTACTTGGTTTAAAAGGTCAAGTTTGCAGTAGGGATTATAGAAATCTGATGAGAGGGTTTTCTCCCGATGGTGAACCGCTCTGTCAGAATTCGGGAGATGAACATCGTTCGGGATATGATCTTTGTTTTAGTCCACCTAAGTCGGTGTCGGTTGTTTGGGCAAGAGCTAATGTAGATATGAAAAATAAGATTCAGAAGGCTCAGTATAATGCCATATGCACCGCAATTTCACATCTCGAAAAGCATGCAGCTGTAACACGGCGGTCGCATCATGGGGTTAAACGCGAGAAAGTTATCGGACTTACTGTAGCCACTTTCGAACATAGTACATCTCGTGCTTTAGATCCTCAATTACACACTCATTGCCTCGTTGCAAACGTGGCTCCGCGCTTTGATGGCACTTGGGGAACATTGGAAAGTAGAGATCTTTTTCTCTGGCAAGCTAGCGCTGGTGCAGTCTACAAAGCTGAACTTGCCTTTCAATTAAAAAGCCTAGGTTTTTCTGTTGAACGTTATCAAGATACCTTCCAGATTGCAGGAGTGCCAGCAAGTTTGTGCGAGCACTTCTCGAAGCGATCACATGATATTCGGGAGAGGCTTAATGCTGCTGGAGTATCTTCAGGTAAGTCATCTTTTGGTGATATTGCAGTTCTAGATACAAGGACAAAAAAACAAGAAGTAAATAGGGAAAGCCTATTCATCGACTGGAATTCAAAAATGGATGAGCTAGGTTTTACCCAAAATGTATTGGAGTCAATTGTTGGTAAGGAGAACTCCTATGAGAGTCCCGATGTAATATTCGATGAAATAGCTGTGTTAGAGAAAGTTAGTGAAAAGAAATCGGTTTTCCGTAAGCAAGATATATATAAAGCAGCCGCTGAAATGGCTCAATTATCAGGTGAAGCAGCAAGCCGTGTTGAACTGACAGTAAAGAGGTTATTGCTCGATGAAGATCTTGTTTTCCTTAAGAGGGATAGCAAACACAATGAGCTATTCACTTCCCGTCATATTTTAGAAGCTGAGCGTAATCTAATCAAATATGCTCGGCAGCTAAAGGAATCTGAAGGGATGCAGTTTAGTTCAGACATAGTCGAATTCGCTGTCTCTAAGCTGAGGGAGTCAGGAATAGCTCTTTCAGAAGAGCAGCAAGAGGCAGTATGGGATATTTGCTCACCATCGCGGATTTCAGTAATGCAGGGGGCTGCAGGAAGTGGAAAAACGGCCTCTTTGCAAGCTGTCCGTTATGCCTATGAATCTAAAAAATTTAAAGTTATTGGAGCATCTGTTGCAAAACTAGCCGCAAATAACCTAGGCGTAGAAACAGGAATTCAGACTTTTACAATAGCTAGATTACTAGCTGATATTGAGAAAGGGCAGATTCAGGTAGACGATAGGACGTTGGTTCTAATAGATGAAGCAGGTCAGGTTGGCTCAATTGATTTATCTTACTTACTTGAAAACATTGTTGCATGTGGAGCCAAAATTGTACTTGTTGGTGAGGATAAGCAGTTAGATGCGATATCTCATGGCGGAGCATTACGTTACTTATCAAGGCCTGATGTAGTAGGAACATCAAGGATAGAAACGATACGTAGGCAGCGGGATGAGTGGGCGAGGAAAGCCGTAATGCTTTTGAGAAATGGTAATGCAAGAGCTTCTTTATTAATGAGTTATAGGAAAGGGCTTGTCAATATTGGTAATGATAGTGCTATGACAAGAGCTTTGTTAGTAGAGTCGTGGAAGGACTATCGACTTCACAACCCAGCTAAGCAAGCAATTGTTCTTGCTCTAACATGGAGTGATGTTCAATCAATTTCTCAAGAGTTAAGAGAGATTCTGCAACATGAGGGTCAAGTTGGTGATGAAAACATCAGGTTTTCATGCAGCGTCTCAGATAAAATCTTAAGATTTGACTTTTCTATAGGTGAGAGGGTAAGGCTAACAAAGAATGACTATCGTCGTGATTTTAGTAACGGAACCTTAGCAACGATAAGTAGTTTGACACAGCTTTCTGACGGGAGTGCTGATTTCTGTTTGATGAGTGACGACGGTAGGATTCTGCGTTTCAATAGTAAAGATTACAGTGATGAGCACGGACACATATATCTAGCGCAAGCGTATGCAGTGACTGTTTACTCAAGTCAAGGAATTACAGTTGATGGAGATTCGTTCGTCTTGCATAGTGCAGGAATGGATAGAGCATATTCTTATGTCGCAGGATCTCGTCATAAAGACAATTGTCATTGGTTTATCAATAAGAGCAACATTGAGGAAAATTTTGGTTATGGAAGGGTATTAACTACTTCTGAAGTCATAAAATATACTGCTCAAGCTATGAGCAGTGAGAGCCACAAATGCTTAGCAATAGAGCATTTCGAGGACGATCTTACATTACTTCCTGACGTTTTAAGGTTCTATCCCAAAATTGTAGAACCAGAAGTTTAATTTCTTCAATTGACCAAGGGTTATACCCTTGGAAGAGCAATTAGTTGGGGCTATTCAAGTTGTTTATGTTTCATTTTTGAGCAAGCAGTTCGTATTTAGTTGATCTGATGAGTTTAGATCGATTATTCTGCTGAAAACAAAAATGTAATATGAAATTTGATTATAAATTTTTATTCATCCTCGTACTGTGCTCTCTTTTGAGAAGCAGTGACGGGCATCTTACTAACGAAGCTAAAAATGTAAATGAGGGAAACCTCATTACTGTAGAAGAGATAGTGGTGCTTGAACCTGAATAGGTTGAGGGGCTGTTTACCCGTCTTAGCATGATGAGACGGGTTTTTGCCATCTGGAACCTAATAATTAAGCTCATCTTAGCGCTATTGCCCTTAATCTATCAGACAACAATCGTTCATATGGTCTCTGCTCTCCTGTCATTGCAAGATTGAGCATTGCTATGAGATCATCATCCACTAGAGGGATCATAATTCCCCGCCCATCATTATATGTGTCATGGCAACGATCTAGCAGAAGACCCATGTTATCAGTATGGCGACAGAGTAAAAATCCTACTTTTCCTCTATTGATCGAGAAGCGTCCTGCCAGTTGATCAAACTCTGGATTGACAACCTCTCTTGTATAATTTTTACATTCCACAAAAATGAACTGAGCTGGTGTTTGATAAGTGGTATGAAGCCTGAAAAAGAAGCCAGATATCGCTGCATTATCAAAAGTGATATCAATACGCTTACGGCCTGAATGAATTTCTCTTTCAACTACTGGAGAGATTACATCTGGATATAAGAGGAATTCTAAAATACCAACGACGATCCTATGATACCTTGTTGCATCTTCAGTCCCAGAAGGAGTGTTTCTAAGTTTTTCGATTAGATAGTTAGCGATATTTTCAGGAGCCTCTTCAACAATTTCTTCGTTACGTATTGCCTCACTTGAATGTTTAACCCAGTGCTTGAAGTCTTCAAATACTTCTGGGTGGTTGTTTGTGAACTCCGCAAGAAACTCCTTGGAATATTCTACAACGTTTTCTTTTAAAGATTTTTTTGTAACAAATGGAGTTCCATCTCTTCGATGTTGAACAAGAAATGAACCTAATCGAATATGTTCATGTTGGAAAAACTCCAACACAAACTTATTAAAATATTTTTGAGGAGTATATTTCTTTGCATATGACACAATGTTTTTAGGTGTCAAAAGTATTTTTTTTCCATCAATTACAAGCATATCGGTGTAAAAGTTATTCCATGTTCTAGTTGTTGCATCCCAACACATACCTGATGGGATATGTTCGGTTAGAGGAATGTTCCATAGTTTACATTGTTCTTGGGTATAACTTATTAAATGCGAGCGTATTATGTTTGTCGTCATATCAGAAATTTTATCTTTATCGATACCATCAATGAATAACCTAAAGTCTTCTAAGTCTTCAACTATTCCTGTTTCAACAGCCCGACTTTGTACAATGCTCTCAAAAAGTTTATGCCCATCTACTTCACCAATAGCGTTACCTCTCGGTTGTCCAGTTGACAAGCCTAGACAAGTTTCATTTGGTTCATGAAGATTGTCGAACAACCTTCGTGCTTGTTCGGTAGAGCCACTACGTATTAAAGATACAAATGTTTGAAAAAAATTCCGTAATGTTCGTGATGCATTAGTAGACATGGAATCCAAGCGTGAACCCAAGAAAAATGGATCGATAAATAGAGGGGTATCTTTGTCAGTATCAATATCAACAAAATCTAACTCGAACTGACTTGCTTCCAGTTCATACCGTTCACTAATCTTCATGTTCATTCCTCAACAGTATTGATACAAAACGCTATGGATCTATGTTGTATCTTTAGGTTTAGAATGACATTTAATTACATATGAAACAAGGTGGGTTTAAGTGACTTTGAGCCTAATCAATTACGTACACTTTAAACATTGATATTTGCACATAATTGAAAAGAAAAAATAGGGGACGGTAGGGAGATTATTGTTTCCAACTAAGTGATATTAGCCTTTGCATAGAAATATTTGGATGATAACCAAACTCCAGTTTTGCCGTGTTGGTCTAGGTTATTTTTTGTAGATGCATCCACTTTTGATTCAAAAGTTATGTAGTAGAGATTATTTGGCTCTACTTCTACAAAGAAAGAGAGATTTTTTTTCGCTCCAACGAATAGGTATAAGTTGTTTATTGCAACGTTATCTTCTTCATTTTTAGTTTTAAGAGAGCGATATAGGTATGGGGTTTGTACTTCCTTATTCGCAATGAGATCATCTTTATATGCTAGCTTGTATATCTTTAAAGGCGTGTTCTCCCATGTCATATCAATGTCTTGGGTGCCATTGTTCTTGACAGTGACACTGATGATAAGACCTATTTTATTATTGCTCAGAGTGTGCTGTTCGACATCTATCGATATATCGCTTGATATTGTTCCATCAATCTTAGCTCGAAGTTCCTTTAGCTCCAGCTTAGCCTTTTCAAGATCACTATTTGTCTTTGCTAGGTTAGCTTCAGCTACTTCTTTCTGTGACAAAATATCAAATGTATGATAAGCCCAGTAACCAGATACGACAATACCAACAGCTATAATCACAAAGTGTATTGACTCTGTCCAATTAGCTTTAAATGGGTTTAATAGTCCTTGGAAAAAACGTCTAAGGATAGACGTTTGATTATTGTTATTACTCATTTTTAAAGCATAGCATCTTCAGATGGTACAGGTTCTTCAAATTCGGAGTCTTGGACAATCTGCTTTTGCATTTCTGCTTCAAGAGACTTCACTGATTGGCGAACTTGTTCTGTATTAATAACTTGCGCTAATTCAATAACCTTTTCACTTAAAGCTGCATTATTTGCATCTTGTTCTGCAAATACTATATGGCTATTAAACAGGCACGCGAAGGCTAAAGCGAAAGCTGTTATCTGGGCTTTTGTACCCTTTAACTGGATAAATTGATGTCCAGGAGACATAAATGCGTGCTGAGCTGTTAGTTTGTATCCGTAGTTTGAACTGTTGTCGTTCAAGTATCGTACAAAATCGTCGGCTGTAGCATCTTCTGGGTTCTCGAATTCTGCAATAAAGTTTGCTAGCAGCTCTAATTGATCGAAAACAGTGGATAAGTTTGACAGCTCTCTATTTGAAAGTTTTTTTCTAGATTTGATATTTACAGAGCATCTAACCTCGTTTTCAACAAAATGAATTGGGTGAAGCCAATGGTTCAGTGCTTTTACTTTGTCTTCGTCGGAAAGACTAAAGATCGTTCCTGTATTTCTGAAGCTTTTATCGATAATGTAAGGAATGTACTCTCTAGCTTGAGCTTTCCCCCATTCCACATTGATACGAAGAGGAAAATAACAACCCTCACTCTCATCATCTGGGTATATCTTTAACTCGGTTTCGTCGTAGTAACAGTTAGACGTTACTTTCCCTGCTAGAACCTTAGACTCAGTGATAGTTAAAACAGTGTCACCCTCTTTTACACGGGTTAAAAATTGACGAACTTGGCCTACCTGTCTTGAAATGACTGATTTAGCTTCTCTCTTCGCTACTAGGTTAGTTTGATACAGAGCTAATATAGCTTCAGTATCTTCGGGTGACAATTCGCCTTCAATATCTCCGACATCAAGTCCCTCAGTGTGACCTATTGCTACCACATTATTTTTTCGAAAATGGTCATAATAAACGGCGTCTTTGCCTGCTCTAATTACCCAAAAGTTTTTATCTGTAGAAATTGGTTCGCTACTAACGATCACATTTGACACTGAGGTTGCTCCGATCCGTGAATTTTTAGTGTAAATACTAAGCTAAGTGCCGAAATTATTCACCTGTTTTTATATGAGGTGGAGCTGTGTTGTGAGTTTGAATACTACAAATCTGTATATTTATTTGATAAACCGTAACAACGCTCTATGGGGTATTTAACTTCATTTATCAATATCTTACTGTAAGCGGCTTCGATTAGATCGATGTCTAGCTTAGCTGAGAGACGGAGTAAATAAAGAAAAATATCAGCAATTTCTTCTTCTACTCTGTGCTTCTGTTTGTCACTCAGATTTTGGCTATCAGATTCTGTAAGCCATTGGAACAATTCTACAAGCTCGCCAGACTCTCCAGCTAAAGCCATAACTAAGTTTTTAGGTGAATGGAATTTATCCCAATCACGATCTTGAGCGAACTTATCTAGTTTCATTTTTAAGTTTTCAAGGTCTTTGTTTTTCATAAATATCCTTCAGTGTTTCGATGTTCATCCAAGGACGCTTTCTGTGAAGCATTCGATGGCAGTTAGAGCAAACAATAGCTAGGTCGGATAGTTCTGTTTTCTTGTTCTCATCTCTAAGGCTAAGAGGGTTTTTATGGTGGCATTCTGCAAAGCCGTTACCTAGTTCTCCATATACAGCTTTGAAGTCCATAGAGCATACTTCACATGCCAGCTTACCTGTTTCTTTGATGACTTGCTTTTTCTTTTGCTTAACGAGTTTTGCGCTTCGTTCTCGGGACTTGTGAAGTCTCAGTATAGGTTTTCCTTCATAACCAGATTCTAGTTCTTCAGCCTCTTGTTCTTCGTCAATGTCGCTGATTATCTGTTCTAGTCTTTCAATTGAACTAGCTCGTGTTACTGAGCCTTGCGTGCATGCTGAGTAGCGAACTGCTTCGACAAAATCTTCGTTGAAAAACTCGGTACCAAAGTAAACATTGTCATCATGAACTTCGATAATATCGAACTTAAATCGATGAGGATAAACGTCATCAGGCCATACTTCTGAGAATGAAGAATAGTAAGCTTTAGTTACCTTCCCGATAGTGATGCTTTGAACTACGCCCCGAAAATTATGAATCTGGTCTTTTCCAACACGCGAGAAACCTTTTGGGGCTTTACCTTCCGCTTTTAACCATGAAATGGAGTATACAAAAGCAACAAGATCGCCTTCTTTAATGTCGGTAACAGTGTCCTTTTTGCTTTCTTTTACTCCCCATATACCTTGGTTGATACCAATAGGGAAATTGATACGAGAATGTGGTTTGTCTGATACGTATACAGCCCAGATCATATTGTAGCCTTATGACAAATAAAGAATTATTTCATAATAACGATAGTGACAAGAGTTGGATACCTAGATAGTTATATTTTGGAAGTGTTGGTATGTGGAGGTGTAGTTAGCTTTATATGAGAGATTCAGGCAATAGGAGTTGTTGGGCAATAGTGTTCTAGCGGAGCAAGACCATTATTTTTATGGAATAAAGGGAGGGGGACTGTATAAGTACCTTGCTAGTCTAAAATAACGAGTTGTACTTGCGGCTCCTATCGCACAGATCGACACTGAGTGACAAACTAACTACACCCATAACTACACCCAGATTTAAGGAATACAAAAAAGGCGTAGTAGGTACTAACCTGCTACGCCTTTCGAAATTTGGTGGCCCCTCCCAGACTTGAACTGGGGACCAATCGATTATGAGTCGACTGCTCTAACCACTGAGCTAAGGGGCCTGATAGGTCAACGATTATAGGGGAAGCGCTGCGAGGTGTCTAGATGCCAGTATGGCTAATTGCGCTTAGTTTTTATCCACTTAGCACAGTGGATAATAAAAAAGGTGACCTAGAGTCACCTTTTCGATTTTTAAAGCGTATTAGCGCCTGATTACTCGTCCAGGAAGCTGCGCAGTGTTTCTGAGCGGCTTGGGTGACGAAGTTTACGTAGTGCTTTTGCTTCGATCTGACGAATACGTTCACGAGTAACGTCGAACTGTTTACCTACCTCTTCTAGAGTGTGGTCGGTATTCATATCGATACCAAAGCGCATACGAAGTACTTTTGCTTCACGTGGCGTTAGACCTGCAAGCACGTCTTTTGTCGCGCCTTTCAAGCTTGTTGCTGTTGCAGAGTCTAGTGGTAGCTCAAGCGTCGTATCTTCGATGAAATCTCCTAGATGCGAATCTTCGTCGTCACCGATTGGTGTCTCCATTGAGATTGGCTCTTTGGCGATTTTCAGCACTTTACGAATCTTGTCTTCTGGCATCTGCATGCGTTCTGCCAGTTCTTCTGGTAGTGGTTCACGACCCATCTCTTGTAGCATTTGACGAGAGATACGGTTTAGTTTGTTGATCGTTTCGATCATGTGAACCGGAATACGAATCGTACGAGCTTGGTCTGCGATTGAACGAGTGATTGCCTGACGGATCCACCACGTTGCGTATGTCGAGAACTTGTAACCACGACGATATTCGAACTTATCTACCGCTTTCATCAAGCCGATGTTACCTTCTTGGATTAGATCCAAGAACTGTAGGCCACGGTTGGTGTACTTCTTCGCGATAGAAATTACCAGACGTAAGTTCGCTTCAACCATCTCTTTCTTCGCACGGCGAGCTTTTGCTTCACCGATAGACATACGACGGCTGATGTCTTTAACATTTTGTACACTCAAAGAAGTTTCTTCTTCAATCATTTTTAGCTTAGTGATTGAGCGACGGATCTCTTCTTCGTTACGTTTGATCTTCTCTGCATATGGTTTGTCAGAAGCCAGAACTTCATCTAACCAAGCATCACTTGATTCATTACCAGTGAACAGAGCGATGAATGATTTCTTCGGCATTTTGCCGTATTCAACGACTGACTTCATGATCAAACGTTCTTGCGTGCGAACGCGATCCATAGAAGTGCGCAGCTCATTCACCAAGTGATCGAACTGTTTTGGTGTTAGACGGAATTCTTTGAACACGTCTAGCATCATTTCATTAGCAACGGTTGCTTTCGGGCTTTCGTAACCGTATTCATTAATTGCTAATTGTAGATTCTGGTATGTATTACGTAGCTGATTAAACTTCTCCAGAGCAAGTTCTGGATCGATACCAACATCTTCTTCAGAATCTTCTGAATCGTCGTCGTTGTCTTCGTCTTCATCGTCATCAACGTCTGTATCATCTTCATCTTCTAATTGAGATTCAGATAGTTCAGAACCGATATGTGTTGCTGTTGGTGCAGTGGTATCGTCTGCATCTGGGTCTACAAATCCAGAAATTAGGTCCGTAAGGCGAAGCTCTTCTGCTTGAACTTTATCAAACTGCTCAAGAATATACGGGATCGTTCCTGGGTATTCAGCAACCGCTGATTGAACTTGGTTAATACCTTCTTCAATGCGTTTTGCGATGTCGATTTCGCCTTCGCGGGTCAGTAGTTCAACAGTACCCATTTCACGCATGTACATGCGTACTGGGTCTGTCGTACGACCAATCTCACTTTCTACGCTAGAAAGTGCAGCGGCTGCAGCTTCGGCTGCATCTTCATCGGTAATATTTGTGTCATCATTTAGTGCTAAATCATCAGCATCTGGAGCAGTTTCTACTACCTTAATGCCCATGTCATTGATCATCTGAATGATGTCTTCTACCTGTTCTGAATCTACGATTTCAGCAGGTAGGTGGTCATTTACTTCGGCGTAGGTCAGATAGCCTTGTTCCTTGCCCTTAATAACAAGTGACTTTAGCTGTGACTGCGGATTTTGATCCATAGACGGTATCCAACTTCGTAATCTGGTGAAGGAATCAGTATGCGAAATGCAAACCACTAACTATAACAAATTAAATTGATGCTGACTAATTAAACAGGGTTACGCTTTTAAATCTAGCATAAGTGCTAGCAGCTCCCTTTTCTCTTCGGCTGATAAACCGACACTTCTTGCTTTGGCCTGCAGGTTTTCAATTTGCTTTTCTACGCACTGGGCGATAATTTTGTCCAGTGAGTCTAAAAATATTTCTTCTTGGTTGTCTTCATCGAGTGGAATATCCCAGCTCGCAAGACGAGACAGAAGTGCCTCATTCTGGCTATTTCGCCAGTGCTCTAATAATTGGCCAGTGTTTATATGGGGATGCGCCTGGCATTTATCAAGTACATCTACAAATAAACTGAGGCCTGGTATGGATAACTCTCTCACTGTGGAAAGGTCCGGTACCATTTGAGCATAGCTCGGATTTTGAATAAGTAGAGCAATAACCTCACGCATCGGTGTTCGTTTGATCTCTTTGTGCGGCTGAGGTCGAGTTTCATTCTTTTTTCTACGTGCTTGGCGCAGACGGTTATCAAAGCCTGTGCGTTCATCAAGCAGTTTTTCGAGTAGCTCCTGAAAGTATGGATCAGGAATCTGGTCTATCAAGGCACTAGCATAAGCTCTGAGTGCTGATTTGCCCTCATTATTGCCCAAGTTTATTTGGTGCAATTCGATCAGATTATCAAACAGGTAGCTCGATAGTGGTGTCGCTTGCTCAATTTGTTGCTCGAGGGCCGCTTTACCGTATTTACGAACATAGCTATCTGGGTCTTCACCATCTGGTAAGAACAGGAATTTTAATGTGTTACCAGTTTTCAAGTATTGAAGAGCGTTTTCTAGTGCTCGCCAAGCGGCTTCTTTACCGGCTCGGTCGCCATCGTAGCAACACACCACCGTGTTAGTTTGACGAAACAGCATTTGAATGTGATCGCCAGTGGTCGAGGTGCCTAGTGAAGCGACGGAGTAATCGACGCCATATTGTGCTAAAGCGACAACGTCCATATAACCTTCAACCACTAAAATTTGTGGTGGTTCACGGTATGCCTGCAGTACCTCGTAAAGGCCGTAAAGTTCTTTACCTTTGTGGAAGATTGGCGTTTCCGGTGAGTTAAGGTATTTAGGTGTGCCATCGCCTAATACGCGGCCACCAAAACCAATAACTCGACCACGGCGGTCACGAATCGGGAACATCACACGCCCGCGGAATCGGTCGTAGCGGTTGCCGTTATCGTTCTCAATTAACATGCCACCCGTCACGAGCATGTCTTGAGCGTCTTTCTGCTGACCGAAGTTCTTACGTACTAAGTCCCATTCGTCAGCCACGTAACCGATACCAAACTTCTGAACGATTTCTCCAGATAAGCCGCGATCTTTTAGATATTCAATGGCGACTTTGTTTGCTGGTTGTTTAAGCTGGTTACGATAGAACTGAGCGATACTGCCCATTAAATCGTAAAGGTTACGTTTTTCGCTGCTGCTTGCTTGTGGGCCTGACTTAAACTGGCCACCACCACTGCGCTGTTCACGTGGAACATCCAGACCTAAATACGAGGCAAGCTCTTCGATGGCTTCTACAAAGTCCAGACGTTCGAACTCCATTATGAAGTCGATAGCGTTACCATGGGCACCACAACCAAAACAGTGATAAAACTGCTTTTCTTGGCTAACGCTGAAAGAGGGCGTTTTCTCATTGTGGAATGGGCAACAAGCGCCGTAGTTTTTGCCTTTTTTCTTAAGTTTCACGCGTGCGTCGACGATATCGACAATATCAAGCCGAGCTAGAAGGTCATCGATAAAATTGCGAGGGATGTGTCCAGCCATAAAACCTAACAAAAAAGAAAAATCATGATTGGTGTGAATGAGTTACTTTGAAAGCTTGCGTGCGACTTTGTGTTATTTCATTCATATAGATACAAACAAGCCGTGCGTTCCAAAGGATAGCACGGCTTGCTGCAATTGGGTGGGGTGTTAAGCCAATTTAGCGCGAACTAAACCGCTTACTTTACCCATATCTGCACGCCCTTGAATTTGCGGTTTCAAAACGCCCATTACTTTACCCATGTCTTGCATGCCAGCTGCACCAGATTCTGCAATCGCGTTCTCGATAAGAGTCGCAACTTCATCGTCTGTCAGTGGTTGAGGCATAAAGTCCTCAAGAACCGTAATTTCTGCTTGCTCCGCATCAGCAAGATCTTGACGACCCGCTGCTTCGTACTGCGTAACAGAGTCGCGACGTTGTTTAACCATCTTAGTCAATACCGCAATAATGTCGTCGTCGTTCAGAGTAATCTGTTCGTCAACTTCACGTTGCTTAATTGCTGCTAAGGCTAAACGAATAGTACCAAGGCGCAATTTGTCCTTGGCTTTCATCGCTAATTTTTGCTCTTCTTTGAGTTGATCAATCAGAGCCATAACTAAATTCCTCTACGGAGCTCAGTTATTAGTACAGGCGAACGCGACGAGCGTTTTCGCGAGCTAGCTTCTTAGCGTGACGCTTTTGAGCTGCTGCTTTAGCGCGTTTGCGAACTGTAGTTGGTTTTTCGTAGTGCTCACGACGACGCACTTCAGAAAGGATACCTGCTTTTTCGCAAGAGCGCTTAAAACGACGTAGAGCAACGTCGAACGGTTCGTTTTCACGTACTTTAACTACTGGCATATGCCTTTCACCTCAGGGGTTATTCGTTAACGCTGGCATTCAACAGACCAAATCACAATTGTTTGGTCTCTTACCAGCTTGATCAAAAATGGTGCGGAATTTTAATCCGATCACAACTACTTTGTAAAGCCTTTTGTCGATTATTGTCTGTACAAAATTTGTTTGCAGCACCAAGGCAAGGTAATATGACGCCCAAATTTCCTCTATATAGAAAGCATACTGAGATAACCATGCGCATTATTGGTATTGAAACCTCTTGTGACGAGACTGGCATCGCGATTTATGACGATGAAAAGGGTTTATTGTCACACAAGCTTTACAGCCAAGTAAAACTTCACGCAGATTATGGTGGTGTGGTGCCTGAGTTGGCTTCACGTGACCATGTGAAGAAAACCATTCCTCTTATTAAAGAGGCATTAAAAGAAGCCAACCTGACTTCAAAAGACATTGATGGTGTGGCTTACACCGCAGGTCCAGGTTTGGTTGGGGCATTACTGGTTGGCGCAACCATTGGTCGCAGTATCGCTTACGCTTGGGGTGTGCCTGCGGTGCCTGTTCATCATATGGAAGGCCACTTACTGGCGCCAATGCTGGAAGACAACCCACCACCGTTCCCGTTTGTAGCGGTATTGGTGTCTGGTGGTCACTCTATGATGGTGGAAGTGAAAGGCATTGGTGAGTACCAAATTCTTGGTGAATCGATTGATGATGCGGCCGGTGAAGCCTTTGATAAAACCGCGAAGTTGATGGGGTTGGATTACCCTGGTGGTCCGCTGCTATCAAAGTTGGCTGAAAAAGGCACGCCGGGCCGCTTTAAATTCCCACGTCCAATGACAGATCGCCCGGGTCTCGACATGAGCTTCTCAGGTCTGAAGACATTTACGGCGAATACTATTGCGGCCAATGGCGATGATGAACAGACTCGCGCAGATATTGCGCTGGCGTTTGAAGAGGCGGTCTGTGCGACGTTGGCGATCAAGTGTAAGCGAGCTCTGGATCAGACTGGTATGAAGCGTATTGTTATTGCTGGTGGTGTGAGTGCCAACCGTCGCCTACGTGCTGAACTGGAAAAACTGGCTAAGAAAGTCGGTGGTGAAGTTTACTACCCACGTACAGAGTTTTGTACCGACAATGGCGCGATGATTGCCTATGCTGGCATGCAACGTCTGAAAAATGGTGAAGTATCGGATATGTCAGTCGAAGCTCGACCTCGTTGGCCGATCGATCAATTAACGCCGATTGCGTAAGCGTATTTATCTTGTACAGGCCTCTATTAATAGAGGCCTTTGTTTTTGATAACAAGAGCACATCAATAGCAGGTGGTTGTATTCCACAATAACCTCGGGATGCTTGGTTCATTGACAACATCGGATAGAAAAAGAAGTAATGGATATCGCAATGAATAAATTTGAAATTGAAGGTCAGCAGCTTGCCTACCTAGATAAAGGTGAAGGGCCAGTACTGCTGTTTGGTCACAGCTATTTGTGGGATAGCCAAATGTGGGCACCGCAGGTTGAAGTTCTGAGCCAGTTTTATCGCTGTATCGTGCCTGACTTATGGGCGCACGGTGAGTCAGATATTGCGCCTGCATCGACTCGTTCGCTTGTCGATTATGCGCAACAAATGTTGGCGTTAATGGATCATCTGCAAATAGAAGAGTTTTCTATTATTGGTTTATCTGTTGGCGGCATGTGGGGAGCGGAGCTGACTGTTCAAGCGCCGCAACGCGTGAAGTCTTTGGTACTGATGGATACTTTTATTGGCTGGGAACCAGAAGTAACACACAAGAAGTACTTTGCGATGCTCGATACCATCAATCAAGTCCAATCGGTACCTGAACCTATTGTTGAAGCGGTTGCACCACTTTTCTTTGCCAATAATGTAGAGCAAGAGAACCCAGAACTAATAGCATCATTTAAGAAAAGCTTACTAGCACTACAAGGTGAGCGTGCCGTTGAAGTGGCGCGAATTGGTCGTATGGTCTTCGGTCGACGTGATGTGATTGAAGATTCGGAGAAGTTTGCATTGCCTACGTTAATTGCAGTCGGCCGTGAAGATAAGCCTCGTCCGGTTTTCGAATCTTATTTGATGAATGATTGCATCACAGGCAGTGAACTGGTTGAGATCCCAGAAGCGGGTCATATTAGTTCTCTTGAGCAGCCAGAGTTCGTCAATCAGATGTTGTTGAACTTTTTAAATAAAGTTTACTCTTAAAGCTGCACTAAACAGAAACTCGGCATTATGCCGAGTTTTTTTCTGTCAGATTCTTTTGGCCAATTTTAGGCTCTTCGCCGG
>JAAEZQ010000070.1 GCA_018222805.1 Vibrionaceae bacterium
CGATGAAGTACATCGAGCGTTTTAGTTAAAAAGTGTCAACCCATATCAGGACGGGTCACTTGAAAATGGGAAGTCCTAGTCCATATCGATCTTAACGTTCGCCAAACTGCCTGTTGCTAGAGACTCACCGCGTTGGGTTTTCAGCATGAGACGCAGATCATTAGCAGAATCAGCGCTGTGCAATGCATCTTCTTCACTGATTTTCCCTTGCATCACTAACTTGTAGAGTGACTGGTCAAAGGTCAGCATACCAAACTCGTTTGAGCGAGACATCGTCGACTTAAGTTCATGCAGATCGCCTCGACGGATTAAATCCGAAACACGCGGACTGTTCAGCAGGATCTCAAATACGCCATGACGTCCCTGCCCACTTTTATCGCGGATCAACTGCTGGCCAACCACGCCTTTTAAGTTCATAGATAGATCAAACAAGAACTGATCTTTTTGATCTTTGGGTACTAAATGAAGAATCCGCTCTAAAGCCTGGTTAGCGTTGTTAGCGTGGAGAGTCGCCATACACAAATGCCCAGTTTCAGCAAAGGTCATCGCATACTCCATGGTCTCTCTACTGCGGATTTCGCCGATCAAAATCATATCCGGGGCCTGACGCAGAGAGTTTTTTAGTGCCACTTCGTAGCTTTCTGTATCTAAACCGACTTCACGCTGGGTTACGATACAACGCTTGTGTTCATGAACAAATTCGATCGGATCTTCTACCGTCAGAATATGCCCGGTTTTGTTGTTGTTTCGGTAGCCCGTCATCGCCGCCATCGTGGTCGACTTACCAGAGCCTGTCGCACCAACCACCAGCACCAGACCTCGCTTAGCAATCGCCAAATCTTGTAACACTAAAGGCAGTTTAAGCTGCTCAAAGGTAGGAATGTCAGTTTCAATCCGACGAATAACCGCACCCGGCAATTCTCTTTGGAAAAAGGCACTAACACGGAAACGACCGCATTCTCTGACAATAGCAAAGTTAGATTCTCGACTTTTTCGAAACTCCTGACGACGCTCAGGATCCATTGCATTATCCAGTAACTGAGCCACATCATTTTCAGTCAGCTTTTCACCTTGTGGGCGTAATTCACCGTCGACCCGATACAAAATTGGCGCGCCAACCGTGATATAAAGATCCGACGCTTTCAGCGCCAGCATACCTTCGAGAAATTTATTCAGATCCATTTTCCGTATTCACCATTGTCTGTATGAGTGTTACGAGAACTGCTGTACATCAAGCCCAACTTTGCTGTCGGCCTCTTCGTGAGAAACAATACCTTGTGCTAATAGCTGACGAGCATTTTGCTCCATGGTCTGCATGCCGTGTGCCGCACCAGTTTGAATTATTGAGTACATCTGAGCGACTTTATCTTCGCGAATCAAGTTACGGATTGCTGGTGTCGCCATCATGATTTCGTGGCAGGCTACTCGGCCTCCCCCATTACGTTTTAATAGCTTCTGGGCAATCACTGAACTTAACGATTCCGACAACATCGAACGCACCATGTCTTTGTCGCTACCCGGAAATACATCGATAATACGGTCAATGGTTTTTGCGGCTGAACTGGTGTGTAGCGTTCCAAAAACCAAATGACCAGTTTCTGCGGCGGTCAACGCAAGGCTAATGGTTTCTTTATCACGCATCTCACCCACTAAGATGACATCCGGGTCTTCACGTAATGCACTGCGCAAGGCGTTTTGGAAGCTATGAGTGTCACGGTGAACTTCACGCTGGTTGATCAAACATTTGTTGTTGGTATGAACAAATTCAATTGGATCTTCAATTGTGAGAATGTGCTTATTGTGATTACGATTGATGTAGTCGACAATGGCAGCTAAAGTCGTCGATTTACCAGAGCCGGTTGGTCCTGTTACCAGAACTAAGCCTTTTTGTCCGCTGGCAATCTTGCTGAAGATTTCTGGTGCTTCAAGTTGATCAAGCGTTGGTATACTACTTGGTATGGTACGAAATACCGCTGCACAGCCACGGGACTGGTTAAAGGCGTTGACACGAAAGCGACCTACGTTCTGTAGTTCAAAAGAAAAATCAACTTCGAGTTTTTCTTCGAACTCACTGCGTTGAGCGTCATTCATGATTTCGAATACCAAGCGATGTACCTCTTGGTGTGTAAACGCTGGAATACCGAGCTTTCTCACATCGCCATCAATTCTGACCATAGGTGCTACACCTGCAGAAAGATGTAGATCTGAGGCATTATGTTTTACACTAAAATCCAGTAACTCAGTGATATCCATTTAAAATCCTTAAGTCTAAAGTACAGCTATGAGTAGTATTCAACAAAATATTGAACATATCACCTCTCAAATTCGCAACGACGAGCAAAAATGCGGTCGTGCTCCGGAGTCAGTGCAACTTCTAGCGGTAAGTAAAACCAAACCCGTAGAAGCCATTCTTGAAGCTTACCAAACTGGTCAAACCGCATTTGGTGAAAACTATGTGCAAGAGGGCGTGGATAAAGTTCAGCACTTTGCACAGCATTATCCAGATAATTGCATAGAATGGCACTTCATCGGACCAATTCAGTCCAATAAATCACGCCTTGTCGCTGAACATTTCGATTGGGTTCACACCATCGACCGCGCAAAGATCGCGCAACGTCTTAATGATCAACGCCCTAACGAATTAAAACCCTTACAGGTACTGATTCAAGTGAACACCAGTGGCGAAGACTCAAAATCTGGCGTAACCGGTGAAGAAATATTCGAACTGGCTGAGTTGATTTCTCGCCTTCCGAACCTCACGTTAAGAGGATTGATGTCTATTCCTGCTAACGTATCGGACTATGATGCACAACTTCATGAGTTCCAGAAGCTGGCGGCATTGAAGCAAACGCTTCAGCAGCAGTATCCGGACATAGACACATTGTCCATGGGGATGAGTGGCGACATGACGGCGGCGATAGAAGCCGGTAGCACGATGGTTCGTATCGGAACAGCGATTTTTGGCGCACGTGACTATAACTCAAAAAGTGAATAGCCATTACCAGTAAGCGAAAAAAGCTCAATCTTCGCATCACAAAGTTAAGCGGTAAGACTTAATTGTCACTATGCACACCCGTGCATTGTAAATAGTAAAGTATCACAATGGAAATCAGACAAATGGAACATAAAAAGATTGCCTTCATCGGTGCAGGTAACATGGTGCGAGCCATCATTTCTGGCTTAGTATCAAACGGTTACCCGGCAAAAAATATTGTGGCAACCGCCCCTTCAGAAACACGCCGCGTGCCACTCGAGCAAGATTTTGGCATCCGTACTAGCAGCGATAACATCCTCTCTGCATCAGAAGCGGATGTGGTGGTGTTGTCTGTGAAACCACAAATGATGGCGGAGGTATGTAAACCACTGCAATCTGTCGATTTCAGCAAAAAATTAGTGATTTCTATCGCTGCTGGCATTAATTGTTCACGTTTAGATGAGATGCTAGCGACTAAGTTAAACTTGGTTCGCGTGATGCCAAATACACCTTCTCAACTGGGTTTAGGCATGAGCGGTCTTTTCGCTCCAGAACATGTGACAGCTCAAGATAAAGACTTTGCAGCTCAATTGATGGAAGCCGTAGGAAAAGTGTGCTGGGTAGAACAGGAGTCCGGCATCAATAACGTGATTGCGGCTGCCGGCAGCGCTCCTGCCTACTTTTTCTTGTTTATGGAAGCAATGCAAGCAGAAGCGGTAGCACAAGGTTTTGATAAAGACACCGCTCGCCTACTGGTTCAGCAAGCCGCATTAGGCGCAGCCAGCATGGTTGTAAACAACCCAGACACTGAGCTATCAACACTGCGTGAGAATGTGACTTCTAAAGGCGGTACAACCGCAGAAGCACTGCGTACGTTCAACGAACATCAACTTTCTGATATCGTAGCAAAAGCAATGCAGGCAGCGGTTGCTCGTGCGGAAGAAATGGAAAAACTATTTTAATTACTTGGATGCTTACAGAGAAAAGCCATCCACCACTTGTTAAGGGTACCTTATGAATTCAATGAGTTTTCTCATCTCAACCCTATTTGATCTATATATCATGGTCGTTATATTGCGTATTTGGTTGCAAGCTGCGCGCGCAGACTTCTACAACCCTTTCTCACAATTTATCGTAAAAGCTACTCAGCCTGTGATTGGTCCTCTTCGTCGTTTTATTCCGTCTGTCGGTAATATCGATCTGGCTACCATTCTCTTTGCGTATCTGTTGTGTGTACTCAAGTTCGTTGCGCTGATCCTAATCGCCTCAAGTGGTTCGGTTTCTTTCAGTGTCGAGTTCCTATTCCTAGGATTACTGTCTCTCATTAAAGCCGCTGGAGGCTTGTTATTCTGGGTACTGCTGATCCGTGCCATCCTAAGCTGGGTTAGCCAAGGGCGCAGCCCGATTGAGTATGTGTTCCACCAGCTGACCGAGCCAATGTGTGCTCCAATCCGTCGCATTATTCCAGCTATTGGTGGCCTTGATCTTAGCGTCTTGGTTCTATTTATAGGTCTACAATTCGCCAACTTCCTAATGGGTGACATTGTTGGCCCAATCTGGTACCAGCTGTAGTGTCAGCCGCAGTTTGGCGTGATGGCGAGGACATCGTCCTAAAGCTCTACATTCAACCCAAAGCAAGCCGCGATAAAGTCGTTGGCTTGCACGGAGAAGAGTTAAAAATCGCCATTACAGCACCACCTGTCGATGGCAAAGCTAATGCCCATCTTACCAAATTTCTAGCTAAGCAATTTAAAGTCGCTAAGGGCTTGGTTCACATAGAAAAAGGCGAACTGGGACGGCACAAACAAATTCGGATAGAATCTCCCACCCAGATACCTGCTGACATAAAAGCCATCCTATGATGGCTTTTTATTTAACCTAATAATGAGTTATTTATGCCAATCACAGTAATTAAGTGATCAGAGATAGCGTAGGGAAAATGCTTGAGAACAAGGCGGAAATTTTCGATAAGTAGTGATTCTACAATCAAAGTTGACAACGTAGTGATCGAGTATTTTTACAAGTTAGAATGACCAGTTATTTACTACGATTGGTCTTACATTAAACTAAAATGGAAGTGTCTCTTTGAGGATTTCACGATGAATAAATGGATTACCGCATTACTGATCAGCCTGCTGTCTTTCCCGACTTTCGCTGAACAGTTCAAAAACATGAAAGACATCGAAGTACATTACGTGGCGTTTAACTCTACCTTTTTAACGCCGAAAATAGCGCGAAGCTATGACATCAAACGTAATGGCTACCTTGTTATCATAAATATTAGTGTGCTGGATAAAGCGTCCCTGGGAAAACCAGCCTTAGAAGCACAAGTTGGTGGACAAGCTAAGAACCTGATTGGCCAAACTCAACAGTTAACCTTCCGTGAGATAAAAGAGGGTGACGCCATTTACTACTTAGCGGAGCTGCCCGTAACGCATGAAGAAACTTTTACCTTCGATATTGATGTAAAAGCTGGAAACAAAGGCTCAGGTAAGCTTAAATTCACCCAAAAATTTTATGTCGAAGAGTAATTGGGTCATGATGACCTGAAAGCTTTTAGATCGAAGTAGGCCAAAAGCCTCTATCAGTTAAAGAATATCTAGAGGAGAACAGTTTGTTCTCCTCTATCACTATCAAAAGAGATTCCCATGAAAAAAATTGTGCTAGCAACAGGCAACCAAGGCAAAGTTCGTGAAATGGCAGATTTACTGTCTGACTTCGGTTTTGAAGTATTAGCGCAAAGTGAATTCAACGTATCGGAAGTTGCAGAAACAGGCACAACATTCATTGAAAACGCGATCATTAAAGCTCGCCATGCAGCGCAAGAAACTGGCTTTCCAGCTATTGCCGATGATTCTGGTCTGGAAGTCGATTTCCTAAAAGGCGCACCGGGCATCTACTCTGCGCGTTACGCCGGTGAAAATGCAACAGACCAAGAGAATCTTGAGAAACTGCTAAAAGCAATGGACGGTGTGCCAGAAGCAGAGCGCACTGCGCGTTTCCACTGCGTATTAGTACTAATGCGTCACGAGAACGATCCAACGCCTATCGTTTGTCATGGTAAATGGGAAGGTCGCATCCTGACTGAAGCTCATGGTGAAAATGGTTTTGGTTATGACCCTATCTTCTTCGTACCAGAAGACAACTGTGCGTCAGCAGAGCTAGAGCCAACGCGTAAAAAGCAGCTATCACACCGTGGTAAAGCACTTAAGTCTCTGTTTGCTCAGTTGTCTGAACAAGTATCTCATTAAGGTAAACGAGTTTGACCAAATTAACGCCCCCTGCACTCAGTCTCTATGTTCACATTCCATGGTGTGTACAAAAGTGTCCGTATTGTGATTTCAACTCGCATGAGCTCAAAGCAGAGATCCCCGAAGAGCAATACATCAACGCCCTTCTGGAAGATCTGGATACCGACATTGAGAAATATTGCTTGAAAGATGCGCCACGCCAGTTGCACTCTATTTTCATTGGTGGTGGTACTCCTAGCCTGATTTCTGCGGAAGGGATTGAACGCTTGTTGCAAGGCATTGAAGCGCGTATTCCGTTCAAACCTGATATCGAAATTACTATGGAAGCCAACCCGGGTACGATTGAAGCAGAACGTTTTGCTGGCTACCGCAAAGCAGGTGTGACGCGCATTTCCATTGGTGTGCAAAGTTTTGAGCAAGAGAAGCTAGAGCGTCTTGGTCGTATTCATGGTAAGGATGAAGCAGTCAATGCGGCTAAGCTTGCCCATCAAATCGGCTTAAACAGCTTTAACTTGGACTTAATGCACGGTCTGCCAGATCAAAGCATTGAGCAGGCTCTTGCCGATTTGGACAAGGCGATTGAACTCGCACCGCCGCACCTGTCTTGGTATCAGCTAACCATTGAGCCAAACACCATGTTCTACTACAAGCCGCCGACGCTGCCTGACGACGATGACTTATGGGACATCTTCGACCTAGGCCATAAGAAGCTGGCGGCGGCTGGGTACGTACAGTACGAGATTTCTGGTTACAGCAAGCCGGGCTTTCAGTGTCAGCATAATCTTAATTACTGGCGATTTGGCGACTACTTAGGTATCGGCTGTGGTTCACACGGCAAACTGAGTTTCTCTGACGGACGAATCCTTCGTACTACGAAAGTGAAGCACCCCCGAGGCTATCTGGCTGCATACCAAAATATGGTTAAGCCGTACCTGCATACTGAACAATTCG
>JAAEZQ010000071.1 GCA_018222805.1 Vibrionaceae bacterium
TATGCCGAGTTTTTTTCTGTCAGATTCTTTTGGCCAATTTTAGGCTCTTCGCCGGACAACAAGCGTCGGATGTTCTGGTGATGTTTAAATACGATCAGGCAACACAGCATCGCTACAGGCAAGGTGTACTGTGGTTTGAACATCCAGGTATAAAAAGGTGTTAGCAATACAGTCACCAGAGCTGCAAGGGATGAGTAGCGGAATATGACGGCAACGCAGAGCCAGGTCAGCATCACTAAAGCGGTAAGGTCAAGCCCAATTGGTGCGATAGCCCCCAGGGCAGTGGCAACGCCTTTTCCGCCTTTAAAATGGAAGAAAATGGGGTACATATGACCAAGGCATGCAGCGATCGCAATGACTCCAAGGATGATCGGGTTTATCCCGAGGAAGTAGCCACCCCATACAGGAATGGTGCCTTTGAGCATGTCACACAGCAATACAGAGAGGGCTGCGCCTTTACCACCAATGCGTAATACATTGGTCGCGCCTGGATTATTGGAGCCAACTTTACGCGGATCTGGCAGTTTTAAGAGACGACAAATTAAAACCGCACTGGAAATAGAACCCAGTAAATAGGCGGCCATTGTCATTATCAGTGCCAGTGCGTCCATAGAAGTCCTTGATGGATTGGAATTTAATGCTCAGTTCCAGCGTAGTTGCTATCATAGCGTGAATCTGCTTCTAGCAGAAATACTCTCTACGAAGGAGCTTGCATTATGTGAGTTCCTGTATATAAAGGAGTTTTGCAGTTTTTATACCTAAGTAACCTTGTGGTGACCTAATTATAAGTGACTTAGGTATAGAATATTACGATCAAATTACCCTCAACGGGTATCCGACCTCTGAAGTAGAAGGATATAAGATGGCTCTGGATAAAGTATTTATTGAACAGTTAGAAGTGATCACCACGATTGGCGTATACGACTGGGAACAGCAGATTAAACAAAAGCTGGTACTTGATATCGAAATGGCGCATGACAATAAGCCTGCTGGCAAAAGTGATGATGTTCAAGATGCATTAGATTACTCGCAAGTGAGTGAAGCAGTATTAAATCATATTGAGAACGGCCGTTTTTTACTGGTAGAACGTGTGGCGGAAGAAATTGCAGAGTTGATCATGCAGCGTTTCTCGGTGCCTTGGATTAAAATTCGCTTGGCGAAACCAGGCGCGGTTCCTCAAGCTCGCTCTGTTGGCGTGGTAATTGAGCGAGGTCAGGCATGATCACCGCTTATATCGGTGTTGGTACGAATATAGACAGAGAGCAGCATGCGAAGGTTGCTTATAAAGAGCTGCAACAGCTTGGAGAAGATCTTCTTGTATCACCGATATATGAATGTGAACCAATTGGTTTCAGCAGCCAGAATTTCTACAACTTTGTGATTGCTCTGCGTACAACTTTATCATTAGAAGAGTTGAGTCGCTGCCTCCGTGAGATTGAATTTAAGTGGGGGCGAGAAGAAAATGCGCAAAAGTATCAGGATCGAACACTGGATCTCGATATAGTGTTGTTTGGTGAGATCATCTCTAAGCAAAAGCCCGAATTACCTCGCAGCGATATTTATAAATATCCCTTTGTCACAAAGCCTTTGTATGATCTCGAGCCACATTTAGTTATACCTGGTGATGGACGCACGGTCGCGGATGTTTGGTACGCGATGCAGCCAGTTGATTCTCTCAAGCCAGTTTCTTTTTCACTTTAAATTTGAGTTGTTTACATGAGTTATTTGGAAGCCTTTATTTTGGCTCTGATTCAGGGTCTGACGGAGTTTTTGCCGATTTCCAGCTCCGCACACTTGATCCTGCCTTCCGCTATTCTTGGTTGGGAAGACCAAGGTCTTGCATTTGATGTCGCTGTCCACGTCGGAACCTTGATGGCTGTAATGATCTATTTCCGTTATGAAGTGATCACGTTATTTCGGGCGTTGTTTGGCTCTATCTTTAAGGGTGATCGTGGTAAAGAAGCGAAACTGGCGTGGATGATCGTGCTTGCCACGATGCCGGCCTGTGTGTTTGGTTTACTGATGAAAGATGTCATCGAGGTTTACTTACGCAGTGCATATGTGATCGCAACGACGACGATTATCTTTGGCTTACTGTTGTGGTGGGTAGATAAAAATGCGAAACATGTGGCAGACGAATACCAGACTGGTTGGAAAAAAGCAGTATTTATTGGTATTGCCCAAGCGTTAGCGATGATTCCGGGTACCTCTCGCTCAGGCGCTACTATTACCGCTGCGCTTTACCTTGGTTTTACCCGTGAGGCTGCCGCACGTTTCTCATTCCTGATGTCGATTCCAATCATCGCGCTTGCAGGTAGCTACCTCGGTATGAAGCTGGTTACCAGTGGCGAACCAGTGCACATTGGTTTTTTACTGACGGGTATCGTGACATCTTTTGTGAGTGCGTACATTTGTATTCACTTCTTTCTGAAGATGATTTCACGTATGGGGATGACACCATTCGTCATTTACCGTCTCATTCTGGGTGTGGGCCTATTTGCTTTCTTGCTTAGTGCTTGATTCTGTATTTAATAAAACGCCCGCTCGATATTGAGCGGGCGTTTTGTTTAGTGACTATTTATTAAGAGCAACTCTCACTGCTTCAATACGTCTCTTTTCTTGCTCATCGCGAATTGCTGGGCCTTTAAATCCATCTTGAATGATCGCTTGAACATCTACAGCTGCAGCGGCTTGATATGCTCGGGTAAAAATCTCAGCTTGAAGATAAGGTTGATCTTCTAGTCCTTTTCGGCCTGCATGGTCAGCCTGACAGCAGATTAAAATATCTTGCAGGCGATCGGCTTTACGCCAGACATCGAACTTGTTGAGTATTTTGATGATGGTTTGCGGCTTTAACTCGGCTGCGCGATGGATATTAGAGTGTTGTTCACAGACCATCAAAGCTAAATCACGAAACTCGTTAGGTATACGGACACGTTCACACAGCTTCTTTATCAGTTTGAGGCCTGTATGGCAGTGCATTTTGTGGCTTGGCCATTCACTCTTTGGCGTTATCCCTTTGCCAAGATCATGCACTTGCGCGGCAAAGCGAACTGACAAGGAAGGGCTGAGTTTTGCCGCTTGCTCTGCAACCATTAAGGTGTGAATACCTGTATCAATTTCAGGATGCCACTTCTCAGGTTGAGGCACGCCAAACAGTGCATCAATTTCTGGCAGGACAACCGCTAGTGCTCCGCAATCACGCAGCACGGAGAGAAAGACATCGGGACGAGGTGAAGACAGAGATTTGTGCCATTCCAGCCATACGCGTTCTGGTGTGAGTGTATTGAGTTCGCCAGATAAAGACATATCACGCATCAATTGCATGGTTTCGTCTGCGACTCGGAAGCCTAATGGGGCGAGTTTAGCTGCAAATCGCGCTACTCTCAGCACTCTAAGAGGATCTTCGATAAATGCATCAGAGACATGGCGTAGAATTCGATCATTGAGATCGCTTTGACCGCCATAGGGATCGTACAGCTTACCTTGGTTGTCCATTGCCATGGCGTTGATGGTTAAGTCTCGACGAATCAAATCTTCTTCCAAGGTGACACTTTGATCGAAGAAGCACTCAAAACCGGTGTAACCCGAGCCTGATTTTCTCTCTGTTCGTGCTAGCGCATGTTCTTCTTTGGTTTGAGGATGAAGAAACACGGGGAAATCCTTGCCAACGGCCGTATACCCCAGCTCAAGCATCATTTCGGGGGTCGCGCCAACCACCACCCAATCGTTGTCATAGTGATCAATTCCAAGCAATTGATCCCGGACTGCACCACCTACTAAGTAAACTTGCACGAACAACCTCTTAATTTACTGATATGTCGTTGGACATTGTAGCAAGCAATGGTACTTTTCTTTACTCCCATTAGAAGATGCATCTATGTTTAGTAGGTATCTGATTCAAAGTGGGCGGGTTTTTAGCTGGAGATCCTATGTATAAGGACTTTTTTGGGTTTGTAGAGCAACCTTTTTCGATTGTTCCAAACTCTCGTTATTTGTATCTGAGCCAACGTCATAAAGAAGCGATCACGCACCTCAAAGCTGGATTGGGTGATGGCGGCGGGTTTGCCATGTTGACAGGAGAGGTAGGGACGGGGAAAACCACCGTTGCGAAAGCCATGTTGGCCAACTTGGACGAGACCACCAAAGCGGGTTTGATCCTTAATCCAACCTTTTCGACTCGAGATCTTCTGGAGGCGATTTGTGATGAGTTTAAAATTGTCTATCCGCAAGATGCGACGTTAAAACAGTTAAACCAAGTGATTCATCAATACCTGTTGCATAACCATAATGCTGGCTGGCAAACCTTGTTGGTTATTGATGAAGCGCAGCACCTAGTCGCAGATGTGTTAGAGCAGCTTCGCTTGCTGACTAATTTAGAAACAGAAACCCGAAAGCTGCTTAAAGTTCTTTTGGTTGGTCAGCCAGAGTTACAACGATTATTACAAACCACCCAGCTACGCCAGCTTGCTCAGCGAATTACCGGACGTTACCACCTCTTGCCTTTGGATGAAAAAGAAACCGAGGATTATATTGCGTTTCGACTCCATACTGCTGGGGGCAATCAACAGTTATTTAATCGTAGTTCGACCAAACTGATAGCCAAGTACAGTCATGGTATTCCTAGGCTGATTAACCTCATTTGCGATAAAGCTCTTAACATGAGTTATCACCAAGGCAGCGCTGTTGTGGACAAACAGACCGTTTTACGCGCCTGTGAAGAGGTCATGCAGTTTCAGGCCGATATTTATCAGCAAGACAACAAACCTGGACAAATGGTAGCTCGTCGCCAGTTTAGCTGGCCAGCTTGGGGAACCGCAGCCATTGGAGTCGCTGCCGCGCTTGGTGTCGGTTGGGCGGTCATTAATCATATGCCGATGAAGCCGATTTCCCAGTTTGTCGAAAAGACCGTTGCCATCAGTGCTCCTGAGCCGGTTGAGCCAGTCGTCGTGCGCGATCAGCTAAGTAATGAGCAACGTGAGTTATTGCTGTCACAAAAACAATCGAACCTTGCTGTCAACGACCTGTATAAATTATGGGGCTACCGAGCTTCGGTGCGCGATAACCTCTGCTTATCAGAGGCGCAATCGACCATGGTTTGTGAAAGGAAAATGGCGACATGGCCGCTGCTGATGAAGCAAAATAGACCCGTGATCTTGGAGCTGAATTATCAAGGCGATATCGGCTATGTGATTCTCTACGCGGTAGGGAAAGATAAAGTCGAAGTGCTTAACGGTAAGCAGCGTTTGCGCTTGCCACTCTCGTGGCTAAAACCGATGTGGCAGGGAAATATCATCGAACTGTGGCAATCGCCGCTTAAAGAAACGTTGCGGTTAGACATGGAAGGGCCTGCTATTGAAGTTTTAGACCAGCTACTTGCTGAAGCGGTCAGCGAATTACCTTTAGGCACCTCCATTTTTGATTCGGAAATGAAAGAACGCGTCGAACTGTTCCAACGCTGGCAAGGTATTGGTGTTGACGGCATAGCGGGTCAGCGAACGCTAGAGCGATTACAACAAAATGTGCAGCCTAATGCGCCAACTCTGGCAAGCATCGATAAGGAGGACGCGTAATGTCTTTAGCCAAGCATGCAAGCCTACTGCTTTTGCCTATTAGTGTTTCTGCCCTTGGCACTGCCTGGTTTCTGGAAAAGCTGACTCCCAAAACTCAAGTAGCAACGCCCGTGGCTGTGGCGGAGGTTATACAGCCGTTTGAGGTATTAGACTACCCGGAAATCAACCAACTGGCGCAACTGCCAAGAGAGTGGCCAAGTGCGGAGATATCCGGTGATATAGGGACCTATTTACAACCTGAAGAGTATGCGAGCAGTAGTCGAGGTGCAGAATCGCCAGTGACTCAAAATCAAGCTAGTGATGATGATTTAGACTTCTCTCTGGATGATATCGACTTATCTTCACTGTCGCCGGACTTGGCGATGAAGGTTGAGAATGCATTGTCCCGACGAAGTGGGGGAGCAACACCACAGCGTTCTACTCCCGTCAATGATTTGGAGGGTAATGCTCAGCAATGGCAGGGACGACTTCCTGCGCTCAACTTACAAACTCATATGTACGCCAGCGATGCTCAACGTCGTTGGGTGAAAATTAATAATGTGGAATATCACCAAGGTGATGTGGTGGATGATCAGGTCACACTGAAAGAGATCCAGCCGCAAGCGGTGATAGTTGAGTTTCAGGGAGAGCAGATCCGCATTCCTGCTTTGTATGAGTGGGAGGGATAGCGACTCTCTTACTGCAAGAAGAAAAAAGGCCACAATGTGTGGCCTTTTTAGTATTCAATGTTAGGTGAGCGATTATGCCCAGCCAGCTGGAGAGCGCTTCTTGCGTGGCACTAGGTGAGGCAATACCAAACCAAACAGCAGGCCTAAGCCAGCAACACCACCACCGTAGGTAAAGTACTTCAGCAGCATGTCATCTTTTTGCGTATCAAGCTTAGCGCGAAGCTCACGGTTTTCCGTTTCAACGGATGTCAGTTGATCGCTGATCTCAGAGTATTTGTTCTCAAGATCTGAAATTTGTTGATTCCGCGTTTCTAGTGAGGTCACAAGACCCGCTTTTTCAGTGTCCGAAGTCTGACGAGCATTGGCCAGTTGTTCTTTCACTTCAGCAAGCTCTTTTTCAATACGAGGTAAGCGAATTGCCATGCTTTCTTTGTTGGTGACAAATTTGCTTTGCACCCAGCCAGTACGGCCTCGGGAGTCACGAACTTGTGTATAGCCAGTCTCTTTATTCGCGCTTAGTAGTTGCACTTGAGAGCCTGCGTCAACACTACCAATAATACGGTAAGTGTTGTTTGGACCTGAGTGCATAAAAGTGAATAGGTCATCAGAAATATAACGGTTTGCAGCTAGGGCC
>JAAEZQ010000025.1 GCA_018222805.1 Vibrionaceae bacterium
CCATGATGATTGGTGTATTGTCGTCTTCTGGCAGTTTGAAGTTGTTGTTGTGTTCAATAAACACTTTTACTTCACCGCCTTCTTCCAAGCGCTGAGCTAAGAAGCTAGAAGCACCACCGTAACGCTTTTCCTCGTTGTGGTCATATTCAACCAAACCAACCGTCAAGTGTACTTCTTCATCTACTTCAGCCTGGCTTGAAGCAATAGAGTAAAGACGAGGAGTTAGACGACGTAGTAAACCAACCAGTTCATCAGCGGTTAGCTTAGTCTTCTTCTCTGCCAGCACATCAACGATTTGCGTGTTTGCAGAGTACTCACGTAGCTTGTCTTTATCTTCAACCAGCTTTTGCAGCTTCTTGCTACCAGATAGCTCGGCAAACTTGGTGACAAGTTGAGGGTTAGACGTCGTGATTTCGAACTTGCTTACTAAAGCGCTGTGAATCGACAGGCTCTCGCCATCGACTTCTACGGTTTCAACGCCTGACAGACCGACTTTACCAAGAATTGCATTTGCAAGTTCTGGGCTGTTTTCATACCACACACCTAACGCATCACCGGGTTGGTAAGTAAGACCAGAATCTTCCAGATCGATTTCGATATGGCGAACGTCTTTACCTGAGTCACGGCCAGTGATCTTTTGGCTGGTCAACAACGTTGCTGTGTATGGGTTCTGCTTGTTGTATTGAGAATGCGTTGCCGCAGCTTGTCCAACAGGAAGTTGCACAACTTCTGCTTCGTTACCAGATGAAAGTGTTTCTTTCACTTTATCCAGCGCACTCTTACGCCATTCAGCAGCAGACGCTTCGTAGTCAACATCACAGTCGATACGGTCGATAAAAGGCTTAGCACCTAATTTTGATAGATAGGTATCGAAGTCTTTACCTGTTTGACAGAAGAACTCATAGCTAGAATCACCAAGCGCGATTACACCGTACTGAAGGTTAGGCAGCTTAGGCGCTTTCTTGGATTGCAAAAACTCATGCAGTTCAATCGCGTTATCTGGCGCTTCGCCTTCACCATTCGTAGACGCGACGAAGATAACGTGCGTTTCTTTGGCTAAGTTTTTGACTTTGTAATCGCTGGCATCAAACAGTTCAACGGCAATACCTTCTGCTTTTGCTTCTTGCTCTAATGCTTCAGCAACACCTTTGGCGTTACCGGTTTGAGAAGCAAAAATAATACTCAGTTTACCTGCTGGTTTTGCTGAGACAGCGGCGGCAGCTTGCGTAATTGGTGTAGCAGCTGCACTTGGTTGATTTTGAGCCAAACCCCAGAAGTATCCACTGACCCAAGCAAGTTGCTGTGAAGACAACCCAGAGACAGTGTGTTGGAGTGAATTAAATTGTTGGTCATTCAGCGGGCTAGCGATTGGAGGAACTCCCCCTTGCCCGTTACTATCATCAGACACATTATTATTGTGTGAATACTCATTCTTTTGAAAAGACATTATCACGACATCCCTATTCATTGCGTGACGATAGAGTACCCACTCTCCTTAATAACAAGAAAGAATAGAAGTGAATGTTTTATAACTTTTTGGAAGTAAGAACGGCTTAGTTTTTGCTCATCGGTCTTCAATACGGACTTGTTGAAACCCTACCGCCATCGCCGATTTTGATGCAGCATCCAAATCTTCATAAAGACATTCTTCACCATGATTGTCTGTCAGAAACACGAATCCACCTCGTGCATGCCTGAACTCTACAACCCAACCACCCTCTTGGATGGACGGTTCAATAATGGCTTCCACAAGCTGGTTTTCACGAAATAGATGTCTTAGTTCATTTATTGTCATCGCTATCCCTGCTCCAACTTTTCACATTGATCCTAGATAAGCATGGTCTAACTGGAGAAAATAGGCAGAAAAATTCGATTACATATAACGAAGAGGTATAAAAAAACGCCACTTATAAAGCGACGTTTTAAAGCATTTAAAGTAAGTGCTGTTGTTCGGCTTAGAAGGTGTATTCAGCACTCAAGAAAAAACCATCAGCAAAAATAAACTCTTTACCTAAGCTGGAGAGAAACTGTTCCGACTCTAAGTCTATTACTCGATAGCCACCACGAAATGCCAGTTGGTTGTCTTGTAAAGGCAATTTGTATTGAATGCCTGCCATTAGGTCAGTGCTTTTAATTCCTTTACTGTCACCAAAGTTCATTTCACCAATCACATCAAAGTGGGTATTTGGAACGGTTATTTCCGCATAGCCATACCACGCCCAAATTAGGTCATCAAAGTCTTCAGTACGAGGAGAGGTGCCCGCATCAATGTACTTAGTATCACTTAAATTACTGAAAGTAACGCCAGCATCAAAGTGTAATAAATCATGCACTAACACTTGGTAATAAAGCGTCACATCTACTTTATCAAAGCCCATGTAATCAGCATCAATACTGGTATATCGCAGGCGTGCATTTGGAACGTATTTTACGTCGTGTTCGATTGCGGCATAGAGTGCGCCAGTCGTACTACTATCTCTTCTGACTTCGTTAACTTTTGTATCTGCCGCCCAGACATCCACGCCAACTTTAGTCGAAACAGAAGACTCAGCGAAAACAGGAAAAGTGGCTGCCAACGATAATGCCGTTAAAGCGATAGTCGCTTTATTTGTCATGTAGTTTGTACTCCGAGATAGCTGATATTCAACAATAAGAACATGAGAGAAAATATATCATAATCCCATGCTCCTCTATCAACTAAATCGCCATAGCCTTCTATTTACAACGAGGTTGAGCCACAACGTTTTTAAAAAACCAAATACCGAGTGCGATGACAATTAGCCAAGGTAATAGTTTTAGTACGGCACCAATCATACCCAGTAAGAACATCACAACCAGAGCAATACCCGTTGCCGCGAACACCGTCACCATCGTGATACCTGTGACTAACAAGGTCGCCGCAAAAACTAAAATAAAGATCAGCTCCAACATAATTAATTCTCCATACATTTTTCCAGTAACAGAGCAGTTAACATGCCAACTTACAAAAACAATCCAACATACTGATATATATATAAAATAAAGCCAGAGGCATTTCTACGCTCTGGCTTGACCACTCTTCGACTGGTAATTTAAACCAACCACTGGCGAATTTTACACATTCAGTTCTTTTGGAATCTTCGCAAGCGCGTCTTGCAGAACTTCTAACCCCGAGCCAGGTTTATGCGCATTTTCACTGATGTGACGACGCCACTGACGAGCACCCGGCATACTCTGGAATAAGCCCAACATATGGCGAGTGATATGACCAAGGTATGCACCTTTTGCGAGTTGAGCCTCAATATAAGGGTACATCTCTTCCACAATTTCACTACGCTTTTTCACTGGCGCACTTGAACCAAATAGCTCTTGATCTACCGAGGCAAGTATATACGGGCTTTGATAAGCTTCACGGCCAATCATCACACCATCAAGATGTTGTAGATGTGCTTTCGCTTCTTCTAACGATTTTACGCCGCCATTGATGGCGATAGTTAGATGAGAGAAGTCTTTCTTCAATTGGTATGCACGTGGGTAATCCAGTGGTGGAATCTCGCGGTTTTCTTTCGGACTAAGACCACTTAACCAAGCTTTACGCGCGTGAATGGTAAACTGCTCACACCCACCCTTCTCAGCCACGAGAGAAACAAAATCAGTCAGAAATTCGTACGAGTCTTGATCATCAATACCAATACGCGTTTTCACCGTTACAGGTACATCAACCACCTCTTTCATCGCGGCAACACAGTCTGCAACCAACTGAGGCTCCGCCATCAAACAAGCACCAAAGCGGCCGTTTTGCACACGATCAGATGGACAACCCACATTCAGATTGATCTCATCATAACCACGCTCTTGGGCAAGCTTGGCACACTTAGCCAGATCTTCTGGGTTAGATCCACCCAATTGAAGGGCTAACGGATGCTCCTCTTCGTTGTAAGCAAGAAAGTCTCCTTTTCCATGAATGATCGCGCCTGTGGTCACCATTTCAGTGTACAGCAGGGTTTCTTTGGTCATTAAGCGATGGAAGTAGCGACAATGACGATCGGTCCAATCTAACATTGGTGCTACAGAGAGCCTGCAAGAATGAGTCATGATTTCAACACCCGTATTTATGTTACCAAGGTCGAGCGCAGCAGTACGCCCAAAAAATAAGTCGGGTATTGTATACCCAAGTCACCTCAAGGTGCTAGTTTCCGCGAGAATATCTTGGGTATAACGCCACAATGCAATTGATGTGAGTATTGCCCACCTGCCATAGAAAAAAGATAGAGGAAAACAATTTCTACACCATCATGCCATTCTGTTGTGACCACTTCGTCACGGTACGAAGAGCGATTTGCTTTAATTCATGATTTTCGCAGTGATAGTAGGTAAAATGAAACATCTCTGTACGAACTTTGTATAGAAACAATTTATAATAGAGCACTTCCAATAGTTATGGTGAAAGGTTTGAGCCCAACAATCATTGAACAAGTTGAAAATATCTGCGCCGAGCGCGGAGTAAGATTGACTCCCCAGCGCCGACGAGTGTTTGAACTTATCTGTTCTAATCGCAGTGCATCAAGTGCGTATGAGCTATTGGAGCAACTAAAAGAGAGTGAACCACAGGCTAAACCTCCTACGGTGTACCGAGCTCTGGAGTTTCTTCTCGAGCAAGGCTTTATCCATCGAGTGGAATCGACTAATAGTTTTATAACTTGTTGTTCTTTCAATACGCAACAGCACTTTTTTCAATTACTAATCTGTGATAAATGTGGGGCTGTTGTTGAACTCGAAGACGAGGACTTGATCTCCGCGTTAGCTAAGAATGCTGAAAAATATGGCTTCAAACTAACCAATCAGGTCATTGAAACGCACGGTGAATGTCAGTCCTGTGCCTCCGAAACGAAAGAATAAGTATAGAAGACCGATATGCGCGCTGAATTTGTAAACCCGTTTTTAGCTTCCTTAATGAATGTGCTAAAAACTATGGCTTCTCTGGATCTGAAGCCTCAAAAGCCTCGAATCAAAAAAGATGAAATAGCACGAGGGGATGTTTCAGGTTTGATTGGCATGGTTGGTCCGCAAACTCGTGGCTCAATGTCGATTACCTTCGATGAAGCGTTAGCACTGGAAATCATGCAAAACATGCTTGGTGAGCGCCCTAACGGACTTAATGAAGAAGTAACCGATATGGTGGGTGAGATCACCAACATGGTGACTGGCGGAGCAAAACGAATTCTGGCTGAGAGTGGATTTGATTTTGATATGGCAACGCCGGTTGTGGTCTCTGGCCGGGGCCATACTATTCGTCACAAGTGTGAAGGCTCGATTATTATCATGCCTTTCTCCTCGCAATGGGGAAATGCCTTTATCGAGATTTGCTTCGAATAGCCATCACCGTTAATTGAGTTTCAGTAACCGGCTAGGCTCAAAAGAGACAAAAAAGGTCAGCAATCGCTGACCTTTTCTATTCTAATCGTTCATTACGCTTTGAAAGCTTTGAATGCGTTGATCAGACCATTTGTAGAGCTATCGTGTGTGCTGATTTCAGACTCATCAGCTAGCTCTGGTAGGATTTGGTTCGCTAGCTGTTTACCCAGCTCAACACCCCATTGGTCAAAGCTGAAGATGTTCCAAATAACACCTTGTACGAAGATCTTGTGCTCGTACATTGCGATTAGGTTACCTAGCGTGCGAGGCGTGATCTGCTTAACCAGAATTGAGTTTGTTGGGCGGTTACCTTCAAACACTTTGAACGGTGCAATTTCCGCGACTTCTTCTGCATTTTTACCAGATAGTACCAACTCTTCTTTTACCGTCTCTTCACTCTTACCAAAAGCAAGTGCTTCAGTTTGTGCGAAGAAGTTCGACATCAGTTTCTGATGGTGATCGCTTGCTGGGTTGTGGCTGATTGCAGGTGCAATGAAGTCACATGGGATCAGCTTAGTACCTTGGTGGATTAGCTGGTAGAACGCGTGCTGACCGTTTGTACCCGGCTCGCCCCAGATGATTGGGCCAGTTTGGTAAGTTACTGCGTTACCGTCACGATCAACGTATTTACCGTTTGATTCCATGTTACCTTGCTGGAAGTACGCAGCGAAACGGTGCATGTACTGATCGTAAGGTAGGATAGCTTCAGATTCCGCGCCGTGGAAGTTGTTGTACCAAATGCCGATAAGGGCAAGAATCACAGGGATGTTGCTTTCCAGCTCATTTGATACAAAGTGCTTATCCATCTCGTGAGCGCCATCAAGCAGCTCGACGAAGTTGTCATAGCCAACCGCCAAAGCGATTGAAAGACCAATAGCAGACCATAGCGAGTAACGACCGCCAACCCAGTCCCAGAACTCAAACATGTTGTCTGTGTCGATACCGAACTCAGAAACTGCAGTCGCGTTAGTTGAAAGTGCCGCGAAGTGCTTAGCAACGTGTGCTTGGTCGCCAGCAGTCTCAAGGAACCAATCACGAGCAGAATGCGCGTTAGTCATGGTCTCTTGAGTAGTAAATGTTTTAGAAGCGATCAGGAATAGTGTAGTTTCTGGATCGACTTTCTTCAGTGTTTCAACGATGTGCGTACCATCAACGTTGGACACGAAATGTAGATTTAGATGGTTTTTGTACGGTGCCAGTGCTTCCGTCACCATGTAAGGACCAAGGTCAGAACCGCCGATACCGATGTTTACGATATCTGTAATTGCTTTACCGGTGTAACCTTTCCATTCACCGCCAATCACACGGTCTGTGAAAGACTTAATTTTTTCCAGAACGGCGTTCACAGCTGGCATAACGTCTTCACCATCAACCATTACTGGCGTGTTAGTGCGGTTACGTAGTGCAGTGTGAAGAACAGCACGCCCTTCTGTTTGGTTGATTGCTTCACCACTGAACATCGCTTCGATTGCAGATTTAAGCTCAGTCTCTTTAGCAAGAGTGAACAGGTGCTTCAGAGTTTCCTCGTTGATGAGGTTCTTTGAGTAGTCGACAAGAATGTCTGAGCCGAAACGTGCAGAGTATTTGTCAAAACGATCCGCGTCTTGAGCAAATAGCTCTTTTAGATCCATATCTTGTGCAGATTCGAAGTGCGCTGTTAACGCTTTCCAAGCTTGTGTTTGCGTTGGATTGATATTTTTCAACATGGTCTTTATCCCGATGTTACAGTAGGTTCCATTCCTTACAGTCTAGCGAAAACTGTGGAATCCCCGATTTAGCAAAAAGAATTTAAATGTAGATGTTTGGGCGTTTTGCCACAAAACAAGTCTTTGTAATTTTTTTTCAGGCAACAATTATGACTGAGAGCATTTACCCTCACATTGAGTTAGGTCACGTTAGCTGCCCTGAATTTGAACAATTCATTCATAGGTATAGAATAATATCATCAAGTAATGACAGGCTCTAATTGGATCAGAATAGACGCCAATTTAAAAATGTCCAAAGGAACGCGTATGTGGACGCAAAAAACACTAAATTTAAAAGCAAGAAGTCGTGGTTTTCACCTGATTACTGATGAAATTGAACAACAATTACCGCAAATCAGATCAGTTTCAGTAGGTTTGTTACACCTATTTATTCAGCATACCTCCGCCAGTCTCACCTTAAATGAGAACGCAGATCCCACCGTGCGTATGGATATGGAAGCGCATTTCAATAAGTATGTACCTGAGCGTGCCTCTTATTATCAGCATACCTATGAGGGTGATGACGACATGCCGGCGCACATTAAAGCATCACTACTTGGCAGTAGTGTGACGATCCCAATTGAGAATGGTCGCTTGGCGTTAGGCACATGGCAGGGAATTTACTTAGGTGAACACCGAGACTTTGGTGGCAGCCGTCGAATTATTGCCACGATCAATGGTGAATAAAAAAACAGGGGCTAACTCATTGGTTAGCCCCTGCTCTTATGATCTGAATGACTCTAAATAATTAAATGAGATGGTGTTGTTGTTGATTACTTTGAATATTCCATTTCGACACGCGGCGTTAGCTTCGTCACTAACTCGTAAGCAATGGTGCCAATGTGGTTAGCCACTTCCTCAACGGGTAACTCTTTCCCCCAAAGGATCGCTTCATCACTGACTTTATCTGTCGCATCCGGACCAAGATCAACGGTCAGCATATCCATCGACACCCGGCCGGCGATAGGCACTTTACGCCCGTTGACCCACACCGGAGTACCATTCGGCGCGCCTCTTGGGTAACCGTCGCCATAACCAACCGCAATCACGCCCACTTTGGTATCTCGCTCGCTAGTCCAAGCCCCACCATAACCAACACTCTCGCCTTTTTTCACTTCACGCACTGCGATCAGGTGAGATTTAAGAGTCATTGCTGGTTGATAACCTAAATCTTGTGCCGTTTTATCACAAAATGGAGATACACCATACATGATGATTCCCGGACGAACCCAATCAAGATGGCTTTGTGGCCATGCCAATAAACCCGCAGAGGCAGCCAGTGAACGCTCTCCATGACAGCTCTGCGTCAATGAGTTAAACAGTTCGATCTGTTTTGAAGTGATTTCACTGTCTAACTCGTCAGCGCAACCAAAGTGGCTCATGTAACGTAGTGGCTTGGCCACATTGGGACACTCTTTGAGACGAGAAACCAGTTCATCAAATTGCTCAGGACGTATACCCAGACGATGCATACCAGTGTCAATTTTGAGCCATACCACCACCGGAGTTTCTAGCTCGGCTTGTTCAAGAGCAATCAATTGCTCTTCACAATGCACAACGGTTTGGATGTTATTCGTCACCAAAACAGGTAAGTCCCCAGACGAATAAAACCCTTCTAATAACAAGATAGGCTTTACCACACCACAAGCGCGTAACTGTAACGCCTCTTCAATCCGCGCAACACCAAAAGCATCGGCTTCACCAGCATGCTTTGCAACGTGACGCAAGCCATGACCATAACCGTTGGCTTTCACCACTGCCATCACTTTGCTGTTTGGTGCTTGAGCTTTAACTCGGCGTAAATTGTGTTGCAACGCTGATAGGTCAATACACGCCTTCGCGGCTTTCATGTAGCTCATGGCATTACTCATCATCAATGTCGAATGCTGGACCCGCATAATTATCAAAGCGTGAGTGTTGGCCTTGGAAGGTGAGACGTACTGAACCGATTGGACCGTTACGCTGCTTACCAATAATAATTTCCGCTGTACCTTTGTATGCGCTATCTGGGTGATACACCTCATCACGGTAAATGAACATGATCAAGTCGGCATCCTGCTCGATAGAGCCCGATTCACGCAAGTCCGAGTTTACCGGACGTTTATCCGCACGTTGCTCCAAAGAACGGTTTAGCTGCGATAGTGCCACAACAGGGACATTCAATTCTTTAGCTAGCGCTTTAAGCGAGCGAGAGATCTCCGCGATTTCCAGCGTACGGTTATCCGTTAACGAAGGCACTCGCATCAGCTGCAGGTAGTCGACCATGATCATAGATAAACCACCGTGTTCACGGGCAACACGACGAGCACGAGAACGTACTTCCGTTGGTGTCAGACCAGAGCTGTCATCGATGTACATGTTTTTCTTCTGCATCAGGATTCCCATGGTAGAAGAAATACGTGCCCAATCCTCGTCATCTAGCTGACCTGTACGAATTTTGGTTTGGTCAACGCGAGAAAGAGATGCCAGCATACGCATCATCAACTGTTCAGCAGGCATCTCTAACGAGAAAATTAGCACTGGCTTATCTTGCTGCATCGCGGCATTTTCACACAAGTTCATCGCAAAGGTAGTTTTACCCATCGATGGACGTGCAGCTACGATAACTAAATCCGATCCTTGTAGACCTGCTGTTTTCTTGTTGAGGTCATTAAAGCCGGTGTCAACGCCTGTCACACCATCCTGTGGTGTTTTATATAACAGCTCAATACGCTCGAGTGTTTTTTCCAGGATGTTGTCTACGTTTTGCGGACCTTCGTTTTCAGTGGTGCGAGATTCTGCTATTGCGAAGACTTTACTCTCTGCTAGATCGATCAGATCTTCTGAACTACGACCTTGCGGATCATAACCTGCGTCAGCAATATCGTTAGCAACACCAATCAAGCCACGTACAATCGCGCGCTCGGCAACGATGTCGGCATACGCGTTAATGTTGGCTGCACTTGGTGTGTTTTTCGCTAAATCAGCTAAGTAAGCAAAACCACCGACATCATCTAACTGCTCGTGACGTTCGAGATATTCCGACAAAGTGATAAGGTCGAGTGGTTTGCCTGCTTCAAGAATGGTTTTTACACCTTCAAAAATAAGGCGGTGTGGACGGCTATAGAAATCACTGCTGACAACGCGCTCGGCAACGGTATCCCAACGCTCATTGTCCAGTAAGAGACCACCAATCACTGATTGCTCTGCTTCTAGTGAGTGAGGTGGCACTTTGATTGCGTCGACCTGACTATCTGAAGGTTTGCGATTTCTGTTTTCCGCCATGATTTTGCTCGATAACTACTAATGACCCAAGATTATAACCTTAACCCAACAGAGATGCTCCCTTGAAGCGAAAATTACTTGTTAAGAATCGGAATACGTACGACTAACGGACATTTCTATAATCCGGTCATAGAAGATTTAAAGTCGTAAGATAAGCACCTACTTTTTCGAACATTTTAGCTCCTATAATGCTGCAATTTTGCTCTTCGATAAAATTTAGTTAGCCCAACCAAGTCTAATAAAATTTAACCTACCATTGACCAAAGCGAGCATCTGTATCAGTATCATGCCCCTCCTTTTCACTACGTTCGAGGTTTATGTGTCCCGATACTGGTTATTAAGCGTTAGCATACTGTGCGTGGGTGCATCGTACGCTGATGAATCAGTACAGCCAGAGCAAAATATTGATGTGCCAGATCCACTGCAAACAGAAGTTGAATTTGGTTATCAAGCTCACACAGGTAACACGGACTCTCGTTCCCTGAATGCTCGTTTGAGTGCTGAATACATATCAGGTCGACATCGTTCATATGGGGAGTGGAAATACTACAACCTATATAAAGATGGCGAAGAAGATAAACGCTCTTCCACTTATTCAATGCAGAGCGACTACAAGTTAGGCCCTAAAACCTATTTGTATAGCAGCTTCAAAGGCGTGGATTCACGCTATAGCGCGTACTTTAAAGATTATACCCTTTCTGGTGGTCTGGGTTACCAGTTCGCCTACACGGAAGATCTCGTATTAGAGGTTGAGGTGGGTCCGGGTTATCGTTACCAGGAGCCTAATCTAGATGAAATAGATGACGACGATATTGTATTTCCGGATATCGTCCGTGAAGGGATCTTTCGTGGCAACCTGAATGCGACATGGCATGCATTGGACAACCTAAGTTTCGCAGCAGACCTTACATTAGTAACAGGTAGCAGTAATACCAGCCTAGATAGCGAATTTAGTGTCACTAATGACATCACTGAAGACATTGCGTTAAAACTTACTCACTCTCGCCAATACCACGACAGAGTGCCAGAAGGGTTAAGTAAAGCGGACAGTATTGTCTCTGTAAATTTGCTTTTCGTTTTTTGAATACCAATTCACAGTTCATGCCAAGCCAGCAGACATAAAAAAAGCACCTCCGAAGAGGTGCTTTTTAGTATTTCGTCTTGATACTGAATTACTCAGCAGCAACAACCTGTACTTTCGCAGTAGCGAAAACTTCAGAGTGAAGTTGAACGCTGATCTCGAACTCACCAATTGTACGTAGAGCACCTTCAGGAAGGCGAACTTCGCTCTTAGCAACTTCAACGCCTGCAGCTGTAATAGCGTCAGCGATGTCACGAGTACCGATAGAACCGAATAGTTTGCCTTCGTCACCAGCTTTAGAAGCGATAACAACAGCTTCTAGAGCGTTAACTTTCTCAGCGCGAGCTTCTGCAGCAGTTAGTTGCTCAGCAACTTTAGCTTCTAGTTCAGCACGACGTGCTTCGAACATTTCAACGTTGCCTTTAGTAGCCATAACTGCTTTACCCTGTGGGATAAGGAAGTTACGAGCGTAACCAGATTTAACGTTAACTGTATCGCCAAGACCACCTAGGTTACCGATTTTATCAAGTAGAATAACTTGCATTGCTTAATCCTCTTTCTTAATAAACGGAACCGATTACTGATGCTTGTCAGTGTACGGTAGTAGAGCTAGGTAGCGTGAACGCTTGATAGCACGTGCTAGTTGACGCTGGTACTTAGCGCTTGTACCAGTGATACGGCTAGGTACGATTTTACCAGCTTCAGTGATGTAGTTTTTAAGAGTTGCTACGTCTTTGTAATCAATCTCTTGTACGCCTTCTGCAGTGAAACGGCAGAATTTACGACGACGGAAGAAACGAGCCATGGGCTATCTCCTGATCTTAAATTTGAGTAATGTTGTCGGCATGTAACACTAATTTCCCAACGCCATTTCGGCCGGTCTGATAAGTGACAAAGCCACTTACCTTAATGTTACTACCTTGTACTAAATTCTGAGTTTGTGTTTTTGACCCAAGCCCGCTGACCACTACCGGCATACGACAATAAACTTGTCTCGGTAAATCAGCTTCGATAACAGTAGAGCGATGCTCTAGCCAAAACCGACAGTGTTCAATGCCACCAGGGCTTTTACTACGAATGGGCGGTTTGGCAATAGTGCCGCTCAGCTCCATTCGATTGGTCATAAAAAATCTTACTCAGCAGCTTCTGATTTAGCTTCAGGCTTAGCTTCAGAACGCTCTTCACGACGTGGAGCACGCTCTTCTTTTTGCTTAAGCATGATAGATTGCTCAGTGATCGCTGCTTTAGTACGCATGATCATGTTACGTAGAACTGCATCGTTGAAACGGAAAGCAGTTTCTAGCTCATCAATTACAGCTTGGTCAGCTTCAACGTTCATTAGAACGTAGTGAGCTTTGTGAAGCTTGTTGATTGGGTAAGCCAGTTGACGACGACCCCAGTCTTCTAGACGGTGGATAGTACCGCCAGCTTCAGTGATAGAACCAGTGTAACGCTCGATCATGCCAGCAACTTGCTCGCTTTGATCTGGGTGCACCATGAATACGATTTCGTAATGACGCATGGGTTGCTCCTTACGGATTATTCAGCTTCCACAATTGGCTCAGTCGTCCAGAGGAAGCAAGGAACTAAAGATAATTGACTGAGTTTTAAGGAGCACGAATAGTACAGAAAGGACGCAAAATAGGCAAGTGATTATTTGCTCAGCGCGATGGATATTTTCTTTTCGCTAAAACCAGAAACAACAAAGGCTGCCACTCTCTGGACAGCCTTTCAAATCAGCAGGTTAAATCGCTTATTTTACCTGAGACAGTTCTTCACGCATTTGGTCGATCACGGCTTTGTAATCTGGCTGACCAAAAATCGCCGAGCCTGCCACAAACATGTCTGCGCCCGCTTCTGCAATTTCGCGGATGTTGTCCACTTTAACACCGCCATCGATTTCAAGACGAATGTCACGACCTGACTCATCGATCATCTTACGTACCGCACGAAGTTTATCCATCGTATGAGGAATGAAAGACTGACCACCAAAGCCTGGGTTTACCGACATCAGCAGAATCATATCTACTTTATCCATAATAAACTCAAGGCTCGCCAACGGCGTTGCTGGGTTTAGTACCACACCCGCTTTACAGCCGTGCTCTTTGATTAGCTGCAGAGTACGATCAACGTGTTCTGACGCTTCAACGTGGAAGGTGATCATCGATGCGCCGGCTTTCGCGAAGTCAGGAATGATGCGGTCAACAGGTTTCACCATCAGGTGAACGTCGATTGGTGCGGTGATACCATAATCACGTAACGCTTTACACACAGGTGCACCAAAAGTCAGGTTTGGCACATAGTGGTTATCCATAACATCGAAATGCACCACATCCGCACCCGCTGCGAGTACCTTTTCCACATCTTCACCTAGACGCGCAAAATCAGCCGATAAAATGGATGGAGCAATAAGAAAATCTTTCATACCTGACCTCAGTAGTGACGAGCAAACAGCAAACCAATTTGCGCGCAATTCTACCGAAGCCAGTGGGGAGATCCACTATTTAGAGAAAATAGTGTGAGAACTATGAAGTAGCACTGTCTGAATCAGGCGCTTTAAAAAGAGCCAGTAACTCATCCACTTTATTTCGACCACTGCCATTACGGCTGATGGTGCGCTTCACTTTTACCACACTCAAATCCGCTCCGTGGTACAAGCGACGTGTTAATGTTGTATCGTGGTTTGAAATCAGTACCGGAATGCCGCGTTCAGTGGCGGTTCTTTCCGCAATATCAGCCAGTGCAGCCTGATCATCTAGCGTAAAGCCATTACCTGCATAAGAGGTGAAGTTTGCGGTATTGGAAAGCGGTGCATACGGTGGGTCACAGTAAACCACGCTGCCTTTACGCGCACGGCGAAACGTCTCAGGATAACCTTCACAAACAAACGTGGCTTTCTTGGCTTTTTCTGCAAAAAATTCCAGTTCAGCTTCTGGGAAATACGGCTTTTTGTATGACCCAAACGGCACATTGAAACCGCCTTTTTTGTTGTAACGGCACAGGCCATTAAAACCAAAACGGTTCATGTAGAGAAATGCAAGTGAGCGATACATCACGTCGTCAGTGTTATTGAACTCAGCACGAATGCTCAGATAAGCTTCTTTACGGTTATTCTCGGCCACAAACCAACGCTTCGCTTCAGAGATATACTCCTCAGGACGCGCTTTAATCAGATTATACAGATTGATCAAATCCGGGTTGATGTCAGCCAACAAGTAGTGATCGTAATCTGTATTCAAAAAAACAGAGCCAGCGCCAACAAAAGGTTCAACTAGCTTTCGAGCCGGTGGTAAATGACGTTGGATGTCTTCAACCAGTCCGTATTTTCCTCCAGCCCACTTTAGAAAGGCTCGTTGCTTTTTCATCTACTGCTCTATCTATCGACCCAAAATTAAGGTTGCGGAATGTAACATATTTTTCAGCGAAGCTCAGGTTTATTTCACGCGCTCAATTTCACGCTGTACCTGGCCTAAAGATTTTGCCCATGGACTGAGCGACTTAAGTGAATCTGGAAGCGCTTCCACGGCATCTCGGGCCAATTGAATTGTCTGATAATCTCTGTAGGTAATGATAAACCATTCCGTTTCATTACGAACCGTTGGATAGATGCGCACTTTGTTATTCAGCTGATACTTATCAAGGAATACCTGTACATCTTCCATCGAGGTCATCGCAGCAAGTTGGATGGTATATGCGCGAGGTGACAACGCCTTTAGCTCTTCGCGAGCAAATGAAAACTTAACCACGGGCTTACTCACTGTGGTTTGTGATTCAGTACTGTTAACGGGAGAGGAATCACCCGGCTTCACGACTTTAATTAAGGAACTGCTCGTCTCAGCTTGAGCTGAAGTTGGAGACTCTTCATCCGCTACTTCACTGCTATTGATATTCGCTTGTCCTGCATTTTTACCTTCAAGCAGAGCATCGACAACATCGGACTCAATCACCACACGTTGTTGCTTGTCATCAATACCGACACTGGCTACCTCTTCGGTCACCGTTGGGGGCAACGAGTCAGAATCATCACTAGCATTAAAAGAATCGAGACTGACAGAGTCATCCGTCACGGAAGTCAATCTGCCACTCTTCGTCTCAGACAAGGTCGGGATCGCCGTTTGCTCAATATTCCCGGTCAATTTTTGTGCTCTATCATCAGGACTCGGTTGGCTGAACATCCACCAATAACCACCAACCACAAGCAATAGCAGCACCAAAATTACCAGCGTAATCTTGAGCGGGCTTCCGACAATTGAGCGGATAATGATCCTTTTTTCCACTTTCACATCTCCTAACGCCATGATATCACCCGGGATCGGGGCTACTCTCTTAAATGCTTCGCGAACACGTTTTTCTGATTGGTCATCCACATAGCTCGCAACTAAAAACTCAAAGAAGCGACGAGCTTCTACTTCCGACAGCGTATCGATATCTAACTCAACAGGCTTTATTTCTAGCCCGTAGCTAATTCGCGACAGTACGTCCTCTAACTGGCCAGGTGGCGTGAACAGTAATACATTGATTGCCCAGTTCGGTTTTTCCTGTGCCTGTAACACAAGTGTCCATAACTCCGAAATTAGGGTTGCACTTAACAAGTGTGCATCATCAACGACAATGACGATATCACAAGGCTCGTTACCCAAGACCCGTTCCAGAGTATCACTCAAAGGCTCCTGTTGATTAAACAACGCGTCTGAAAGTATTTGGCTCAATATGAGAATACGATGCTGAATATCATCTTGATTTATATGACAAAGTAACAAACATTGGTTTTTATTACTGGCACCCACTTCAAGATATCGTTGTGCGAGCCAAGATTTTCCAAAGCCAGCATCGCCATTTATCACAATCAGGTTGGAACCAAAGTTGGTTAATAACTTCAATCGCTCTAAAAGCTCAGTTTGAGAATCTAATTCCAGACCGTGAGCAGCACTCATCTAGTAACCTTACATCCACAAAAGAATGACGCCCAAAGGCGCCATTACAAAGTTAAATATTCCGACCAAATTCGATAGCTTGCTTAAGCACTTCTTGAGTCGTGTCAGCCATCACCTCAGCAGTACCGATCCCAGTTGGTAAGACTAGCCTTAATTGACCAGAAAGGACTTTCTTATCGCGCATCATATGCTTGATAAAGTCATCAAAGCTCATGCTGTCCGGGGTATGCACTGGCAGTTTAGCTCGACGCAAAATCGCCACAATACGTTCAAACTGCTCTTCAGAAATGAGACCACGCAAGAGGGAAGTTTTGGCAGCCATCACCGTGCCAGATGACACTGCTTCACCATGTAGCCAGTTGCCATATCCAAGCTCCGCTTCAATCGCATGACCAAAGGTGTGACCTAAGTTTAATAATGCGCGAATGCCGGACTCTTTTTCATCCTGAGCCACAACTTCCGCTTTAATCTGGCAACAACGAGCAATAGCGTAAGTGAGTGCATCTTCATCCAACGCATACAGACGCTCTAGGTTTTCTTCCAGCCAAGCAAAGAATTCAGCGTCATAAATGATGCCGTATTTAATGACTTCAGCAATACCTGCTGCGAATTCACGATCAGGTAGTGTCGACAAGCAATTGGTGTCGATGATTACCGCTTTGGGTTGGTAAAACGCGCCAATCATATTCTTACCCATAGGGTGATTGACCGCTGTTTTTCCACCGACCGAAGAGTCCACTTGAGACAACAAGGTGGTTGGGATCTGAATAAAATCAACGCCACGTTGGTAGCACGCTGAAGCAAAACCAACCAAATCACCGATAACACCACCACCGAGAGCGATGATAACCACATCACGAGCATAACTTCCCTCTAGTAGAAAGTTCATTACCTGATTAAAAACATCCAGGTTTTTGTACTGCTCGCCATCAGGCAATTCTAGCAACGATGCGCTGCATCCAAGTTGTTCGAGTTGATTAAGAATTTTGTCTGCATACAAAGGGGCCACCGTGACATTACTGATCACGACCACTTTTTGGTTTGCATTTTTGGTTGAAATACCTTGAGAAAGGTACGCCGGGTCCTCAAACAACCCGGCGCCTATAGAGATTGGGTAGCTACGCTCAGCTAGATTGACCGTAATCCGTTCCATCGGTGTGCTCCAATTTAAAAAAGATAAATACTTATCTCTCTTCTAGCATTTTTACGATCTGGTTGGCTACCACTTTTGCACTCTGATCGTCAGTGCGAACAGTGTAATCCGCTACTTCTTCGTATAGAGGGTTACGTTCTTTAGCTAATTGCTCCAATACTTCGCGAGGACTATCCGTTTGAAGTAGTGGACGCTTCTTGTCACGGTTAGTACGTGCAAGTTGCTTTTCAATCGTCGTTTCTAAATAGACAACAACACCACGTGCCGAAAGGCGGTTACGGTTTTCTTTGCTCTTTACAGAGCCACCGCCCGTTGCCAGCACGATACCTTGCTCTTGCGTCAGGTCTTCAAGCACCGATTCTTCACGCTTACGGAAGCCTTCTTCACCTTCTACATCAAAAACCCAAGAGATGTCTGCACCAGTGCGTTCTTCGATCACTGTATCGGAGTCTACAAACTCCATATGCAGTTGCTGTGCAAGATGTCTACCAATTGTACTTTTGCCGGCGCCCATAGGACCAACAAGGAAAATATTACGTTTCTCAGCCATGTTTAGCAGTAATTTACAACATTGATTCAATAAGATCGCCACAAGAAAACACAGCTAAGCCGCTGTTCTACAAGGCTTGTGGCACCAATTCCTCACAGATAATTCGTGATAAGACCCGAAATTATCCAAGCATGGTGCCACTATTGCAACTTTATTTTTGATCTAATCTTCTTTTTGCTCACTTATGGCTATTGAATAACAACCTTAGGTGTAACGAAAATCAGCAGTTCACTTTTGCCCACTTTTTCATAACTTCTGCGGAAAAGTGCTCCTAATAAAGGCAGATCACCGAGTAATGGCACTTTGTCGACTGAGTTGGTAATGCTGTGTTGGAAAATGCCTCCAAGAACAACCGTCTCACCATTGTTCACTAAAACTTGAGTACCGATTCTCTGAGTATCTATCGTGACCGCTTCGCCAGTACCCGTTTTTACCACTTGTCCAGGCCTGTCCTGAGTGACACTTAGATCCAGTACTAAACGGTTATCTGGTGTAATTTGTGGGGTCACTTTTAAACTTAAAACGGCTTTTTTAAAAGTAATGGCGGTGGCTCCACTCGAGGATGATTCTAGGTACGGTATTTCTGTACCTTGTTCTATGTAGGCGGGCTTTTTGTTGGTCGTAATCAAACGAGGGCTCGAGATAATCTCAGCTTTCGACTCCTGCTGCAGCGCAGACAGTTCCAGATCGAGCAAAGTGTCAGAGCCTAACTTGGCTACCTGAAACGCAATACTGGTTGCGCTAGGGTTAGTGGCGGCTAGGTTGACGTTAAGAAAATCATCAATTCCTACACTACTGCCATCGCCACCATCGCCACCATCGCCCTCACCTTCATACAAACCAATGGTCGCTAGGTTATTTTCAATCGAACCACCAACCGTATTATTACCGTTGATGGAAGAGAATCCCCAGCGAATGCCTAGCTCATCCATATTACCTTCACTGATAGTGACAATTCTCGCTTCGATCTGAACCTGCTTAACCGGAATGTCGAGTGACTCGATAATATCGCGAATAACCAAAATATTCTCCGGTAGCTCTCTGATCAACAACGAGTTAGTACGCTCATCAATGGTCATACTACCCCGCTCAGAGAGCATGCTGATATTACCTTCACCATTAATCATCTCAGCAATGTCGGACGCTTTAGCAAAGTTCACCTTAATGATTTCAGATGACAATTCGCCCATTTCCTCTTCAAGTTGCTGCTTCTCTAATTGCTGCTTCTCTCGAAGGTCAAGCTCATCTGTCGGCGCAACAAGGATAACATTACCATCGACACGCTTATCCAAACCTTTTACCTGCAGAATAATGTCCAAAACCTGCTGCCAAGGCACGCCATCAAGGCGCAGTGTCAGGTTACCTTCGACAGAGTCTGAGACCACCAGGTTAAACTGGTTATAATCTGCAATGAGCTGTAAGACATTCCTTACCGGAATATCCTGGAAGTTAATCGATATCAGTTTACCTTCTTTCTCTAAGATACTCTTATCCGGTACCTTTTCATCGGGCTTGAGTTTACTGACCGTAATTTCCAGATAGCGCTCCGTCAAACGGTAATCGTGAGTGTAATCCTCACTGATATGCGCGACTAAACGGGTCGTAGAGGTGTCACGAAAGACTTCCACACTTTCCACCACCGTTGAGAAGTCTTTTACGTCAAGGAGGTATAACTGGTCATCTTTCACTGACGTATTAAGCAAGTCTATACTTAGTCCCTCCTGAGCACGTTGAATGTCGACAATCACAGCAGGTGAAGACAGTTCCACAACGATGACCGCGTCTTTGTCCTTATTAGTGCGAAAGTCGATGCTCTTTAATGCATTAGATGTCCCACCATCAGCCAGAGCGAAAGGGGCGAATAGTAAAACTAACCAAAAGGATAGGAGCCCGGAGAGTATCCTTGGTGTACGTGTAAGTCCTTGTCTCATTATCATCACTCAATATCAAAAATAAATGCAGGTATATTTAGGGTCTGTTTACCTTTCGCGGTTAAATTTTGTTCGAGTTAAAAGCGTTTTAATCGCGGCGAGAGGGTTGTAGCCTAGTCATTCTAAGCAAAACACCTCTCAACAAAGAGTAAAACGCTTTTAGCCGAACCCTTCGGGCAGCGCTTGTGGGGCCTTTCTACTGCGTTATCGACTTATCAGGTAGAGCAACTACACTTCAAAGCCTCTGCCTTGTATACAGACCCCACAAGCTGCTGCAAAAATCAGCTCGAAAGGTCAACAGACCCTACCTCAAAGCCAGCTTGACCTTACGTTTCTGCCAGCACCCCAAACCATCAGGAAGTGTTTCGTCGATCAATAAATAGGTGTGGGTAATTTGGGTGACCTTACCGTTGTTACGTCCTAGGTACTGCCCGGGCGCGACTTTGTATACTGTTCCATTGGGTGCCTGCACAAGCCCGGATACCGTGCTGTCCATACCCATCACTCCTTTCAGACGTAGCTGACTTAACGGGAATTGCTCTAGTTTGCCTGTGCGTGTTCTGGAAGGTGGCTGCCAGCAATCTTTTCTCGCAATGGGTTGAGTCGCTATCGTCGCCTCTTGGGGTAGTTCAAAAGGGGCTCGCAGCACTTGAGGTTCGTATAGAACCGCCACGTATTTATCCGCAGGCTTGAGCTTCTCAACATCGTGCTTTGCCTGGCTTTCTACATCACGAATATAGTCCGTTAGCGATTCATCATTTGCCTGACACCCCGCCAGCAACACCCCTACCAGAGCAATCAGTAAAGATTTATTTTTCATCTTTCTTTTCCTCTGGTTTGAACTGATAGGTATTTGCTCTTACTCGGAAGTGCAGTGTTTGACTCTCCTGACTGACGCGCTGCCAAGTTACATCTTTAAAGGTGATGATGCGCGGTAAGGTTGCAATCGCTTGTGAAAAGCGCCCAATGTCATGAAAATCACCAGTTAACTCGATGTTAAGTGGCAGTCGATATAAAAAGTGATCAGACTGTTTTTCTCCCCAGTCAATGCGGGTGAAGGTCAGTTTATTGTCTATCCCGAGTTCATTGACGGATGCCAGCATGGTGGCTAACTCTTTCTGAGCAGGCAATTGCCGTAACAACAATTCGTAACGAGTGGTCAGCTCATCCAATTGAGATTGGAGCTGAGGTAATGCGGCAACTTTGTTAGCTTTAATACGTAACGCGATTTTGAGTGTTTCTTCCTGCTGTATGAGGTCGTTTAACCGCTCTTCCTTAGGCACCAGGTAAAACCAATAGCCGAAGCCTTGGAGTAGGAGGATCAACAAGCTAATGGTTATCAACTGAGGAATAAAAGGCCACTCAGCAATCTCATCCATTTCAAGATCTTGCCAATTAACCATTCTGATCTCCCTCCCCCTGCTCTACCGCCTTAAACATGAAAGACACTGTAAAAGTCTGAAATTCTTTGCCGAAACGTGCTTTGCCATGAACGATAGAGTGCATTTCAACGTCCAATAGTTTTGCTGAGCGCTCCATGTTATCGAGCATGGTTGCCAGACGAGGTGTGCTATCTGAAATACCCGCGATTTCGATTTCCAGATCATTCATTATGATCTTGTCTACATACACGCCTTCAGGAATAACTGAAGGCATCAGATTCATGAATTCGGTGGTTTTGTTACGGCCATTTTGCAAGCCTTCGACTACCTTCAGGCGTTCTAATATTTTGCCATGCTCTTGCTCTGCAATTTTCATCGCATTAATACGTTGATCGAGCTCGGCAATATAGTGAGTAAGGTAATCGAGTCGGTTTTGCTGTTGATCTTGTTGGTACTCATAAAACTTACCGATCCCCCATTGAACGCCAACAGCAAAAAACAATCCTAAAATGATCATTCCAACAAAACGACGGCGATGTTCTTCCCTCTGGTTTTCCCGCCAGGGCAATAGGTTAATTCGATATAGCACGACGACCTCCTAACCATTGAATACCTCGTACTGCCAACCCAGCTGCAGTTGAAAAGTGTTGCCAGTCCACCGCTTGACGCTTACGTTTGGCAACGTTCATTTCAAATAAACCCAACGGGTTCAGTAATTCGCACTCGAGCGCTAATTGATGCGAAAGCTCCTCAGCCAACATCGGCGTTGCTGCGCCGTCACCGGATAACCAAATGCCTTTGATGTTTTGTGCCCCATTAATGGACGTATACAGCTGTATCTGGCGTTTTACGCGATCAACCATCTGACGATTGAATTGATTCGTTTTGGCTTGACCCTCTTCGGACAGAGGACTTTCCGGAGTCGTGACCTGAATAGAACCTGTTCCACAGACAAATTCTTTATAGAACAGCTCGTCTTGCTCGGTGAACATCGTGAATGAACTTGACAGAGAACCAACATCGAGCAAACCGTACTTACTTTTGTCAGGAAAACGCTCTACAGCCAGTTTCCATATCTGCCCGAGGCTTTGTGAATGAACATCAACCAGGACAGGTTTGAGGCCAGACTTGCGTATTGCTTCTACCCGGCTCTCTACGACATCTTTACGGGTCGCAAACACTTGGTAGCTATCAGGCCCTCGTTGGCCTTTTTCCGTATTGAGACGAACAAAATCCAGACTCAACTCTTCAACAGGGAAAGGAGATTGATGAGAAAAAACCTGTACTACCGCGAACTCTATTTCGTTCTCTTCGGTATTTTGTTCAATGTGCAGTTTCTTGCTGATAACCGCATTATCCGGGACTGAAATTGCCACTTTACTCGCACCAAATGGCAACTCTTTTTTCACCTGTTTAAGGGTATTTACAATTTCTTGATGATTTATGGTGTTGTTTTCAGCGACAATACCATCCTTAAGTAATATTTCTTTGTAACCCAACAAGGCAAATTGATCGCCATTGGGTTTAAGTACGACGGCTTTGAGGCTGTTATGGCCTATATCTATGCCTGTAACGATTCGCTTATCCATCTTCTACTCTCGCTCCGAAATTTCTTCGTGCAAAGGTTGTTATTAACACTCAAATAAGAGTTAATATCTCTATGTGCTAAATTTTTGACCTAAGAGTACAAGGGTTTGCAGTTACACAGCCTCAACCAATCAGGGATTCTCCGGTGAAGTTCATAAAGCGTTTATTTTTATTAACATTGATTTGCATAATTCTTGGAGTCACCACTATTTTTGGCTTCTATCAGTACGTGAAGCCTGAATTACCAGATGTTGCAACTCTAAAAGACGTTGAATTACAAACACCTATGCAGGTGTTTAGTCAAGACGGGAAGCTGATCGCACAGTTCGGTGAAAAGCGTCGCATTCCTGTCACTTATGATGAAATTCCTCAAGACTTGATTCATGCGTTAATCGCAACAGAAGACAGCCGTTTTTACGAGCATCCAGGTATCGACCCGATCGGTATCACTCGTGCTGCAGTAGTCGTTGCGCTTTCTGGTTCAGCAAAGCAAGGGGCGAGTACCATTACGCAGCAGTTGGCACGTAATTTCTTCTTGTCAAATGAGAAGAAATTGATGCGTAAAATTAAAGAGATTTTCATCGCAATCCACATTGAGCAGCTGCTAAGTAAACAAGAGATCATGGAGCTTTATGTCAACAAGATCTTCCTCGGCTACCGATCCTATGGTTTTGGTGCCGCTGCACAGGTCTACTTTGGCAAGAGTCTCAGCGAGCTGACACTTAGTGAGATTGCAACTTTGGCTGGTATGCCAAAAGCACCATCGACCATGAATCCAATTTACTCATTGGAGCGTGCAACCAACCGTCGTAATGTCGTGTTAATGCGTATGCTTGATGAAAATTACATTACGCAAGAGCAATACGATGAAGCACGTAATGAGACTATCATCGCGAGCTATCACAGCGCAGAGATCGAGTTATCAGCGCCTTATGTTGCCGAATTAGCTCGTTCTTGGGCCGTGAAAGAGTTCGGTGAAGAAAAAGCCTACACGTCAGGTATGAATATCTACATGACGGTGAACTCTAAACTTCAGGATGCCGCAAATACTGCCGCAGTGAACAACTTACTCGCCTACGATGAACGCCATGGTTATCGTGGAGCAGAAAAGACGCTTTGGAAAAACGGTGAAAGTGCTTGGGATACAGAGCAAATTGAACAACACCTTAAAAAGCAACCAACCTATGGTGACCTTTCCCCTGCAGTGATAATCAAAGTAGAAGGGAAAACAGCTCAGGTATGGGTGAAGAACAATCAGGAACAAACAATCCCTTGGTCAGGAATGAGCTGGGCACGTAAATACCTGACTGATAATCGTCAAGGCTCAGCACCAAAATCAGCGCAGGATATCCTCGCTGCTGGTCAGCAAGTTTGGGTCCGTGAGATTAGCTCTACCGATGACCAAGGTAATACGGTTCAAAATTGGAAGCTGAGTCAGGTTCCAAATGCCAATACTGCGTTCGTTGCGATGAACCCTGAAAATGGTGCAATCCTGTCAATGGTAGGCGGCTTTAACTTTATTCACAGCAAGTTTAACCGTGCGACAATGTCAGTGCGTCAGGTTGGTTCGAGTATCAAGCCTTTCATTTATTCTGCTGCTATCGAGAAAGGTCTGACGCTGGCAACTCTCGTGAATGATGCACCTATCAACAAATGGGATGCAGGCTCAGGCTCAGCATGGCGACCAAAAAATTCACCACCAACTTACGGAGGTCCAACTCGTCTTCGTATCGGCCTAGCTCAATCGAAGAACGTGATGGCTGTTCGTACATTACGCGAAGTGGGTCTCGATGAAACACGTCAATACCTAACGCGCTTTGGTTTCGACATTAGCGATGTCCCTCGCTCAGAAACCATTGCTCTTGGTGCTGGCAGCTTAACGCCGATGAAAGTCGCGCAAGGTTATTCAGTGTTTGCAAATGGTGGTTACTATGTCGAACCGTTCTATGTCGACCGAATTGAAGATGCGTTTGGCGAAGTGCTGTTTAAAGCGAACCCTAAGAGCGTTTGTAAACAGAACTGCCCACAAGTCGTCGAACAATACACCGAGAATCGCTTTGCGAATGAATTTGGTGAGCAAGATGTAGAGGTTGAAGGTTTAGCAACTGACAACGCGTTAGAAAGTGATGAGCCGCAATATGCTCCTCAGGTCATTTCGCAAGAAAATGCATTCCTGATGCGTGAAATGATGTACAGCAATATTTGGGGTGGCGGTGACTGGCATGAAGGTACTGGCTGGAATGGTACAGGTTGGCGCGCGCAAGCATTGAAACGTCGTGACATTGGCGGTAAGACAGGCACAACTAATGACTCTAAAGACGCCTGGTATAATGGTTATGGACCAGGTGTTGTGGCTGTCGCTTGGGTTGGCTTTGATGACCACTCCAGAGCTCTGGGTCGTGCTACGGTAAACAGTAACCTCGGTCAAGGACAAGTATCAGGTGCAGAGGCTGGCGGTAAAACAGCCGAGCCAGCTTGGATAGACTTTATGCGTGTTGCACTTGAAAACACACCTGAGCAGAGTAAGCAGGTTCCAGACAACGTTGTTCAAGTACGTATTGATCGTAGCAGCGGCTTGCTGACCGACAACGTAGATGGCAGCTCCATGATGGAATACTTCGAGAAAGGCACAGAGCCAACCGAATACTCCGGTAGCTTGCTGGAAGACAGTATTTACTCCAGCGGTGGCGGAACAACGGAAGAGCTGTTCTAAGGATATACTGCAAAATAAAACAGGGGAGCCAGTGGCTCCCCTGTTTATTTTCTAAAATCAACTCATCGCTATTAAGCCGCTATCGAAGATGAGTAACTCGCCAGAATATCTTTGATCTTCGCCGCTAATGCTTCAAAACGCGCTCGAAGTGGTGAACCAGGCCGATACACCAGCACAATCTTACGTGAGGGGGTAGGATTTACTGCCGGAATGTAACTAACTCCATCTTTTTGCTTCTCAAGCGGCAGGGATAGCTGAGGTAGCAAAGTGATCCCCGCACCAGCAGCCACCATGTTACGTAAAGTCTCTAAGCTCGTGGCTTTGAATCGTTCATCATCTTTTGCTCCTGCAGCAAAACAGAAGCCTAACGCCTGATCACGTAAACAATGGCCATCACCGAGTGCCAATACCGTTTTACCCTTCAGCGACATCATGTCGACCTGCTCTAACGATGCCCATTCATGATCGCAGGGTACGGCAATACTTAAAGGCTCGTTATACACTTCTATTTCTTTGAATGGTTCGGTTTCGACCACTGAGGCCAATACCAGACAATCCAACTTACCTTCTTCCAGTTGATGCACCAGCTGATGAGTCTGAGCTTCATGCAGGAATAACTCCAGCTCCGGAAATTCTACTTTTAGATCGGGAAGAATCTTAGGTAACAAGTAAGGACCAACGGTGGGAATAAAGCCAATATGCAATGGGCCAGTCATCGCACCGTTTTGACCGCTAGCCATGTCCTTAAACATTTTCACTTCACTTAAAATACGTTTTGCTTGATCCACCAGCTGCAAGCCCGAGTCGGTAAACAGAACACGGCGGCTACTACGCTCCAAAAGCGTCGTTCCAAGCTCGTCTTCTAACTTACGGATTTGTCCGCTAAGGGTCGGCTGGCTAACAAAACATGCTTCTGCCGCTTTACGGAAGTGTTTATGTTCCGCAAGCGCTACAAGGTACTCAAAGTCCCTAATATTCATAACACACGACTCGCTTCTATTTATTGATAGTTGACACCTATCAAAACCATAACACCAAACGATTACAGCTATCAAAAGATTTTTATAATAATAGGCCTAACCAAACAGAACAGACACGAGCTAAACGCTCAAAACTAAAAAGAATTTTTAAGGAATACAATGTTTATCTCTAAAGAAGGTCAAAATACACCACAAGTCATTTTCCCAACTCGTCAAAACGGCAATTGGGTTAATCTCACCACTGATGAGATTTTCAAAAACAAAACGGTTATCGTCTTTGGTTTACCTGGCGCATTTACTCCGACTTGTTCTTCAAGCCATTTACCTCGCTACAACGAACTGTTTCCAGTATTTAAACAACACGGCGTCGATGAAATTTTATGTGTGTCGGTGAATGACGCGTTTGTGATGAACGCGTGGAAGCAAGAGCAAGAAGCGGAAAACATTACATTTGTCCCAGACGGTAATGGTGAGTTTACAGACGGCATGGGGATGCTGGTTGATAAAAGTGAACTTGGCTTTGGTAAACGCTCTTGGCGTTACAGCATGCTGGTAAAAAATGGTGTGGTTGAAAAAATGTTTATTGAACCAAATGAGCCAGGAGACCCGTTTAAAGTGTCTGATGCAGATACGATGCTCAACTACATCGCTCCTGACTACAAGACGCAGGAATCAATTACGGTCTTCACCAAGCCAGGTTGCCCATTCTGCGTGAAAGCGAAGCAGAACCTGATTGATAAAGGGCTTCAGTATGAAGAAGTGATCCTGGGTAAAGATGCAACGACGGTAAGCCTACGCGCGATCTCAGGCCGTACTACTGTGCCTCAGGTATTCATTGGTGGTCGACTCATTGGCGGCAGCGAAGAGCTGGAAACCTACTTAGGCTAAACCAGCCTCATTACTCAAATTACAGATAGAAAAAAGCCCCAAAATCAATATCGATTCTGGGGCTCTCTTAGATTCTTCTAAGAAAAAGCAGTGGTACTTTAATAGACCCGGCTTGCTCTTAAAGGTTCCATCTTTTTCCGATTTTTTTAGCAAATACTTATGTAACGATATCGCCACTAAGTTATGTTATTGAATGCTAATGCGATCGTTCATCTATGCGACGTAACTTTTTTGGATCAACTGCTCGACTAAATTGATCTCCAGTGCGACTTCATCACAAGCATGCTGGCGAGGGCACTGGTCACAATCTTTCAGCACTTTCTCCGGTAGTAGAGACTTCGAAGTCGGCACGAAGTTCTGCTTCATAAAGAACTCAGGTGTTCTCGTGAGTACAAAGACTTTTTTGATCGCCATTTGACGGGCTTTTTCCACCAGGTAGTTCACAATCGCACTACCCTGCCCCTGACCTTGCCAGCCAGCTTCAATACCCAGAGAGCGAACCTCTGCCAACCCAGAATCATAGACGTACAATGAAGCGCAACCAGTGACTTCACCATGATGCTCTGCGACCGCGAATGAGCCAATATCGCGCACCAACTCATTACGAGAGCGTGGCAGGTTTTCACCTAGGTTGGCCCAGTAAGCCACCATACCTTCTAGCGTCTCGATGTCAGTCAAACGCGCAGGACGTACTTTAACTGCCGCATTATCACGCTGAATTAAACGCTTGTCTGCCTGATCAACGGCATAAGCCACTTGCTGCGGTGACACACCACCAAGCGCACAACGTTTTTCAAGACAAGATTCGATGGTAAGAATCTCATACACATCATTTTCAATAACGTCAGAGAATACTTTTAGCTCTTGCAGAGACAACTCTTCAAGCGCACAGCCTTTCTCAATCGCACCGACAACGGCAACACCAACAATATGGTGTGCTTCACGGAATGGAATGCCTTTCGCAACTAGGTAATCAGCCAGTTCAGTAGCATTGGCATAACCCTGCTTCGCCGCTTCCAGCGTTCTTTCACCATTGACTTTGATACCATCGAAACACAACGCTGCCATTTCCATGCAATCGTTCCAGGTATCTAATGCGTCGAACAAGCCTTCTTTGTCTTCCTGCATGTCTTTGTTGTATGCCAGTGGCAACGCTTTAACGGTCATCATCATCGCAGAAAGCGCACCGTAAACACGACCCGTCTTACCACGGATTAATTCTAATGCATCTGGGTTTTTCTTCTGTGGCATCAATGAAGAGCCAGAAGTCACCGTATCGGCTAACTCGATGAAGTTCGACTCACCTGAGTTGTAGAAAATCATATCTTCAGCTAGACGCGAAAGGTGCAGCATTGAGATAGAAGCGACTGACATCAGCTCCATCACATGATCACGGTCCGATACTGAATCCAGCGAGTTACGCGTCGCACGGTGGAAACCAAGATTGTGCGCCAGTTGCTCACGGTTGATTGGATATGCGGTTCCCGCTAGCGCGCCTGAACCCAGTGGACAAGTGTCTAAACGCTGTAGTGCGTCACTCAAACGAGAGTGATCACGCTCAAACATTTCAACGTAAGCCAAACACCAGTGCGCAAATGTCACAGGTTGTGCACGCTGAAGGTGAGTATAACCTGGCAATACCGTGCCTTGGTGTTGCTTGGCAACGTGAACCATTTGCGATTGCAGACGGTCTAAAGCAATCAATAATTGCTGGCCTTGCTGACGACACCACAGCTTAAGGTCGGTGGCAACCTGATCATTACGTGAACGACCAGTATGAAGTTTTTTACCTAAGTCACCCACCTTACCAATAAGTTGCTGCTCAACCCAAGAGTGGATGTCTTCTGCGTCAGAGCCTAGGATCTGATGCGGATCTTCCATCACTTCAAGCTTCAGCTCGTTTAAAGCGAGTTCAAGTTTCTGTTGTTCTTCTGCCGATAACACATCGACAGACAGCAGTGCCTTAGACCATGCAATTGAGCCTACAATATCTTGCTCAGCCAATCGGTAGTCGAAACGCAACGAATCGTTGAATTCTTTGAATCTGGTATCTGCTGCTTGGGTAAATCTTCCGCCCCATAATGCCATTGCGTCTCTCCTGGTGACTATTGCTTACTCTAATATGCTCTAATTAGTGATGACTGAATTGATGGTCATTCGCTCACTTTTTCTTATAGGCCAACGTTACGGCAATTTGGAGAAAAAATAAAGTATAAATTCAATATTTTTACATATATATTCACTAAAAATTAGTTTAATACACATAAAAAATCGTTATAAACAAAAAGACCTGCCAATCAATGGCAGGTCTTTTTAATCAACGATGAAATATTCTTATTTCTTCTGGCTGTTCAGAGCACGGATACGGCTTGATAGTGAGTAAAGACGGATGAAACCACCAGCATGACTTTGGTCGTAAACCTCGTCTTCGCCGAAGGTTGCGAACTCTTCTGAGTACAAGCTGTTGTCAGAACGTTTTTGCGTAACTGTTGCCTGGCCTTTGTACAGCTTAACAACCACTTCGCCGTTTACATCTTGAGCAAGCTCTTCTGAAGCCGCAAGAATTGACTTACATAGCGGTGTAAACCAACGACCATCGTACACAAGGTGAGAGGCTTTAAGACCTAGCTCTTCACGGAATTCGAATGATGATTTGTCTAGCACGAGTTGCTCAACGGCACGCAGCGCTTCCATCATGATGGTACCTCCCGGAGTTTCGTAACAGCCACGAGACTTCATACCAACTAGACGGTTCTCTACGATATCGATACGGCCAACACCGTGTTTCGCACCTTTGTCATTTAGGTAAACTAGTGCGTTGTATGGCGTCATTGCTTCACCATCAACCGCAACCACTGCACCTTTCTCAACTTTTAGCGTTACATATTCTGCTTCGTTTGGTGCCTGCTCTGGATCAACCGTCCATACCCAGCAGTCTTCGTTTGGTGCATTCCAAGTATCTTCTAGTACACCACCTTCAGTTGAGATGTGCCATGCGTTTGCGTCACGTGAGTAAATCTTAGTCAGAGACGCTGAACAAGGAATGTTACGCTCAGCCAGGTAATCCAGACATTGCTCACGGCTTACTAGATCCCATTCACGCCAAGGCGCGATAACATGCAGATCCGGTGCTAGTGCGGCAAACGCACCTTCAAAACGAACTTGGTCGTTACCTTTACCAGTGCAACCGTGACACAGTGCGTCAGCACCAACTTTACGAGCAACTTCAACCTGCGCTTTCGCGATGATTGGACGCGCCATTGAAGTACCTAGCAGGTATTTACCTTCGTAGTAAGCGCCAGTTTTTAGCGTTGGGTAGACGTACTCTGCAACCATCTCTTCTTTTAGATCAGCGATGTAACACTCAGATGCACCTGATGCTTTCGCTTTCTCTTCAATGCCTTCTAGCTCTTCTGCGCCTTGGCCTACATCAGCGACAAACGCCACAACTTCACAGTTGTAGTTCTCTTTTAGCCACGGGATGATTACTGAAGTATCTAGACCGCCTGAGTATGCGACTACTACTTTATTTACGTTCACTTTGCTCATTTTTTTCTCCAAATTTAACTGGCTCTGCTCTCGGCGGTCAGTGCCAACGACTTCCTAATGTTTGATTCTTTAAATTCTTTACTGCGACGTTATTGAGGCAGAAACTGGGTACCGATGCTCTGACCAGCAAATAGCTGCTCCAGCTTCTCAGGGTAACGCCAGGTTGCCACTTCGATAGGACGACCAAGATCATTGGCTGCCTCCAAAGCGGCTTTAACTTTGACGATCATACCGTCGGTGATCACATGACCTTCGATCAATGCATCGGCTTCTTTTTCAGACAAGCTTTTGATCAAGTGACCTTTTCCATCCAAAACACCGCTCACATCTGAAAGCAGAACCAACTCCGCATCCAGTGCACCAGCAACCGCTACTGCCGCTTGATCCGCGTTGACGTTCATCAGTTGACCTTCTTTTGTTAGGCCAATTGAACTGATGATTGGCAATGCGCCTGTGTTTAAGATCGCTTGGATCAGTGTTGAATCACCCGGAGAGGCTTTACCTACTGCGCCCAATTCCGGATCGAGTTCTTCCACCTGGCATAAACCGCCATCCGCTAAGCTCATGCCCACCGCGTTAAGACCGTCTGCAATCGCCTGACCTTGTAGTAGCTTATTTGCTGTCCCCGCTAGTGCTCCTGCAATAACTGGGATTTGATCGTAAGGCGTCACTCGTAAGCCGTTCTTCTTTACGGTTTGAAGCTGCAATTTAGTCATCAGCTCATCGACTAGGTAGCCACCGCCATGAACGATGGCGATTTGTCGCTTCGCCGAACTTTGGTAGGCCGCGATGGCACCAAAAAGTTGGCTTAAGGTTTTTGTGCAAGATAAAGCTGCACCACCTAGCTTAATGACTAATGGAGCTTGATTGGTTTGCGTCATTGCTTTTCCCTCTATCAACGACTACAGCAACGCTGTCAGTTCTGGGTAACCGTAATGAATATTTAAACATTGCATCGCTTGACTTGATGCACCTTTGAGTAGGTTGTCGATGGCAGAAATCACAATCACGTGTTCGCCTTGAACCTTCCAGCCGATATCGCAGAAAGGCGTATTTTCAACATCCTGAATACGTGGAATACCATCGCCTTTTAGACGTACCGCAGGCTTCCCTTGATACGCTTGTTCGAACGCCTGAGTCACTTGCTCTGCGGTCACACCTGCGGACAATTTCATTGTGATGGTGGCAAGAATGCCACGCTTAAAGTTGCCCAGATGAGGCGTAAAAATCACATCACAACCCAAGTGTTGAGCGATCTCTGGTTGGTGACGGTGATTGAACACTCCGTAAGGTTGCAGGCTCACTTCGCAGAAGCTGTTGGTCATCGACGCTTTTCTGCCCGCACCAGATACGCCACTCGTCGCGTTAATCACTGGCCATTGTTGAGTATCCAATAAACCACCTTCTAAAAGGGGCTTGATGGCCAATTGCGATGCTGTTGGGTAGCAGCCAGCTACCGCAACTAAAGGAGTGTTTTTAATTGCGTTGAAGTTCCACTCCGCTAAGCCGTACACCGCTTTATCTAGCCAGTTGTTAAATTGATGCTTGAAGCCATAGAAAGTGTCGTAAAAGCCTTCACTCTGAACACGGAACGCGCCAGATAAATCGAAAACCTGACATCCAGCGTCAAGGAAAATTGGGGCGAGGTCATGGCTCACTTCATGTGCTGTTGCCAAAAACACCACATCTGATTCTGCTGCCACTTGCTTTGGATCGGTTAACGGATTGACTGGCATATCGATAACGCCGGCTAACTTGCCGTGCAGTTGGGCAATACTTTTTCCTGCATCTACACTGTTGGCGGAAACGTATAAACCTGATAGCGTGAGTTCTGGGTGTTTGTTAACCATTAAAGCTAACTCTGCGCCGGTGTAACCGCTGGCTCCGATAATCGTGGTTTTTAGCATTCTATAACATCCGTAAACTTAAAGGCCCAAGTGACTATTCATATTTAATTTTCGCTATATTTTGATTTTTTATTCATTAAATATGATTTAATATGTGTTTTACAGTTTTGTGCTCTGTCTGTCAATAGGAGATTTGAAGAATCCATGCAATTACCAACGTTTCTAGAGGTCTATGAAGGACTCATCAGCACCTCTTCAATCAGCTCCACCGACCCGAAATGGGACCAAGGCAATGCGAAAGTCATTGAGAAACTCGCATCCTGGTTCAAAGATCTAGGGTTCAGTGTTGAGGTGATCGAAGTCGAACCAGGCAAACACAATATGATCGCACGTATGGGCGAGGGCGAAGGTGGCCTCCTTTTAGCGGGTCACAGTGACACGGTGCCATTTGATGAAGGACGCTGGAACTTCGACCCGCATAAACTGACTGAAAAAGACAACCGCTTTTACGGTCTCGGCACGGCAGACATGAAAGGCTTCTTTGCCTTCATTTATGAAGCCGTAAAGAAAGTCGACTGGAGTAAACAGAAGAAGCCACTGTATGTATTAGCGACTTGTGATGAAGAAACCACGATGCTAGGCGCCAGACACTTTACCGCTAATGCTCCTTTTAAACCGGACTACTGCATTATTGGTGAACCCACCAGCCTGGTTCCCATTCGTGGACATAAAGGCCATGTCGCTAACGCCATTCGTGTGACTGGTAAATCAGGTCATTCATCAGATCCTGCACTTGGTGTTAACGCCATTGAGATCATGTATGAAGTTATGTTTGCCATGATGAAGCTGCGCGATAAGTTAATTAAAGAGTACCACCACCCGGGTTTTGCTATCCCTAGCCCAACATTGAACTTGGGTCATATTCACGGTGGTGACAGTGCCAACCGTATTTGTGGCTGCTGTGAACTGCATTACGATGTTCGCCCATTACCTGGCATCAGCTTAGATGGCTTGGAGAACATGCTACGCGGTGCTTTAAAAGAAGTGGAAGCCAAATGGCCAGGACGTATTGAGGTAATACCGCTACACGAATCCATTCCGGGTTACGAGTGCCCTCATGACCACCCATTCATTGGTGGCGTAGAAGAACTGTGTGAGACAAGCTCGCAAACCGTGAACTACTGTACAGAAGCGCCATTTCTACAAGAACTGTGCCCAACGTTGGTACTTGGACCGGGCTCGATCGATCAAGCTCATCAACCGGATGAGTTTCTGGCTTTTGATTTCATTGACCCAACCATTGATGTATTGTCTAAAGCTATGGTCAAGTACTGTTGTTAGAAAAAGACCGCTTACCTGTACAGCTCCGATAAGCTGTGCAGGCTGTTTTTATCATAACCATTAACACTTATTTAACTTGTTATTTTGTAATAAATTTTCATTTATTGTGCTATGGGCACCGCAACTTTGCTCTAAATTTGCTCTAAATCAGGAGAGAAGCGGAATAATTACAAACATAATCGGCTTTATTTGACTAGAACTGGTGCTTTTCGCTAGATTGGTGTCTTAATAAGGACAATGGATGTAGTTTTTTTACGAGGCAGGACGACAATGAACGAGAAATACGCCGCACTCAAAAGCAATGTGCGCATGTTAGGCCACTTACTGGGTAATACCATTCACGATGCCCATGGCGAAGAAATCTTCGAGAAAGTGGAAACCATTCGTAAATTATCCAAATCAGCCCAAGCAGGAAATCAAGCAGACAAGGAAAGCTTGATAGAAGAAATTAAACATCTTCCTGATGAGCAACTGACACCAGTAACCCGTGCGTTTAACCAATTTCTAAACCTCACGAATATTGCTGAGCAGTACCACACCATTTCACGTCACTGTGAAGAGCATATCTGCGAACCAGACGCGATCAACTCGCTATTTTCTAAACTGGTACAAAACGATGTTAGCAAGCTTGATACCGCTCAGGCTGTACGCGACCTGAACATTGAACTGGTACTGACCGCTCACCCAACTGAAATCACTCGCCGCACCATGATCAATAAACTGGTGAAAATCAACGAGTGTTTATCAAAGCTTGAGTTAAGCGACCTTTCATCGAAAGAGCGTAAGAAAACTGAACGTCGACTAGAGCAGCTGATCGCACAAGGCTGGCACTCAGACGTGATCCGCCAACAACGCCCAACACCACTTGATGAAGCGAAATGGGGCTTTGCTGTCGTGGAAAACTCACTATGGGAAGCCGTACCTGAGTTTTTACGTGAAATGAACGATCGTCTGGAATCGTATCTTGGCGAGGGTTTACCAATCGACGCGCGTCCAGTACATTTTTCCTCATGGATGGGTGGCGACCGTGACGGCAATCCATTTGTTACTCATAGCATTACACGTGAGGTTCTGCTTCTGTCTCGCTGGAAGGCTGCGGATCTTTACCTGAATGACATCAACGAACTGATCAGCGAACTGTCGATGACAGTAAGTAACGATCAAGTGCGTGAACTTGCTGGAGATGATCAACACGAACCATACCGTGCGGTCCTCAAACAGCTACGTGCTCTGCTCAATGAGACCAAAGATATTCTTGATGCGAAAATCAATGGTCAAAAGCTGGCAGTCAAAGCGCCACTACAAAAAGTAGAACAGCTTTGGGACCCACTGTACGCGTGTTACCAATCACTACACGAGTGTGGTATGGGTGTTATAGCGGATGGTTCACTACTGGATACCCTACGCCGCGTGAAAGCGTTTGGTGTTCACTTAGTTCGTCTGGATATTCGTCAGGAAAGTACTCGTCACGCGGATGCACTATCTGAGTTGACTCGCTACCTTGGTATTGGTGACTACCAGCAGTGGAGCGAGCAAGACAAGATTGCCTTCCTAACTAATGAGCTGGCTTCTAAACGTCCGCTTCTACCACGTGACTGGGAACCATCTGAACCGGTTCAGGAAGTTTTAGACACCTGTAAGATCATTGCAGCCCAGTCTCGCGAAGCATTCGGTGCTTACGTCATCTCTATGGCACGGACCGCGTCGGATGTACTGGCTGTTCATCTACTACTGCAAGAGTCTGGCTGCCCATACCGCATGGACGTTTGTCCTCTGTTCGAAACTCTGGAAGACTTGAACAATGCAGAGTCCGTCATCAAACAGCTGATGGATATCGATCTGTATCGTGGATTTATCCAAAACCATCAAATGGTCATGATCGGCTACTCAGACTCAGCAAAAGATGCAGGTGTTATGTCAGCAGGCTGGGCTCAGTACCATGCAATGGAATCTCTGGTGAAAGTCGCTGAAGATGAAGGCGTTGAACTGACATTGTTCCACGGTCGTGGTGGTACTGTTGGTCGCGGTGGAGCGCCTGCACATGCAGCGTTGCTGTCTCAGCCACCTAAGAGCCTAAAAGGTGGTCTGCGTGTTACTGAGCAGGGTGAAATGATCCGCTTTAAGCTTGGTCTGCCTGATGTAGCAGTCAACAGCTTCAATCTGTACGCCAGTGCCATTCTGGAAGCGAACCTACTGCCACCACCAGAGCCAAAACAAGAGTGGCGCGATCTGATGGAAGTTCTGTCTCAAGTGAGCTGTGAAGCTTACCGCAGCGTTGTTCGTGGCGAACCAGACTTTGTGCCTTACTTCCGCCAGGCGACACCAGAGCTGGAGTTAGGCAAACTACCACTGGGCTCTCGTCCAGCGAAGCGTAATCCTAAAGGTGGCGTAGAGAGTCTACGTGCAATTCCATGGATCTTCTCATGGAGCCAAAACCGCTTAGTGCTACCAGCATGGTTGGGAGCAGGCGAAGCGATTCAGTACTCGATAGACAAAGGTCATCAAGCGCTATTGGAAGAAATGTGTCGTGAATGGCCATTCTTCTCAACACGCCTTGGCATGTTAGAAATGGTGTACTCGAAGTGTAATATCGATATCTCTCGCTACTACGATCTACGCTTGGTTGATGAATCACTTCGTCCACTAGGTGAAAGATTACGAGATCAGCTTCAGAAAGATATTAAAGCGGTTCTGAATGTAGAAAACAACGAGAACTTGATGCAGCACGACCCGTGGGGTCTGGAATCCATCCGCTTACGTAACATCTACGTTGAGCCATTGAACATGCTTCAAGCAGAGTTACTGTATCGTACGCGTCAAAATGAGGCAGCTTCAGCAGATCTTGAAGAAGCACTGATGGTCACCATTGCGGGAATCGCGGCTGGCATGCGCAACACGGGTTAAAATAGTCCGTTAATTAAAAGTAACAGGTTATGATGTAAATGGCTGAGCAATCGCTCAGCCATTCTTATAATCATCAAATTGAACAGCAATTACCCAGATAAATAACCCATAAAAAACCCAAAAAGAACCAATCAAACAGCATAAATAACCACAGAAATACATTACTGAGTATTATGTTAGTTTTTTGGTGTTATTTTTCCCTAGTATTCCACTTCATGCTTATTATTTATATACTACCTGACTTGCTGAGGGCGCATAAATCCAATCATACCTGCTCCAGCCTCGATGGGTAACCCCATCTCTCTAGGTGATAAACGGCTTTAAGGTGACAGGACCAACATTTGTTGGTGCTACTTATACATAAAAAACTCAAACGCCATTAAGAGCGCAGCTGAAAGTATAAGTAGCTTGTTTACAAGTTTATTGACCATTTGGATTGAAGACATGTCATTACCACACGTAATCTTAACTGTGCTTAGCACGCGCGATGCAACCGGTTACGATATCACAAAAGAATTCTCAGCTAGCATTGGTTACTTCTGGAAAGCAAGCCACCAGCAAGTTTACCGTGAGCTTAATAAAATGGCTGAGAAAGAACTGGTTACTTGCGTATTAGAGCCTCAAGAAGGAAAACCAGACCGTAAAGTGTATTCCATCACTGACGCAGGACGTAGTGCACTAGGTGGATGGTTTGACCAACCAACGGCACACCCAACCGTCCGTGACGAGTTCTCAGCGAAACTGATGGCTTGTGCAGTACAACCTGCTGCACCTTTCCGAGAGCAACTATCTGAACTGGTAGAAGAGTCACGCAAACTGGTTTCTCACTACAAAGAAATTGAAGCGGCATACTACGCGACGCCGTCCACTCTGGATAAACAAGCACGTCTGGAACGCCTGACACTACGCCGCAATCTACTGCTGCGCGAAACGTGGATCACGTGGGCAGAAGAAGTGCTAACTGAACTTGAAGTTATCGGCTAATCCACTACAAATAGCTCATAACTTAGCAACAAAAAGGCTTGCCATTTGGCAAGCCTTTTCTTTGTATCCACGTCTTAGACTGCAACTTTAGGACGCACACCCAAGGTATGGCACAGCGCGTAAGTCATCTCTGCTCGGTTTAGAGTGTAGAAATGGAAATCTTTCACACCCTCTCGACTAAGTACACGCACCATATCAATCGCCTGGCTTGCCCCAACCAGTTGTCGAGTTACCGGATCATCATCCAAACCTTCAAACTGTCTGCTCATCCAGCCTGGAACTTTTACGTTATTCTGCGCGGCAAAACGGGATGCCTGTTTAAAGTTAGATACTGGTAAAATACCCGGTACGATTTCTACATCGATGCCAGCAGCGACACAGCGGTCACGAAAACGCAGGTAAGACTCAACATCGAAGAAAAACTGAGTAATTGCTCGATTCGCACCAGCATCCACTTTACGCTTCAGGTTTAGCAGATCAGCCTGTGCGCTTTTTGCTTCAGGATGTACTTCTGGGAAAGCGGCTACTGAGATATCGAAATCGTGACGAGACTTCAACAACTCAACAAGATCAGATGCATACATATCAGGTGCGCCGCCACCTGGAGGGATATCTCCACGCAGAGCAACGATATTTTCAATACCGTTGTTCCAGTAGTCATCCGCGATCTCAATCAACTCTTCACGAGTCGCATCGATACAAGTCAAGTGCGGAGCTGCTATTAAGCCTGTTTCTGATTTGATTTCTTTAATGATGGAATGAGTTCTATCACGCTCACCAGAGTTAGCTCCATAAGTAACAGAAACAAACTTAGGTTTAAGCGCTTTTAGACGGTGCACAGAGTTCCATAGCGTCTCTTCCATCTTTTCATTGCTTGGCGGAAAAAACTCAAACGAAACATTAATATTGTCTGATAACTCAGCGATATTCTGGTTTAAGGCATCGATATGGCCTGCGTGCGTATAACCCATCTTACTCTCCCTGTGGCAATCCGCCACGAAATCAAATGCTCAAATCGACGTTTAGACGTCTATATGTCTACAGAATGTATTGAATACGATTTAATGTCAACCTTGTGATTATGAATTTTTTTCACGTTAATGATGAGGATAGTTCAAGTTCATTATTGGCCAATATTTATCCATGATAAATACATGGTCAATAACGGTTCTGAATTTAAGTATGGCACTAAGAAGGGAATAAAAAACCTCGGATGGATTCCGAGGTTTTTAGATAGTTATAAGTTTTTAAAACAGCCCAGCGAGGCGATTTAGGTCGGACTGAATAGCCCCCGCCGTGACTTCACGACCGGCGCCCGGGCCACGGATAACAAGCGGGTTATCTTTGTACCACTTGCTCTCAATCGCAAAAATATTGTCACACGGCAGTAAGTTAGCCAGCGCATGTTCGCGCGACAAGGCTTCGATTCCGACTGTGGCTTTGCCATCTTTTTCTAAACGAGCTACGTAACGCAGTACCTGATCGTTTTTCTGCGCTTTGGTCAAACGCTCTTGCAGAGTCTGGCTCAACAGTGCGGCATTATCAAAAAACGCATCTAAGCTCAGCGTTCGCAGCTCCTCAGGCACTAACGACTCCACCTTTACGCTTCCCGGTTCAATATCCAGGCCGGATTCACGCGCCAGAATAACAAGCTTACGCATAACATCAGAACCATCCAAGTCAGAGCGAGGGTCAGGTTCAGTTAGTCCTTGCTGCCACGCTAAATCGACCAATTCACTGAATGGGACTGAGCCATCAAACTGTTGGAATAACCATGAAAGCGTTCCGGAGAAAATACCAGATAGTGCGATAATCTCATCTCCACTCTCGCGAAGATCACGCACCGTATGATTTATTGGTAGCCCTGCCCCTACCGTGGCGTTGTACAGCCAGTGACGTCCAATTTTAGCAAACGCATCCTGAACCTGATGGTAGTATTGGCTATCGGCCGAGCCCGCCACTTTGTTCGCGGAGATCAGGTGAATGCCTTGCTGAGCGATATCAACGTAACATTTAGCTAACTCCTGGCTGGCGGTGACATCAAGGACAACGGCTTCATCGTAGTCCTGAAGGGCGCCAAGACGCGGTAACCAAGAGCCATCGTTTTCAATACTTTCATCATTGAACCGTGCTGAAACACCAGACGCATCAATACCCTGACTATCAAACCAATACATTTGACTATCAACCACTGCGACTAAGTCAAAACTCATGCCATGACGTTTCTCGAGTTCACTCTTTTGAGATGCGAATAAGTTTAACCAGCTCGAACCAATATTACCTTTACCACATAATGCAACAGCTACGCGCTTTTGTGCCTGAAACAACTGGCTGTGAACCGTTTGTACCAACTCTTCGGTATCAGTGCGACGTAATACTGCCACCAGACTTAAACCAGACTCCGTCTCAGCGATAAATTCCACCGGCAAGTGTTTTAGCTTTTGCTGAAAGCCAAAACAGTGATTGGCATTGGTTGTTACACCCGCGCCTACGGCAGCAATCAGAGAGTATCCTTCTGTAAGATAAATTTCCGCATCCAGAGCAGACTCCTGCAGGTACTTGAGCGCCCCACCAGCTATTTCTGCAGTGTACGCCAATCGTAAGATCTGCTGTTCAGGCTGAGCTTCAAAAGCAAGCGGCTCCAACTGAGCGCGTTTCAGAGATTCAAGTACATCACTCTGTGTTTTTTCAAAGTCATGTCCGTGCGCAAATGAAAGCTGAACCAGTAGCACATCGTCCAACGAAGTGATGATTTTCGCACCTCGACCAGATGCCAAAACACGCTCAATACGAGTCGAACCAGACTCAGGAAGGTAACTGCACTTAAGGCTCAAATCCATGGAGCTTTGAGCCACAGGCTGCAGTGTTCGGCTATGCAGAACAGGCGCAGCTAAACGAGCAAGCTCACTGGCTTCATCCAATCGTAATAGTGGTAACAAGCATGCATCTGATACCAAACGGGGGTCTGCACTATAAACACCAGCCACGTCACTCCAAATCGTTACTGTACTAACTTCAGCAAGCGCACCAATCACGGTTGCAGAATAGTCTGAGCCATTACGACCAAGCAGAACGGTTTCACCATTATCATTTTGCGCCATGAAGCCGGTAATGATCACACGTTTGTGGCTATGTTGCGCCAATACTTCTTTGATAAGCGGGTATGAACGAGCACGGTCGACTTCTGGTTGAGTGCCAGCTTCTGCACGCAGGAACGCTCGTGCATCTTGTGCAACGGCCGGTAACTCCTTCTGCGTCAGTAAAGCAGCCAGTAATCGAGAAGACCATACTTCTCCGTGTCCTAATACCGCTGCCTTTTGTGCTTCTGTCAAAGGTGAGGTCAGCTCTGACAGTGTGCTGAACTCATCTTGCAAGGAGGCAAGTAATTGCTCTTGAATCTCTCCTTCGAGTAACTCTTCAACAAGACTGATTTGAAACAGCCTCAAACTCTGCAGCGCTTCGTGCGCAATTCGACCATCTTTTTCTAAACCTTCAAGGAATTCAATCAGGTGGTTAGTCGTTTTTCCTGCTGCAGAGACCACCACCAGATCATTTTCTGCAGAGTATTCTTTGAGAATTCCCGCTACACGTAAGTAACACTCTGGATTTGCCAGGCTGCTACCACCAAACTTGTGTAGCTGACGCTGTACAGTCATTATTGTCTCCTATTGCTGTGCAGATTTGGTGAAAGCTTGTTCTAGGTCGGCAATGAGATCTTGTGCATCTTCTAGACCAACAGAAAGGCGCAGTAGTTGCTGTGATACTCCCGCTTCGGCCAACGCCTCTTCACCCATTGCACGATGTGTCATCGATGCTGGGTGACAAATCAAGCTTTCTACCCCGCCCAGAGATTCAGCGAGTGAAAACAATTGTAGCTCTTTAACAAAGACTTTAAGTTGATCAAATGAGCCCGAAAATTCAAAACTCAACATGGAGCCAAAGCCAGACTGTTGCTTTTTAGCAATCTCATGGCCTGGATGTTCTGGCAGACTTGGGTGATAAATTTTAGCCACCAAAGATTGCTTCTGCAGGTAAGCCAGAACCTGCTGCGAGCTTTCTTCATGTAATCGCATACGCGCACCCAAAGTGCGAAGGCCTCTTAAGGTCATGTAGCTATCAAAAGGTGTGCCTGTAGCACCAATACAGTTGCCCCACCATGCTAACTCTTCGGCATGCTCTTGTGTTTTAGTGATCACCACACCACCAATCACATCTGAGTGCCCATTGATGTATTTCGTTGTAGAGTGAATAACAAAGTCAGCCCCTAGCTCTAAAGGCTTCTGGTAAACCGGCGTCAAAAACGTATTATCTACCGCGACTAATGCTCCAGCTTGTTTTGCTTTTTCACATACCGCAGCAATATCGACAACGCGCACCAGAGGGTTGGATGGTGTTTCTAACAGAACCAGTTTTGGCTTCTGTGCTAATGCTGCATCTAGCGCCTGTTCGTCAGTTTGATCCACAAAGAGCACCTTGAAATCGCCTTTGTTTGCTCGGGTATTAAACAGGCGATAAGTCCCACCATAACAGTCGTTCGGGGCAATGATTAGATCATCAGGTCCAACAAAAGCCGAAACCCATAAGTTCAGTGCAGACGTACCACAGTTAGTGATCACAGCACCTTCACCTGATTCCAACTCAGACAGTGCACTTTCTAATAATCCACGGTTTGGGTTACCTGAGCGCGTATAATCATACTTAGGCACTTCCCCAAACGCAGGAAAGCCGTAGTTCGTCGAAAGGTAGATTGGTGGAACGACAGCATGGTATTGAGTGTCAGACTCAATACCGGTGCGTACAGCAATGGTTGCAGGCTTACGGGTGCTCATGGGTGTATCCTTTCACAGATGATGACTTCTAAATGGGAATGCGCTATATCTTAATGGTCAGATTCAATGGATTGCACACATCCCTTACTGTTCTTGTCACTTTACTCGTCAAAAATTAAGACGTCAACACTTCTAGACGTCTATATGTCTTTGCTTATGGCAGTAAATGCAGCTAAAATCAGCACCTAAATTATTTTTAACCTATTACATAAATGAAGGTACGCAATGGCTGACTGGAATGGCGAATACATTAGCCCTTATGCTGAGCATGGAAAGAAAAGCGAACAAGTAAAAAAAATCACTGTCTCTATCCCGCTAAAAGTTTTAAAAGTGCTAACTGATGAACGTACTCGTCGTCAGATCAATAACTTACGCCACGCAACCAACAGTGAACTCCTGTGTGAAGCATTTCTCCATGCGTACACTGGTCAGCCGCTTCCGACGGATGAAGACCTTCGTAAGGATCGCCCTGACGATATTCCAACTGAAGCAAAAGCTCTGATGACGGAAATGGGCATCGAATTCGAGTCGTTTGACGAAGAGTAATTTAGAGTCAAAGTTAAGTCACCCAGTGGGGTTGCTGATTTTGCATCTAAAAAATGACATAAAAAATGGGACGCCATCGCGTCCCATTTTTTGTACATCATTGAATTCAGAGTCTTACTCTGCCATGTAGTTTTCCGGCATTTCAATACGAGCAACACCAGAATCGACCGCTGCTTGAGCCACTGCTTTTGCAACACGAGGCAACAGACGAGCGTCCATTGGCTTAGGAATAATGTAGTCTGTACCAAACTCAAGCTTATCCGCACCCGCCGCTTTCAGTACTGCTTCTGGTACTGGCTCTTTCGCCAATTGACGAATAGCATCAACCGCCGCAAGTTTCATCTCATCATTAATTTCACTTGCACGCACATCAAGTGCACCACGGAAAATGAATGGGAAACAAAGCACGTTGTTTACCTGGTTCGGATAATCACTGCGTCCAGTACCCATGATCAAGTCATCACGAACTTCATGAGCAAGCTCTGGCTTAATTTCAGGATCAGGGTTTGAACATGCGAAAACAATTGGCTTATCTGCCATCAGCTTTAATGCTTCTGGTGGAAGTAGGTTTGGACCTGATACGCCAAGGAACAGATCGGCTCCTTCAATCACATCTTCTAAAGTACGCTTATCAGTGTTGTTAGCAAATAGCTGTTTGTACTCGTTAAGATCATCACGGCGAGTATGAATCACGCCTTTACGATCCAGCATGTAGATTTTTTCACGCATAGCACCACATTTGATCAGTAGTTCCATACACGCAACTGCTGCTGCTCCCGCACCAAGACAAACAATCGTAGAATCTTCTAATTTCTTACCTTGCAATTCAATCGCGTTAAGCATACCCGCTGCCGTTACGATTGCTGTACCGTGCTGGTCGTCGTGGAATACAGGTACATCACAACGCTCGATAAGACGCTTTTCAATTTCAAAACAGTCTGGAGCCTTAATATCTTCAAGGTTAATACCACCGAAAGTATCTGCAATGCTTGCTACGGTATTAACGAACTCGTCGATCGTGCGGTGTTTTACTTCGA
>JAAEZQ010000026.1 GCA_018222805.1 Vibrionaceae bacterium
TTTCACGGTAAGCAACCTGAGGTTTACCAACGTTACAATCAACGCTGAATTCACGCTTCATACGATCAACGATAATGTCTAGGTGAAGTTCACCCATACCTGAGATCAGAGTCTGACCTGTTTCGTCGTCCGTTTCCACGCGGAATGATGGATCTTCAGCAGCCAGTTTACCTAGCGCGATACCCATTTTTTCTTGGTCTGCCTTAGAACGAGGTTCTACAGCAATCTGAATAACTGGCTCAGGGAATTCCATACGTTCCAGAATCACTTTGTGGTTCTGGTCACACAGAGTGTCACCTGTAGTTACGTCTTTCAGACCAATAGCAGCAGCGATATCACCAGCGCGAACTTCTTTAACTTCTTCACGCTTGTTGGCATGCATCTGAACGATACGACCAAAACGCTCTTTCTTCTCTTTTACAGAGTTGTAGACACCATCACCTGAGTTTACTACACCAGAGTAAACACGCATGAAAGTAAGCGTACCCACAAATGGGTCAGTCGCGATCTTAAACGCTAGCGCAGAGAAAGGTTCGTTGTCGTCAGCGTGACGCTCAACTTCATTTTCTCTTTCATCAACACCTTTAATTGCAGGTACATCAGCTGGTGATGGCAAGAATTCGATCACTGCATCTAGTACCGCTTGAACACCTTTGTTCTTAAACGCACTACCACAAGTGGCAAGTACGATTTCGTTATTTAGTGTACGAGTACGTAGCGCTTGTTTGATCTCAGCTTCAGTCAGCTCACCTTCTTCAAGGTACTTGTCCATCAGCTCTTCGCTAGCTTCTGCAGCAGATTCAACCATATGGTTGCGCCATTCTTCAGCAAGCTCGATCATGTCAGCTGGAATGTCTTCGTATGTGAACGACATGCCTTGGTCGGCTTCACTCCAGTTGATCATTTTCATCTTGATAAGGTCGATGACACCTTTGAAGTCCTCTTCAGCACCAACGTTAAGTTGGATTGGAACAGGGTTCGCACCAAGACGATTTTTAATTTGGTCCACAACGCGTAGGAAGTCTGCACCTGCACGGTCCATCTTGTTAACGAATACCATACGTGGAACGTGGTATTTGTCTGCTTGACGCCATACAGTTTCAGACTGAGGTTCAACACCAGATGAGCCACAGAACACAACCACAGCACCATCAAGTACACGAAGAGAACGCTCTACTTCGATAGTAAAGTCAACGTGTCCAGGGGTATCAATGATGTTTACGCGATGCTCTGGGAATTGTGCTTCCATACCACGCCAGAAAGTAGTAGTCGCAGCTGAAGTGATAGTAATACCACGTTCCTGCTCCTGCTCCATCCAGTCCATGGTTGCAGCACCATCGTGAACTTCGCCGATTTTGTGAGAAAGGCCAGTGTAGAACAGAATACGCTCAGTTGTGGTTGTTTTTCCTGCATCTACGTGAGCACAGATACCGATATTGCGGTAGCGCTCAATAGGAGTTTTACGAGCCACGATTGTATCCTCTTACTAAGGTGTACCTTAGAGTATAGAAAAGTGCTGCGAGAGAACCTCGCAGCACAGAAGGTATTACCAGCGGTAATGAGCGAACGCTTTGTTTGCGTCAGCCATGCGGTGAACGTCTTCACGTTTCTTAACCGCAGTACCTTTGTTCTCAGACGCGTCTAGCATTTCAGCCGCTAGGCGTTGAGCCATAGATTTTTCACCACGCTTGCGCGCAGCTTCAACCAACCAACGCATAGCAAGTGCGTTACGGCGAACCGGACGTACTTCTACAGGTACTTGGTAAGTTGAACCACCTACACGGCGAGATTTAACCTCTACCGCTGGGCGAACATTTTCAAGAGCTTCTTCAAATACAGCTAAGTGATCTTTACCAGATTTCTCAGCCATTGTGTCTAGTGCAGTGTAAACGATTTTCTCTGCAGTAGATTTTTTACCGTCAACCATTAGGATGTTAACGAATTTTGCCAGCAATTCAGATTTGAATTTTGGATCTGGAAGGATCTTACGCTGACCAATGACGCGACGACGTGGCATGGATTTTCTCCGTTGTCTTCTTCAGGTTTTATCCAAAACTTTTCAGTTTTTTCAAAAAATTAAAAATAATTTAGTGTTTGGCCTTACTTAACGGAATCCATTAAGACTTAGGACGCTTCACACCGTACTTAGAACGACCTTGTTTACGGTCATTTACGCCAGCACAGTCTAGTGCGCCGCGAACAGTGTGGTAACGCACACCTGGAAGGTCTTTAACACGACCACCACGGATTAGAACAACTGAGTGCTCTTGAAGGTTGTGACCTTCACCGCCGATGTACGAAGTAACTTCGAAACCGTTTGTCAGACGAACACGACAAACTTTACGAAGTGCTGAGTTAGGTTTTTTAGGTGTAGTAGTGTAAACACGAGTACATACACCACGTTTTTGTGGGCACGCTTCTAGTGCAGGCACGTTGCTTTTAACAACTTGCTTTGCACGAGGCTTACGTACCAACTGGTTAATAGTTGCCATTAACTAGCTCCTGATTTACTTGAAAGTAAGCTTTGTGAAAAATCTAGCCCTAACTACCATTGGCATTTAGGGACGCAAAATTCTATGCAGCAGTGAGAGGTGTGTCAAGAAATATACGAATCTTTTTTGTTCAATTGGGGCAATTCATCCGTAAAGCTTTATCGACAGTAAACCACGTTTAATCCCAAGTTAGGGATTTATCTTGTTTTACTGTCAATTCAACGAAGCCAGAATAGCTCACAACAACAACGGAAGGGCTGATACGATTACCCATGCCTCGAGCTTGAATATCGCTCTCCAGCGCAAACACAGCTGCGCTCTTGACGTGATGGAACGCTGGGTGCTGTGGGTTAGCAGCGTACACAGCATCTTCAATGAGCAAAATGTCGTCTTGCTCACTAAACATGGCCACAGCATCTTCTAAGGCAGAGACGGTTTTGATGATATGTAACATGATGTTCTCAGAATGACAGCAGTTTGCCTGCTTGTTGCAGTTTCTCTTTTACTTGCTCAAGCGTTAACGCCTGCGCATCGATGACTAGGTCGGCTTGCGCTAACCCTCGCTGCGCAAGTGAATCAGAGCAAACGAACACTTGTTCGATATCATAAAGATCGAACAACTTAAGCATAGGTGCGTAATCTTTGCTTAGAATGGCAGATGGGTCTTGTCCTAGCAAAAGCTGGTAAACACCATCTCCGATAAATATCACGCTGATGTCTTCGCAATAGGCGGAAGCGGCAAGCAGCGCATCAACACCCTCGCGTCCGGAAGCCTGCCCATGAGGCGCACTACGAAATAAATACGTTAACTGACTCAAAACTGCACCACTCGATCCTGGGTTAGCATCGCTTCGGCTAAACTGCCCAATCCTGCTTGGGTAAACCCTTGCGCTAAATTGTTTTGAGTTAAGCCATGCTGGTTGGCTTCCTCTTCACTCACAATCCCACGACGCAACGCCGCTGCCACGCAAGTTTCAAGGCGCACGTTGTGCTCCTCAGCGAATACTTGCCATGCTTTACTCAAGTCGAACTCATCGTTGGCTGGTACGCTAAGAGCAGTACCATTGCTGACGCCCTCTTGGTAGAAGAACACACTCACTACAGTATGTCCTTGCTCAACAACAGCCTTGGCAAATTGATAAGCGCTTCGGGCAGACTGGCTACCGTAAACCGGGCCATTTACAAGCAAAGTGTAAGTTAATCCACTCACTCTGATTCATCCTCAGTTTTACGCTGACGAATGTATAAATAGACCGTGTGTTTAGAGATATTCAGGCGATCAGCTACGCGGTTAATCGCATCTTTGATATCAAAAATACCCTTGTCGTACAGTTCCATAACGATCTGACGGTTCTTGGTGTTGTTCGATACAGACTTGTCCGCATTAATCTCTTCTATCGTGCGCTCAACCGTCTGGTCCACCAGCTCTTCAACATCGCTTGCGAAGTTCACCGATGACGCGGCTTCTTTGGCCTCCTGTGTCGGCATAAAAGATTGCAACACCTGCGAGAATGGCGCATCAAGATTGACGTTAATACATAGCAGACCAATAACACGGTTCTCCCCATTACGGATAGCCACCGTGATAGACTTCATCAACACCCCTCCTTTCGCACGCGTAAAGTACGAACGAGAGAAGTTACGCTCAGAGCCTTCGATGTCTTTAAGCATTTTCAGTGCTAAATCTGTGATCGGTGAACCGACCTGACGCCCTGTATTTTCACCATTAGCTATTTTAATCGCAGAGGTATTCAGATCTTCCAGAGAGTGAAGAACGATTTCACAAAACGGACCAATCAGACTGGCAATACCATCAACGACCGCTTCATAAGATCTCAAGATGATTTTATCGTGCTCAGTGAATGGCATCACGTTAACGGATTCCATTTCGAGCAACATCTCCGCATTTATTGTTTCTGTAGTTGTCATAAGCCTTCGAGCGAAAAATCAACAAATTGGTGTAAGTTTATCAGAAAATTTGAAAGTCAACCTAGCAAACTCTCCAACTAGTGACCTAGAACAAAAAAGGCCCGTTAAACGGACCTTTTTCAATAACTTAGCTTTAGTTTTTCTGATTACTCAGCTTTATCATTCTCTACTTTAAGTAGCTCAACTTCGAATACGAGTGTTGAATTAGCAGGAATGCTTGGCGTGTCTTGATCACCGTAAGCTAGCTCTGGCGGGATAACGAACTTGAATTTAGAACCCACAGGCATTAGCTGCACGCCTTCCGTCCAACCAGGAATTACACGGTTTAGAGGGAATGTTGCCGGCTCGCCACGATCGTATGAGCTATCGAATTGAGTACCATCAGTCAGTGTTCCTTTGTAGTGAACCTGTACTGTGTCAGTATCTTTTGGCTGCTCGCCTTCTGCTGGCGTGATCACCTGGTAAAGAAGACCAGATTCTGTTTTAACAACGCCCTCTTGCTTCTCAAACTCAGCACGGTAGTCATCGCCAGCTTTCTTCGCTGCTGCCGCTTTCTCAGCCGCTTGCGCCTGCATCTTATCCGCAACGCGCTTATCTAGAGATTCTAGCGCAGCACGAGTTTCTTCTTCATCTAGTTCAGCGTTGCCTTTGAATACATCTTCAATACCTTTAAGAACAAGGTCCTTGTTTAGGTCAATGCCGATTTCGCTCGGTTTTTCAATGCTGGTGCTTAGGTAGTTAGCAAATGAAACACCAATTGCGTACGCCGCTTTATCATCGTCGGTTTTAAAGTGAACTGCTTTGCCAGTTTCTGCTTGAACTTGCTCAGCTTGAGGTGCAGCTTCTTCTGCTTTTGTTTCTTCTTTCTGACAGCCTACCGCTAGCATTACTGTTGCAGCAAGTAGCGACACTTTTAAAACTGATTTCATTAAATTCTCCCAATAATGGCTTCGCCATTGGTTGTTGTGCACAATTCTTCTATGAGACTAGTGAAGACAATCGTTATACCAATATACTAGCTATATGTCTTAAGACACAAACCGGATTATTAGATGTGATGCAAAGAATTTCTCATTTATTCCTATATTTAATTGTCATCACCACGTTAAATGGTTGCTTTTTTACCGAGCATGAAGTGCAACGTTGGCCCCTTGAACCACAAGGGTCGACCAGTTTTGCTCTTAGCCGAGATGGCCGATTCGCCCTACTCTACTCTCAAGTAGATCACTTAGTATTATGGGATCTTGAGCAAAATGAACAATTAGCGAAGCTGGGTGAACTCGATCCTGATGCCAATGTCGTGTCTCATATTCGCATCTCAGACAACGGTCGTTATGCAGTGACCGCAGGTCAGATGAACTTTGCGGTCTGGGATCTAGGCTGGACACAAGCCAAAGGCCTATGGTCGATTTCAGACGCTTTGATTCGCGACGTTGCTATCACAAGTAACGGCGAGCAAGTGTTGCTTGGCCTTTCAAACGGTAAAGCGATTTATGTCAACTTAGTCACCGGGCGTCGCCTGGAGTTCCTTGCTCATCAAGAAAAAGTCAACACAGTTGCCATATCTCCCAATGGCCGCTTTGCGCTAACGGGTGGTAATGACTATAAAGCCTTTCTCTGGGATACCGAGTCCGGTCAGGTTCTGCGAACTTTTGAGCATGAACAACGAGTGGTTCGGGTTGCTTTGCAACGCGATGGGAAACTGGCAATGAGCTCTGATGGCGGCAACCAAGCCATTATCTGGAATTTAGAGACAGGAGAAAAAGTGTCGGAGTTGAGCAGTTGGTCTCGTCAACTGATATTCTCCAGCGCCAGGTTCTCTGATGACGGCTCGCAGCTGGTCACCGGCAGCCCATCTGGTCGCGTGTCCGTATGGGATACTCAAAGCGGTAAACGAGTCGATGGATTTGAAGTGGAGCCGAAAAAAGATACTCGCCCTCCTCGTGCGGTCGTGTATGATGCAGCCTTTGATTCCAAACAACGTGTAATTACTGCCACTTCCGCAGGTATCGCCCAAGCTTGGCAGCTAGAGAACGGATCATGACAGAAAAACTTATTCAGCAACTGGAAGCACGCATTACTGACCTTGAGTGTCAGGCAGCGTTCCAAGAACAGACGATTGAAGATCTGAACCAAGCATTATCTCAGCAGCAGTTGCTGATCACTAAGATGCAAGATCAGATGAAATACGTAGTGGGCAAAATGAAAAATATGGATTCATCGAACGTGGAAGATCCAGCCAATGAGCCACCACCACCACACTACTAATACTCGTGTGACACGAAAAACGAAACAAAGCCCAGCGATAAGTTGGGCTTTGTTTTTTGTACTCTATTTAAGAAGCTACTCATCCGCATAGATTTTTACACTCAACTCGCCTTGAGTGTTGATGCCCGCGCGGTACATACCTGAACTGTTCATCGCAAAATGAATGTCTCCCTCAGCATCGATAGCAATCAAACCACCTTCCCCGCCCATGGCTTTCAGATCGCCTTGAATCACTGCTTCACACGCGGTATGTACATCTTCTTTGAGATAGCGTATCCGAGCCGCCACATCTTCTGCGACACGTTTACGAATAAAAAATTCGCCCATGCCCGTCGTAGAAACCGCAACCACACCGTTTTCAGCCACGGTTCCACAACCGATCAAAGCTGAATCACCAATCCGTCCGTATTTTTTGTTCGTCACCCCACCAGTGCTGGTCGCCGCGGCTAAGTTGCCATGCTGATCCAAAGCAACCGCACCGACCGTCCCGTGTTTACGATCATCCGGATAACGAGACTCAGAAAGCGCAAACTCTCCTTTCTCTCGCATCGAGATCAGCTGTTCGTAACGTCGATCGGTAAAGAAGTAATCTTGTTCGGTATATTGGTGTCCATGCTCAAAAGCGAAGGTTTCTGCCCCCTCGCCAACCAACAGGACATGATTGCTCTTTTGCATCACATCTCGCGCCAGCTCAATAGGGTTTTTAATATGCCTTACGCCCGCCACTGCACCAGCAGCCAGATTACGGCCATCCATGATCGAAGCGTCCATCTCAACCATTTCATTGTGTGTTAACACGGAGCCTTTACCAGCATTAAAGTGAGGGGAATCTTCCAGCACCTTTACTGCTGCCACGACCGCATCAAGTGACGCTCCGCCGTTCGCCAAAATCTGATGACCCACTTTTGCTGCAGTTTCCAGATCTGTCAAAATAGCCTGTTGCAGTGAATCACTCATTTGTTCACGTAATATTGTGCCAGCGCCACCGTGAATGGCGATGGAGAATGGTTTGTTCATAACGTTACCAACAACTGAATTAACTAGGGTCTGTTGACCTTAATCAACACTAAACATCAGATAAACAAAAAGCGCAAGTTGACGATCAACTTGCGCTTTTTCATTCAGAATCTAGAAGGTGTTAACTGCGAATTAGTGAGAACCGCAGCTACCGCCGCCACAACAACCGCCTTCATGATCATGGTCGTGATCGTGGTCGTGGTCATGATCGTGACCACCACAACAACCACCACCTTGGTGGATGTGACCGTGTTCGATCTCTTCTGCAGTTGCTTCGCGAGTTGCTACAACTTCAACTTCAAACGTCAGTGTTTGACCAGCAAGCATGTGGTTACCATCAACAACCACTTCTTCACCGTCTACTTCTGTTACTTCTACAGGGATTGGACCTTGATCAGTATCCGCTAGGAAACGCATACCCACTTCGATTTGGTCAACACCCTGGAACACTTCTGCAGGAACGCGTTGAACAAGTGCGTCGTTGTGCTCGCCGTAAGCATCTTCAGGAGCTACAGTTGCAGAGAACTTGTCGCCTGCCACTTTGCCTTCAAGTTCTTTTTCAAGACCTGTAATTAGGTTGTTGTGACCGTGAAGGTAATCAAGAGGTGCTTCAGTCGTTGATTGATCAACAACAACACCGTCTTCCAGCATTACTTTGTATGCAAGGCTTGCAACAACGTTCTTTTCGATTTTCATACTAACTCCAGAGAGATTAATTGACTTAACCTGAACGGGGTTAAGTACTGAGTTGATAGGGTGTATTATGGGGATCTATTATCGAAGTTCAATTATTCCGGCTTAAAAATCCCGATCATTTCCTGCTCTGAGTGTTTATTTTTCTCTACAGACTGCGGTTTACGCTGCTCTGTATAATCACACTCAACGCACTCTACCAATTCAATGTTGTTCTCTATCCACCAGCGTAAGGTATCTTGCTGGCTGCACTGTGGACAACTTGCACCGGCAATAAAACGTTTTTTAATTTTCACGCTATTTCCTTATCTTGAATCTAAGTTCAAGTACTACTTCCAATGGTTGGGCGACTGATGATCGCTTTCCATTTCACGACCAAATATTTCTTCCAGCTCTTTTCGAGCCTCTTTCGCTCTTTGAGCGAGTTTCTTATCTTCACTGTGTTGAGGCAGCAAGTCTTTAAGCATAGCATTATCTAACTTACGAAAATGTGCTTCTGCCCGCTTTGCTTGATATGGATGCATACCGAGCTCTACAAGCGTCTGACGACCAAGATCAAGTGCACCTAAGAAGGTTTCACGCGAGTAGTTTTGTACGCCATGACTCATCAGTTGGTAAGCTTCAACTCGGCTACGGGCTCGAGCGAGCAATTTAAGCTTAGGAAAATGTTCCCGGCAGATATCGACTATTGCCATGACTTCGTCCGGCGAATCAGTACAGATTACCAATGCTTCCGCTTTATCAGCTCCCGCTGCGCGCAATAAATCGATCTGGGTTGCATCACCATAAAACACTTTGTAGCCATATTTACGCAACAAGTGAATCTGGCTTGCATCACTTTCTAATACCGTCACTTTAATTTTGTTGGCATACATCAAACGCCCGACTACCTGACCAAAGCGACCAAATCCTGCGATGATAACCCGTGGGCGGCGATCAACCACATTACTGGTGACGCTCTCCTCTTCTTGGTTAAGCGTATGCGCAAACCACTTCTTTTGTCCCATCAACAGTAGAGGCGTTGTCACCATTGATAAGCTGACCACGACCAACAAAAAAGCAACCTGCTCTTGGGTTAAGATGCCTTCTTGGCTCGCAGCCGTGAAAATGACGAATGCAAACTCACCGCCTTGGCTTAGGATTGCAGCCATACGACTACGCGCTTTTGGCCGAACACGAGCAGCTCGCGCCAATACATAAAGCACCAGCCCCTTGGCCGTAACCAGTGCCACAACGGTAGCCAGAATTTCTAGTGGTAGCAGAACTAACAAACCAAGGTTCACGGACATGCCTACGGCGATAAAAAACAGCCCTAAAAGCAATCCTTTAAACGGCTCGATAGCGATTTCTAACTCATGACGATATTCACTTTCCGCCAGCAGTACTCCTGCCAGAAAGGTACCAAGTGCCATGGATAACCCCAGATTCTGCATCACAACCGCAATCCCCAGAACCACCAACAAAGAAGCAATGGTAAATAACTCGCGCCCCCCATTCATAACGACAAAGCGAAACAGAGGACGTAGCAAGAAGTGACCACCTATCAGTAACGCAATGACACTGCCGAGAACCGTTAATACATCCAACCAATTCCCACCGGTTTGTCCACCCGCTAACAGCGGTAATACGGCCAGCATTGGAATCACAGCAATATCCTGAAACAGAAGTACCGCAAAGCCTGACTGCCCGGTTTCAGTGCCGTTCAGCCCCTGCTCTTCAATCACTCTCAGAGCAATAGCGGTTGAAGACAAAGCCAGTCCCATACCAATAACCAGACTCACTTGCATACTCAGCCCGAACAAACTGACAATGCTGCCAATCACGAACGTGCTTACCACAACCTGAGCGCCACCAAGCCCTAAAATCGGCCCTCGCATCTGCCACAACTTTTTGGGATTCAACTCGAGGCCAATCAAGAAGAGTAAGAGTACGACCCCTAGCTCTGCAAAATGCAAAATTGCATCCACATCGCTTATTAGCCCCAGCCCCCATGGGCCAATCAAAACGCCTGCTAATAGGTAGCCCAGTACCGCTCCCAATCCAAATCGCTGCGCGAGTGGTACGGCGATAACAGCAGCGGAAAGGAACACCACACTGCTTTGAAGAAACTCACTGGTGACTGCCATGCTGAACTCCCTGTTCGTTTGCTGCGTTCCAGTCTTTCAAAGGATCGCCCAACCATCGACGATACTGCTCCGCATGCTCATAACGCTCTATATCAGAGACATTCCGAGACCAATATAGAACCATTGGTTCCAGCCAATGCATTTGACACAGTGCCGCAGTTAATTCAAATGGCTGAAGAATCTGTTCTAACGGATATTTGTTGTAACCCTTGGTACTGAACGCTGCTTCTTTGCCTCCAGTAGTGATCACACTACGCCAATGTTTTCCTTTTAGAGCGCAGCCATCGCCGAACGCGAAACCTTTACCAAGCACACGATCCAACCACTCTTTTAACAGAGCAGGACAAGAGTACATATAGAGAGGATGATGGAATACGATCACATCGTGCGCCATCAGGAGCTCATGTTCGTGGCTAATATCAATAAAGAAATCCGGATAAGCTCCATACAGATCGTGTACCGTTACATGATCAAGTGATTGAATTCTCTTTATCATCACTTGATTGGCAATGGAGTTATAGGGTTCTGGGTGAGCATAGATAACCAGAACTCTTGGGGGAATAGACGGTGTTACAGCCAAATGGTCGTCCTTATGTTCATTTTTATCCGTTATCAAATTGTTATACGTTTTTGTGCAGCAGAATGCAATTCGTGCTCAGAGATCGACTTTTAGCGCCAATACCCCTACTATTCACCGCTAGATAACTACCTTAGTGACAAAGCAACGCGCACAGCGCAAAGTGAATGACGACTCTATGATTACCTTTTCTGATATTCAGTTACTGCGTGGCGGTAAACCTCTTTTAGATCAAGCTTCTGCGACTATCCATCCCGGAGATAAAGTCGGCTTAGTGGGCAAAAATGGCTGTGGTAAGTCCACCCTGTTTGCTTTGCTAAAAGACGAACTGTCCATTGATGCTGGCTCATTCAGCCAACCACAGCACTGGGAACTGGCATGGGTAGCACAGGAAACCCCCGCACTGGAACGTAGTGCATTAGAGTATGTCATTGATGGTGACCGTGAATTTCGTGGTCTTGAACAGCAACTCGCAGCGGCTGAAGAACAAGACAACGGGACTCTGGTCGCTGAAATTCACGGTAAAATCGAAACCATTGGTGGTTACAGCATTCGCGCCCGTGCAGCAGAGTTGCTTGATGGCTTAGGGTTCAGCCAGGAACAGATGAGCTGGAGTTTGACTCAATTTTCCGGTGGTTGGCGTATGCGCCTTAACCTGGCTCAAGCGCTGCTTTGTCGCTCAGACTTACTGTTGCTTGATGAGCCAACCAACCACTTAGATTTGGATGCGGTAATGTGGCTGGAGCGCTGGCTACAAAACTACCCGGGCACACTGATTCTGATCTCGCACGACCGTGATTTCCTTGATCCTATCGTTGGCCGCATCATTCACATTGAAAACCAACAGCTAAATGAATACACGGGGAACTACTCCTCATTCGAAAACCAGCGTGCGCAAAAAATGCTCCTGCAGCAAGCGATGTTCGAGAAGCAGAAAAAGCAGATGTCGCACATGCAAAGCTACATCGATCGCTTCCGCTACAAAGCCTCTAAAGCGCGTCAGGCGCAAAGCCGTATTAAAGCACTGGAACGCATGGAGAAAGTGTTACCGGCACAGTTTGATAACCCATTCAGCTTTGAATTCCGTCAACCTGCCGCCTTGCCGAATCCAATCATGATGATGGATGACGTCTCGGCTGGCTACGATGACAACTTAATTCTGGAGAAAATCCGCCTAAACCTCGTTCCCGGTAGCCGCATAGGTTTGCTCGGTCGTAACGGCGCGGGTAAATCAACACTAATTAAACTACTTTCTGGCGAGCTCAAAGCGCAAGGCGGCGACCTGACCTACTCACAAGGCGTGAAAATTGGCTACTTCGCTCAGCACCAGCTTGAAACTCTGCACCCTGAAGAAACGCCGCTGCAGCACATGATGCAAATTGCACCGGACCAAACCGAGCAACAGCTGCGTGATTACCTGGGTAGTTTTGGCTTCCAAGGCGATAAAGCACTGGAGAAAGTGGCGCCGTTCTCTGGTGGTGAAAAAGCACGTTTGGTTTTGGCATTGATTGTTTGGCAGAAACCAAACCTATTACTACTCGATGAGCCAACCAACCATCTAGACTTAGACATGCGTCAGGCATTAACGATGGCGTTGCAAACGTTCGAAGGCGCAATGGTTATTGTCTCGCATGACCGCTACCTATTACGTGCAACAACAGATGACTTATATCTTGTTCATGACCGCCAGGTGGCACCATTTGATGGCGACTTAAATGACTACTATAAATGGCTAACAGAGCAACAAAGAGTTGAGCGTAAAGAGGCGCAGGCTTCGCAACCCGCAAAGGACACCGCCAACAGTGCCGCAGCGAAAAAAGAGCAGAAACGCCGCGACGCCGAATTTCGTAAACAAACGGCACCAATTCGCAAAACCCTGACACAATTAGAAAATAAAATGGATAAGTTGGGTGCAGCACTAGCAAAAGCAGAAGAGCAATTGGCGGATAACACACTGTATGAAGCCGAAAATAAGGCTAAACTAAATGAAGTATTGGCGCTTCAATCATCGAGCAAATCCGAGCTCGAAGAAGTTGAGATGGAATGGATGTCTGCTCAAGAAGAGTTAGAGCAGATGGAGCTAGAGTTTAATCAATGACAAATAAGCACGCAGAATACACCCTTACCTTAGAGCATCTATGGCAATTCAGTTTGCAGTTTTATGGTGTGCGGGAAGTAAAAGAAGCGTGCTTGTCATTACAAAACAATTATCACGGCAACGTAAATCTACTATTGCTGCTCCGATGGCTCGACGAGCAGCAGCTCATTTTTCAAGAAAAAGACTGGCATTTAGTTCAAAGCTGTCTAGGCCGAAGCGAGACCTTACTGCACTCTTTTCGCGACCTGCGACGCCACCTAAAATCTCAAGTCAACGACGCGTTATACCGTGAAACGTTGCAGTTTGAACTGCAGTTAGAGAAACAACAACAATCCGACTTAGTCGACTGCATTAACTCTCTCTGCCTGATAAAAAACGATGGCGATCCTCTCACGCTCAGATATTGCCGTCAGTTAGGCGGGGAGCATTTACAACAAGCTTTTGCCATCCCGGTGCCAAATATTCACGTGATAAAGCATCCTTAAATCGCTGTAAGTAACTTCGACCACTGGCTATTCCCTGGGCTACTTTCCTTTAAACTTGCGTCGGTGAGAACACTCTGAATCCTGCATCTTGAAGTCATTTGGGTATAAAATACTATAATATTTATAAAGGATTATATTAATAAGTCTTCCTATGGATGTTGGAGGACGTATAAGAGCAGTTAGGTATGACACAATTTTTTGCAGCCGCTGGGATGAAAAACCCACACCTTCAGACCCTTCTACCGCGCTTTATTCGTAAAAAAGCGCTGTTTGCCCCTGTCTGGCAAACGCTGGATACCACGGATGGCGATTTCCTTGATCTCGCTTGGAGTGAAGACCCAAATAAAGAAGCCGCTCAGCACAAGCCTATTTTTATCCTGTTTCACGGCTTGGAAGGCTGCTTCTACAGTCCTTATGCCAACGGACTAATGAACGCATTTGCTAAATCTGGCTGGCTTTCGGTGATGATGCATTTTCGTGGCTGCAGCGGTAAACCGAACAAGAAAGCCCGCGCTTACCACTCAGGGGAAGTGACCGACGCTCGCTTTTTCCTTGAGAATCTTGAAAGACAATTCCCGGATAACCCTAAAGTTGCCATTGGCATTTCCTTAGGGGGAAATATGCTGGCAAACTACTTAGCGCAATACCAAGATAACCCGATACTTAAAGCGGCAACCATTGTGTCCGCGCCTCTTGATTTAGCTGCTTGCGCTAACCGCATTGAACAGGGGTTTTCCAAGGTCTACCGACGTTATTTGCTTTCATCACTCAAACGCAACGCCTTACAAAAGCACTCTTTACTCCATGGTGAACTGGCGCTCTCTTACAATTCGATCAAGCGCGTCACTCGCTTACAAGAGTTTGACGATTTGATAACGGCACCACTGCACGGGTTTAAAGACGCACAGGACTATTACACGCAATGCTCTGGGTTGAGTAAGTTGCAACAAATCAAATTACCGACCCTGATCATTCACGCCAAGGATGATCCATTTATGACCGATGAGGTTATCCCTAAATTTGTCCTGCCAGCTAACATCGACTATCGCTTGTATGAGCATGGAGGCCATGTTGGTTTTATCTCAGGCTCTGCATTAAAACCGAAGTTTTGGCTAGAAGAGGCGCTGCCATCCTATTACGAGAGCATCGCCGCGGAGCACCTTTCTGCTGTATCGAAACGCAAGACACAGTAGACTTGGAGATGTTGGCCTTTCGGACTAATTATTACCACGAAGGTCAATACAACCTATCCATCTATCATAAAATTTTGAGGTATTTATGATCATTCCTTGGCAAGACATTGCACCAGAGACACTGGAAAACCTGATTCGTGAATTTGTTCTACGTGAAGGGACAGATTACGGAACCGTCGAAATTTCTCTGCGAGATAAAATCGATCAGGTTAAATTGCAGCTAGAGAAAGGCGAAGCGGTTATCATGTTCTCCGAACTGCATGAAACCGTGGATATTCAATTAAAAGCCAAGTATTAATACCTTTTACCTAACCCCCTCACATTTTACCGTATCCCACTCGATGACAAGCAGTTGTTACGTGCTATAGTGGGTTATCTCTCGTGCAGTAGACGCCTACTGCATCTTAAAGGAAAGTAATTTTCGACAAGGTTTGTCATGTCAGCTAAACACCCAATCATTGCAGTAACCGGCTCTTCCGGTGCCGGCACGACCACTACATCTGAAGCCTTCCGCAAGATGTTCAATATGATGAACGTCAAACCAGCTTGGGTTGAAGGTGACAGCTTCCATCGTTTTACTCGCCCGGAAATGGACATCGAAATTCGTAAAGCGCGCGAGCAAGGCAGACACATTAGTTACTTTGGTCCGCAGGCCAATGACTTTCCTGGTTTGGAGAAGTTTTTTCGTCAGTTTGGCGAAAATGGTACTGGCAGCATTCGCCGCTATCTGCACACCTTTGATGAAGCAGTACCCTATAACCAGATGCCAGGCACTTTCACACCGTGGCAAGATCTCCCAGACAACAGTGATGTACTCTTCTATGAAGGGCTGCATGGCGGTGTGGTCGATGGTGAAGTGAATGTGTCGCAACATGTCGATTTTCTGATAGGCATGGTGCCGATTGTAAACCTGGAGTGGATCCAAAAATTCGTCCGAGATACGCGTGACCGTGGCCATTCACGAGAAGCCGTTATGGACTCCATCGTGCGCTCGATGGATGACTATCTGAATTACATCACTCCCCAGTTTTCACGCACTCATATCAACTTTCAGCGCGTACCGACCGTGGACACATCAAATCCACTCAACGCGAAAGGCATCCCTAGCCTAGATGAAAGCTTTGTGGTCATCCGACTACGTGGGATCAAGAATGTCGACTTCCCTTACCTATTGGCCATGATTGACGGCTCGTTTATGTCACGCCACAACACCATCGTCGTGCCAGGCGGTAAGATGAGTTTTGCGATGGAGCTTATTGTGAGGCCTATCCTACAACAACTGATAGAAACAGGAAAAATTGGCTAAAAATCTCGCTTTCGGAGTGTTTACTTTTCATACCGTGATCATGTGCACAGTTTTGCGTACAAAATAGCAACCATGGCACGATTAAAATCAAGAAATCATCCTCGAAAAAGGATACTATTTCTTACCGAAACACAAGATAGCTTGCAGCATATAAAAAGTGCTCTTATTCTAGTAACCCTGATTCAGGCTTAGCTAAAATATGGATAGCGCAAGCGTACCCTGCAGAGGAAGTGAGATATTATGGTTCTAGGTAAACCTCAAACCGACCCGACATTAGAGTGGTTTCTTTCACACTGTCACATTCATAAGTACCCTTCAAAGAGCACGCTGATTCACGCTGGTGAAAAAGCTGAAACCTTGTACTACATCGTTAAAGGTTCTGTTGCGGTTCTTATCAAAGACGAAGAAGGTAAGGAAATGATTCTTTCTTACCTAAACCAAGGAGACTTTATTGGTGAACTTGGTCTATTCGAGGAAGACCAAGAGCGCACAGCTTGGGTTCGAGCTAAATCTCCTTGCGAAGTTGCTGAGATTTCTTTCAAGAAATTCCGTCAGCTTATCCAAGTAAACCCAGACATCCTAATGCGTCTTTCTGCGCAGATGGCTCGTCGCCTTCAAGTAACCAGCCAAAAAGTGGGTGACCTAGCGTTCCTAGACGTAACTGGTCGTATCGCTCAGACGCTTCTGAACCTTGCAAAACAACCAGACGCGATGACTCACCCAGATGGCATGCAAATCAAGATCACTCGTCAAGAAATCGGTCAAATCGTTGGCTGTTCTCGTGAGACAGTTGGTCGTATCTTGAAGATGCTAGAAGAGCAGAATCTAATCTCTGCGCACGGTAAAACTATCGTAGTTTACGGTACTCGTTAATCTCTGATTCGAGTAATCGCAAATAAATAATAAAGCCACCAATGGCAACATTGGTGGCTTTTTCTTTGGGTACAGAAAATGTGTTATTAGGCGTAATGGCCTTAACCGTTGGTGCTTTCAAAGATTTTATCGGCCGAAGCTGCAACAAAACCCGGATATAACTCACCATTTACCATTGAGTAGCGTTTAGCAAACTCGTAGAAACCACCCGGAATGATCTCAGAGCCTTCGGTAAAGCTAACTGGCACTTTATCCGCCATGGTTGAAGACTGCTCAAGCAAAACTTCAGGAGAGCCTTTAACTTCACCACCAGACTCGTTAATCACAAATCCAGATTGGCGTAAGTGATCATTCACTTGCTTCACTTCATCATGTTGGTTCAATTGATTTACGCTGACCGTGAAGTGGTTAGCGCCGTATCCATGAGCCGCCAACCAGGCCGCATATTCACTCTCTTTCGCCAATGTCTGGTAATCTGCAAAACTGAGATCCCATAAGCGACCGCCATGTAAAAATGCGCTATCTGTGAGCTTATCCGCATCCACTTGCGCCGCCAGCTTAGCGACTATCTCTTGTAGCTCTGGCGAACACTCTTCTACTTTTAGCTCACTGATGAACACTTTAGGTTGCTTTGGATCTGGGTGCTCATAGTGCTTCGCGACCAATTTTTTGCTCTCAAAGACGTAATCACCACACGCCTTATAGCCAATCTCCAAAAACGGCTTGGCCAGAGTTTCAATGCCAAGCGGTTCAACATTGAATGTGCGTAAAGCAATATGATCATTAATCAGAGGCTCATCTTCCTGAAGAAGTTGATGAACTTTAGCAGCAGAGGGGCAAAGACGCTGAATATAGTCTTGCCATAAAGATTTAAATAACACATCAGGGGTCATAACGGCTCCTTGTTACGAGATGTAGGGTAAGAATGTTGGCGGCTCGTTCACAGCCCTAAAGCTGTCCAGAATAATGAACGAGCAGCCCAACCTGTGATGAAATATCAGTCAGTCACACACTCATTTCTAATTGTTCGTATGCCGACCTCATTAAGACTCCATACTTTAATGATGCGTCGACAAACCGAGCCACGATGCACCGACGTGGCTCTATTGTTGAAACTTAAAGCGTTACACCAGGACTCAGTGTCGCAGGCAATAGTGTTTCATCACCTTCCATTGATGCCATTGGGTAAGCACAGTAGTCAGCCGCGTAGTATGCGCTTGGACGAAGGTTACCTGATGCACCAGGGCCACCAAACGGCGCATCACCACTTGCACCGGTCAATTGACGGTTGCGGTTTACAATACCAGCACGAATGTGGTCAACGAAGTATTCCCACTCTTGGTCATCAGTTGAAACCAAACCCGCAGACAAACCAAAACGTGTATCGTTTGCCAGTTTCACTGCTTTTTCCAAACCTTCGTAGCGCACAACTTGCAGTAGTGGACCGAAGTACTCTTCATCTGGCAGCTCAGCAATGTTCGTGACATCGATAATGCCTGGTGAAACAAATGCCGCTTCACCCGCTTTGGCTTCGATCAAGCTCTCGCCACCTAAAGACTGAAGGTTTGCTTGCGCATCTAGAATAAACTTCGCCGCTGCCACAGAAATTTGTGGCCCCATAAATGGTGCTGGCTCAGCAAATGGCTGGTCTACGCGAATCTTATTCGTCGCTTCAACCAACTTAGTGATTAGCGCATCGCCTTTCTCACCAAGTGGCACATACAGACGGCGTGCACATGTACAACGCTGACCTGCACTAATGAAAGCAGATTGAATAATGGTGTAAACCGTTGCGTCTAAATCGCCGTAGTTATCAGAGATAACCATTGGGTTGTTACCGCCCATTTCTAGCGCTAACATTTTGCCAGGTTGACCTGCAAATTGGCGGTGTAGAATATGACCTGTGTTTGCACTACCGGTAAATAGCACACCGTCGATGCCTTTCGCATCTGCTAGGGCAATACCCGTCTCTTTCGCGCCTTGAACCAGGTTAATCACACCTTTCGGCAGACCTGCTTCTTCCCACAGTTTCATCGCAATCTCGCCTGTCCAAGGCGTTTGCTCTGATGGTTTGAATACCACAGTATTACCAGCTAAAAGAGCAGGAACAATGTGACCATTTGGCAGATGACCTGGGAAGTTGTATGGGCCAAACACAGCCATGACACCTAAAGGACGATGACGGAGAACAATTTGGTTACCCGCCGCTTCACGCGTTGCTTCACCAGTACGCTCATGGTAAGCGCGGATTGAAATTGCGATTTTACCTGCCATTGCCGCCGCTTCTGTGCGGGTTTCCCAAATTGGTTTACCCGTTTCTTTCGCGATAACTTCAGCAATTTTTTCGCTGTTTTCTTTCACTTTTTCTGCAAAAGCCAGCACGATTGCTTCACGCTCTGCAAATGGACGATTTTTCCAGTCAATAAAAGCAGCACGAGCCGCTGCTACCGCTTGGTTAACTTGCTCAGCTGTCGCACCTTTGCCGTGCCAAATCACTTCCTGGTTGTATGGAGACAGTGATGTAAACTCTTCACCCTGACCCTGTACCCATTCACCTGCAATCCAATGTGTCATTGTTACTATCCTTAAATTCTGTCGTCTGTTACTGCGGTAGAAGGCGAACGAAGTCCCCTTCCTCGACTAAAAGTGCATCGGCAAGTTCTGGTGCTAGCACAACACTCTGTGTTTCAGGGTCATACGCTGCTTTTGCTGCTGCGGCACGGAAGTTCTCGAATGATGCGTTACACATCAGGAAGTCTTGCGTGCTGTTATGCGCTGCGATTTTTACGCGAGCACGGAACGAGTGGCGCACAGATTCCACATTACGCAGGTCACACTCTACCGTTGGGCCTGCATCAAAAATATCGACGTAACCACGGTTCGTAAAACCTTCACGCTCCAGTAACTTCAGTGCCGGACGCGTGTTGTCATGTACCTGACCAATAACCGCTTGTGCTTCTGGGCTTAGTAAGTTGATATAGATTGGCAGCTTAGGCATTAAGTCTGCGATAAAGCCTTTCTTGCCAATACCAGTCAGGTAATCTGCAAGAGTGAAATCAATCGAGAAGAAGTGCTCTTGCAACCATTGCCAGAATGGTGAATTACCATTTGCGTCAGAGACTCCACGCATCTCAGCAAAAATAGTTTCCGAGAAGCGCTCTGGATGCTCAGCCATCATTAAGAAACGGCACTTAGACATCAGACGGCCATTTAGGCCCTTGCGGTATTTCTCACGCAAGAAAAGAGTACAGATTTCGCTGTTACCCGTGTAGTTATTACCAAACGTCAATAACTTCACTACATTGTTTACACCTAATTTTGGCGATGAGTGAACCACTTTACTAATGTGGTAAGAATAGAAAGGTACATCCCAGCCAATAGATGCTTCGATTCCGGTCGTACCTGCAACTTCACCCGTTTCAGAGTCGAAGCCGACCATTAGGTAGCCTTCATCACCCGGTTCGTTAACGTCCGGTTTACCAAAGCTGTACTCTGAATGTTTGATTCGATTAGTTAACAGTTCTTCGTTAACCGGTAGAGATGTAAATCCGTGACCAGATTCAACTGCACAAGTGTGCAACGAGTCATAATCTGCCATCGCGATTGGGCGAACTACTAGCATCAATACTCCCTCCAGATGCAAGAGAATCCTAAATGTATTTTAGGAAAAGTTCCCCCGTCAGAAATCCTTAACGGGGGTTATTACGTTGACGTTTATTCTGTTGTATCGGCTTACACTAAAGTTGCGATAGCTTTATCTAGTTTCGCCAAGCCTTCTTCAATTTCTTGTTGTGTAATCACCAGTGATGGTGTGAAGCGAACGACGTTAGCGCCAGCAATCAGTACCAGCAGACCTTCTTTACCCGCAGCAACCAATACATCACGCGCACGACCTTTCCATTCTTCATTCAGTGCCGCACCTAGTAATAGCCCTTTACCACGCACTTCTGAGAAGATGTTGTATTTTGCGTTGATCGCTTCCAAACCTTCACGGAACATCGCTTCACGCTCAAGAACGCCAGCCAACGTTTCAGGCTTAGTTACTTCGTTTACCACCGCTTCTGCTACTGCACATGCCAGTGGGTTACCACCGTATGTTGAACCGTGAGTACCGACTTTCAGGTGCTCAGCCAGTTTTGCCGTCGTTAGCATTGCGCCGATAGGGAAACCACCACCTAGTGATTTCGCAGTGCTTAGAATATCTGGTGTGATACCAAGACCTTGGTACGCGTAGAAGTGACCTGTACGGCCGTTACCTGTTTGAACTTCATCAAAAATCAACAGTGCGTTGTGCTTATCACACAGTTCACGTACTGCTTGAGCGAATTCTGGTGTTGGTGGCACGATACCGCCTTCACCTTGCAGTGGCTCCATCATCACTGCACAAGTACGGTCAGAGATGTGTGCTTGTAGTGCTTCAATATCGTTATATGGTAGGTGTGTTACGTCACCCGGCTTAGGACCAAAACCATCAGAGTAAGCTTCTTGACCACCAACCGTTACTGTAAAGAACGTACGGCCGTGAAAACCTTGTTTGAATGCGATGATTTCAGATTTTTCTGGACCATGTACATCCGCAGCATAACGACGAGCCAGTTTTAATGCTGCTTCGTTCGCTTCTGCGCCAGAGTTCGCGAAGAAAACGCGTTCAGCAAAGCTCAATTCTGTCAGCGTCTTCGCCAGACGAAGAGCAGGCTCGTTAGTCATCACGTTACTTAGATGCCAAAGCTTATTGCCTTGTTCAGTCAACGCTTCCACCATCGCAGGGTGACAATGACCCAGACAGCTCACCGCAATACCACCAGCAAAGTCGATGTATTCATTACCTTCCTGATCCCAAATACGTGAACCTTTACCTTTCACCGGGATCATTTCCATTGGGTTATAACAAGGTACCATCACCTCATCGAATAAACCGCGCTCTACTTTAATTTCCGTTGTCATCGCACATTCCTTCTTAATACCGCATGCTTAGCAGATAAGCGAACTTAATCGGTTCCCTTTACCAGCAAATAATGTTTTGCATTTAAGCTATCGCGGCATTGTATTTACATTCAATTAACCATTTCAATAGTGATTTATTCTTTTTACGTTAAATTAAAACTGCCAATAATCACCGCTCGTGATTATTTATGCATGAAGAAACAAAAATAGAGAAGAATTTTTTTATAAAAGGTAAGTAATACAGGGGGTAGAAGGTGAAAAAAGAAATGAATAAGTGGAGGTTGAATAGTGAAACGCATAGTTTTGCAATACACTCACACCGCCTGAAAGATGAATTATTTGTTAAAAAAAGTGATCAAGATCAGATCATCTCACGCGCAAGAAAGTTTGCCAGCAGTTCATGACCCTGTTCTGTTTTGATAGATTCTGGATGAAATTGCACCGCATCAATGGGCAAAGTCTTATGTTGGTAACCCATAATTTCATCCATACTGCCGTCCGCCAGTTCTGTCCAAGCGGTTAGTTCAAACACATCCGGCAGTGTCCCATTCTCCACAACAAGGGAATGGTAGCGTGTCACGGTAAGAGGATTATTGAGGTTTTTAAACACACTGCGGCCATTGTGGCGTATTGGAGAGGTTTTACCATGCATGACTTGTCGCGCACGTACCACGTTACCACCAAATGCCTGAGCAATCGCTTGGTGTCCCAAACACACGCCGAGAATAGGTAGCTTACCCGCAAAGTGTGTAATCGCCTGTAACGAAATGCCCGCTTCGTTTGGCGTACAAGGACCTGGAGAGATGACTAAGTGAGTCGGATTAAGTGCTTCAATCCCCTGAATATCGATTTCGTCATTGCGCACCACCTTTACCTCTGCGCCAAGTTCGCAAAAATACTGATAAAGGTTATAAGTGAAAGAGTCGTAGTTATCGATGATCAACAACATAAGGTGTCGCTTGCTCCCAATCCGTTTGGCATTACCGTCTCAACCACACTTTTGTGATATATGGAGGGCGGTATTTTGCAACACCAAACCAGAAAGGCAAGTTTTTACTGAATAAAAAGCCCGTATAAACTGATGCGCGAAAACTATTCACGGCTAAAAGATAGAAAAAAGCTCCGTATGACGGAGCTTTTTAACATACTTAATGCGTATCTCGATGGTTATGGGCGAGTCACAAAACCTACCGCTGCGTAAGCTTTCTTCAGCGTTTCTGCTGCGCGAGACGATGCTTTTTCTGCGCCTTGCTTCATCACTTCATCCATATAAGCGCGATCGGCACGAATACGGTGGTATTCAGCCTGAATTGGCTCAAGCATAGCGACAACCGCTTCACCTACGTCTTTCTTGAACGGACCGTACATTTCTACGCCTTTGTACTTCGCTTCGATTTCTTCAAAGCTCATGCCCGTCGCCGCTGAGTACAAGCCCATCAGGTTTGCGATACCCGCTTTATTCTCAATGTCATGACGGATGCTCGGTGGCGTTTCAGTATCCGTTTGAGCCTTATTGATCTTCTTAATGATCGATTTAGGCTCTTCAAGCAGAGTGATAACATTCTTACGGTTATCATCTGACTTAGACATCTTCTTCGTCGCATCCTGAAGGCTCATTACACGCGCGTTAACCGTTGGAATATAAGGCTCAGGAACGGTGAAGATTGGGCTCTCTGGCGAGTAGATATTGTTGAAACGCGTTGCGATATCACGCGCAAGTTCCAGGTGCTGCTTCTGATCGCTACCTACAGGCACTTGATGCGCACCATAAAGCAGGATATCTGCCGCCATCAATACTGGGTAATCAAATAGGCCGACGTTTACGTCATTCGCATAACGAGCCGATTTGTCTTTAAACTGAGTCATACGGCTCAGCTCACCCATCTGAGTGTAACAGTTAAGAAGCCAACCAAGTTGAGCATGCTCTGGTACGTGTGACTGAACGAATAGCGTGCTCTTCTTAGGGTCAACACCCACTGCCAGACAGATCGCCAGTGCATCCAGAGTTGCTTCATGCAGCGCTTTCGGGTCCTGACGAACCGTAATCGCATGAAGGTCTACCACACAATATTGGCAATCATAATCGTCTTGCATCTGGTGCCATTGACGTAGAGCACCCAAGTAGTTACCGATACTTAGTTCACCTGAAGGTTGAACACCACTCAATACAATGGGTTTGCTCATTAGAATGATTCCTTTGACTTCTTAATCTAATTAAATGAAAAACCGCGCACTTTTTGATGCACGGTTAGCTCAGTGTACTCATTAACAAGTATTTTGGAAGATTTTTTGTCACGCTTATGCAGAAACGGCGACAACTTCCAATATTTCCGACAGCTTGTCTGCGACAAAGTCCGGATTTGATGCCGAAATTGGCTCACCATGGTTATAACCGTAGGTTAAACCAAATGATGTACAGCCTGCGTTTTTCGCCGCAAGGATATCGTTTTTCGAGTCCCCGACCATCAACATTTCACCCGGTTGAACCTGATGTTTTTCCATTAACCAGTTCAGTGCCACTGGGTTTGGTTTTTTCTCAGGGAAAGCATCACCGCCTAACACATCGACAAAGTATTGGGCAATGCCGTGTTGTTCCAGGATATGCGGTACGAACTTAGAAGGTTTGTTTGTTACAACAGCAAGGGTAAAGCCTGCTTGATGTAACTCTGCCAGCGTCTCTTTTACTGTTGGGTAAAGGTGGCTCAGCTTATGACCGCTCTGCTCATAAAAATCATCGAACAGCTCTCGCGCTTCTGCGCGCAACTCATCACTCAGGTCTGGATTGATGGTCAGACTTTGACTAAGTGAGCGACCAATTAGCACATCTGCGCCATTCCCGACATAGTCACGAACTTGCTCTATTGATACCGATGGGTAACCGAGTGCCTGTACGGCTTGATCAGCCGCAATGGCCAAATCAGGTACACTATCAAGCAAAGTGCCATCCAGATCAAAGGCGATGAATTTTATAGATTGTTGAGTCATAACTTTCCTACGCATGAGCTAAAAACAACAAAGGATGGTTGCCCATCCTGAGTTTTGGTCATTGTCACTGACCTTTAAAGTTGGTACTGCGCCTATTTTGAGGCTAGTCGCTGACGGACCGCTTCAAACAAACAGATACCTGACGCTACCGACACATTCAGGCTTGATACACTACCTGCCATTGGGATTTTAATCAAATCATCGCAGGTTTCACGTGTCAAGCGGCGCATACCATCGCCTTCTGCGCCCATGACAATCGCCAGAGGTCCTGTCAGTTTCGCTTGGTAAATATCGTGTGTCGCTTCACCAGCAGTACCAACAAACCAGATGCCTTGCTCTTGCAGCGTACGCATCGTGCGAGCTAGGTTGGTCACTCGGATCAATGGCACCACTTCAGCAGCCCCACACGCGACCTTGCTTACCGTTGCGTTCATTGGTGCCGAGCGATCTTTTGGCACAATAATAGCCGCAACGCCAGCCGCATCGGCATTACGCAGACACGCGCCAAGATTGTGTGGATCAGTGACACCATCCAGCACTAATAAAAGCGGTGATTCATGTTTAGCTAAAATCGCATCAATGTCATTTTCATTCAGCTGCTTCGCGGCTTTTACGCGTGCGATGATGCCTTGGTGGTTCGCACCTTGCGCTTTATCATCCAAGGTCTTACGTGTCATTTGCTGAATGGAAACGCCACATACCTGTAAATCGTTCAGGATTGGCATTAAACGATCATCTTGACGCCCTTTTAGCACGTACGCTTCGATAAATCGTTCTGGTTCACGTTCCAATACCGCTTTCACGGCGTGAATACCGTAAATAAAATCGTTACTCATTATTTAACCTGTTGTTCTGATGACACCAATCGGAATCAATCTCATAAGTTGGTATCAATGCCTTAGCCAGTCCAGCAACCACCAGACTGGCTATTCAGCCTACGACTCGTCTTGTTTCGAGCGTTTGGTTTTCTTTGGCTTACTGTGTGGCTTTTTCTTGCTAGCTTTTCTTACTTTAGGCTTCTTTTTGCCTTCCGTTTCGCCATTCCGAGCACCGCGCTTTGGAGCGTTGCGCTGGCCTCCTGCTTCACTTTCTTCCGGACGTTTGGTCGGTTCAATCGCAGGAACGGCACGCACCACACCACCTTCTTTCGATGAAGAACGTGTTGCTGCGCGTTTTTTCTCTTTAGCTTTGCGTTTCGCTTCTGCCGCTCGTTTCTTAGCGGTCTTACCTTCGCCGCGTAGCTTACGACTTGTTTCGACCAATTCAAAGTCAATTTGTTTGTCATTTAAGTTCACGGCCAACACTTTGACTTTCACCGCGTCACCTAAGCGATAAATATTACCGAAGCTTTCTCCGATAAGTCTTTGACCAATCGGATCAAACTGGTAATAGTCATTCGCTAACGTCGAAATATGCACCAAACCGTCAATGTGCAGTTCGGTTAAACGAACAAAGAAACCAAAGCTGGTCACGTTGGCGATCACACCCTCTAACTCGTCCCCAACATGGTCTTGCATGTACTCACATTTCAACCAGTCAGCGACATCGCGAGTTGCATCATCCGCTCGACGCTCAGTCATGGAACATTGTTCGCCATAGAAGTCCATGTCATCAAACGAGTAATGGTACCCACCTGTTGGTGTCCAACGATCTTGGTTTCGGCCTTCTTGTTTAGCAATCAAATATTTAATAGCTCGGTGCAGAAGCAAATCCGGGTAACGACGAATTGGCGAGGTGAAGTGAGCGTATCGCTGCAGAGCCAGTCCAAAGTGACCAGCATTGTCAGCGTTATAAACCGCTTGTTTCATCGAGCGCAGCAACATGGTTTGAATCAGTTCCTGATCCGGACGATCGCCTACCTGACTCATCAGATGCGCGTAATCGGTTGGTGACGGCTCCAGACCACCGCCTAGCTCCAGACCCAGCTCAGCAAGGAAGTCACGGAAGCCCATCAGGCGTTCTTCCCCTGGCGTTTCATGGATACGGTATAGCGCAGGCTCTTTGGCTTTTTCCACCAGCGACGCCGACGCAATGTTCGCCATGATCATGCACTCTTCGATCAGTTTGTGGGCATCGTTACGTTCCACAGGTTCAATGCTTTCAATCTTGCGCTCAGCATTGAAGATGAACTTGGTTTCGACGGTTTCGAATTCAATCGCACCACGCTGCTCACGAGCTCCTTTCAGCACTTTGTACATGCTGTGCAGTTCTTCCAGATGCGGAACCAGGTCTTTGTAACGCTCTCGTAGCTCTTCGTCCCCTTCCAAAATGTGATGCACTTTGGTGTAAGTTAGACGGGCATGTGAGTTCATCACCGCTTCGTAGTGCTTGTAACCGGACAGCTTACCCGTCTCTGAGATGGTCATCTCGCACACCATACACAAGCGGTCTACTTGTGGGTTCAGAGAACAGAGACCATTAGAAAGTACTTCCGGTAACATTGGTACAACCTGAGATGGGAAGTAGACTGAGTTACCGCGGTTAATCGCTTCTTTGTCCAAAGCTGAATCCGGGCGTACGTAGTAACTGACGTCAGCAATGGCAACCCAAAGACGCCAGCCACCGCTTTTCTTTTTCTCACAGAAAACCGCATCATCAAAGTCTCGTGCGTCTTCACCATCAATCGTAACCAATGGTAATTTACGCAGATCAACACGACCCTCTTTGGCTTCTTCCGGAACTTCTTCCCCAAAGTTAGCGACTTGCTGATTGACCCCTTCTGGCCACTCATGAGGTATCTGGTGGGTGCGAATCGCAATTTGAGTTTCCATGCCCGGCGCCATGTTTTCGCCAAGTACTTCAACCACTTTGCCCATCATGCCGCGCGATCGTGAACCTCGATCGGTGATTTCAATCACCACGACGTTACCCATTCGAGCACCTGATTTGTGTTCATTCGGGATCAGAATATCCTGGCTGATGCGTGAATCATCAGGCACAACATACGAGTAACCGTATTCGAGGAAAAAGCGTCCAACGATTTGATCATTGCGCTCTTCAAGCACACGCACTAAGCGGCCTTCACGGCGACCACGTTTACTGTTGTCAGTCGGCTGAACCAGGACATAATCACCATGAATAATGTTTTTCATCTGATGGTGCGGAAGTACAATATCATTATCCTTGCCGACGCTGCCTTCTGGACGCACCCAACCGTGACCATCTTTGTGGCCGATCACGTAACCTTTCACCATTTCCAGTTTTTCAGGCAATGCATAGCACTGACGACGGGTGAACACCAGTTGGCCATCTCGCTCCATCGCACGTAAACGACGACGCAACCCTTCGTATTGCTCTTCGCCTTCTAGCTTCAGCGCTTCAAACAGGTCATTGCGATTCATTGGAACGCCTGCTTGGGTTAAGAATTCGATAATGAACTCTCGGCTTGGGATTGGATTTTCGTAATTCTGGGATTCACGATCTGCGAATGGATCGTTTGGAATATTGTCTGACATAGGCACGCCTATCTAGCAAGGAAGGTATAGAGCTAGTATATCCGAGTCTCTCGATAAGCTACAGAATTGCTTTGAAAAAAGAATGATCGAGATCGGCACTAAACAGACAAGATAGTTTATGGGCGCTCTAATAAGATCAAAAGCTCAGAGTTATCTCTGAGTAACTCTTCAATTGTGCAGTAATCCAGTTCCGCTAAGAAAGCGCTTTTGGCTTTCGCTAACTTATCTTTTAGTCGACAAGCGGGAGTAATATGGCAAAAGTCTGCACTGCAGTTCACCAAATCTAACGGTTCCAGATCACGGACGACACCACCAACAGTGATCTCAGAAGCAGGCTTCATCAGGCGAATACCACCATTTTTGCCACGCACAGTCTGTATATAACCTAACTGCCCTAGTCGGTTAATCACTTTCACCATATGGTTACGTGATACACCAAATAAATCAGTTACTTCAGTGATATTTGTCAACTCATCCTTTGGCAATGAAGCCAGATAGATCAGGGTTCTCAGCGCGTAATCGGTGAAGCTGGTTAACTGCATATTGCTATCCTCTCTAATAGGAAAAGTGTAAATCTTTTCTTGATTGAAAGATACATTTGAGATACAACTTTAAACATGCATTATAAATACAACTTAAATTAGGAAGCCCCATGCTCAGCAATCAAACTATTGAAATCGTAAAAGCGACCGCACCGCTTATCGCCGAAACCGGACCAAAGCTGACTGCGCACTTTTATGACCGCATGTTTACCCATAACCCTGAGTTAAAAGACATTTTCAATATGAGCAATCAGCGCAACGGTGACCAGCGTGAAGCTCTGTTTAACGCTATCTGCGCCTATGCTGCGAATATTGAGAACTTACCTGCTCTACTTGGTGCAGTGGAAAAGATTGCACACAAGCACACCAGCTTTTTGATCACGGCAGACCAATATCAAATCGTCGGCAAACACCTATTGGCGACCATTGACGAATTGTTCAATCCAGGTCAGGAAGTGTTGGATGCATGGGCAGAAGCTTATGGCGTGCTCGCTAATGTATTCATTCAAAGAGAAGAGCAAATTTATCAGGCTAATGAAGCATTGGAAGGCGGCTGGCGCGGATTGCGTGAATTCGAACTTGTCGCGAAACAAGCAGAAAGTGAGCACATCTGCAGTTTTGTATTTAAGCCAACAGATGGTCACAACGTCGTAGCCTATAAGCCTGGGCAATATGTGGGTATCTACATCAACAGCGATAAGTTTGATAACCAAGAGATTCGTCAATACAGCCTCTCTTCCGCTGCTCAAGAGAACACGTACCGCATTTCGGTAAAACGTGAACAAGACGGCAAAGTATCCAACTATTTGCATGATGAACTCAGCGTTGGCGATAAAGTAAAACTGGTCGCTCCTGCTGGCGACTTCTTTATGGACGTAGAATCAGACACTCCCGTGGTGCTGATCTCTGCTGGTGTAGGCTTAACACCGACCCTGTCTATGCTTGAGAGCTTGTCTTCTCATCAAGCACCTGTGACTTGGGTACACGCGACGGAAAATGGTCAGCAACACGCCTTCAAGCAGCATGTGAACCAGCTTATCAGTTCACAAGACAATATGAATGCGCTTATCTGGTATAACCAACCGACGGCCGAAGATAAGCTTGGTGAGGACTACCACTTCACCGGTTTCGTTAATCTGAAGGAAATTGAAACGGCACTGAAGCAAACCAATGTTCAGGTTTACTTCTGCGGTCCGGTCGGATTTATGCAACATGTCGCCAAGCAGTTGCTCGAACTGGGAGTGTCTCAAGAACAGTTCCACTACGAATGCTTCGGTCCACATAAAGTCATTTAAAGCCAAAAGCCGTATAGTTAAAAACAACAAAGCCCACATCGGTGGGCTTTGTTTTATGAAGTTGCTCGTTAAACGGTTTTACCAAAAGGTATCTCGCCGCTTAGCTCGGGCGATAATATTCTGCGGCATACGCTGTTCTAGGCCATCTCTCAGAATAGCGATGCGTTTATGCTGCCTTTTATCGGCCGTGACTGAGTTGTATAACCAACGGTAAGCGTCTTCATAATCAAGTGGACTGCCGAAATCACGCAGGAGTAACTCAGCCAGTTGAATGCGCGCATTAAGATTCCCCATGGATGCGGCTTCGCGCAGATAAGGGATCGCACGTTCTTTGTCCTGCTGGACCAAAGTGCCCAGAGAATAGTAGCGCCCAATTTGTTCCAGCGCAGCTGGCAATCCCTGCTGAGCAGCGTTCTCCATGTAGTAGAGCCCGAGTTCCACATCTTGCTCAACACAGACACCCCAGGCCAGCATGTCACCATACAGAAATTCATACGCTGGCAGGCTAATCCGAGTCGCACGAGCAACAATGTCTTCCACCAACTGGCAGTTGTCAGCGCGTACACGTTGTAAGTGCTTATTCTGCTCAATAAGCGTTATCAGTTCTGCTTCGGTATAAATAGGCACAGGCGCTCCGACATCTGCGGCACTCGCCCTTGCGGCAGTCGTTGCCAGCATCAGTAACAGTGAAGCAGCCACTGTTCGTAACTTCATAAACGTACTCTTCAAGGTGTCTGAGAAACAAAAGATCGCCGAAGGATCTGCCCTGCTTGATAAGATTATCGGCAAATCTACTCTGAGCTTTAGACAATTTTTGCCTCTTACTGAAGAGAGACGGCAACAAGTTGCCACATTGAGACGCGAGTTCCACAAGCGTAGATTTTCATCAGACACAAAAAAGCCGACCCAAAGGTCGGCTTTCAAAATCTCTAACGATTATTAATTAAGATTCGAATGGGTGAACCTTGATGATAGTTTCGTTACGGTCTGGACCAGTTGAGACGATATCTACTGGCACACCAGTCAGCTCTTCGATACGCTTGATGTAATCTAGAGCCGCTTTTGGTAGGTCTTCTAGTGACTTAGCACCGAATGTATTTTCAGACCAGCCAGGCATTGTTTCGTAGATTGGCGTTGCTTTTTCAAATGCTTCAGCAGCCATTGGCGAAACTTCTAGTACAGAGCCGTCTTCCATCTTGTAACCAGTACAGATTTTTAGCTCTTCAAGACCATCTAGCACATCTAGTTTAGTCAGACAGAAACCAGAGATAGAGTTGATTTGGATTGCGCGACGCATTGCTACAGCATCAAACCAACCAGTACGACGTAGACGACCAGTTGTTGCGCCAAACTCATGACCTACTGTGCCTAGGTGCTTACCAATTGGGTCTTGCTTGTCTAGACCGTCGTACAATTCTGTTGGGAATGGACCAGAACCTACACGAGTACAGTACGCTTTCGCGATACCAAGGATGTAACCGATGTGACGAGGACCAAAACCAGAACCTGCAGCAACACCACCAGCAGTCGTGTTAGAAGACGTTACGTATGGGTATGTACCGTGGTCGATATCTAGTAGCGTACCTTGCGCACCTTCGAACATGATCTTGTCGCCGCGCTTACGTGCTGCGTCTAGTTCGTCAGTTACGTCGATAACCATTGAAGTTAATAGCTCAGCGTAGCCTTTCGCTTCTTCCAGTACTGCTTCGTAGCTTACTGGTTCAGCTTTGTAGAAGTTCACTAGTTGGAAGTTGTGGTATTCCATCACTTCTTTTAGCTTCTCGGCGAATGCTTCCATATCGAATAGATCGCCAACGCGCAGACCGCGACGTGCAACTTTATCTTCGTATGCTGGACCGATACCACGACCTGTTGTACCGATAGCTTTTTTACCGCGAGCGATTTCGCGAGCTTGGTCCATTGCAATATGGTATGGAAGAATTAGAGGACATGCTTCAGAAATGAAAAGACGTTCGCGTACTGGAATACCACGCTCTTCAAGAGGTTTCATTTCTTTAAGTAGAGCTTCAGGTGATAGAACTACACCGTTACCGATAACACATTTTACGTTATCGCGAAGGATACCTGATGGAATTAAGTGAAGAACGGTTTTTTCACCGTCAATTACGAGAGTATGACCTGCGTTGTGACCGCCTTGGTAGCGTACCACGTATTTTGCATCTTCAGTTAAAAGGTCTACGATTTTACCTTTACCTTCGTCACCCCATTGGGTGCCTAGAACGACTACGTTATTTCCCATCTTTCCAAGTCTGATTGCTAGTTAAAAATGGATTCTAGCACCGAATCGGACTTCTTGCAGTCATTTTTTGTTCACAGACTTAGAGCCGCAACGTAATCGAGCATTTCAGAAGCAACATATCACTGATAATATTTAGCTTTATAAATTGGTTTAGGAAGCTTTATGTCTGAGTCGATATGGCTGGCTGTAGGGCTAGTATTAATTGTTGAAGGAATTGGTCCGCTGGTCGCACCGAATGGCTGGCGAAATATGGTGGCCCAACTGAGTGAGCAACCCAATAATCAGCTACGCCGTATTGGTGGCTGCCTGGTCGTTTCTGGTACTGTCATCGCTATCATGATGAGTTAACGATATACCTACTAGATACAAAAAAGGCTCCTGATGGAGCCTTTTGCATACTAGAGGGAAACTTTACTCAGCTTTTAGACCTTTAGAATTCTTCATGTACTGGAAGAAGTCACTCTTAGGATCCAGAACAAGGATATCGCTCTTAGAGCTGAACGACTTCTCGTAGGCTCTTAGTGAACGTAGGAAGCTGAAGAACTCAGGATCCTTGTTGTAAGCATTAGAGTAAATCTTCGCAGCTTCTGCATCCGCTCCACCTCGTGTTACACGAGCTGTTTTGTCTGCTTCAGCCAGAATTGTCGCAACTTCAAGTTCAGCTTGCGCGCGAATAACTTCCGCTTTTTCACGACCTTGAGAACGGTGTTTACGAGCTACCGACTCACGCTCAGCGCGCATACGACGGTAGATAGATTCACTGATCTCATCTGGCAGGTTGATTTTCTTCATCCGGAAATCAACCACACGTACACCTAAATCTTTCATCGCGCTTTCACGTGTATCTGTCAGCACGTTAGTCATGATCAGGTCACGCTCACCATCGATTTCAAGTGCTTCACGAGCAGCTTCAGTCGTTACTTCATCACTGCTTGCATCCTCTGGTAGCACATCATTATTACGTGGACCAGAAACGATTTGCTTGATTTCACGAGCACCGATTTCAGAACGAAGCACGTCAGTCACTTTACGTTCAAGAAGTGCTTCTGCCGTGAGCGAGTTACCGCCGCCTGTTGCCAAGTAGTAACGACCAAAATCTTCAATACGCCACTTCACGTAGGTATCAATGATGACGTCTTTTTTCTCAGACGTTACGAAACGGTCCGCACGGCCATCCATAGTTTGGATACGGGCATCAAGTTGCTTCACTCGGTCAAACAAAGGCATCTTGAAATGCAAACCAGGCTCATAAATTCGAGTGATATCGTTATTGTCTTTCAGGACACGACCAAATCGAACTACGATACCGCGCTCACCTTCAGGAATCACAAACAGAGACATCAGCATCAATGCCAGTGCGATTACCAATACAGGGATCATTAACTTACGCATTCTTAGTATCTCCCTTGACGTGAACCAGTTGAACGAGACTGAGGATTCGAAGTGTCTTCTTGTGTACGCTCTGACTCAAGTTGAATTTGATCGTAGCTTGAAGAAGATTTCGATTTACGTTTAGTATCAGTTTGACCTTCTTGTCCCGCCAATTTATCAATTGGTAGGTAAAGCAGATTACCGCTTGATTCAGAGTCAATCAGCACTTTAGAAGTGCTTGTGTAAACTTCTTCCATCGCATCGATGTACAGGCGGTCACGAGTTACGCCCGGAGCAGCATGGTATTCTGGTAGAAGCTGTTCAAACTGTGCTACCTGACCAAGCGCTTCATTGGTGATACGTTCGCTGTAACCTTGCGCTTCTTTCTTCAAACGCTCGGCACGACCCGTTGCTTTCGGCAAAATCTCGTTTTTATATGCTTCTGCTTCACGGATGAAACGCTCTTCATCCTCACGTGCTGCGATTGCATCATCAAACGCATCCTTTACTTGCTCAGGTGGACGTGCAGACTGGAAGTTCACGTCAACAAGAACAAGACCCATATCATAGCTATCGATGATTTGGTTCAGCGTTTCTTGGGTAGTTTGACGAATTTGCTGACGACCACTGGTTAGGATGCTATCCATCAGTGAGTCACCAATGACTGCACGTAGAGCAGAGTCCGTTGCCTGACGTAAACTGTCGTCTGCATTGGTTACTCGGTATAGGTATTTGTATGGGTCAGTAACGCGATACTGAACATCCATCCCCACCGTTACAACGTTTTCATCTTTTGTCAGCATTAGACCAGATGCACGAAGTGAACGAATCGCCTGTACGTTAACCGCTTCATATTCATCAATAAAGCGAGGGCGCCAGTTTAGACCTGGATCGACGATACGATCGTATTTGCCTAAACGCAGTACAACACCACGCTCTGCTTCACCGATGGTGTAAAAACCAGCGAAGAACCAAACGGCAACAGCAATCAGTGCAATCACACCAAAGCCAATTGCGCTACCACCACCGCCGAGTGGAGAACCACCGCCGCCTTTTTTACCAAATTTGCCGCCCAGCTTCTGACTCAGTTTATTGAACACTTCATCTAAATCTGGCGGACCTTGATCTCGGCCACCAGGACGCTGGCCACCACGATTATTATTACCCCAAGGGTCGTTATCGCGGCCATCATTGCCGTTGTTATTTCCAGGCTCATTCCACGCCATTAGAAAGCTCCATCATTTGATATGACGTTATACTGTAGCAGTCCTTTAAGTGACTATAAAGCCAGTCAAAACTGCCCCTTCTCTTTTTTCAAGTCTAGACCAATCTACTTGCTGCATTCGAATATCGATCAACAAGTTACCTTCCTGGTCGTATTCTTCACGTTGAATACAATTCATTTGGAAGAATGTACTACGGAACCGTCCTTGATACTGTGGAGGAATACACAACTGATGTTCAACCATCTTTGACGCCAGACGTTCCGTCAGCGCTTCAAACAGGAGCTCGATGCCTACCCCTTCCATTGCAGAAACCCAGACCGAACGAGGTACGCCTTCCTCATCGCGCTCTATACGTGGATTCTGCGATTCTAGATTGTCAATTTTGTTCATGACAACCAGACTAGGCACTTCGTGTGCGTCGATCTCTTCTAGTACTTCATGAACAGCTTGAATATTCTCACGAAAACGCTCATCACTGGCATCAACAACATGTAACAAAATGTCAGCTTCTTGCGTTTCTTGCAAGGTTGCTTTGAAGGCTGCAACTAAATCGTGAGGCAAATGTCGTATAAAACCAACTGTATCTGCAAGTATGGCAGATCCCACATCCGCTAACTCTATCTTACGCAATGTAGGATCCAAAGTAGCAAATAACTGGTCTGCGGCATACACGCCTGCTTCGGTAATACGGTTAAAAAGTGTCGACTTACCCGCATTGGTGTAGCCCACGAGTGAAATCGTTGGGATTTCAGCTCGACTTCGGGCGCGACGCCCTTGTTCACGTTGCTTGGCCACTTTTTCTAAGCGGCGCAGAATGGCTTTAATTCTATCACGCAATAATCGACGGTCGGTTTCCAACTGGGTTTCACCAGGACCACGTAAACCGATACCACCTTTCTGCCTTTCAAGGTGCGTCCAACCACGAATCAAACGAGTAGAGATATGACGAAGTTGAGCCAGCTCTACCTGTAGCTTACCTTCATGTGTTCGCGCTCGTTGAGCAAAGATATCGAGGATGAGACCAGTGCGATCGAGAACTCGACATTTGCACAGTGTTTCGAGGTTACGTTCTTGGGCAGGAGAGAGGGAGTGATTAAAAATCACAATTTCAGCACCAGTTAATTGTACCGCAGTAGCAATTTCCTGGGCCTTGCCCTCTCCGACATAGTATTTCGGGTGTGGGGATTGACGACTACCAGTTACCACTTGTAGCGCCTCTACCCCAGCAGAAGAAACCAGCATTTCGAACTCAGCCAGATCTTCCCATTCACCTTCTTGCGTGAAGTTGATATGAACAAGTACGGCTCGCTCACCGGATTCATAACGGTCAAACAAGCAATCAACTCCTTACTTTATAACTATTTAATGAAGAATTAATCTTCAGATTTCTCTTGTGGACGATCACCTTGGCTACGTTCACCGCTGTGGTGGCTCACTGGACGAGCCGGCACAACTGTTGAGATCGCGTGCTTGTACACCATTTGGTTAACAGTGTTTTTCAAAAGAATCACGAATTGATCGAATGATTCGATCTGACCTTGTAGTTTAATACCATTCACAAGGTAGATAGACACTGGGATACGCTCACGACGTAGCGCGTTTAAGAATGGGTCTTGTAGAGATTGCCCCTTAGCCATTTTTATTTTCCTTATTTAATTTGTAGTTGTAATTATTTAGCTAGTGGTGCAATGCAAAAAAGTACTGCTTTTGCATCTGAGCTAAACGAATCAAAAATGCACTCTAAGTAATTAGCAGCATAGTCTAAAAACCGCCAACCACTGTTCCTTTCAGAGCGCGTTCACGCAAAAACGATCACATTATACACAGCTATCTCAATCAGATGCTATTGCTTCCGAAATGGTTTCGAGAGCCTGCTCAATGTTATCACTATCTAACCAAGTTAAGTCATCCCAGCTGCGTAACCAGGTGATTTGACGCTTGGCCAATTGACGAGTCGCACATACTCCACGAAAAATGGCTTCTTCGCGGGTACAGTCCCCATCTAAATACTCCCACATCTGTCTGTAACCGACACAACGGATAGACGGAAGATCCGGGTGAAGATCCTGACGCGCATATAACGCTTTCATTTCATCTTCGAAGCCCGCTTCCATCATTTTTTCGAAGCGCAGTTCAATGCGACGGTGAAGTTCTGCCCTATCCTTGGGAGCTATTGCAAACTGCTTGACTCGGTACGGCAGGCGTTCACCTTTCGTTTGAGTCAACTCAGTTAGAGTTTTACCTGAAATTCGAAAAACTTCCAATGCCCGAGATAAACGTTGGGGATCATTGGGATGAATTCGCTCCGCAGAGACAGGATCAATCTCTTTCAGTTCATCGTGCAACACCGACCAACCTTTAGTCAATGCTTCTTGTTCAATTTGCTGACGAATTTCAGGATTTGCAGCAGGAAGAGGTGATAAACCTTCAAGTAATGCTTTGTAATAGAGCATTGTACCGCCAACAAGTAACGGAATTTTTCCTTCTGTAACAATGTCATCCATAGCCTGTAACGCGTCGCGACGGAAATCCGCTGCGGAGTAAGACTCGCTAGGATCCAAAATATCAATCAGTCGGTGAGGTGCTAAGCTCAACTCTCGCTCATCAGGCTTGGCAGTCCCGACATCCATTCCTTTGTAGATCAAAGCCGAATCGACGCTGATGATCTCAACCGGAAACTTCTGACGAAGTCTAATCGCGAGTTCTGTTTTACCTGATGCAGTTGGTCCCATTAAAAATAGAGCCAACGGTAGTTTTTCTGTCATGGTGTTAATTTGGCTATCGTGGCAGAGAAATCAACAGCAGATACAAACTGTGTATCTTCTAATGGCAATTGACCGTGCCTTAGCTGTTCAAGTTCCGCAATAATTTGAATGGCTTCGGAGAGAGTATAATTGCTTTTTACTGTCGTTACCCGCAAAGCAAGCCAATCGATCAGTGCAGAAAGCATTTGTGTGGCAGTCTTCTCACCCTTCACCCACGTTTGCGCGTAAGATAACAGATCTGGTACCAAATTTTGTAAGTTTTGTTGGCGTAATGGCGCTGGTACGCCCATAACCATCAATGCTTTGTCATGTCTTGCTTTCATCTGTATGCCGAGCTGGGCGAAATCTTGTTGATAATCCAGAGCTAACTTGACTAACTCCGCATCCAACTTTATCGACAAAGGTACGAGCAAAGGTTGTGCTTTTAATGCGCCTTCACTTGGCGTTAGCTGCCCTTTGACTCGATAGAATTCCGCTCGTGGTAATGAAACTAATGCCACGCCACTATCACTGCTCATCAGAATAAATTGCTCATCCACCACAGCTAGCGCTTTACTTAATGCCATCACTTGAGGCAAGTGTGCTTGCTCGGTCGATATAGCAACGACTTGACTCGTGGTCGGTTTAGGTTCGAAGTCGGGCGTTTTCAATAGCTCATGATAAGCACGAACTTCTTGTTTACTCGGAGCCGGTTCCGCATGACGCTCTTTGCTCTGAGTCGGCTTTGGAGCTGGCTTAGATTCGATCCAACCCGAACGATGATAAGAATCTGACTGGCGGGCTTCTCGCACTGAAGACTCTGAAGAGGAGCGATCACGTGGTTTCGCCTCATAGTCGCTTCGCCCGGGATAAGCCGGTGTTTTGTCGATCGCCTGATAAACTCGTTCGGGAACGGGAGAAGAGATATTGTCCTCTTGAATCGAAGGTTCTGAGACAACATCGCTCTCCTGACTCGGGTGAGACGGCTCAGCGTGATGAAACGCAGATTCATTCACATGTGGTTTTTCAATGACCGCACTTTGCACCAATGCATCCGCTAATGCCTGATAGATAAAGTCATGCACTAGCCTAGCCTGATGGAAACGCACTTCATGTTTGGCGGGGTGGACATTCACGTCAACCTGATGCGGATCAAGCTCGATAAACAACACATATGCCGCAAACTGATCCGGCTTTAAGCTCATTTCGTAGCTCTGGCGGATCGCATGATTAATCAGTTTGTCACGCATCATGCGGCCATTCACATAGCAATATTGCAAATCACTTTGCTGCCGAGCGCCATCTGGTGTAGTGATCCAACCATGCAGTTTTAAACCTTGATGCTCCAGTTCGATACGGAGCATATTACGGACAAATGTATTACCACATACTGCTGCAATGCGCTTTTCAGTTTGTAGCTGATTCTTTGCTCCACGATATTGGCGGATGATTTTTCCGTTATGGCGAACAGTAATCGACACGTCAAAACGGCTCAGTGCGATACGCTTTAACAGCTCATCGATATGGGAAAATTCGGTTTTCTCGGTGCGAAGAAATTTACGACGTGCAGGGGTATTAAAGAAAAGATCCAGCACTTCTACCGTGGTACCAATAGGGTGTGCAGCAGGTTGCATTTTGACCTGCATTTCACGGCCTTCAGAATACGCACTCCACGCTTCTTCTTGCGCAGCAGGACGTGAGGTTAAGGTCAAGCGTGAGACTGAACTGATACTCGCTAAGGCCTCACCACGAAATCCCAAGCTCATGATCGCTTCTAAGTCATCCAAACTATGAATTTTGGACGTGGCATGACGACTTAATGCCAAACCTAACTCATCTTTCGCGATCCCTTTGCCGTTATCACGAACACGGATGAGCTTAGCCCCCCCCTTCTCGATATCGATATCGATGCGAGTAGCGCCGGAGTCGAGGCTGTTCTCTACCAACTCTTTGATGACAGAGGCAGGTCTTTCGACCACCTCCCCTGCCGCTATCTGGTTGGCGAGCCTGGCTGGTAGTATTTTAATCGTCATAACGCGTTAAAGCTCACTTATTTATTTGGGATGATCAGCACTTGTCCTACGGCGAGTTCATCTGAACGTAAGTTATTCGCTTCACGAATACTCTGTACGCTCACGTCGTACTTCGATGCGATCTTACCAAGGTACTCACCTCGTGAGACTTTATGTTTACGGATCGGCTTATCCTTCACCGCAACGGTCACCTTCAATTTCTGACCTACCCACAGCGTATCCGATTTTAGATTGTTTTCGCGTCGAATATCAGAAACCTTCACTTTATAGTGGCTGGCAATCTTGCCTAAGAATTCACCAGATTTCACGGTGTGAGTGATGGTTTCTGTCTCAACCGTGATCGGCTTGCTTGGCACGTTGATGCTCCCTGAGGACGGAATTCGTAGCTTCTGGCCTATGCCTAATCCGGTTGATTTCAAGTTGTTTTCAGACATTATCGCTTTCGAGCTTGTCCCGTATTTATTCGCAATCACCGATAAAGATTCGCCGCGCTTAACAATATGTACCATCGGTTTCGATGAAGGTGAGAATACGGTACCGTCTGGTGGGTTATCCTTCAGGTATTTGACCACAGCCTTAGATATCGACTGAGCCAACTTATCTTGGTGTGCTCGCTGGAACAATAACTTCTCTTCGGTTGGATTTGAGATAAAGCCCGTTTCGACCAATACCGATGGAATCTGCGGAGAGCGCAACACGGCCAAGCTAGTATTGATAGGTTTCGAATTGTGCAAGTGAGCGATACGCCCCATTTCGCCAAGGATTTCTGTCGCTAACTTGTAGCCTTCCTTCTGAGAATGACTAAATTGCAGGTCCAGCAATGTTTGGTTGACATTACGATCTTTGGTGTTGCTGACAAAAGCATTACCAGAGCCGCCTAAAAGCTCAGACTGCCTCTCGTGATTCTCTACCCAGCGAGAAATTTCCGTATTCGCACGACGGGTGTTAAGCACAAATACCGAACCACCACGAGGTTGTGGAGACGTAAACGCATCTGCGTGAATTGAAATCAGCAAGTGAGCATCATTCTCTCGGGCGATTGCGACACGTCGGTTCAGGTTGACAAAATAGTCTCCAGTACGTGTCAGTCGGGTTTTGATACCCGGTGTCGCATTCAACTGAGCAGCAATCTTACGAGAAATACTCAATACTGCGTCTTTTTCATATTTGCGACGAGAAGGGCCAATTGAACCAGGATCCTCACCACCATGACCAGGGTCGATAACAATCAACACTTCTTGAGCACGCTGCACTGAGCTCATGTCTTTACTGGTTGTCGTTTTTTGTTCTGATTTAGCTGTGGTTGTTGCCGTTTTCTTACCATGCGGAAGATCAATGACTAAACGGTGACCATATTGCCCGCCAGGTGTCGGGCTCAACTTGAATAACTCAGCTTGAACGCTTTTCTTCAATTCAAAGACCAAGCGATAAGTGCCTGTTTCCGGAGGTGAGCTTTTTCGCACTCGCTTCAAAACGGGGCTATCAGAAACCGTCAGTGGCAATTTGGCTTCCATGGTCGCGTCTTTCAAATCCACGACAAGTCTATCCGGTTCAGACAATGAGAAATAAGAATAATCCGCTTCCGAGCCTAAATCGATGACAATGCGAGTCTCATCAGGTGAAGGCCAAACTCGGAAACTTTTAACGACGTTAGCAAAAGCTAAACTAGGGGTGATAAGGAGAAAAGTGGCGACAAACGTCGCCACTGCTCTAAAATTTGGAAAAATCAACATAGCTCCAATCGACTGAGTAACTGCACACCATAATCATTATTCGCGGTTAGTTCGGCGATACGCGCTTCACCTTGATAGCGGATGTTCACATCAAGATCTGGCTCAGGCAATAAGCCTTGCCCCTTTTCCGGCCACTCAACCAAACAAATTGCATCATCAGTGAAATAGTCTCGAATCCCCATGAACTCTAACTCTTCAGGATCAGCAAGACGATAAAGGTCGAAATGGTAAACCTGCCACTTGTCCAGTTGGTAAGGTTCAACCAAAGTATAAGTTGGACTTTTTACATTTCCTTGATGCCCAAGAGCACGGACAAAACCACGACTAAAGGTTGTTTTACCTGCGCCCAAATCACCATGCAGATAAATTGTCGTTTGTTGAGAACAAAGCTGAGCCAGAGCGGTGCCCAGTGCTACCGTTTCGTGCTCATCTTTTAAATTAAATTGTTTCGTGCTCATTGATGCTTCTCTAACTAATGATCGTTGACTATATAAAAATCAAAAGAACAGGAATAGTAAACTGTGTTGGTTTTGAGAGACAAGCTTTCAAATGTCATATATGCGAAAAAAATAGCCAAAAAACGGTATCTTATTTGCCAGTTCTGTACTTCAAGCAATATGAGTTTAGCTCTCCAGTATAAGAGAGCAGCAGATTACAAAAGGTTCCATAATAAATATCACTAATTAGCATATTTTTATAAGTTCGATTTTACGCTAGAACCAATACGATAGATCCGTTAAGATCCGCCCCCCATTTACCTCGGTGGTAACCATGAACTACGAACAACTCGCACAGCAAATCAAAATTTGGGGAAAAGAACTCGGCTTTCAAAAAGTGGGGATCTGCGATGTTGACCTAAGTGAACATGAAGCAGTACTGCAACAATGGCTTGATGCCCACTACTATGGCTCTATGGACTGGATGGCTCGACACGGCATGATGCGCGCGAGACCACATGAATTACTACCGGGCACCGTACGTGTTATCAGTGCACGTATGGATTACCTACCACCAGAAGCGCAATTCGCTTCTAACCTTGCAAATAAAAACCACGCCTATATCAGTCGCTATGCCCTAGGACGTGACTATCACAAACTAGTAAGAAAGCAGCTCAATAAGCTCGGCAAATTAATCGAAGAAGAAGTCGGTAAGTTTGGCTACCGCCCTTTTGTTGATTCCGCCCCTATATTAGAACGCCCACTGGCACAAAAAGCCGGGCTAGGTTGGACAGGGAAACACTCACTTATTTTAGATAAAGACTGTGGGTCTTGGTTCTTTCTGGGTGAACTACTGATTGATTTACCATTGCCGATTGATCAGCCTAGTGTCGACCAGTGCGAGAAATGCAAGGCGTGCATTACATCATGTCCGACCCAAGCGATTGTTGAAGATAAAGTGGTGGATGCGCGACGTTGCATCTCTTACCTGACAATCGAGTTCGATGGCATCATTCCAGAAGAATTCCGAAAACCAATGGGCAATCGAATTTACGGCTGTGATGATTGTCAGCTGGTGTGTCCATGGAATCGACATGCCGATATCACCGAACAAGAAGATTTTCACCGCCGTGATAGTTTTCAACACCCGGATCTAGTCGATATGTTTGGCTGGGATGAAACAACATTCTTAAAGAACATGGAAGGTTCCGCGATTCGCCGAATTGGTCACTTACAATGGTTGCGTAATATTGCTGTTGCACTTGGCAACGCAGAATACAGTCAGCGCGTCATAGATGCGCTTAACTCGCGTCAGGGAGAAAGTGACTTACTTGATGAACATATCAACTGGGCATTGGAGCAGCACCTAAACCAAACTCCGCTTGGTGAGACTGAGTCAATTGAAACGAAGAGAAAACGTTTAATCAGGATTGTAGAGAAAGGCTTACCGAGAGATGCATAGGCGTAGTCTATATGCAAAAGATTGAAATACTTTTTGCATACGTAATTCATGACGTCGTTCTCAATTTTGTAATGTGGAAAAAAATTTGAGATTCGGTAAAAAAGAGGTTGGAAAAAAAAGTTAAACACAATCCCAGTAAATGACTAGGATCAAAAAAACACAATGTAATGATCGTATTTTAACAGCCAAGATCTATGCAACTTGGTGTTTTTTCTTTATTTAACAGCAAGTTAAATTAAAAACCAACCACAATTCAGACACTTGAAAAATAAAAGATCTTCGTTTACTAACAAACAATGTCAAGCTAAAAACACTTTATCAACCAAGTTATCCACAGAACGCTATATGTGGATAAGTCTGTTGATGGAAGATAGCAAAACCCTCCGTATACCAGAGTACTCTTGTGTCTGCCGATTCATATTATGTTTTCAATACAAACAAAAACGTCCGACATCATATAATGCGGATTAAAATTTGTTTTAGGGGAATTATGCTTCACAGCATGATGTAAAGAGCGGTGTGGATTGGTTGCGAGGCCAGGACGTGATCCGGGTGGTGCATCCGTCGACAACCTGAGGGTTATGATAAAACAACAACCAGACTGTCTTAAATTTGGTTGCGGGGGCCGGATTTGAACCGACGACCTTCGGGTTATGAGCCCGACGAGCTACCAAGCTGCTCCACCCCGCGTCCGTATTTCATCAT
>JAAEZQ010000027.1 GCA_018222805.1 Vibrionaceae bacterium
TTAGTCAATATCAGAAACGTTCCATGTTTGGCGGCATCGGTTTATTTTGCGATGACGCTATGTTCGCTCTTGTCAGCAACGACTGTTGTTATTTACGCGGTGGTAATGGGCTAGACGAAGAGTTGATTCGACTAAATTGTGAAAAATATAAACACGTCAAGAGACAAACGACGGCAACCGTTAACTATTATGATGTAACAGAGCTATTTGAATCCGGATTTTCAGGATTGGATGAACTGTTGCAAAAGTCAATTGAGTACTCAGTTAAGGAACGCAAATACCAAAAATCTTCAGCGAGTAGACGGCTGAGAGATCTACCTAACATGCAACTTACGCTTGAGCGTATGGTGAAAAAAGCAGGCGTTGATGACGTTGAGGCATTTTTGACGCTCGGGCCAGTGGAAGTCTTTAATAAAGTAAGACAGGCATACGGCAACGATGTGGATGTCAAATTGCTGTGGAAGTTTGCCGGTGCGATAGATGGAGTGCACTGGAAACTCATTCAAGAGCCACGGAAAAAACAGTTATTGGAACTGTGTGATTAAGGTGATGGATTCGCGCAATGATTGATTTTTCTTTGCGTTAGCGATTCGCAAAAGTAAGTGTCGAAAGTAGAAAAAGGATGTTGACGCTTTTGGCCGCTTCACTTTAATTAATTATTGCAACCAAATAAAAACCGAGGCCTTAGCCTCGGTTTTTATTTGGTTGTTTCAAACTAGAACTTGAAACGTGTAGTGAACATAACTTGATCACCATAGAAGTCGTTAATACGTGCTTCTGCGCCTAGAGAGAATAACTCAGTTGAGTGGAAACGTGCATAGGCTGCACCCATCCAGTCGTCGTTATCATCAATAGAAACGTAACCAACTTTACCACCCACTTCTAATTGAGGTCCTAACCATTGACGAACGCCTAGGTTTAGTTCCATACCAACATCTGTGCTGCTTGAGTGAGATGGTTGGACAACACGCATTAGCATTTCGCCAGTTAGGTCTGCCCAGTTATTTAGCGGCGAATGAAAACCAAAACCCGCTGCTGAATCAAAGTCGCTTTCAAACTCAGAATCGATACGAGCTACGACATGCGCATTTGGGTGAATTGATTTGCTGACTCCAGCACCAAATGTCACAGGGCTTGCGCCAATGCGAGCTTCGAAGTAGTCGTAGCTAAAGTTGCTCATAGTTGCTGGCGTATTGCCGTTTGCAGCTAGGGCATGGCTTGATGCTAACAATAGGGCTGTGGCTAATAGTGTCTTACGCATAACTAACGATAAACCTTGTTTATTTTTCCATGAATCCAAGCAAGAGCTTGAACCTTGATCTAATTTGTCCGACATCATAATCAAAAGAAAGGTCAACGACCAACATAAATGTGTCGATGTTTTGTCAATTAACTTAATTGTTATTTAGTTTAAGCAAAATGTGCGCCATATGTTCATGTATAGCGCAACTCGGCTGGTTTTGTTTACTCGCCAAAACTTGCCCTGCGCTCTGCCATTGCATTTAGAATGGCTTCTGAGTCAAGAACGGTTGTCCAAGACAATAAGTCATCATCATTTTCGATCACGAATGAAGTTAGTTGGGAGACGATGACCTGTCTTAGTTCATCTCCTTTCCAAGGTTTGGCAATGTAGTAATCTAAGCTATCGTGATTGATGGCTTCAACGGTGTCTTCCAATCCAGCCTGACCTGTCAGTAATACTTTGCGCGCATTTTTTGCGTCGGAACTTTGGCTCAGTTCGATCAAAAAGCTGATTCCGGTTTGCTCTGGCATAATATGATCACATAAAATTAGCGCAAGTTTGACTTCCTCTTCCGCCATGTCCTCAATTACCTGTCTTGCTTCTGTCACGGACTCAGCGCCTTCTAGAGTAAAGTGTTCTTCGAGGGGAGCCAAATCTTGCAACACACTATCTAAGACTTCTCTTTCGTCATCGACGCATAAAATCAGGTACTTTGTCATATTTCATCTCCTTCTTCGATGACTGGCAACCAGACTGTCATACGAGTGTATTTGTCGAGTTCTGACTCAACTTCAATCCATCCGTGGTGAGCGGTAACGATTTGCTGGCAGATAGAAAGCCCGATCCCCAAGCCAAAATTACCTACTTTTTTGGTCGTAAAGTTGAGTTCAAAAATTGACGTCTTTTGTGATTCCGGAATGCCGCATCCATTGTCTTCGAATGAAATAACGGCATATCGTTTTTTATTTTTTTCTACCAACCTTGTCTGGATTCTTAACACACCTTTATCTGGAAAAGCGTCAATAGCGTTTGAAATCAGGTTAGTCCAAACCTGCTGCAAAGCGATAGGCTGACAAAGAATATGAGGTAACTTATCGTAGTCTGTTGAGACTTGGTGAACTTTTAACTTGTTTTCGAAAATAACAAGGGTGTCCTCGATCCCTTCGTGTATATCGGCGTAATGCATGCTTTCATCGTCGGCGCGTGCATAACCTTTTAAGCTTTTTACCATGTCTGCGATGCGGGCTGCACATACATTGATGGAACGTAGTGAAGCGCCTGCTTTATGATATTGCTCAAGTGTGCCAAGCGTCTGAGAAGCACGATCTTGTTTTTTAGCTAACTGAGCCAGCAACTCATTATCTGACTCCAAGCCTAGATTCACGACTTTTTTGGCTAACGTGCGATCTGGCAGGACAGGGTTAAGTTGTTTTACTCGTGTTCTTAGTTCCGCGGTAGAGGCGGGTTTAGCACTTTGGGCTTGAGAAAGCAGTTGTACGCCTTTGCTCTGTACATCTGAAGCAGGAAGTTCGGTTAGTAGACTTTCGAGGGTATGAGTGAGATTTTCTACCCCTCTTAAAATGGCTGCGATAGGGTTATTGAGTTCATGAGCAACACCAGCAACAAGCTGACCAAGCATGGCCATTTTTTCTCGCTCTATTAATTGCTGATGAGCCGACTCTAACGACTCAAGTGTTTTTTGCAGTTGTAGTTTGGTATTGATGCTGCGTTGCAAACGTCTATTAAAGTGGCGAAGTAGTAAGTTAGTGAAGAGCGGCAGCAGATTGGAATCACTCTGCATGACATTGTGGAACACTTGGCGGTCGAGTTTGATTACTTCCGTCTTCGATAATGTCAGGGCAGTAGAAAAGGAGTTTTCACCAGTCACAAATGACATACTGCCGACAATGTTACCTTTTGCATATCGAACGACTTCTCGTTGAACACCTTGCTCATCTTTTTTATATAGAGCAACGTCTCCGTTGGTAATAAACCAGAGAAAGTTGTTGGGTTCACCTTCAACCGTTAATAAATGATCTGGTGAGTAGGTACGGCAGGCGTGGGTATCATCACTGTCTTTGAAAAAGAGCAGCAAGGCTGTAATGACTTGCTCTGCCAGCTCTGCATCTGGCATTGAGTGGTAGTCATGCAGAAAACCCGCTTGATATTTCTTCATCTGATTTTCGACGTGTGCTCGAAGCAATTTATGCTGATCCAGCACTTGGCTATAGCCGAGCAAGTCGTCATGACAGTAGCGTAAAATAAACTGGGTTAGCTCCTTTTGAACGGTATTAAACAAAACTTTATCAGGGAGGGGCTTTGTTAGGCAGTGGTCTAATCTACCTTCATTGACGGCAGTAAGAATCGCTTGGATATCCGAGGAGCAACTGATGAGGATTTTTCGCGCGCTTTCTGTATGTGGCGCTCGGTCAAGACCAATGAGAAAATCCACGCCGTTAAAATGAGCATGGTGGCTGGCGATGACTAGTGCGACCGTCTGATTCTGTTGTTCGAGGTATTCAAGCGCACTTTGCGCTTCTTCAATGGATTCAACAGAAAAAATATCAAACTTGCTAGCGAAAGCAGACAGTTCCAATCGAAACTGTTCAGCACTGATTGGATTGTTATCAAGACACAATACAGCGTAGCGGTTCACAGGTATTTGAGCTCCGATTAAAACTTCTCCAAGCAGACTCTATCAATAAAAATATGGAATGAGTGCGAGCTGAGTATGATTCCTGATTAATGGTCTAGAATAAGCAACAATAGTCTGATTTATCTCAATGTTTTATCCACCGAGGGTTTGGGTTAGACTGAACACAAATACCTGAAAAGTGACGTTATGCAAAATCTTAAAAAACTTGGCGCCATTGGCGGTGCAATTTCACTCGCGCTTTGTTGGCCACTTGCAGTTGGTCAAATAGGCCAGTCCATCATTGAAGATAGTATCGCGAATGTGAACGATGAAATGCTCAAAGGAGAAGTCATTGAGTATCAACGCGGGTACTTGTCTTCGGCTGTGTTAACTCGATATACAGTGGTTGACCCTGAGCTAAAGACACTGCTAATCAGTGACAATGTTCCAACAACTTTTGATGTGACCAGTGATGTGAGTCATGGTCTGACGAGTCTTACTGCAGATTCAAAATTAGTAGATAGCGACTCTGTGCCGCTTACGTTGCGCAGTCAGACTCAGCTCAATGGTAATACCGCGTTTACACTTAATCTAGATAGTTGGCATTACCGAAATGAAGTCGAAGATCTTTCGGTATCGACAAGCCCGGTAAACGTATCGGGTAATGTGACGGTTTTGGGAGACCTCAATTATCAGGTTTCTGTCCCTTATGTTCAGGTTGATTTCGGCAATGGGGATGAGTTGCATTTGAACGGTTTAACCGGGCAGGGTAAAGGAAAACAAGTTAAAGGCTACTGGTTAGGCGAGCAGGCTTTTTCTTTAGAGAAACTGGATGTGGTGGACTCTGCCATGACCCCAGTATTTTTCATTGAAAATGCAAATTACAGTGGTAACACCGCTACGGATGAGGCGGGTGAAAAGCTGAATAGCCAGTTCAATCTTGCAGCGCAAACCATGCGATTGACGGATGGCACGGATGTTGACAACTTTAAGCTCGACTTTTCTATCAAGGATGTAGATAGCCAATCGTTTGATCAGATTATGTCGATTTATCAGAGCTCAGCGGTGTTGAGCGAGCAAGAAATCAACAGCCTGTTACCTCACATTGATACGTTGTTTAACAAAGGTTTTAACCTTTCCGTTAATGAACTGTCGCTCGCGTTTGGTGAAGGTACGTTCCATAACGAATGGGAATTGTCTGTCCCACAAGGCACTGAGCAAATCACGCAGAACCCGATGAAGTTGGTCAATGTGACTAACGGAGCCTTGAGTACTTATTTCTCCGATGAATTGGTTGAGCGTTATCCGTTTATTCAAGAAGGGATAGATGAACTGTTAATCATGGAGTTAATAGAAAAAGTTGAGGGTGGTTATCAACTTAAAGCTCAAATTGGTGATGGAAAGTTAAAATTCGAAAACGGACACGAATTTCCCTTGATCGCGCTATTGATGCCTGCTTTGATGCAAAAATAGACAGCTACTGTTAGTTAATTGCGCTCATATGGCGTTTTCAATTTAAAAAGAGGTCGTAGGACCTCTTTTCTTGTTTTTATCGCCGTAAAAACGTGATATACCCAACATATATCAAGATGAAGGCATCGGAGCTTTGTTAGAGAGTTTTCGCACGATAAATAGTGTCTGCGCTGATGACCACACAAGCCTTCCCTAGCCGACATCTCGAGATTATTTGAGTACATTAATTTCGACATATATTTAGCAGGAGCAATGAGCATCATGGAACAAAATACGGACATCGTATTTAACTTCAGCGCAGGACCAGCAGGTCTGCCAAAAGCAGTTATGCAACAAGCACAAAACGAACTATTAAACTGGCAAGGTCTGGGCACATCCGTGATGGAAATTAGCCACCGAAGCAAGGAGTTCATTAAAGTTGCAGAAGAGGCTGAGCAAGATCTGCGTGACCTTTTAAATATTCCAGAGAACTACAAAGTCCTATTTTGCCAAGGTGGCGCTCGCGCTCAGTTTGCTGCTGTACCACTTAACCTTCTAGGTGAAGCAAAAGTAGCCACTTATATTGATGGCGGTTACTGGGCTGAAAGTGCAGTTGCGGAAGCGAAAAAATACTGCGAACCTGATGTTTTTGATGCGAAAACGGAAATTGATGGCAAACTGGCGGTAAAGCCTGCAAGTGAATGGGAAATTGCGCCAGAAGCGGCGTATGTTCACTTCTGCCCTAACGAAACCATCGACGGTATTGAAATCAACGATTTGCCTGTTACGGACAAGCCAATTGTTGCAGACATGTCTTCCACTATTCTTTCGCGTGAAATCGACGTTTCCAAATACGGCGTTATCTATGCGGGTGCTCAGAAAAACATTGGCCCATCTGGTATTTCTATCGTTATCGTGCGTGATGATTTATTGGGTCTGGCGAAACAAGAGCTGCCTAGCATTCTAGACTACACCGTACTTGCAGAAAAAGAGTCTATGTTTAACACGCCTCCAACATTTGCTTGGTACCTATCTGGTCTCGTATTCAAATGGCTAAAAGCAGAGGGTGGCGTTAAGAGTATCGAGAAAGTGAATCGTGCAAAAGCGAAATTGCTTTACGATTTCATCGATCAGTCAGATTTCTACCGTAACGGTATCCACTCTGCGAACCGCTCACTAATGAACGTACCGTTCCAGTTAGCGAAGCCAGAGCTTGATAGCACTTTCTTAGAGCTAGCCGATGCTAAAGGCTTGAAGTCTCTGAAAGGTCACCGTGCCGTAGGTGGTATGCGTGCGTCAATCTACAACGCAATGACACTAGAAGGTGTTGAGGCGCTTGTGAACTTTATGAAAGAGTTCGAAGAAAAGTACGCCTAGTTTGAACCAACGCTGAACTGCTCAAAGCGTCGCACTTGCGGCGCTTTTGTTTAACTAACCAATGCTTGGGTAAATGAGCCAAACAGAATACCACTTTTCATGTTGAGCACTTTACCTCGGCAAAGATTGAATAAGGTGGGATTAACATGGATTTGCTCGACACCGAAGAACTACAAAAACAATTTCCCCTCCTAACGCAGTTAATCGATTTGAAAGAAGTCTGCTGGTTTAACCCAAATGTGACCTCTTTAGAAGAGGGCTTACCCTATGTTGGTTTAGACGCCGTAGATATTGATGCTGCGAGCCAGCGCCTAAAGCGATTCGCGCCTTACATAATGAAAGCTTTTCCTGAAACTGAATCCTCTAATGGTATTATTGAATCGCCTATTGTTGATATTCCGAAGATGAAAGCTTGTCTGGAAACCCAGTATAAAACCCCGATCTCGGGTCGCTTACTGTTGAAGAAGGACAGCCATTTACCCATCTCTGGCTCTATCAAAGCGCGTGGTGGTATTTACGAGGTACTGACGCATGCTGAAAAACTCGCAATAGAAGCAGGATTGCTGGCGGAAGAGGATGACTACAGTAAGCTCATTAGCGAAGAATTTCGGCAGTTTTTCCAACAATACTCAATCGCAGTAGGTTCGACAGGCAACTTAGGTATGTCGATTGGCATAATGAGTGCAAAACTTGGGTTTTCTGTTTCAGTCCACATGTCTGCCGATGCTCGCCAATGGAAGAAAGACAAACTCCGTTCTCATGGTGTTAACGTTGTTGAGTACGAACAAGATTACGGCGTAGCGGTGGAGCAGGGTCGTAAAGAAGCTGAGCAAGATCCTAACTGTTTTTTTATTGATGACGAAAATTCGCAAACTCTATTCTTGGGATATTCAGTCGCAGGGGAGCGTTTAAAGCAGCAGTTTGAAGAGTTAGGTATTGCGGTTGATGAACACCATCCACTGTTTGTCTACTTACCATGTGGGGTTGGTGGCGGACCCGGTGGGGTCGCATTTGGCCTCAAAATGGCTTTTGGTGACAACGTCCATTGTATTTTTGCTGAGCCAACTCATTCTCCCTGCATGTTATTAGGTGTGCATACTGGTTTGCACGACCAAATTTCAGTTCAGGATTTAGGTATTGATAATGTTACCGCCGCTGATGGTTTAGCGGTAGGAAGAGCTTCCGGTTTTGTCGGGAGGGCGATGGAAAGGTTGTTAGACGGGTATTACACCATTTCTGATCAACGTATGTACCATCATTTAGGTCAGTTGAGTGAACTTGAAAATATCCGTCTTGAACCCTCTGCGCTTGCTGGAATGGTCGGAGCGGTTCATGTATCGAATAACAGTGAATATCGGGATCGTATGCAAATTAGCAAGGATAAACTTAGTGGTGCAACGCATCTCGTTTGGGCAACGGGTGGTGGTATGGTTCCAGAAGCAGAAATGGCGGCATATTTAGCTCATTCAGAACACTGTGTTTGATGCTTCCAAATAAAAAGGGCTCATCTTGTGATGAGCCCTTTGCGTATCTTTTAGATCTATAGAGACTGTAACAACTGGTAGTAGCGACCTTGTTGCGCTACCAACGCTTGGTGGTCGCCTTGCTCTATGATTTCCCCTTGCTCCATTAAGCAGATGTTATCCATGCTCTCTAGCTCAATGAGTCGGTGAGTAATGAACACCACGGTCTTATTAGCAAAGTGCTGGTTAAATAACGTCATCACTTTCTGCTCTGTGCGCTTGTCCAGACCCTCTGTAGGTTCATCCAAGAGCAAGATAGGTGCATTACGTAACAGTGCTCGAGCGATGCCAATACGACGCTTTTCACCACCGGAAAGCTGGCGTCCACCGTCGCCTAACCACGCATCTAATCCCGGCTCTTCAAGCAATGCGCCAAGTTCCACTTTATTCAGGATCTCAGCAAGTTGCTCATCGGTTGCATCCGGTGCCGCCAAGAGTAGGTTGTCACGTAGCGTGCCGTTTAATACGTCTACACGCTGGCTTACGACGGTAATGGCTGAACGTAGATCAGATTCGGCCCAGTCTTTTAGTGACGCGCCACCGATGCGTACTTCACCTTGGTTAACGTCCCAGTAGCGACACAGCAGTTGAATGAGAGTCGACTTGCCTGAACCAGTTTGACCAACCACTGCGGTTTTTGAACCCAGAGGCAGAGATAGCGATAAATCGCTTAGCACTTTTTGCTGGCCATCAGGATAAGCAAAGCTAATTTTGTCAAACTCGATATCTAACGGTTTGTCTTCACGGTTCGATTGCTCAGGAAAAACAACATCCGGTTTGGCAAGAATAACTTCGTTCAGTCGACGTGCCGACGTCAAGGTTTGACCTAGATACTGAAACGCGCCTGCAATAGGCATCAGGATCTCGAAGCTCGCCATGGTTGCAAAAGCAAAAAGCGCAATCCACGGATCTGGAGCACGACCACCAACACCATCAGCGGCGAACCATAGCATCATTACGAGCGTTAGGCCGTTCGCCAGCATAAGTAATCCTGAAGCCATGCCTGTGAGATTCTCGTTTACAAACTGATTAGAAAGCAGCTGCTTTTGCTTATCTAATATCAAGTTGCGGTAACGCTCTTCCGCACCGAAAATGCTCAACTCACTATAGCCTTGTAGCCAGTCGAGTGTTGCAACGCGCAGCTCGGCTTTGCGATGTGTCAGATGCGCACCATTCTTTTTCCCGAGTTTATAAAACAGTACTGGCCATACCAACAGCATAACGGTGAGAATCGACCCCAGTAATAGTGCCAAGTGCCAGTCAAAGAAAGCTAACACTGCCGTTAAGCTGAGAATACCGAATATGCCAATTATCACGGGGCTGATAAGGCGTAAATAGACGTGATCCATTGCATCCACATCTGCAACCAAGCGGTTGAGTACGTCAGCATCGCGCATGGAGGAAACTCGACCCGGCATAAGCGGAGTAAGTTTCTGGAAGAAGAAGATGCGCAAATCGGTCAGTAGTTTAAAGGTTGCATTATGGCTAACCACTCGCTCACCCCAGCGGCCAGCGGTACGTGCCATGGCTGCACCACGGACCCCTGCACCTGGTAGCATGTAGTTAAAGGTTTCACGAGCTATGGTTAGTCCCGCGACCGAAGCGGCAGAAATAAACCATCCAGACAGTGTTAACAATCCGATAGAGGCAGCAAGGGTCAGGAAAGCCAACAGCATGCCCAATGACAAACCAAGCCAATGCTTTTTATACAGTTTTAGATAAGGGAGTAAATCACGCATCCAAGTTCCCCTTGTCTGATTCTTGTTGTGCTAAGTTAGCTTCTAACATTTCTTTGAATAAACCGTCCTCAGACGAGAGAGTCGCGTAATCACCACGCTGTACAATCTGGCCACCTTGCATCACAAAAATTTGTGAGACGTTCTTCAGAGGAGCGAGCTGGTGGGTAATCATCAAATTTGTGGTCGATTGGGTGTATTTACCAATTCCTTCCATCACCAGCCTTTCACTACGTGCATCTAAGCTTGCTGTTGGTTCATCCAGTAACCAAAATCGTCCGTTTTGCAGCATGGCACGAGAAAGAGCAAGGCGCTGTGCCTGACCTACAGAAAGACCACCAGAGCGATCAGAGATCGGGTAATCCAGACCATGCATTTCAACAAACTCGGCGGCGTGAGAGTCCTTCAAAACTGCATTGACTGCATCATCGTGGACATTGTGTTTACCCAAGGTGACGTTGTCACGAATGGTGCCGTGAAGCAACATTGGGTTTTGACCAATCCAGCTAATGGTTTTACGCCATGAAGCAAGATCGAGTTGCGATAATTCACAGCCATTGATTTTTAGGCTGCCTTGGTATGGCATAAAGCCGAGAATTGTATTCACGAGGCTGGTTTTACCTGCACCACTTGGGCCAACGAGTGCCGTACTCTGGTTCGTTTTTAGTGAGAAGGTGAGAGGCCCTGCGAGCTGTTTGCCTTCCGGACTAAAGATGACAAGTCCATTGGCTTCAATTTCGATTGGTGCGTCTTGGTCTAGAGTCTGGTTACCGTCTTTGACGTGATCGACCTCCAGTTCCAAAAACTCGACAATACTCTCAGCAGCCCCAACCGCTTGTTGCTTCGCGTGGTAGTAAGTGCCTAAATCACGCAGTGGTTGATAGAACTCAGGAGCTAAGATCAGGATAAATAGACCAGCGAAAAGAGTCACCCCTGCACCATAATAGCCAAAGTTTAGCTCACCAATGTAGCTGAAACCGAAGTAAACCGCTGTAATAGCGATAGAAATAGAGGTAAAGAACTCTAAAACCGCGGAAGATAAGAATGCGATTTTTAGTACGTCCATCGTACGAGTGCGGAAAACCTCAGACGCGCCCTTAAGCGTTTCTGTCTCAGACTTGGTTCGATCAAACAGACGAATCGTCGTCATGGCTTGTAAACGGTCATAAAAGTGACCGGACAAACGCTGCATGGCTTTGAAGTTTTTACGATTCGCGTCAGCAGCCTTTTTACCGACCAATGCCATAAAAATAGGAACCAGAGGTGCGGTAACCAGAAAAATTAAACCTGCAGCCCAGTTTACTGGGAATACGACTATCAGAATGATGAAAGGAATCAAAACCGACAACGACATTTGAGGAAGGTAGCGAGAGAAGAAATCTTGCATATCTTCTACTTGCTCTAAGATCAGCGTCGCCCAACTACCTGCTGGTTTACCTTTGATATATGCAGGCCCCAACTTGTGGACTTTATCTAAAATAAGTTGACGAATATAAACTCTGATTTGTTCACCGCAACGATAACCAGCGATTTCGCGGCCCCAAGTACAGGCTGCACGACCAATAACGGTTCCACCCAGTCCGACAAAGTGCCAAATGAGTTCACTTTTGTCGACTTGTTCGATGATCAATTGATGAAGAATAGAGGCGAGCAGGGCTGCTTGAGCCAATAAAAACACGCTTGAAAGTACGCCTAGGCCGATAGCAATCATAAGCCAGCGCTTGGCTAACTTACTTTGTTGCTTAAGCCACTTGTTCAAGCTGCTATGCTTTTTCTTATCCATTGTAAAGGCTTAATAATAATTGTTTTAATGAGGCGGTAGTATACAAAAGAAAACCCAGCGGGAATACCGCTGGGTTTTAAGGATATGGCACAAATATGAAAAGTTATTTGTCATTCAGTGCGTCAAGGAAGCGTTCTGCATCCAATGCTGCCATACAGCCTGTACCCGCTGAAGTGATTGCTTGACGGTAGTTATGATCCATCACGTCGCCTGCCGCAAATACACCTTCGATACTGGTTTGCGTAGCGTTACCTTCTAAACCAGATTTAACGATGATGTAGCCATCTTTCATCTCAAGCTGGTCTTCAAAAATTTGCGTGTTTGGCTGGTGGCCGATCGCAATAAACGCACCCATTACATCGATATCTTCAGTGGCATCTGAGTTTACATCTTTAATGCGAACACCAGTAACGCCCATATCGTCCCCAAGAACTTCATCAAGGGTACGATCGGTATGAAGAATGATGTTGCCGTTTTCCACTTTATCCATCAGGCGGTTCACTAAGATCTTTTCAGCGCGGAAAGAGTCACGGCGGTGAATCAGGTGTACTTCAGATGCGATGTTTGATAGGTAAAGCGCTTCTTCAACCGCAGTATTACCACCACCTACAACAGCCACTTTCTGGTTACGGTAGAAGAAACCGTCACAGGTTGCACAAGCAGAAACCCCACGGCCTTTAAAGGCTTCTTCAGAATCGAGGCCTAAGTATTTTGCTGACGCACCTGTTGAGATGATTAATGCATCACAGGTGTATTCACCAGAATCACCTTTAAGACGGAAAGGACGCTGAGATAATTCAACTTCATTGATGTGGTCAAACACGATTTCAGTTTCAAAGCGCTCAGCATGTTCTTTCATGCGTTCCATTAGCGCAGGACCTGTTAAGCCTTCCGCATCGCCAGGCCAGTTTTCAACTTCTGTTGTTGTGGTCAGCTGACCACCTTGTTGCATTCCCGTCACAAGCACTGGGTTGAGATTGGCACGAGCAGCATATACTGCCGCTGTGTAACCCGCAGGGCCAGAACCGAGAATTAATAGTTTACAATGTTTTACGTCGCTCATTATGGCTCCAAAAAGGGCTGAACATTTCCTTCGATTGTATGGAAATTCTTATAGCTTTAAAAGCATAAACCAAGATAGAGATCGAATAATTGGTTATAGATTAGAACTTACTCAGAAGTAGTAGAGCATTCATCGTCTAGCATAAAATTCTATTACTAGCAGAGTTGTCTAGTTTCAAATGCTGTTAAAGTTAAAAAATGAAACATGAATCTAACTTTTGAGGGTGGGGTGGTTATTTATCGCGTTTTTGTAGATTTGTTGAAGCTATCGACCTAATAAGCTGGTAATTGCAGAATATTTGCGTAATCTATTGTGTAAATTAAATGTTAATCAAATGTGCCTCATTAAAGGAGAGAATGATGTTACATTCACGCGAGAATACTCTACATTTAACCCAGCTCAGCATGGCAGCAATTGAGCAACTTTCACCATCATTCGAAACGCTTCCACACACAGAGCATGCTGATGGCCAATACCGACTAAGACGTTATTCTGTTGTACGTTTTGAAAATGGACAGGTCGTCGATTTAAATAAAAATAGCTTTGTGCAATCTTCAGATATCAATCGATTCCAAGGCGATGTTGTCCGTCAATTTGAGCCTATCGAAAAGAATATTCTGGATAGCGAAGGCTTTAGAGAAATGTGTGAGTTGTTTGTCAACGCGAATCATCTAGTGAATGGACAAGAAATCGAAATTCACCAAATCCGCATCACCGCCTTTGAAGATGAGACTCAAGTAGCACCTGAAGGTGTTCACCAAGATGGCTTTGATCACATTGCAATGGTAGGCGTGGGTCGTCACAACATCATTGGTGGCGATATCATGCTATACAGCAGCCACAACCAAGCACCATTCTTCCGTAAAGTTCTTGAAAATGGTGAGGTAGCAATGTTGGCAGACAGTAAGCTTTGGCATAACGCCTGTCCGATCCGCTCTGTGATTGACGATAAAGCTGGCCATATGGATGTATTTGTACTTACGGCAACGGACAAGCGTAATGAACTTCAATCTTAATCAAATCAGACAGCAGTTTCCTGCGTTAGCACAGTACCATAACGATAGACCCGTTACGTTCTTTGACGGCCCAGGTGGCTCACAAGTGCCACAGTCAGTTCTTGACGCTATGGTGGCTTACCTTGGTTACTACAACTCCAATTTGGGTGGACATTACTTTTCCAGTCAAAAGACGGTTGACGTTATGCAAAGCGCTCGTGAATCGGCTCAAGCACTACTGAATGCACCATCCTCTGGCAATATTGTGTTTGGTGCGAATATGACGTCGCTGACTTTCCAATTAAGTCGTGCGATCAGCCGAGAATGGCAAGAGGGCGATGAAATTATCGTTTCTGCCTTAGATCATTATTCAAATGTTTCTAGCTGGCAGCAAGCCGCTGAAGACAAAGGGGCAGTCGTTCATCAGGTTCGTATCAATGAGGATGACTGTACACTTGATCTTGAACATCTTCAAAGCTTGTTGTCTGACAAAACGCGTTTGGTTGCAGTCACTTACGCTTCTAATACCACAGGGTCAATTGTCGATATTCAAAGTGTTGTGGAAATGGCACATCAAGTTGGCGCTCAAGTTTACGTCGACGCAGTGCACTATGCGCCACACCATCTCGTTGATGTTCAGGCGTTAGGTTGTGATTTCCTTGCGTGTTCTGCCTACAAGTTCTTCGGGCCACACGTTGGAATCGCTTACGTCGCTGATCAATGGTTACATTGCATCCGTCCATATAAAGTTGAGCCCGCAACAAATATCGGCCCTGGTCGATTTGAAACAGGGACGCAAAGTTTTGAAGGCTTAGCTGGCGTAACAGCGGCCGTAGAATACTTAGCGCAGTTTGGTGAAGAAGGTTTACCACTTCGCCAAAGACTTGAGCAAAGCTATGCACTTTACACTCAACATGAGCAGCGTTTGAGCGAACGTTTCTTGCAGCGATTAGATGCCCTAGAAGGTGTCAAACTGCATGGTATCGATAAGGAATATACGCAACTTCGCACGCCAACTTTTGCACTGACTTTCGACAAATACTCGCCAGAGTTTATTGCTAAAACTCTGGGTGAACACAATATCTGTGTCTGGAACGGGCATTTTTACGCGCTGGGTTTAGTGCGTCAGCTCGGGCTGGAGGAAACCGGCGGTGTTGTCCGGATTGGTTGTATGCATTACAACACGCTTGAAGAAGTGGATATGTTGTTTGATGTGCTTGAAAGTATTCTTGACGCATAGTAAACCCAAATAGCAAAACAAAAAGCTCGAGCGTAATGCTCGAGCTTTTTTATATGCAAAGCATACCAGTGTTGTCAGTTTTTATGCGCTGACTTCGACTTCATAAGACGTGAACTTTCGCACGTTGATGACACCAGTGTCGAAAATCAGGTATTGACCTTTAATACCTTGCAGAGTGCCTGTTACAACAGGGTTCTTGTCGAAGTTATGAGAGGTGATTTTAGTCGGGTGCTGTTGCACTGGGTAGCTAAGATCAGTGATGTTCTCACTTAACACTTCGATTGCATCCTCACCATATTGCTGCTTGATCTCGGCGATTTTTTCTTCCACCAAAGGAAGTAGTTCCGCAAATCGGTCTTGAAGGGCAATTGGTTCTCCGTCACCTTTAAGCAAAGTGCGCCAGTTGGTTTTATCGGCAATATGTTTGGCCAGTTCGACTTCAATCAAGCCAGAAATATGACGAGTTTTCACTTTAAAAATAGGCAAGCCTTGTGTCGCGCCCTGATCAATCCAGCGAGTCGGGATTTGAGTGTGGCGAGTGATACCGACTTTAAGGCTTGATGTGTTTGACAGATACACGAAGTGATCCACCATACAGTTTTCTTCACCCCATTGTGGCTCTCGACAAGTGCCTTGGTCGTAGTGACAGGTTTCGGGCTTCATGATGCACATATCGCAACTCGCTAACTTCCTCATGCAGACAAAGCAGTGACCTTGCGAATAGCTCTTTTTGGTTTTCTTGCCACAAGAACAACAGAAAATATTGCCAGTGTGAGTAAGCGTTAACGTTTGACCAAGGAATGGAGAAAGGTCAATTTCTTCATCACCTACGGGAAGACGGTAACTTACTGCACCATCCAAAGAAGCACGCATTTTGTTCAGCGTACCAGTTGCAATTAAAGACATAACATTACTCAGTATTGTGTTTTTGCACAGTATATACCGAATGCTAAGTGAGGGGCAGGGTAGAAGCCTATGTTGATCGAATTTAGAAACCTTTTGGTTACATTTTTATCGGTAATTTTTATTCTCTACACCGTTAAGCGTAATGGTTGCAACCGTTATGAAGTTAACTTAAGGCCAACAACACTGCAGGCACAGTAACTTTAAGCTTTGGGCACTAAAATAGAAAAAGGTGGCCAACTTGGCCACCCGTCGGGAAACTGCTGTACATCACTTAGGGGGGAACTAAACAACGAGGTACAGCAGTGTAGTGCCAATTGAATTTCTATGCTTACCAGAAAAGCCAAGCGAACAGTGTTAGTACACCAATACACGCAATGTTCAGCACAAGACCTATACGCATCATCTCTTTTTGCTTGATGTGACCCGTACCGAATACAATCGCGTTTGGTGGTGTTGCCACTGGTAGCATAAAGGCGCACGAAGCTGCGACAGCAATCAGTGCTGAAAGAATGACTGGGGACATTCCTAGTGCTTCAGCAATGGTTGCAAAAACGGGTACTAGCAACGCTGCACTTGCGGTATTGCTGGCAAATTCGGTCAAAAATACGACGAAGGCAACCACGGCAAGAATCGTCAGCAGAACGCCAGCCTGTTCCAGAAAGCCTGACAAGCTGTGCGCTAAGAAAACACTGGTGCCAGTCTCTTTCAAGACGTTACTTAAACAAATACCACCACCGAACAGAATCAATACGCCCCAGTCGGTTGTTTTTTCAATGTCTTTCCATTCAACTGCACGAGATGCGCCCAGAAGAAGGATTGCGCCAATTGCCACCAGCGTATCAAATTTCGCAAAACCACCTAGCATCGCATTGATTGGCTTACTAAAAATCCATAGGGTGACGGTCAAGAGGAAAATCGCCAAAGTGACTTTCTTGCCATTCGTCCACTCGACTGGCTTGTGGTCAAGTTCAAACTTATGGCTCAAATCAGGTTTTGTCATGATGTACAGAACCAGAACCGCAACTGGCATCAATAATAGTGAGATTGGTAGAGCAAGCTTCATCCACTCGGTAAAGTTGAGTCCTACTTCGGCCGCTGCAATCGCATTGGGTGGGCTACCAACGAGTGTGGCAATACCACCGATTGATGCGCTGTACGCGATACCAAGCAGAACGAATAAGAATGTGCGATGGTTTTTATCGCCATCCAGTTTGCTCATTACGCCAAGTACCAGCGGAAGCATCATTGCAGTGGTCGCCGTGTTCGAAATCCACATCGACAAACCCGCACTCACACCAAACAGCATAAAGACGGCCACCGACATTTTTCCTTGTGCTAATAGCAACACCTTATCGGCAATAGCTTGGTCTAACTTTTGTTTATGCAGCGCTGCCGCTAAAGCAAAACCACCTAAGAACAAGAAGATGATTGAGTTAGAAAAGTTGTTGAGTGCGGCTTGTGTATTAAACACGCCTAAGAACACGGCAAGTAACGGTATCAGCAATGCTGTAATACTTACGTGAATTGCTTCCGTTAACCACAAAATAGCAACAAAAACTAAGATGCTAATGCCGGTTACGACTTGTGGCTCAAAGGGTAGGGTATTAAACAAGATAATGAATAGCAGGATATTTGCGTTCAATATCATGCTGTTGCGAGTGAAGAACCAGTTCTTCAATGTCACAGCGAGTGCGGTCATGGGGTGTGCTCCTTATTCATTGCCTTTTTGTCGGTTTTTTATGGCAAAGTAACTGACTTGTATTTATTTATTGATTAAATGTTACATTGAATGGGTAGCTAAGTTTGGCTTGAATCGTAGAGCAAATATGAAAATGTGATGTCGAGAATTAGAAATGGGTAGATTGCTACCCATTCTTTTTATAGAAGTATAATTAAGGCCATAAGTTGGCTTGATTGTCTATTCCACTGGGACTTGTCTTGGCTCGATGGGCTCTTTGACAGCAACAATCGGTTCTTGAGGTCCAAGGAACCTTGGCTGTGTATCAATCACGTAAAGGTCGAGGAATGCTTTCACTCGGGCAAGCAGTTCGCGCATGCGCATAGATGTTTTCTGTTTGTTTGTGACAGGTCCGGCAACCGCAAGACATTGTGCGTCTATGCTGTAAGCATTGGCGATGAATAGTGCGCGTTCACAGTGGAAACGCTGGGTCACAATCAGGAATCGTTCAGAAGCAAATATCTTTTTCGCACGTACAATCGAATCGAGCGTACGAAAACCAGCGTAGTCGAGATGAATGAATTCTTCTGGTACACCTGCTTTGAGCAGGTCACGTTTCATTGTCCATGGCTCATTATAAGAGCGGTGGGCGTTGTCACCACTGAGCAAAAATTGTTTCACTTTACCTTGGTCGTAAAGCTCAATAGCGGCGTTGATGCGATGGGTGTAATAAGTATTGAGGATCTTTCCGATGTATTTACTCGTACCGAGCACGACGGCTACCTCATGTTGAGGTATTTGCTCGTAGTCAGTAAAAATGTTCTCTTTAGCTTGCAGTACCACCCATCTGTCGATGGCGATAACGGAGAGCAGCAGGCCAAATACAGCGATCGACAAAATCAAAGCAAGTCGCTTCCATGTAAATTTAAGCATCCACTTTGACCTTATACGAGAAAACAACAAAACGTTTTATATCCTTAAATGAAAGTGTATGTCTCATCATATCTGATACAAACAAAAAGAGAGAAGCCCATTTGTGCCAAAATACGGTTAGGATGATAAAAAAATGCTTAAAAAACAAAAGCCCCTATGTGTTAGGGGCTAATTATTAGGCGAGTTGTTCTTTTGCGGTTAAATTTAGAACGCTGTTCGCTTATAACGGCGGTAAACTGGTTGCCAGAAGGACTGTTCAATCGCGACATGAAGTGCTTCATCGGTGATTTCTAGTGCCACACCTTGTTCAATGGCTTTTTTAGCGACAGCAAAAGCAATTTTCTTCGATACTAGGTGAATCTCTTCCAATGGTGGAAGAAGCGCACCATGACCATTAATCGCCAAAGGAGAACAGGATGCTAGTGCGCGGCTAGATTCCATTAGCATTTCATCAGTGACGCGTTTTGCGTTAACAGCAAGAACACCCAGGCCGATACCAGGGAAGATATAACTGTTATTACACTGAGCAATCGGGTAGGTTTTTCCTTCGTGTACAACTGGAGCGAATGGGCTACCCGTCGCAACCAACGCTTCGCCATTTGTCCAACGAATGATGTCGTTTGGTGTGGCTTCTACACGACTGGTTGGGTTTGATAGCGGGAACACGATAGGGCGTTTACAGTGTTTGTGCATCTCTTCGATGACTTCTTGGCTGAATAGGCCTGGAGCACCAGATACACCAACAAGTACTGTCGGTTTCGCGTTACGCATTACGTCTAGTAGTGAGTAACCAGTACCTTCATTTTCCCACTCTTTAGTGTTCTCATGCATCTGTACTAATCGCTGTTGGAAGTCTAGAAGGTTAGGCATGCCTTCCTGTAATAAGCCCCAACGGTCGACCATGTAAACCTGAGAACGAGCCTGCTGGTCAGAAATGCCTTCTGAAACCATTTGAGCGATGATTGCTTCTGCGATACCACACCCTGCAGAGCCTGCACCCAAGAAGGTAATACGTTGCTGAGAAAGCTTAGTGCCAGCTGCTTTACATGCCGCAAGCAGTGAGCCAACAGTAACCGCGGCTGTGCCTTGGATGTCGTCGTTGAAGCAACAAATACGATCTTTATAACGCTCAAGAAGAGGCATTGCATTCTTTTGTGCAAAATCTTCGAACTGGATTAAAGCATCAGGCCAGCGGCGTTGTACCGCTTGAATGAATTCTTCAACAAACGCATCGTACTCTGCACCCGTGATACGAGGGTGGCGCCAGCCCATATACATTGGGTCAGCTAAGCGCTGCGGGTTATTAGTGCCGACATCCAGTACGATTGGTAGTGTGTAAGCTGGACTAATACCACCACATGCGGTGTACAGAGAAAGCTTACCGATAGGAATGCCCATACCACCGATACCCTGGTCGCCCAAACCTAGAATACGTTCACCGTCGGTAACAACAATAACTTTTACGTTATGGTTTGCTGCGTTATTTAGCAGATCATCAATACGGTCACGATTAGGATAAGAAATGAAAAGGCCACGGCCGCGACGGTAAATATTGGAGAAGTTCTCACACGCTGCGCCAACGGTAGGAGTGTAGATGATTGGCATCATCTCAGTCACGTGGTTTTGTACTAAGCGGTAGAACAGAGTTTCGTTGGTATCTTGAATGTTACGTAGATAAATGTGTTTATCCATGTCACTTTCGAAACCTTTGTATTGCTGGTAAGCACGCTCTACTTGTTCCTGTATGGTTTCAGTGGCTTCAGGTAGCAAGCCCTCTAAATTGAATGAACTGCGTTCTTCAGCAGAAAATGCACTGCCTTTGTTCAAAAGAGGGGTTGCCATAAGAGCGGGCCCCGCATACGAGATATATAGCGGGCGTTTATCGTTGTTCATTAGGTGCCTTATGTAGGGTTGAAGGATGCGCGCCAAATTTTAACGGTTTAAGTCTTTAGTTGTAAACATTCGTTGATACTCATCAAGGTAATGTTGCAAAAAAATGCACTTCTGATGGAAATATATACTCAACAGATATCAGACAGAAGGTTTCAACAACGCCCGACTATCTCTGAACCATGTATCTCGACGTTATTTGGGTATAATGCTCCTCACTATCAGAACAAAAACCATATCTTATGTCTCTACTACCTATCGATACCCTAAAAGAAGAATTTGATCACAACCTGAAACACAATCATCTTGTTGTGGAAGCTGAAACAGGTTCTGGTAAATCAACTCGTTTACCTTTATGGGCTGCTGGTCATGGCCGCGTTTTAGTTATTGAGCCACGTCGAATTGCTTGCACGTCATTAGCCGAGTTTCTCGCGCAGCAATCGGGTGAGCCAGTAGGTAGAAAAATTGGGTATGCGATTAAACTGCACTCCTATTTTGATGAGAATACGGAAGTGGTATTTGTTACGCCGGGTGTCGCGTTGCGTTGGTTTGCAGAAGATAAATTGGCGAGCTTCGATATCGTAATGGTCGACGAATTTCATGAACGCCGCTGGGACATTGATCTCCTTACTGCTATTTTGAAACAGGAAAACCACCATCGTCTCATCGTCACTTCCGCCACCTTAGAGGGTGAGAAGCTTGCTCATTATTTACAGGCTAAACGTCTTCGCTCTGAAGGCCGTTGTTTCCCCGTTTCAGTAACATATCGAAGCACTGATAGCCGTTATCTTCCGAACAAAAAAGGTTGTGAGAATGATGTCGTTCGAGCAGTAAAAGAAGCGTTGGAGGATGAAGAGGGCGACATTCTGGTGTTCCTTCCTGGTCGTAAAGAGATCACTCAGTGTGCCCAGATGCTGCAAAGTCTGGAACATGTGTTGGTGGTAAAGCTTCATGCTTCTGTGAGTGACGAAGAGCGACACCGAGCATTGACTATTCAAAGCCAGCGAAAAGTCGTGCTCGCAACGAATGTCGCTGAAACGTCACTCACCATCCCAAATATTCGAGTCGTGATTGATAGTGGACTCGAAAGACGAACGGTGCAGCGTAATGGTCGCACCGCACTAACGTTAAGCAACATTTCCAGAGTCAGTGCTGAACAACGAATGGGACGTGCAGGTCGTGTTGCGGAAGGGACGTGCATAAGACTGTACGGAGAAAATGCGCCTTTAGAGTTAATAACGCCGCCAGAACTTCATCGAGAAGAATTAGTAGAGCCCATGTTAGCTGCTGCTTGTTGTGGATATCGCCTAGCAGACTTGCCTTTTCTCGATAGTATCCCAGAAAAATCACTACACTTGGCGTTTGACAACTTGAAAGCCATGGAAGCGGTTGATGACCAAGGTGAGGTTACTGAACATGGCAGAAAAGTGTATCCATTGCCGATTGATGCCTTGTTTGCCGACTTAGTGACCCGTATTCAGACCAGACCCGAAAAAGAAGCCATGGTTGATCTAGCAGCCGCGTTATCGGTCCCAGCCCAGCTATATCAATTGCAAAGTGGTGACGTTGCCGAAGCATTGGCGTTAGAGGAGCCGACGGGATGTGATGCTTCTCTGATGATTCGTTTAGTTCGCGGTGACAAGATATCGGGGATCTCAGTAGATTCAAGTGTGCTAGAAGAAGCGCAAGGACTAGCTAAGCAAATGCGGGAACTATTCGATTTGCCGCAACTGGAAGTCGCATCAAGATATAGGCGTGACTCACTCTGCTATGCCATAGCGGAAATTCACCCTGAACTGGTGTTTGTACGCAGAGTGCGTCGCCGAGATGCATTAGGTAACGGCGTTATGGAAATGGTGGTAGGGCGCAATAGCCGTTTTCCTGAAAAAGAAGAGGCTGCGTTAGTTTTGGATAGCCATAGTGTGCCCGGCAGAGGTATTAAGCAGACACTTAATCTTGCTTCGGTGATGATGCCAGTTCCGCTGTCGCTCATTAAAGACCTTAGCTTGGGAGAGTGGCAACAAGGTGAAACTAACTATGAAGAAGAAATACCACGGGCAACCATGAGCTTGGTGTATGCAGGCCGCACCGTCGTAACTCAATATCAGGCGTTACAAGGGGAAGTTGCCATTCAGTCTATCGTTGAGATGATTGAAGATGAAACCTTAATACCGGGCTTTGCACCATTAAGAAAACAGCAAATTCTGCATTGGAAGTTATATAACGCACTTGGACTAAATCAACAAACAATAGATCTTGCTGCTATGGAATCATTGACGTTTTCAGGGTGGTTAACTGAGCAGCTTCATACATTGGGTGTTGAGTCAGTTGAAGACATGGAACTCTTCGATGCTGATGATTTGCCTTTTGATGGGGTTCCTGAATGGGAATACGAGGATTTTGCTCAGAAATTCCCTCTGAAATTATTCCTTGCAGAGCTTAAGCTTGATGTTGAGTACTTCGCCAGTCGCAAGCTCGTCCATGTTGTTTATAGTGAAGGAAGTAGAAAGGGCGATCCAAAGCGCTGGGAACTGCCACGTTGGTCGGGTTGGAAAGTCCAATATAAAAAAGCCAGCCGAGTTATTGATGTGAAGTAAGAACGATTTGGTATCTTTGTTATACGCAATCATTTCCAGTATGAATACCTGTTGGTTAAGTATTTATATTCATAATATCCATGTAATTGTTTATTTTTAATTTTAAATATTAATCAATTGGTTGCGCATATAGAAAAGCTGTACATTACTTGTTACAAGGCTGGTTTTAATATTTCCTTTTGCCCATAAACTAGGGCATAAAAGACCATTCTTTTATATCTCATTGATATATCAAAATAGTTGAACGATATTTGGTATATATCATTTCGAGTGTCGGAGCATAAAGTGGATCAACATAAAAAAACGTGCATTGAATTCGACTACACCAGTTTTTTAGGAGTTACCGCCAGTAAGAGGTGGACCTTTCTAGAAGCGTTTGCCACTATCGCTCCCATTTTCGGTTTGATGTGGAAAAAGAACCTTGCAGAGCTCAGCAAACCAGAAGACCGTTTATGGGACGCAGCCTTAAAGTCGATGTCCTCCCGTCATAGTGACGAGTCGAATCTGGTCGAGTTAACTCGATTGGCTAAAGGTGAGGGGATCGATGAACTGCGTATTGTCATGCCTTATTCGTTAGACTTAAAGCAGATAGAGTACATTGAGTCGCGAAGCCACCTGAAAGTTGACACAACTGAACAAGAGATTCTAAACATCAAACTGTAAACCTGCCCTTATCTATGCATGGTTAGAGCGATCACTTTCTGGATCGCTCTACTACCCGTCATCACTAAACACTACTGCTTTTCCTTCGCGTAAAACTGCCAGTCTCTGTAATGGCCACTCAAATTATCAACGTCACCGATAGATCCTACATGCACTATATTTAACATGTTCTTTAGGCGCAGCAATCTAATTGTCATAACTCGCTTCTAACTTATTGTTTTTAGGCAACTGATTAGACCAGATTGTCGGTGGTATGAGTTAGTCACTTATCTTTGATGAATCTCAGGTAAGCAAATGTTCATCCGCTATGGTCAGTTAGATAAAAAGCAATAATCAATCAAAAAGGAAGTGAGTATGTCTTTTTCTCGTCGAGATTTTATGAAAGCCGTCTCTTCAACCGCCGTGGCTACCGGGCTGATCGGCTGTGGTAGTGATAGTTCTGAATTAGTAGTGGTCACCTTTGAACATGGCGTCGCCAGTGGCGATCCGACTCAAACTCAAGTCATCATATGGACGCGTGTTACCACGGGTGCTGACTATGTTGATGTGACATGGCAAGTCGCCTCAGATGAGGGCTTTTCAGATGTGATACAAAGTGGTGTGTTCACTACGGATACAAGCCGTGATTTTACCGTAAAAGTCGACGTTCAAAACCTTAGCCCAAATGCGCACTATTACTACCGTTTTATGGTTGGTGAGGTGGTAAGTGGAGTCGGAGAGACTAGAACCCTACCGGATGAAAGTGTCGCACAGGTATCAATGGCTGTTGTTTCTTGCGCAAACTATCCGGCTGGGTATTTCAATGTTTATCGCGAGATTTTAAATCAGCACGAAGAGGCTTCATTTGATGTGGTGCTTCATTTAGGGGACTACATCTATGAATATGGTGCTGGTGGGTATGCCAGCGAAGATGCCGAGACCTTAGATCGAGTGGCAAGTAAAGGCACAGAGTGCGTGACTTTAGGTGACTACCGAAAACGATACGCCCAATATCGCCAAGATGCTGATCTGCAAGCGCTACATGCGAAATTACCGATGATCGCGGTATGGGATGACCATGAACTCGCGAATGATGCGTGGAAAGAAGGCGCCGAAAACCATCAAGATGATGAAGGAAGCTTTAATGATCGACGCGCAGCGGCAGCGGCTGCGTGGACTGAGTGGTTGCCTGTAAGAGAGAATAGCTACTCAAGCATGCTGATTTATCGTCAGTTTTCATTTGGCAACTTAGTCAACTTGATGATGCTCGATACTCGATTAGTTGGTCGTGATGAGCCATTGGATTACTTTTCATTGAGCGAACCAAGCATAGAAGCCATTGCAGGCTTAGTCGCTGAGTCTCGAAGTGTCGACAGAGAACTGTTGGGCTCTGACCAACTGGCTTGGTTAATAAACGAATTTACGACGCGTAATGCCAAATGGAATGTACTCGGGCAACAGGTTCTGATGTCTAAAATGGAGTTACCGAGCTCTGTCATGACAGCGATGTTCCAACTTTTTACCGCGACAGAAGATCAGAAAGCTGCGGCTTTGTTGGCAGTGAACACTGCAATTATGAACTATCTGTCTGACCCAAGTTCAGATCCTGTGTCCTTACCCTATAACCTGGATGCTTGGGATGGTTACTACGTAGAGCGAGAAAAAGTTTACCAGTTGGCGAATGCCAGTGCTGGTCACTTTGTATGTTTGGCTGGCGATACGCACAATGCTTGGGCGAGTGCTTTACATGACATTTCTGGTACTCCTGTCGGCGTTGAATTTGCAACGTGCTCAGTCAGTTCACCAGGTTTGGAAGAGTATTTGGCACTGGACCCAGCAGTGATTGCACAGATGGAGTTTAGTTTGCCGCAATTAGTCTCAGAGCTAGAGTGGACGGATATTAAACAACGAGGCTTTATGCGAGTGACATTTACGGCTGAAAATGCGCAGTCCACTTGGTATTTTGTTTCTACTGTTAAAGAAATGGATTATCAAGTAACGACGAAATCAGCCTCGACAACCGATGGTGTTACGTTAGATATTAGCTAGTTTGGTTGAAAGTAGCTCGAAAAAAGTCCGCATTGATGCGGACTTTTTGTATCAGAACCTTGAGTGTCGCTATCGAATGGTTTAGTCGATTAAACCGTACTCTTTGGCAAGCACGTCAATGATCTCAGCTTTAGGATTTTCGCTCAGCGTGATTGGTTTGCCAGTGATCTTTTCTGCAATACCAATGTAAGTCTTCGAAATGTCCATCAATGATTCAACTGGCAGTTCGTTATCACGAGCCAGTGCTTCACGCTCAGGCATACGCTCTTTATTCAGCAAGATATCTGGGTCAGGGAAGTGGTTCAACAGGAACTGACGGAAACCTTCTTTTGAGTTCTCAACGATATTACCCGCCTGATACTCTTTTGCATCCCAAATACGTGAAGAATCTGGTGTGCCCACTTCATCCATGTAAATCAGTTTTTCTTTGCCTGCTGCATCGTGAACATAACCAAACTCAAACTTCGTATCGACGAAGATTTGGTCAATCGCTTCTAGCGCATTGCTGATTACATTAAAGCCTTCTTTCAATAGCTTTTCGTACAGTGCAATATCTTCGGCACTAGAGAAGTTAAACGCTTCGAAGTTATCTACGATGTTCTTACGCGTGATGTTCACGTCGTCCGCTTCTGGTACGCCCGGAATGCCTGTTAAAATGCCTTTTGTAGAAGGAGTCATCAATAACTCTGGTAGAGCTCTGTCTTTTTGCAAACCTTCAGGAAGCTGAATGCCACAGAACTCGCGTTCACCATTTGCGTATGCACGCCACATTGAACCTGTGATGTACTTACGGCAAATCGCTTCAATTTTAACTGGTTTTGCTTTCTGCACGATCCAAACGAACGGGTGAGGAATATCTAAGATATGGCTATCAGCCAGGCCGTTGTCTTTAAATAGTTTAAACCAGTGGTTCGAGATGGCGTTTAACGCGGCACCTTTACCCGGCACACCTTTCAGACCGCCTTCACCATGCCAAATACAATCAAAAGCAGAAATACGGTCACTGATCACCATAATCGCCAGAGGCGCGTCTGGAGCAACGTCGTATCCTTTTTCTTTGATCAGGCGGGCGCTGTCTTCTTCAGTTAACCAGTAAACTGAACGAACTTTACCGCTGTGAACGGGTTTGTGAGTGCGAATTGGCAGGTCGTCATTGACGGCAAGTACTTGATTAGCAAGGCTCATTGCGACATTCCTATCATCTTAATCAAACGTCATAAAGAGAAGATATTCAGCTAAAGTAAGCAGCTGAATAAATCGAATGTGGGCATCATACCAGAACTATTTTAACTCGCCAGAGAAAAAGCAAACGTTTGCTTAATTTATTAATTCTCTCAGTAGTAGGTAAAAAAAGCCCCCTTCGAAAGGAGGCGAGATGCAGGATGGATAACGTCGATCTTGTTAGTGATACTGGTTTACTCTGCCTTCGACGAAAAAGACTTCACACTGATAACGTTGGCCAATGTCACGCAGCATGGATTGATTCATTGGAGCAATGTCATTGGATGCAACGACCGCACTCGCGTTACCTGAACGGATCGCTTTAATCACAATTTGAACTTCAGAAAGCTGTTGGGATGGCTTCATCTGAATGACGTTTTTACAACAAATATTGGAAGCAGTGAGCTGATCAAAATCGGGACGAGGACACTCGGAAGTAAATAAGATCCATTGTTTCTGCTGAGACAGTACAGCCAACTTAGAAAGAAGCTGATCAGAAACGTCCATAGGCTGAGTAGCTTGTGCCAGTACATTGTAACGAGAGTATGTTTGAGTTTGACCGTGTAGCTGCATCATACTGTTCCTTTATGCATGCTGTGTGTATATACAGTAGTTTGTTTTAGGACATCGATCAACTGGTTTTTATGCTTTTTAAGGCAATGTATTTGCGTCTTTTTGTTGGGGTTTCTATTTAAGATTATGAAATGTAAAGAAGTTAATTCTAGATGATATGTTTGGTACGGCTTATGAAATGTGAAGTAACTAACAGTATTAGTTAGGTATCAAGTTAAGAAAAGCACTGTATATAAAGTAGCTGTGAACAGTCTATACAGTACTTGTTACTGTGTTAGGGGGGGCCAAGGCGGTGGAAATTAGCAGGTAACAAAAAAGCGCCTTTGTGGCGCCTTTAGAAATCAGTTCCGTTGTTTGGGTTTTCTCAGCTTGCGCGTTGAGTCAAACGCTCACGCATTTGCATTTCACCTTGGTTAAATAGGCGGACATCGATTTTTGCCATATCGTAACAAGATTTGCATGAGTTATGATGTTTACCATCTAAATAGTCATGTCGCGTGATAAGAGCTGGTTTTTTACACCAATCACAGGTGCCTTCTTCAGTGAACATTGATTTTTCTCCCCACCTAGAAAAATTTGAGTCTTTAGGTGCTATTTTTCGCAGCGCATTATGACACAAGTAAGTGGGTTAGGTTAAATGTCTGTTAATTTTTTTGAGAGGGAAATCGATTGCAGTGACCTGTTTGTGGGGGGGTGAGAGGTTGTGGCTTCTAATGGCCTTGTGATTTTTACGCTTTTGTAACATTTTGTGTGATTATTCTAAAGGCTTTATTCAGACGTTTCATCTCAGCTTCACTTCCTCGAGCGTCGGGATGGTAAAGCTTGGATAATTGACGATAACGTAGCTTTATCGCTTGAGGTTCCGGAAGCGAATTCGGAGTGTAACCAAACATAGCACAGGCAATGGTCAGATCATGGGGGGCTGATTCAGATTTGGCTTTCTTAAACTCCCTAAATACCTGCTCTAACTGGTGATTTAATTGCCTATTGGTGAACTCCAGCTCTTTCACCTGTAAATCCAGCTGTCGGGTTCGATTGTATTCATCAACCAATTGAAGTTTGCGGTTCCGTTGTTGTTTTTTGTACCCAAACCAGCCAGCGATTAGCATCAATCCACAGATACCAATCGCAAGAATCGTCTCGACGCTCAACCCTTTCGCTTGGTTATTCCGGTTTGATTGTATTGGTAGCGCTTCAGCGACGCTTTGGTCCAACTCAGTAATTGCAGCTACTTGTTTGGCTCTTAGCTGATTAAAACGTTGCTCAAGGAAATGGTTATACGCGGTTTCTGCATCTTTGTTTTGCTTTGCGGCAAGTTGATACCATGCTTCGATTAAATCATCGGTGGTTATGTTTTTCTGGTGCATTTCCAAAAAACTAGCAAGGGCGTAACCGCCATCTGTTGGGTCACTCAGAGCTATTGAACTAAACCAGTAGGCGGCTTGGGGGTAGGATACTGAACCCGTTAGTCCCTGAGTTAAATCTTCCGCTAACTGTTTTTGCGCGGGTAGGTAGCCTTGGTTTGCGGATTGTTCTAACCAGTAGCGAATTTCTGCCGGCGGCGTAGAGTCTGTCTTCATGGCCAGTTTAAATTGCTCTTCCGCAGAAGGAGGGGGCTGTGAGGCGAATACGAGGCCTGAGAAGCAAGTGCTCAAGATAAAGCTAAAGACGGTTCTGAAAGACATTGATATGTCAGGCCTAGAAGTCGTTTCTAGGCCTGCTCCGGTAATTATCCGTAATTACCTAATGGTGCTATCAAATCACTTCAGAGGCAAGATTTGGATTTCAACGCGACGGTTACATGCGCGGCCTTCGGTTGTTTGATTTGAACAAAGTGGGTTACGTTCACCGTAGCCGCGTGCAATTGCACGGCCAGGCGCAACATTTTGTTGAATCAGGAACTGACGTACCGATTCTGCTCGATTTTCAGATAGAGACTGGTTGTGTGACTCACTGCCTGTGCTGTCAGTGTATCCGTCAATCACAAGGCTGGTATCTGGGTATTCAACAAGGATACGAGCGACACCACGAAGGGTGTTATGGATGCCGTAATCAAGTTGGTAAGAATCTGAAGCAAAGCCGATGCCGTTTTCCATACGAAGCAGAAGCTGGTTTTCACCAACACGTTGGACTTGCACACCAGAATTCAATAACTCTCGACGTAGTGCGGCTTCTTGCTGGTCAAAGTAGTAACCCACACCAGCACCTGTTGCACCACCGGCGGCAGCGCCAATCAAAGCACGCTGACGACGCTCTTTCGCATTATCACCTGTTGCCAACCCGATTGCTGCACCAGCAACGGCGCCAGTTAAGGCTCCAAGAGTCGTAGAGTTAGTTTCGTATTCACCAGTAGTGGCATTTTGACGTTGAGTGGCTTGACAGCCTGTAAGAGCAAGCACTAGGGCAAGTGCTATAGACAGCTTTTTCAAAGGAAAATCTCCGTATAAAAGTGAGGCGAAACGCTGCTTTATAAAATTGAGATATAAATTATTAATCAGCCGTTTTCGAGTTTTGTTAGGTGAAAGTAAGATGGAACCAGAAAACTGTAAGAATTGTCTTACTTAGGCCAAATAATATCAATGGGTTTGCTACGCAGTGAACACTATTTAGCCTGTAGAGGAGGTTATTCCGAGTGATTGTTGAGCATTTTCCTTGCTTGCTCACCACCAACACCGCGGTTCACCGAAACTTTTCGGCCCTTTTTCAAGCCAACTTCATAGTCTGCGGTTAAGTTTTTCATCGCTTCTTTAAGTTGTTTCTTGAACGTTTCGCGATCGATGTTTTTGAATTCTTTGTCGATATAGTCGTTGATTTTGTTGGCCGACTCTTCGTCAGGAGAGATCACTGGGAGCTTTTCAATTGCACCTTCCACCCAACCAGAAACAAATGAGTTAACGCGGCGGGTTACTTCCATTGAAGAAGTGCCACTACCGGCAAAACTATTACGGAATTGGCCGGTACTTTCGTTCATTTCACGATAGATAATATCGAACGCAAAGGCGGCGAAAATCGCACGGTCGGCTTCACCAATAAACTCAACGCGTTTAAGCCCTTTGTGATTCAGCAGAACCGCTTCAACGCCAAACTTGGTGTTGATGCCACGAATCACTCGCAAAATGGTAGAACTTATGTTCGCGGGTAACAGATGGGAAGATTGTGTTTTCCCCATTTTGATGAACTCAATGTCATCTTTGTCCAGACCGTACTTCATCATCAGGCGGTGCGCCATCTTGATGGCATTAGCGGCCTCATTGACGTTGGCAGAGTTACCCAGTTCTAAACACTTGGCGATTTTTTTCAGGGCTTTTTGTTTATCCATCGACAACCAGTTACGAAAGCAGAAAATTTATGAAGTCAGATATATTACCTTTTTTGACATAAAAACGAAATACAATGCTTTTTTAAAGAAGCAAAGCGCCCCGCCGCGAGCCGAGGTTTGGTTTCTAATTCATATTTAGAAAGTCAGATTTCGCTGGCATCGCTACGGGACAATGGCGAAGTCGGGCACTATAAGCCGAGTTGGTTTAGTAAGTCACTGGCATCATCTGTTGCGTGTGATTTCTGAGTTTCCTTTTCTGCCATTTCTTTGCGAGTGGCTTCCAGAATATCATCTGGGTTTTCGTCTTCTGCGATTTCAAATTCTTCAAGTTGAATGAATTCGGTTTTATCCATCGCGAGTTCAAGGTAAAAGATGTTGTTATTTGCGGTAGAGAAGGTGACGCGGCGCGCCTGTGGGCGATCAAGGTTGGTGTCTACCTGCAAGATCACCTGTTTATTCAGTGACAGCATTTTAGGCTGATTTTGCGTGATGATTGTTTGCAACTCTTTGCGAATTTTATTGGTAAAATCACCCACTAATTGATTCATCAGTTCACCAAGCACATCGGCCACTTCATCGGATGTATGTGAGATCGCGAGCTCTTCTTCAGGCATCCCCATATTGCGCATGTAATTGGTATAGATCTCTAATGCTGCTTTGGCAGTAAAGTTAATGACAACTAAGCCGGTGAATCCACCATCAAACAAGACAAAACAACCGAAATCTGGCTTAAGGCTGGTTTTGTTGATCTTTTGCACCATGGCGGAATAGTTTACTTGGGATGAGGTGGCAGAGGTAAGGACGCCAGAAACTGACTGGCAAAGTTTTAAAAGGATATCTTCTGTGGTTACTACTTTATTCTTTTTCATTCTGAAAGCTCATTTAGAAAGGCGATTTTTTTCTCAATGTAAGGCATTAATAGCCAAGAAATAAAGCATAAGTTTCAATATTGTATTGAGATTCTGATTTAATCGCTTTTTCAAATGTTGTAAAGTGACGAGACCCGAAGCAAACCACTCCACTCTAACTCTACTGCCTGTCTCGAGACTCTTTCGAAAAGCAGCTTGAGGATTGAGTAAAATAATTAGATAACCCGCAGCTGATAGGATCAGCGTCGTAGGGGCAGGAAGCAAATGTTACCAAGATTACACTCGCAAACTGACGTCGACCCTCTTGTTCTGATTTTTTTAAAAGAGCTTGAACAAGCTGGATTCACCGGTGATATAGAAAGCCAATATTCAAGCCGACTCGCGGTTGCCACTGATAACAGTGTGTACCAACAGTTACCTCAGGCTGTTGTTCATCCTAAAACAACGCAAGATGTTGCGCTTATTGGTCAACTGAGCAATAAAGAAAAGTACGAGCGAATCACGTTCTCACCTCGCGGTGGTGGTACTGGTACTAATGGGCAGTCCCTAACGAAAGGTATTGTGGTTGATTTATCTCGCCACATGAACAAAGTACTTGAGATAAATGAGGAAGAAGGCTGGGTACGTGTTCAAACTGGTGTCATTAAGGACCAGTTAAATGACGCCGTTCGCCCTTATGGTTACTTTTTCTCACCTGATTTATCCACCAGTAATCGCGCTACTATCGGCGGTATGGTCAACACTGACGCCTCTGGTCAGGGATCACTGAAATACGGAAAAACGTCCGATCATGTCCTTTCACTCCAAGCCGTATTTGCTGATGGCTCGATTTTAGAGTCAGACTTGTCCCATGGTTATCCAAAAGAAGGCGAGTTTGCGGCAACCGCACTGAGTGTCACCGAATCCGTCTGTCGTGAAAAACGTCAGCAAATTAATGATAAGTTCCCACCTTTAAACCGTTTCTTAACCGGATACGATCTGAAAAATGCACTTAACGAAGAGGATGATAGTTTTGATATCACTCGCGTTTTGTGTGGTGCAGAGGGTTCACTTGCTTTTATTACCGAAGCGAAGTTAAACCTGACTCGTATTCCTAAAGTTCGCACCCTGGTGAACGTTAAATACAACAGTTTTGACTCGGCATTGCGTAACGCGCCACTGATGGTGCAAGCGAATGCGATGTCGGTAGAAACGGTTGACTCAAAGGTTCTTAACCTCGCGAAACAAGACATTGTTTGGCATACGGTCAGCGATCTCATCACGGATGTACCAGACAAAGAGATGCTTGGTATCAACATGGTGGAATACGCAGGCGAGGATGCTGAGGAGATTGCTTCTCAAGTCGCGGCGTTAACGGCCAAACTTGATACCATGCTCGCAACAGAAGAAGCAGGCGTTATTGGCTATCAAGTATGTGATGATGTGGCGAGTATCGGCCGTATTTACAACATGCGTAAAAAAGCGGTAGGTCTGCTTGGTGCGGCAAAAGGACGGGCTAAGCCTGTACCGTTTGCAGAAGATACGTGTGTTCCACCTGAAAACTTAGCGGATTTTATTGCCGAGTTCCGTGAACTACTTGACGGCAAGTCTCTTAATTACGGTATGTTTGGCCACGTTGATGCAGGTGTCTTGCATGTTCGTCCCGCTCTGGATCTGTGCGACCCTAATCAAGAAGCGTTAATGCATGAGCTCTCAGATGAAGTTGTTAAACTGGTAGCGAAATACGGCGGTTTGATGTGGGGTGAACACGGAAAAGGTTTCCGCTCAGAATACGGACCAGAATTCTTTGGTGAAGAGCTGTTTACTGAGCTACGTCGTGTTAAAGCGGCATTTGATCCACACAACAAGATGAATCCGGGCAAAATCTGTACGCCGTTAGACAGTGATGCAGAGTTGGTGAAAGTGACCGACACCAAACGTGGTTATTTTGATCGTCAGATTGACGTACAAGTGCGTGACAGCTTCAAGCAAGCGATGGAATGTAACGGTAATGGCTTGTGCTTTAACTACGACACCAGCTCACCAATGTGTCCATCGATGAAAGTCACTGCTGACCGTCGTCACTCTCCTAAAGGCCGAGCAGGCTTAGTTCGCGAATGGCTTCGTCAGTTGACCGAGCAAGGTATCGATATTCTCGACCTTGAAAAAGAAGCGCTAGAAAGCAAAGCATCGATCAAAACGATGATCGATCGTGTTCGCCATTCAATTAACCGTCGTCATGAATATGATTTCTCTCATGAAGTTTATGAGGCGATGAATGGCTGTCTGGCTTGTAAAGCGTGTGCCAGCCAGTGTCCGATTAAAGTGGATGTACCGAGCTTTCGCTCTCGTTTCTTAAACATCTATCACTCTCGCTACCAACGCCCTGCAAAAGATTACTTGGTGGCGAATATTGAAACCATGCTACCACTAATGGCGAAAGCACCAAGCGTTGTAAACAGTGTAATCAAGCAATCTTGGGTAAAAAGCTTAACCGCATCGACGGTGGGTTATGTGGATGCGCCTTTGCTGTCGGTGCCTACTTTGCAAAAACGCATTGAATCTCTAACATCCGCTTATGACCTTAATGCGTTGTCTGGACTATCTTCGGAAGAGAAGAGTAAATATGTTCTGATTGTTCAAGACCCGTTTACGAGCTATTACGATGCCGAAGTTGTAGAAGATTTTGTTAAGCTGACTAGAAAACTGGGCATGAATCCAGTTCTACTGCCATTCAAACCAAATGGCAAAGCTCAGCATATCAAAGGCTTTTTACGCCAGTTCTCTGAAACGGCAATGGACACCGCGAAGTTTTTATCTTTGGTTGCCGATTTGGGCATTCCTATGGTGGGTGTTGACCCTGCGTTAGTGCTTTGCTACCGAGACGAATACAACGAAGTTCTGGGTAACAAGCGCGGTGAGTTTGATGTATTGACCGCTCATGAGTGGCTCTATCCAAGGTTGGAGAATTTTGCTGCGGTAGAGGCTGCGCAACAAGAACCTTGGTATCTGTTCGCGCATTGTACAGAGAAGACCAAAATGCCAAATGCAGAAAAAGAGTGGGGTGCTATATTCGCTCACTTTGGGGCAGTTCTTAATACCGTACCGGTTGGCTGCTGTGGTATGGCTGGTACCTTTGGTCACGAAGTTGATAAGTTAGAGATGTCGAAAGATATTTACAACCTAAGCTGGAAACCAAACTTAGATAAGTTGGACAATGAGCGATGCCTCATTACGGGTTACTCTTGTCGAAGCCAAGTAAAACGTTTTGAAGGAACCAAGCCGAAGCATCCTGTTCAGGCGTTACTGACACTTATTTAATCACTTCTATGAAGATTAAGCCCAGTTCTGCTGGGCTTTTTATCGAATAATCAACTTAAGACTTCAAAGGATTTGAACCTTGAGAAAACTTGAACTTAAAGTCCCACCTGTCGCGGTATTCTTGCTGGTGGTTTTGCTTATGTACTGGCTGAAAGGACTCACACCGAATTTTATGATTACCGTCCCTTTTGTCGAATTTGTTGTCGCTGCTCTAACACTGTTATCGGGCTTTATAGGCATTGCTGGAGTGTATGAATTTCGTAAAGTAAAGACGACAGTTAATCCGGTAAAACCAGAGAATGCGTCAACTGTAGTAAATACCGGCATTTTTGCTTATACCCGTAATCCGATGTATGTCGCTCTGTTGCTGCTTATTATCGCGCTAGGGTTGTGGTGGCAGCATCTTAGTGTGATTCTTTGTGGTGCTCTGTTTATCTCTTACATGAACCGCTACCAAATAAAACCAGAAGAGCGCGCGTTAGAAAGGTTATTTGGTGAAGACTACCTGAAATACAAAAACCGAGTGCGCCGCTGGATATAAACGCGGATTTTTTCGCTATGTTAGAAGGTGATGTACCTTTGGCTTAAATAGCGCCTAGCGGTCTTTTGGCGAAGTCTTTTACCATGAAATCGATAGCTGAGGATGAAGGACTGGAAAGCGACTCAATAGCCCGGTGATGTAGATTTCTCCGAACGTCAATGGTGCCGACACACATATGACCCCCGTCAACCCTTGGGATTCTGGGAATTAGTCCAACAGGGTCTGCACAAATTGAGGTAATGATTCAGTCAGCAAGAAACGCGAATAAGAAGGGCTAAAAAAATAGCGGTAACGAATTAAGTCGTTACCGCTAGAATTTTGTTTCTTAGGAGTGTGAGGCAGTAATTACGCTGCCTCAATGAACTTTGCTAAGAATGCGTCCTTACGCTCATGAAAGCGCGTGACCAAATCATCAACAGCTTCTTGGTCGTAAGGTTTCAAACCGCTTGCAACCATACGCTTAATGCCGTTACCGACGACTTCACCATCTTCTTTGAAGGCGAAGTTCAAAGTGACTACGCCACGCTTGCCGTCCACGTCGAAAGTTGCGCCTGTAAATTCTACTTCCGGATGTGTTAGATCCAGACGAGAGAACTCAACTTCCATACTTTCGTAAATCACTAATGGGCGTTGGCAGTTGATCATCATTTGCTGCTCTTCCATAAGAGGAACCATGATGTGAGGGAAGTTCATGCCAGAAAACTGAACGTAATTTGTCACTACATGTTCAATAAATGCTGGATCGTGATTGGTTTCACCTTCACGAGACATATGCAAATACTCTTTGCCTGCCTCATCAACGACAGCACTTTCTTTCTCACACTTATTCTCGATATGAAGCGCAACGCCATCATTAACCATGCCAGAGAAGTTAAAACGCATTTTTTGACTGATGCCTTCTTTGCTAAGAAGTACGGCAAACAGTAGATCGCCAGGAACACAGAAGCGTTTGTTGTCTTCATCATGGATTGGGTTGTAATCGCCAGCTACGCGCTTCGCAAAGTGACTTGCCTGCTCGCGAGTGAACTGAAACTGGTGCTCATTGTTAGAAAAATAAGGTGTTAGAAACATAATTTTTACGTAGTAACCAAAACTGTAAGGGATTATATGCGAAACACTGACGGGCAATGGTCCATCCAGTGAGATTTCAACGTATCTTCACCATGATATGATCATCACAAGATAAATGTTTAAAAACGCACACTTGAATAACTTTCTATACCTATTTAGCCGTATATCTCAGCGTTCATGACACGATGTTATCTCGGTATTAACTTATATGATAGAAGTATAGACACAAAAAGGCCCTACACTTTAGGTAGAGCCTTTTAAATACGGCATTAATGACAGAAGTTTAAATCCTCACTGGTGTGACTTATCTGCCATTGCGTTAGCAATGTCCCAACACAAACGGGCAGCCAATCGTGCAGTTTGACTATCGACATCATAATTTGGGTTGTATTCGGCAATATCAGCCAACATCAACTTGTTCTTATAATGAAGAATCCGCTCTAAGAACGGCGCAATCGTGTCGTAACTTACGCCACGTGCGGCTGGCGCGCTGACACCCGGAGCCGTTGCTGCTGGAAATACGTCTAGATCAATCGTGAGATACAGGTAGTCACAATCGTCGATAAAGTGTTGCAGTTGTGTCAGATGGTAGCTGTGGTTCAGGTAACTAAGCTGATGATCTTCGACGTACCACACATTCAATTCGTTGGCTTTCTGGAATAAAGCCTGAGTATTACTGCTGCGACTGACACCTAAGCAGGCATAGTGGAATGCCCAGTCATTACGTTGGCAAAAGTGATGAATTTGGTTGAATGGTGTACCAGAGCTTGGCTTCACGTCGGCCATCGGGCTTTCAAAGGCTCGTAGATCGAAGTGAGCATCAAAATTGATAATGCCAATTTTTGGCTTTTTATCCGGATGATTTGACTTAAAGTAGTCCGCAATTCCCGAGAACGATGACCATGCAATTTCGTGTCCGCCACCAAGTACAATAACCGGAGTGTGGGGTAGTGCTTGCGCAATTGCACTTGCACAACGAGCCTGACTTTCTTCCAATAAGTCGTCTTCACAAACCACCGTCCCGAGATCATAAATTGGTGTATCTTTGTGCCACGCGAGATTTGCCAGCGCTCGACGGATTAAGTCTGGAGATTTCTTAGCTCCTACGCGGCCTTTGTTTCTGGCTACACCTGCATCGGTAGCAAAGCCTAATATTGACACGCCTTGAACCACTTTTTCCAGCTCATGGGCTGACTGATGTTGGACAACATGGTGAATACGTTGGCCAAGCTTTCCGTCTTCAGCATCATGACGGCCTTGCCAGTGAAATAGCGGATTATGTAGATCTGATTGAGACATATTAAAGGCCTCCATGTGCAATGTACTCACCATTTACTATACGACCTACCAGACGTTTTGCACCGACTTGATAACTCAGATCTGCCGGATGGTCGATATCCCAAATAGAGAAATCGGCATCAAAGCCAACTTTTATCGCTCCTCGATCGCCTTCGTAGCCCAATGCTTTTGCCGCATGTTGGGTTGCGCCTCGTAGTGCCTCTTGTGGTGTCAGACGGAATAGGGTGCACGCCATATTCATCATCAGGGTCATGTCGGAAAATGGCGATGTGCCTGGATTAACGTCGGTTGCGATCGCCATCGGTACCTGATGTTTTCTCAGTAACTCGATTGGTGGCAGTTGTGTCTCACGCAAAAAGTAAAACGCGCCTGGCAGTAAGGTTGCGACTGTGTTTGATTTGGAAAGCACGATAACGCCTTCTTCATCGAGGAATTCAATATGATCGGCAGAGAGGCCATTGTATTGTGCCGTAAGCGCGGTACCACCCAGGTTAGAGAGTTGTTCTGTGTGGCCCTTTACTTTTAAGCCGTGTTGTTTTGCAGTGGCAAACACTTTTTCTGTCTGCGCTAAGTTGAAGCCGATAGACTCACAAAAAACATCGACGCTGGTGGCGAGCTTTTCTTCTGCGACCAGAGGGATGATGTCCTGACAAATATGTTCAATATAGTCATCAGCGCGGCCTGCAAACTCCGGAGGTAATGCGTGCGCGGCTAGTAACGTTGTAGTTACCTTCACCTTTCGTTTTTGTTCGAGTGCTTTTGCGGCACGTAGCATTTTGAGCTCGTCATTGAGCGTCAACCCATAGCCTGATTTCACTTCCACTGAAGTCACGCCACTAGCTAGCAGCCCGTCTAAACGAGGCAGTGCGAGTTCGACGAGTTGCTCCTCGGTTGCCGCTCTTGTTGCTTTTACTGTTGAGAGAATACCACCGCCTTGTTGTGCGATCTCTTGATACGGCACACCGTTTAAACGCATCTCGAATTCATTGGCACGATTGCCGGCATAAACGAGGTGAGTATGGCAATCAATCAAGCCCGGCATCATCAATTTGCCTTGTAGATCGAGACTTTGAGGGTAGTGTTGAGGATCTAGCTGCGACTCGATTTGAGGCTCGTCTTCACCATGTGCACAAGTACTGATGGCGACGATTTTCCCCGATTGAATCCCGACACGCGCAGGTGATGTAGGCAGATATCCTGCTTCCCCTTGCGTCATAGTGACCAGACGCGCATTTTCAATCAGCAAGTCCATTTCTGTATCCTATTTAGTTTGTAGTATTAAATGTATATACAAATATGTATAACAAGAAAGTATCAATGACAAGATTGATGTTGTAAAGGTGTGATCGAAGAGTAGGGGGATTGTTATTCCCGCTGGTTTAAATCAGCACTTTTGAACTCAGTTTGTACTTGTTTCCTGGATGGTAGAGTAAGGCGGTACTGACGAGTTTATCTTGGCTCCACGTTCTGCGATTTAGCAGCAGGCAAGGCTCGTTAGCTTGCATTTTTAGATCAAGCTTTATGCGGCTATCAGGCACAATAGCTTCAACGGTATGCTCGATGGCACTGAGTGGGCAGTTATCGGACAAATACTGGTTTGGCGTGATATAAGTGAAGTCTTGGTCCAAGTAACTTGGCGCATATTGGCTATTGACCCAGCGCAGTTCTAACTGGATTGGCGTGCTGTCTTCATAGTGGATAATTTCACTGTAGAATACGGTGGTTCCAAGCATCACCCCAAGTTTTGTCGCGATTGTCGCATCGGCTTTTATCGCGATCTGTTTCAGCACCTTGCTGCGATACTGACGGCCGCGCTCACTGACTTCCTGAGCAATATTGCGAATGTCTAACAGTGGCGACTCTGATTTCTCAACCGGATCACAGACAAATGTGCCAAGTCTCGGGCGACGTTGAAGCCTGCCTTCGTTAACGAGATCTCGAATCGCTTTATTCACGGTCATTCTACTGACATCAAATTGTTCGGTTAACTCGAACTCGGTTGCGATGCGTTGTCCTGTCATCCACTCTCCAGATTCAATCTTATCGAGGATAAATTGTTTGATTTGCATGTAGAGTGGCGCAGACATAATGATTCCCCTTTAATTGACTATACAAATACTGCTTAATTTAAGTGAAAATAGCAAATAGTTCTCTCAAAGTGGTATCAGTACGGCTGGTTTAGTCACAGTACTGCGTGAGCTACTTTGATGTCTAATGTGGGAGCCAGTGTGGCTATTTTTCATCGATAAGGGAAATAGCCCGGATTCTCGATGTCTATGACTTGAAGCGCACGAAGCAATTGTGTAAACAGATCACAATCACAATAAAAATGATAGAGACGTAAGGGAAGAAATGTTTAAAAAGTTAAAAGCATCATTAGGTATTGGTTCGGCAAAAGTGGATACCATCTTGGATGAGATGAGTGTTTACCAAGGTGCCATGCTTACAGGGTACGTACACATTATTGGTGGCGATGTAGAACAGCGGATAGACGCAATCACGATCAAACTCAATACGGAAATGAAGGTAGAGGTGGATGATAGCGTCAGATATGAGACTTTTACGCTTGATCAGTTGAAAGCCGTTGAGCCCTTTGTGATTCAAGCCAATGAAGAGAAGCAAGTACCGTTTCAACTGAAGTTACATGATGAAGCTCCAATCACCTTGGTCAACGCATTAAAAAATCAGTGTCACGTTTGGTTAGAAACCACGTTAGACATTGATTTTGCCATGGACCCACGTGACCGTGACTATATTGAAGTTAAGCCGTTACCGGTGGTGTCACGCGTCATTCAGTCGATTGAACAAGCAGGATTTACAATGGTAAAAGCTGACGTTGAAAAAGGCTTTTTGCGCGGTGGTTCTTTCTCGTCACGCTCTGGTATCTATCAGGAACTGGAATTTCGCAATAACGGCTTCATCTCTTCGAAAGAAATTGAACTTTCCTTCATTCTAGAAGGGCAGGTCATCCACTGTTTAGCTGAAATCGATCGTTCACTGAGCTTGTCTGGCGATCAGTATCGTTCGTTTACTCTGCCAGTCAACGCAACAGATACACAAGTCGCGGCAGCGCTTGCGCCGATTTTAAGCTTATAAATTACCTCGCTGTCTTTACCAGATAAGAAAAAGTACCGATATCCAAACAGAAATGCGATATCGGTATTGTTATCCATGTTCCTCGCGCTACCCGTCGCTAGTACCTCAATGGCGGAACTGTCCATTAGATAATTACATCCCGGCACAATTTCGTTCCCCTCAAGAGAGACGTCTTATGGTCCCTTAGTTGGATCATGGGTGAAGATTTAATGATAGAGTAAATCGCTCTTTGCATTCTAAATGTGAGCTATGTACAATCGGCTGTTCCGATGATGGTCCGGTATTCGTGTTACCGAGAGGCCTTCATCGACTCTCAACTATTTACCAACAAATAGCTTCTAATTTGAATAACATGTGTTGCTTGGTATGCAACACCACTGTAAGGACATAGCATGCCTATTATTACTCTTCCTGACGGCAGTCAGCGTCAATTTGATAACCCTGTATCTACTATGGAAGTTGCGCAATCGATCGGTCCTGGTCTTGCTAAAGCAACTATCGCTGGTCGTGTTAACGGTAATCGTGTTGATGCGTGTGATCTAATTGAAGAAGACGCAAGCCTTGAAATCATCACAGCAAAAGATGAAGTAGATGGTCTGGAAATCGTTCGTCACTCATGCGCTCACCTCCTTGGTCACGCTCTGAAACAGCTTTACCCACAAGCTAAAATGGCGATCGGTCCAACCATCGACAGCGGCTTCTACTACGACATCGACTTAGACGAGTCTCTAACGCAAGAAGATCTTGAGAAGATTGAAAAGCGTATGAAAGAGCTAGCGAAAACCAAGTACGAAGTTGTTAAGAAAAAAGTAAGCTGGCAGGAAGCGCGTGATACCTTTGAATCACGTGGCGAACCATACAAAGTGGAAATCCTAGACGAAAACGTTTCTCGTGACGATCGTCCAGGCCTTTACCACCATGAAGAATACATCGATATGTGTCGTGGCCCTCACGTTCCTAACATGGGCTTCTGTCAACATTTCACGCTATTGAATGTTGCAGGTGCTTACTGGCGTGGTAACAGCGACAACAAAATGCTTCAGCGTATCTACGGTACCGCTTTCCACGATAAGAAAGCGCTAAAAGCTCACCTGACTCGCCTTGAAGAAGCGGCGAAGCGTGACCACCGTAAGATCGGTAAGCAACTAGACTTATTCCATATGCAGCAAGAAGCACCGGGTATGGTGTTCTGGCATCACAATGGTTGGTCTATCTTCCGTGATCTAGAAGTGTTCGTTCGTGACAAACTAAACGAGTACGATTACCAAGAAGTTAAAGGTCCTTTAATGATGGACCGTGTTCTTTGGGAACGCTCTGGTCACTGGGACAAATACGCAGATGCAATGTTCACGACTTCTTCTGAGAACCGTGAATACGCAATTAAGCCTATGAACTGTCCAGGTCACGTGCAGATCTTTAACCAAGGTCTGAAATCGTACCGTGATCTACCGCTACGTATGGCAGAGTTCGGCTCATGTCACCGTAACGAACCATCAGGTGCACTACACGGTATTATGCGCGTACGTGGCTTTACTCAGGATGATGCTCACATTTTCTGTACTGAGAGCCAAATCCAAGAAGAAGTCACCAGCTGTATAAAAATGGTGTATGATACGTACCAAACATTTGGTTTCGACAACATCGTCGTGAAGCTGTCTACTCGTCCAGAAAAGCGTGTAGGTTCGGATGAAATCTGGGATCAATCCGAAGAAGCATTGAAACTGTCTCTAGAATCAATGGAAATTCCATACGAGATTCAAGAAGGCGAGGGTGCATTCTACGGTCCTAAGATTGAATTCACGCTATACGACTGTCTAGACCGTGCATGGCAATGTGGTACTGTTCAGTTAGACTTCAACCTACCAGGTCGCTTAGGTGCAACTTATGTAGGTGAAAACAACGAACGTCTTGTTCCGGTAATGATTCACCGTGCAATTCTAGGTTCACTAGAACGTTTCATCGGTATCCTTATCGAAGAATACGCTGGTTTCTTCCCAACTTGGTTGGCACCAGAACAAGCTGTTCTTATGAATATTACTGATAAACAGTCAGATTATGTTCAAGAAGTAGTACAAAAATTACAAAAAAGTGGAATTAGAGCTAAAGCGGACTTGAGAAATGAGAAGATTGGCTTTAAAATCCGCGAACACACTTTAAAGCGTGTACCGTATATGCTTGTTGTCGGTGACCAAGAAATGGAAGCTGGTGAAATTGCAGTACGTACTCGTAAAGGTAAAGATCTCGGTAAATTTAAGGTGGATGATTTTATCTCTTACATCCAAGACGAGATTTCAAGCCGTAAGCTCAATCTGGAGGAATAAGCTATTAAAGGCGGAAGACGCGGCCAACAGCCGGTAAAACAAAACCCACACCGTTTAAACGGTGAAATTCGTGGCGTTCGTGAAGTTCGACTAACAGGCGCTGACGGTGAATCAGTTGGTGTTGTATCGATCCAAGAAGCGATTGCTGCTGCTGAAGAAGCAGGTATGGATCTTGTTGAGATTAGTCCTAACGCTGAGCCGCCAGTTTGTCGTGTGATGGACTACGGTAAATTCCTCTTTGAAAAGAGCAAGGCTGCGAAAGAGCAGAAGAAGAAGCAAAAGCAGATTCAGATCAAGGAAGTAAAATTCCGACCTGGAACTGATATTGGAGACTACCAGGTAAAACTACGCAACCTGGTGCGTTTCCTAGAAGAAGGCAACAAAGTGAAGGTAACAATTCGCTTCCGTGGCCGTGAGATGGCACACCAAGACATCGGTGTCGACGTTCTAAACCGCTTGAAAGAAGATACTGCAGAACTAGCTGTAGTAGAATCTTTCCCTAGCCGTATTGAAGGTCGTCAGATGATCATGGTGCTAGCCCCTAAAAAGAAGTAATTAACGGCTCATAAAGTAATTAAAACCTAGCCGACTCCTTTTAATAGAAGGTAAGCGGTTGGGTTTTGTTCGCCCTAATTACATTGTTTATTAAACTACTACAATGCGGAGTTATTCATCATGCCTAAGATGAAAACCAACAAAGGTGCTGCTAAGCGTTTCAAGAAAA
>JAAEZQ010000072.1 GCA_018222805.1 Vibrionaceae bacterium
AAATTGCTCTGCGATTTCACTTGGCCACAATTGAAAGTAGCCAGCTTGCTGAGCATTTTGAACGGCAGATTCAGCGACAGAAATCAAAGACGGGGGCAGCTGCATTTTTCTTCCTTGTGAAAAGCACGATGAATAAGGTTTATCTAGATCATTTAGTTATACCAGAGTTGAGGCAAATAAAAACGCCCACAAAAGGTTTGTGGGCGTTTAATCAAAAGCTGTAAGCCTTAAACACTGAATGACTTAATTTTCTTATCCAATTCTTCGGCGTTGCTTTGCATTGTTTCTGAGGTTTCCAGCAGCTCTGTCACCACAATCACTGATGCCTCAACCAGCTCTCTTACGTTAGTTAAGTTTTGGCTCATTTCCTCTGCCACACTGCTTTGCTGACCAGAAGCCGTAGCGATTTGGAAGTTCATATCATTGATTTGAGTGACTTGGGTAACAATACCGTCCAGCTCAGTACCCGCATTCGAGACCAGTTCATTGCCTTCAGCGGCCTCGACAACGCTTTTCTCCATCAGCTCAACGGCTGACTCTGCACTGGTTTGCAGGTGAGCAATCATTTCCTGAATCTCAATCGTAGCTTGTTGGGTACGCTGTGCCAGGTTGCGTACTTCGTCTGCGACAACCGCAAAACCGCGTCCGGCTTCGCCCGCTCGCGCCGCTTCAATCGCGGCGTTAAGTGCCAATAGGTTAGTCTGTTCAGAAATGCCCTGAATGGTTCCTACCACACTGCCAATCGCTTCCACGCGTTCTTCCACCTGATTAACAGCCTGAGCAGAAGAGGCAATGTCCGTAGACAGTTCACTCATCTTAGCGACGGTGCTCTGTAAGAATTGTTGACCTGAAACCGCTTGAGACGATGCCTGTTCGGTAAGAATCGATGCCTGCTGTGCATGTTCTGCCACCGTTTGAACAGTAGAAGACATCTCACTCATGGCTGTGGCAAGCTGGTCTATTTCATTAAATTCTTCTTGAGCCGACTCTTTGGTTTCTGACATGCTTATTGTCATTACTTCGGTCAGAGTCGCTAACTCATCAGAGGCGTTAATTTGCATCTGGATCACGTCGTGTAATTGGCGACGTGTTTGTTCTAGCTCTCGTGCCACATCTCCGTATTCATCCTTACAATCCATACCAAATGGTACTGATAAATTTTTGCTCGCCATCAGTTTTATCGCATCATTCAGGTATTGAGTTTGACGTAACATGACACGTGCTGCTGCGAATAATAAAACAACAAAGACTATGATGAGCAACGCCGTCTGCCATACAACCTGAGTGAGGTAAGCCTCATAATGCTGTTGAGCAAGATCCACATTCTGCGTCACAGCCAACAGTGAATCGTAAAACGTATTGGCATCCCAAAGTTGCTTTGCCACAATCAAAATCGTACTGAAGACCATCAACATGACCATTTTGGGTATCAGTCGAATGTCGGATACGACTCTTTCCCAGGGCTTAAATGCCAGTTTTTCCATTGTCAGTTCTCCACCGAGTCTTATATAGTTTTGTCATTCTGTTACGCGAATTATTTCGAGATTTGTATGAAAAACAACGATATCAAAGACAGCACTCGTCCGATGGGGCTTTTGTCTTTAGTGCTGTCCTTTTTGGCATTATTTGTGACCTCTGGTCTGTTATTTTTTTCGATCGATCGCGAAACCCGTCAAGTACTTATCGGTCTCGATTTCATAATCTGTAGTATTTTTCTCTTACAACTCACCATTGATTTGATCCGCGCCACAAATCGATGGGAGTTCCTTAAACTCCATTGGATAGATTTTGTGGCCAGCATCCCGATGATTGAGCCATTACGCTTTGCCCGAATCTTTCATATTTTACGTATGGTACTAGTACTGCGTTCTTCAAGATTTATTCTCCACCAACTCAAAGAGAACCGTCGAGAGACTACCGTGGCCTCCATCCTATTGTTGATGGTGATCTTAATTACTCTAGGATCCAGTACGATGCTGTTCGTTGAAGCCAAAGATCCTGCGGCCAACATTCGCACAGGGGCTGACGCGCTATGGTGGGTGTTTGTCACGATCTCTACAGTAGGGTATGGCGATCATTACCCGGTGACCAGTGGTGGTAAGTTTCTGGCAGTGGTGATCATTGTCTGTGGCGTGGGGATCTTCGGTATGATCTCAGGTTTAATCACTTCTATTGTGACCGCGCCAACTAAGCAGGAGGATCATCGTACGAAGCATGCTGAACACATGTTGAACAAACTCCTAGAGCAGCAGGAAACGCTACTTAACCGGATTGATGAGCTTGAGCTGCGACAACAAGAACAACAGCAGCTTAAAGAAAAATAGGGCTTCATGGCCCTATTTTGTATTCAATGCTCACTGAATAATGTTTCCTTATTCTCGCCAGTAAGGCTGTGCCTCAACGCTGATTGCACGGGTTTGGTCCATAGCATGCAAGATAGAGCGCTCTTGACGATGCAACCATCGTTCTAGCTGCTCTTTCTCATCAGCTTGCAACATATCCACTAGCGGCAACAAATGATTCAGCATCAACAGGTCATCGATACCATGAACCAGATCGGCCCATGGGAGACGGAAGCTATTACGCTCGTCACTGTTGTATAGGCTAGCAAATCCGATTCCGGTGTAGAGGTTACGCAGCAAACGGTAGCGCTGGTCAACATAGTCCTGCGCAGACAAATCACGCTCTGCCGGGAAAGCTTCCATCAACTCCGCCCAGGTACGATCCAGTTGCGTCACAGAAAACGGCATAATATTACTCGCCATTTTTTCTCGAGCTTTTTCATCCAAAAATGGCTGCCAGCCACGCGCAAGAATCCAACGGCTCAAATCAAGCAATAAGCCAGTGTAGCGCGCTGAACTTAATAGCTCTAACACTTCTTCACGACTTGGGAGTTCTTGTAGCTGCTGGGTTAGTTCAGAAACCAAGAACTTACGGGCATCAAGCTTGCGCAGCACGTTACCTTTGTCATCAAGCAACTCTTCAAGGTGTGCATGTTCGTCTAACCATCCAAGCTCTTCTTCCAGCCATTTTAGCTCCTGACGCAGAATTGCACTGGCTCGACGAGGGACAACACCACCAAAAATGGTTAAGGTCTGACGGATAAAACGGAGCGCATTACTGATTTCACGCAGTGCTTCGACACAATCGCGTTCCGCATAAATTTGCTCATGGTAATGCCAGTGGGATAACGCGTGCTCTAAAGAGTTAATCAGACAATATTCCACTGTGTCTGTGCTGTTGCTATCTACCAGCGCCAGCGGTTTTACCTCATCACCTGTGTACCCTGTTGCCAGACGATAGCCTTTTGCCGCTTTGCTTAAGTTCCCTAGACGCATGCCCCCTTGCTCGCAAAAGCTGCGCGCCAATGTAAATAGAGCGTCGGTTTGACCTGATTTGAGTTCAAGTTCGACTTCGCAAATCGGCTCTTCTCTGTCTTCCCCGTCTTCACTTTTGGCGATGACCATGCCCTGGTCGAAGGCGACTTCAACCTGACTGCCATCAGGCATACCAATTAACCACTGCTCGCGAGTGAAGTTGGTCGAAAATAATGAGGTGAGTTCGGATTGTAAGGTCTCGACATCTTTGCCTGAAGGCCAGATATCAGAAGGATGAAGTGTGAGATCTGGCTCATCACTCGTGTGCTCGGCATTGTATTCTGGTCTTTGGTGTAAACCAGCTACGACGCGTCCTGCGGTTTTCACTGTTTGAACATATACATCATCAAAACGGCGAATTCTTAAACCAATGTCATGCTTTCTTAACCATTTATCAGCAGTATCAAAGTAGGTGTTACCCAAGTCACGACAACTATGCTGAAGTACTTTTGTCTCAGAAATTTTTTCCTTTAAAGTTTCTGAAAATTCAGGAGAAACAAAAAACTTCAGTTCTATTTCGGTTTCCATAGCTATACCTTTCAAAGCAGATAGAAACAGGATATTGCGTATTTTCTTACACGGCAAGAAAGAAATATCACTCGAATGATGATCTAAAACAGTTTTAAAGAGCCATTTAATGCGTTAACATGCGCGCCTTTATAGCCATCGCTCAACATTTCGCCAAGACTAAAGAAATGGTGTATGTTTTTTTTAGGTTATAGTTATTAGGTTGAATGACCATGCCAGTAAATACAATTATGGGGTTATTTGCAAAGTCCCCTATTAAGCCTTTGCAACGCCACGTTGTGTGTGTCAACGAATGTTGTTCACACCTGGTGAAGTTCTTTGAAGTTTCTTCAAAGGGAGACTGGGAAAAAGCAGCAGAGATCCGTGCTCAAATTTCTCACCTTGAGAAAGAAGCGGATGTTCTGAAACGTGAAATCCGTCTAAAACTGCCTCGCGGTTTGTTTATGCCAGTAGATCGTACTGACATGCTTGAGCTTCTGACTCAACAAGACAAACTTGCCAACTTGGCGAAAGACATTGCTGGCCGTGTATATGGTCGTCAACTTGTCATTCCTGAGGCTCTCCAGCCAAATTTCCTCGCTTACGTTCAACGTTGTCTTGACGCGGCTAATCAGGCGCAAAAGGTAATTAATGAACTTGATGAACTATTAGAAACTGGCTTTAAAGGCCGTGAAGTAACACTCGTTGCTGAAATGATTCATCAGTTAGACGTCATCGAAGATGATACCGATGCTATGCAGATTGAACTTCGCCAACAATTGATGGCAATTGAGTCTGACATGAACCCTATCGATGTCATGTTCTTGTATAAGATTCTTGAATGGGTAGGTGGTATTGCCGACCAAGCGCAGCGCGTAGGTGCTCGTTTGGAAGTCATGCTATCTCGATCTTAAAAACATAAGTTAACGAAATAACGAAGAGCATAATACACACGTGTCATAAGGACGATGACTGTTTTCATCGTCTTTCGATTTGGCGCGCGTAATATTTTGTTCCGCTTGTTATAAAACAACTAGGTATTACGATGGATATCCTTGCGAACTACGGCACTGTCCTGATTATTGTTGCAGCGATTTTTGGTTTCATGATGGCGATTGGTATTGGCGCGAACGACGTTGCTAATGCGATGGGTACTTCTGTAGGTTCAAAAGCGCTAACCGTAAAACAAGCCATCATCATTGCGATGATCTTTGAATTTGCGGGTGCATATCTTGCAGGCGGTGAAGTAACCGACACTATCCGTAAAGGTGTTATCGAAACATCTCTATTTGCTCACCAACCTGACGTTCTTGTCTTCGGCATGATGTCAGCGCTACTTGCCGCGGGTACATGGCTACTGCTAGCGTCTTACATGGGCTGGCCAGTATCAACCACTCACTCAATCATCGGTGCTATCATCGGTTTTGCGTGTGTATCTGTGGGTACAGAAGCGGTGGACTGGGCAAGTGTTCAGGGCATTGTTGGTAGTTGGATCATTACACCAGTTATCTCCGGCTTCTTTGCATACGTGATTTTTGTCAGCGCACAACGCCTGATTTTTGATACAGAAAATCCGCTGTTTAATGCAAAACGCTTTGTGCCTGTCTACATGTTTATCACCACAATGGTGATTGCACTGGTCACCATCAAAAAAGGTCTTAAGCACGTTGGTCTTCACTTGACCAATGGTGAAGCTTGGATGTGGGCAGCTGCGGTATCGGCCATTGTGATGGCGGGCGGTTACTTCTACATTCAGAAGAAATTTGCTAACCGCGAAGATGACCACAGCTTCTCTGGTGTTGAAGGAATCTTCAGTGTACTAATGGTCATCACTGCTTGTGCAATGGCATTTGCACACGGTTCGAACGACGTAGCAAACGCGATTGGCCCTCTTTCAGCGGTAGTATCAACGGTTGAGCACATGGGTGAAATCACATCTAAAAGCGCAATCGCATGGTGGATTCTTCCATTAGGTGGTATCGGTATCGTTGTGGGTCTTGCGACTCTAGGTCACAAAGTAATGGCAACTGTTGGTACAGGTATTACTGAGCTAACACCAAGCCGTGGCTTTGCAGCGCAGTTAGCGACAGCATGTACAGTTGTTCTAGCGTCTGGTACAGGTCTACCAATTTCAACCACTCAAACACTTGTTGGTGCGGTTCTAGGTGTAGGCTTTGCTCGCGGTATTGCAGCACTAAACCTAGGTGTGGTTCGTAACATCGTTGCTTCATGGATTGTGACGCTACCAGCTGGCGCGCTATTGGCTGTGGTATTCTTCTACGGCATTCAAGCAATGTTTGCCTAATTAAGACATCCGTCAATAGAATGTAAGCGCTTTGTCATTATTGACTCAAACGCACAGAAAGGGAGGCTTTGCCTCCCTTCTTTGTTGCACCGGAGTTTGAAACTGCATACTATTCGTCTAATTCCGGCTCCAATCACTCGGTGCCAACGCTGTATCCAAGAAAAATCGTTAAGGGATTTACTGTGAAAAAACTAATCATCACGGTTTTGTTTACATTGCTAGCAGCGCCAACGGCCCTAGCTGCAAACCGTTATATTTCTGATGACCTATTCACTTTTATGCACTCA
>JAAEZQ010000028.1 GCA_018222805.1 Vibrionaceae bacterium
AAATAAGAAGCTTCGAGAAGATAGGTTTTTACATCGCCTAAAGAAGAAAATGCTTTGTCGATGGCTTTAAAGCGTTCATCAATTGAATCACTAGAGGTGATGTTAGCAAACGTTGTAATCGAGAAAGATTCGTTTGCATTAAAAAAACGATGCACATTTTCTAGTTGCACTTTATGAATGCTCTCAACCTTACTTAGTGCACTGGTTAGGTCTGAAATGGTGATTGACATTGCTACTCTGAAATTTATCTTTGATTAAACACTGGCCCGTTGGTGCTTGTGTCATATTTTCCGCTAGAGTAGCATCAGTGCTTAGATAATGAACTGACGAAGATCAATGTGTTCTATTCGCTGAATTTACCTTAATTGGCCGTGATATCTATTATCATCTAATTGAATAATAATGATTTTTATTATGGGTGACTTTTTGTCACACGAGCTTGTTCTTTGTTACTGGCTTTTAAAGCTCGTTTTTTCGGTTTCGTGTTATGAGGTATTGAGTTAGCAGTATTAGAACCAACTTATTTTCGATATTGATGCAAATTAAAATCAGAAGGGAGCGTTTTGCTCCCCTTAGTATTTGGTTCAGATCTAGTGGATTAAAGTTGCTGAGCAATATTATCTGTAAGGTTGGTCAAACCAGCCGATAAAGCATTGACCAAGGCATCGTATCCTTCATCCTGCAATGGCATCAATATATTTACTTGAGATCGGCGTTTGACTTCGCCATTGGCATCAATCAGCATCCATTCGCCTTCAAGCTCAGCATTACCTTGGTAATTACCATTGAACTTATGTAAGCTCAATTGAAGCTTGTTTTCGCCACTTTGGTCAATGAGGCTATGCACTTTAACTGGCCAGTAGTGGCTTTGCTTGTGGCGCAGGTCGGCAATGATGCGCTGCGTAATTTGCTCTGAAATGTTTTGCGCCCACTGGTTGTGTTTCGCCTGAATTATTTGTGACTCAGACGTGCGATAGACAATACCACTGTCATTAAGGTAACTGGCTAGCTCAACAGGGCGAACAACGAGAAGAGGACGTTCGGTCACTACTGCGCTACTCGGTACCTGAGACTCTGCTTGCGGTAAGAGATACATTGAGCCTGTCGTTTCTGGTGCGCTACTACAGCCTGCTAATAGCGCAGAAATTAAAAGAAATACGCGTTTCATTATTGTTGCCCTCTGACAGGTACCGGATCGCTGGTTTCGTCTTCTCCAAACACGAGTGAGTTTGGTTTTTCGTTTAGTTGTTTAAGGACTGGCTTAAACTCTGTCATCACATTTTCTAGCTCTTTGAGTGTGGACTCCATTTCGCTGTACATGGTCGAGTTAGGGCCGTAACCATCGAGCGTTTTTTGTAGCTGTTGCAGACTCTGACGAATATCCGCAGGAATCTGCTGAGTATCGTTCTGACTTAATAACTTATCAATACTGCTCGCCACACGTTCAGCCGAAGCTAATGTGCGTTCTGACGTTTTCAGCGTTCCATTTAACGAGTTTAACGTGTCTTCCATTGGTAACTTGTTGAGCTTGTCGAGGAAATCATTCACTTGCTTTTGAACCTGAGCAAATCCACCACGCATGGTGGGGAATACCTCTAAGCCCAAGAATTCGTCTGGTACGTATTTCTCTGCATCTGGATAGAAATCAGTGTCGATGTATAAAGCTCCGGTTATCAAGCTACCGGTTTTCAACGTACCACGAAGACCTTTGGCAAACTCCAGTTTTAATTTCTCGCTGTAGTCAGACATTGAATCCGTGTGGAAGTGCTCGAATAAGCGACCCAATTCAATGCGCACTAGTACAGGAATTCTTTTTACTGAGAAACTTTCTTCTTGAGTCGGGAAGCGCAGCGGTACTCTCATTACGGTACCAATTCGCAGACCTCGGTACTCGACGGGTGCTTTCGCTTTGAGGCCACGGACCGATTCATCAAACAACATAACAAACTCGATGTACTCGTCGTACATGCCTTCACGGAGCTGTTTAGCATCATCGTATAGTCGGAAACTTGCCAACTCTTCCGTTAGTGGTTCACCGGAATCCATACCGGGAATGGAGTCGAACGTTACACCACCTGTCAGCAAGCTTTCAAGAGAGCCAAACTTTAGTTCAAAGCCCTCGGTATTGAGTTGTAAATCCACACCAGAATTGAGCCAAAACTTGGTTCGGGTACGGACTAAATTATCGTAAGGCTTAAAGATAAAGAGCTGATAAAGCGCCTGACGGGAATCAACATCAAAACTGGTTTTCTCTACGCGGCCAACGGTAAAGCCTTTATAAATAACCGGATCGCCGACGCCCAGTTTTCCAGCTTCTCGGTGAGTTAATACCAGTCTCAGACCTTCAGCGTCGGGAGCGGCAACGGGTGGTATATCAAGTACGGTAAACTTTTCTTTTTCTTCATCTGACTTACCAGGCTGTAGCTGAATGTAAGCGCCAGAAAGTAATGTCTCTAACCCAGAGACGCCTTCACGGCCAATACGAGGTTTGACGACCCAAAACATCGTGTCGTCCCTAAGCATACGCGCCGCGTCTTTGTTCATCTGTGCTTTAGCGATGATGTGATCATAATCTTCGCTGAGCGTGACTTCGGTAATAACGCCAACCTTTACGTTGAGCGCTCTGATCTCGGTCTTGCCTGCTTCAATGCCATCGGCTGTCGGTAGCTGCAACGTAATCTGTGGGCCAGTACTGTTGATGTATTGAAACAGCATCCAAGCTCCCATGACTAGTGCAAGGATTGGAACAATCCAAATGGCAGAAACCTGCTTTTGCGGTTTTATTTGAGCGGTTGTGTTGTTCTCATCACTCATATTTGGCTTTCTCTTTTAAATTGTCAGGCATTGGCTCTTGCACATCACTGTGTGGGGATTGCCACAACAATCGGGAGTCAAAAATCATGGCAGAGAGCATGGTGAAAATAACCACTGCAGCAAAAGACAACGCGGCAGGGCCCGGATAAATCGCCATTAGATTTTGTAACTGAACCAGTGCAACCAAAATAGCGACGACAAAAATATCAATCATTGACCAACGGCCAATGAACTCAGTTAATCGATATATCTTTAAGCGTGAAATACTTTCTTCTGGTGGAAGGTATTGCGCTTTTTGAGCCTGGTAGTACAACCAAGCCAATGCGAACATTTTTGCCATCGGAATGAAAACGCTGGCGAAAAAGATCACCATAGCAATCGGGTAGGAGCCAAGGTGCCAAAGTAATATCACCCCTTCCATGATGGTAGAGCCTTCTGAATGACCAAGGCTAACGGTGTACATCATTGGGTAAAGGTTAGCCGGAATATAAAAGATGATCGACGCGAATAGCAAAGCCCACGCTTTTTGTAAGTTGTCTGTAGGGTTGTACTTATGAAGCGGGCTTTTGCAACGAATACAGGCTTTATCTTCGATACGGTTTATCTGATGACAAGTATGGCAGCCAATATGATTGTTATTGTGGTGCGTATTACCTTCTGCTACACCTGGCACCTCTACGGCTGGAATAAAGTGACCCCACAACCAGCTTCTATCGACCAGTGAAATGCACTTGACGACCAAAACGGTATACACGCAGAAAGCCCAGAACGAGGTTCCCATGCCGATATCAGCAAGAGAAGCGATTTTAATTAAGCTGACTAACACACCAATCAAAAACACATCGACCATCAGCCAGGGTTCGACCTTAAATAAAATACGGCACAAGACTTTTGCCATCCTCTGTTGCTTCTTAGAGGGGGAGCGTTTAAGTGTTTTCAATGCTTCAAGGTGGAGAAAGAGAATTAGGCCCACGTATATGGTTGGTAGGATAACAACCGTTGCTAATAGCAGTATGCCGAGCAGTACATTTTTGAACTCGGCCAGCATTTTGGCTGCATGCAGTAAAGTGATCTCTTGAGATAACCCTTGCACACTGAAAGACATAAAAGGAAACGAGATGCTGAGTACCAGCATGATCAAGCATGCCGATGAAATGGCAATGACACTCTGATAGGGTTTCGCGTTAACTTTAGTAAGCGAGTGTGAACAGCGAGGGCATTGGGCTTTCTGTCCTTGCTCTATCTCAGGAATACGGACAACGAGACCACATTCTTCACATGAAATTAACTGACTTGAATTTGGTTGAGTACTCATGGAATAGGAGTGTAAATCATTTGTCCGAACAAGGCTCTGTTTTACAGTAGATAATTATGTAAGGCAAAGTTTTTAACACAAATTATACTTGCATTTTAGTGACTAATTGGGATGGGTGATTTCTGTGTTGAAGGTTATTTTGCGTACAAATGGATTGGGTGCAAGTTAGTCGAAATAAACCTATTAACGCTGTCCAACTGAGTAGCCAGTACGCGATTCGCAAGATAGTAAAAGTGTGGGTGAAACGTCCGTAAGGAACGGACCTTGCAGCTGCATTAAACGGTATGGTTTGAGTTAGGTTGCGATGGTAACTTGTTATGCTCATGGCTTAATGCAACTAAGTTTAAGACTAAGGCAGTCTGCGCGAAATGAGAACTCACACTTATTGCGGGCTCTGGTAGCACTTCTGTTTTTCTTCAATTATTTTTAGTAGCTGCGTTTACGTTTTCTTTGAATGGATTCAAGTAAGGTAGCTCTTCTCATTTCGCCTTTAAGTTCGGGTAGCATCTCTCGATCTTAAAATTAGATTCAAAAGTAAGAAAAACCAATGCAGACGGGACTTACAAGCTGATTATCTAACTTTTCGCTCACCTCAAACAACTCGCTGAAGGCATTTGGAAGTGAAAAGTTAGATTCAGTTATCATGCGGCTGACAAGGACGATTAGACAAAGTCATCACTAGCCATCCCAGTAACAATAAAACCTCTTATTGAGTATTTAATTAATAACTGGAAATCTGGTTATTTTTTGTGCTATAAAGGTGCTCGGTTGACTCCCAAACTGATTCTGGGAGTAAAATTGGAGTAAAGATATGGTCAAATGGTATAAGTTTTATAGTTTAGGTGCGCTGATTGTTTTGACAGGATGTAACCCTGTTGATAAAGACATTTCCCAAAAAAGCTCAACCCGCAATGAAAAACAATTAGTTTATCCAGCTATGGCTGTGCCATTGCAACCGAATGCGTATGCAGAGGCTAATATTGCAAAACTAAATCATCTCCTGACAGATAAAGAACTCGACGATGAGTCTCGTGCCAAAATCTATTTAAAACGAGGTCTCTATTATGATGAGATTGGACTAAGAGATTTGGCTAGTACAGACTATGCCAAGTCACTGCAGATCGACCCACAACAACCTGATATCTATAATCTGCTTGGGATGTACTACACCCAAATTAGTCAGTTTGATGCTGCCTATGAAGCATTTTATTCATCTCTTGAATTGGATCCGAATAATAAGCAAGCCATATATAATCGTGCAATTGCACTTTATTATGGAGGAAGACCAGAACTTGCATTGGAAGATATGAAAACTTTCCATGAGGACAACCCCAATGATCCTTTCCGTGCCATGTGGTTATATATTATAGAATCTGACGTTGATAAACCTTCAGCAACGGCAAAGTTACAAGAGAGTTATAAAAACCGAACCGATGAATGGGGTTGGGTGTTAGCAGGTATACTGCTGAACGAAATAACTGAAGATAATGCAGTCAAACTTGTTACTAATAGCACAACAGACAATAAAGTGATGGCACAGCGACTTACCGAAGCTTATTTTTATTTAGGTAAATACTACATGGAACATGGAGATATGAACCGAGCGCTTTCAGTGTACAAGTTAGCTATCTCATTGAACGTATGCAATTATAATGAACATAGCTATGCATTTTTAGAGTTAGAACGTATTTCGAAAGAATTTAAAGCTGCGAAAGAAACGGGTAATACAGAAAAATTTGTTAGTTTAAACTAATGCCATCTGAAGACACCTAAATAGAAATAGAAAAGGCGAATAACCTAATGAGTTATTCGCCTTTTTTAATTCAGATGACTGAAGTTTAGCGACTACCTTCTCTAACTTTGTAGTTGAAATCAACGTCAACAACAGCACGATATTGAATATTACCTCGAGATACAGGTATTTCCTCAACCCTCACTTGAGCACTTTCTACATGCATACTGCTTCCGATGACACTCTGACCAGAAGGATTCAGTTTCCAACGTAACTGGTTGTCATTTGCGTTCGCCAGTGCGTCATACATATTAAAGCCAGCATCGATCGCTTCCTGTTTACTAGCAAATGTATCTGAATATAGTTTTTTGTTATTTTGAATCATCCGTTCACCAGCGGTAGCGGTAAACGCAAAAAACATACATACGATTGTAATTAACGCTTTCATAACAGTACCTTATAATGAACAGGATATTAGGCACATCCTAAGACTAAGTTCCAATTCATTTGTTCTTAATATCATCCTGATAGTAATCTTTTTCAAAATCTTGCAAGCTTTCTGCTATCTGAAAATGAAAAAATCAACTTCCTCTTACCATGGATGTACTCCCAAAAACAGGGAATCCATACTTAAAAAGTAGCACCAATTTGACCGCGATCAAGTTTTGTGGAGTATTTCTTGAGTGTTTTGTCAATTAAGGCTGGCGACAGATAATCATTTTTGATTTTATACTCTTAGTGATTGTTTTGTATCCGCCCCATGATTCCACGGGGCGATTTGGTTCCAGTGAGAGGAGTTCCAGGGAAGCAGCGAGTTTATGTTAGGTTCTGCCTTTGCCTGCTCTTTCATACAGTTGACCATGTAATCGTAGAGTATTACCCCGTTGGCTTTCGCTGTCTCGATGATACCGTACAGTCGCTCACTGGAATCGGCACCATTTGGATTTTCGCTAATGCCACATCCGCTTTACCGGATTTATCTTTACCCTGAAGCTTCTTCGCATCCATAAACTTACGACGAGCGTGCGCGAAGCAACCCACATTGGCATCCGTCATAGGCACCATAGCCATCGTTTTGCAAATAGCCGTAGTTTTCTGAATCAAGTGGGAACTCTAACTCGTATCTGTTCAGAACCTTCACGGTGAACGCCTTCTAACTCAAGAATGCCCAGTTATGCTATAGCGTTTATTCTGTTAAGACCCATTTCCCCTACCAACAGTGTACGAAGACTAGTTTTTGTTAGGACAGGGCACCTTGACTAAAAGAGTGTGAATAAAGTAGTCTTTGTTTACCACTTCTTCAGGAGATTACGCCAATATGAACAACTAAACCTGTCATCCATTTCTTATTTTATTTTTGGATTTACAGGGTTAGTAGGCGTAGCTCACTCTCCGATATTTCTTTACAAGTACATTTTGGATATTTTAATCGTTCGGATAAGAGCGAGTATTTGCATTGATTTTATCTTTATAACTGTCTAGCTACGGCTGTTGTCCCTGTCATACAGGAGGCAAATTATGCCAGTATTACAGGCTTACAACATAATTCATCAATTTGATAACGGCGACGTGCTGTTTCAACAATTGTCATGCTCCATGATTAAGAATCGTGTTGGATTGGTTGGTCGCAACGGTGTTGGTAAATCGATACTCGCTTCAATCTTAAGTGGTGAAAAAAAGCCATCGAGTGGAGCGGTTACGTTACCCAAGTCATTCTTGATGTATCGTCAGCAACCATCTCACTTGTTATCTGGTGATCTTTCTATTGCGCAATTCTTGGGTAAGCACAATGTACTTGAAGCGTTAAAGCGGGTTGAATCAGGTGATTGTTCCGAACATTGGTTTGATGTGATTGGGGATCAATGGGATTTATCCCTGCAACTCATTCAGCAACTAAAAGCGTTGGGATTGCCACCAGAAGCAGGTTTTCCTTGCGCTAAATTGAGTGGTGGACAATTAGCGCGATTACAGCTTTGCCAGATGTTTGAAAGTGACGTTGAATTGCTGATCCTCGATGAACCTTCCAACCATCTTGATGTTCAGGCAAAGCAATGGTTGTTGGAATCTATGAGAGCGTTCAAAGGTGCGATTTTACTTATTAGCCACGACCGAGTACTACTGCGAGAAATGGAAGAAATTTGGGAGCTATCTGGGCTTGGGTTGCAAGTATTTGGTGGTAACTACGATGCTTACACTGAACAGAAACGTACCGAGTTACAAGCGGTAGAGCGGCAACTCGCGAGCGTTGATAAGCAGAGAAAAAAGCTGGAAGCTCAAGCTCAGCGCAACCGAGAGAAGGCAGAGCAAAGAGCAGATCAAGGGCATAAATTACGTAAAGAAGGTAGTCATGGAAAAAGCTTGCTCGATTCTAAAAAAGATAAAGCTACAGCGCGTGCCTCAAATCGCAATAAAAACGAGCAACATCGTCAAGTTTACCTACAAGATAAAGAGCAGTCATTAAAGGCGAGAAAAGAGCAACTGAAAGGGCAAAAGCTCTATCTCGAAGACAGCCTAAGCCGCGTAGGTAAAGTGGCTTCGATTCTTGAAGGTGTCTTGATTTTTGGTCGTGGTAAACCTATCTCACTGCAAGTATATGCAAATGATAAGATTCATCTGACAGGTAAAAACGGTTGTGGCAAATCAACGCTGTTAAAAACGCTCTTAGGTGAGTTTTCGCTTCAAAAAGGGGAGCTGCAATTAAATACGCCTTTGTATTATCTTGACCAGCATTTTGGTGTCATTCGAAGCGAGTTATCGATACTGGATAACTTGATACGACAGTGTAGTGGCATCAAAGAAAGCAACGCCAGAACATTGCTCGCGGGTATTGGGTTTCGTCGTGACAGTGTATTTCGTCTTGGCTGTACGCTTAGTGGCGGAGAAAAGATGAAGATAGCAATGCTTATTGTCAGCCATCAACCAGAACAACCTTTGTTACTACTAGATGAGCCAGATAACCACCTAGACCTTGATTCAAAAATGATTCTGGCACAGGTTCTACGCAATTATCGTGGTGGTTTTATTTTAGTTAGCCACGATCATGACTTTTTCAGTGAATCAGGAATTCAGAGACAAGTCTCTTTGTAACTTGCCTAGAATGTTCAGCGGAACATTAATCGGGGTAACATGAAGTTGCCCCGAAGTTTGTTAGTAATGTCTGAGCACCCATCGCGTTTGAATCTAGTTTGACTTGCATTTTCTGATGTCTGAAAAGTAACTTTAGCACTGAAAGGACAGTCACATTGAAATTTCTTACCCTCAATGGGATGGTTATATGAGATAGGGTAAATTATTTGTTGTGACTGATTTCTATATCTACAATTAATTATAAAAATCATAATAATTAATTGCCTATGAAATCCACAATATACAAATTACTTTTGCTGTTCTTTACTTGCACTTTATCGCCATTGGTATCTGGACAAACGATAGTCAGTAGTTTTAGCACTGGGGTCGGGTACTCGCTGGATGAGGAGGTATTGGTGCGCGTTGGTCTTCAACATTACTTCGATTCTGCGTGGTGGCTCAGTGATACAGGAGCGCTTTCAGCATATCTGGATGTTTCATACAGCCACGTGTTTTTATCTGAGGCCAATGACCTCACTATCTACGCCTTATCACCTGTATTTTATTACGAGTTTCATCAAAGCATCTATCACGCTAAACCTAGAATAGAGTTTGGCATCGGCGCGAGCTATATCAATGAAAAAGAAATCATCTACCGTAATATGGGTGGGCATTTCCAATTTGAAGACAGAATTGGAGCCGGGTTGAAATGGGAGCAGGTCTATTTATCACTACTCTACCTCCATTACTCCAATGGGGGTATTTATTCAGAGAATGCGGGTTATAACACCTTACAACTGAATCTACAGATAGACCTTTAGTTGAGCTGGCTAGAGCTTCGCTGACTCATTCCTGCCTCAAATCATTTGGTTTTAGTTTTTTTGATACGTTTCTATTGTCATTCACTGACCTAACTTTTCTAATGGCTGAAGAAGCAATTGGTTTTGTATTAAGTGTTAAATAAATACTGCTGGCTGATATAACAAAGAAACCGTGCTATACCCAAGAGTAGACAGTAATAAACAAAGGTGAAATAACTCATGAGCAACAGATTAGAAACCGCCATGAAATTTTTCGACGCATGTGAAACAGGAAAAGGCTGGGATGCATGCAAATCTTATTGTCACTCTGGTGCAACTTTTTCATCTCAGGCTGGCGCATTGGCAGATATTGACAGCCTAGAAGCCTATACAGAATGGACGAAGGGGTTATTAACACCTATTCCAGATGGCCGATACGAATTAAAGAGCTTTTCAGAAGACAAAGAGCGTAATATTGTTACTGTTTTCTCTGTTTTTCATGGCACACAAACTGGTCCAGGTGGCCCAGTCGATCCTACAGGAAAGACTGTCGAAGCTGATTATGTTTATGCGATTCAATTTGAAGGTGATCTTATCAAGCATATGACCAAAATATGGAATGATACTATCAGTCTCCAACAACTCGGCTGGGTATAGCTCACGTTGCAAGGTTATCAAACTCACTTCGGCACACTGTACCTCCGTCGATGCCGTTTATTGTAGCGATAGAAACCTGTTTAACACCGAGTCGCAACTCAACTTTCTCCTTCTCCCTGCGGCTTGCTTACTTTTCTCCATCTTCAATTCAGTCACGTATGGCTGAATTGATTTTGCCCAAAGGCGTGTTAGTGCAATTACTCGCAACATATCTTAGAGTTTTATTTTGGCTTAGTTTATCTAACTCAAAAGTGTCTATTGAAAAACAACGATTCAATATTCTGCAGTATACGGACAATGTATCTCTCTTTCTAAAAGACATACATTGGCTTCTCAAAATGTAGCATTACTAGGATTTTCTATTTGGGTCTAATATTAAATGACATAGTAGTATCTGGCTGTCAGTAAGCTGACAAGAACAGCCACTATTCTCGAAATTAGGTATAAGAGCTGTTCATCATCAGGATACCGCAACCCCTTTGTATGGTTCTGACAATAATTATGTAAGGATAATTAAATGAAAGCGTTAATTACCGCCATCGCAGGGGTAGCCCTATTGGTACCGACTACTCTTGTTGCCAGTGAGTATCAGGAAGGGCATGCGCGTGACAGGGTGGATGGGTAGGATGATGGAATTTGATGGGCAATCTCAACAGCAGCGTCATGGCCATGAGTAATCATACTTGGAGTGAAGTGCTAGTGTGGCCCGGGCTGAGCCAGGGGGCTATATGGGGAGAATCATGTCTCTAAATGCTGTGAAATTTGCTATTGCTTCGTCTCTTAGCTTTGCGATTGTCTGGATCATCTGCTCGCTATTGGTATTGGTCATGCCTGAAATGATGATGACTCTCTCTGGAGGTATGGTACATATGAACTTGTCTTCGCTGAACTGGGAAGTGTCATTTCTTGGCATTTTCGTGGGCCTTTTAGGATGGAGCTTGAGCGCAGGCGTAATTGCTTGGTTATTAGCAATAATTTATAACAAACTGCTTTAGTGGAAGTTATAGGTTCCTCTGAACGTTGAGTCGCATAGTCAGGCGAAAGAGCAATGCAATCAAAATCAAGGCAAGATGTTCAGGATTTATACCAAGCTGGCGCAAAGAACTATGACTTTACCACGGTTCTTTTTAGGCTAATCGGACTAAGAATGAATACCTATCGTTCGATAGCTATTGAACGGTTGTCATTGAAGCGAGGTGACGTTGTCGTCGAACTCGGCTGCGGAACCGGTTTAAACTTTCCTTTGCTACTTGAGAAAATTGGGAAAGAAGGGCGTCTTATTGGCGTGGACCTAACGCCTAACATGCTGGATATCGCAAGGAAAAGAGTTGCTCAAAATGGCTGGCAGAATGTAGAACTGATTCAGTCAGATATTGCGGCCTATGAGTATCCTCAGCAGTTAAATGCGGTACTTGTGACGGGGGTGTTGGGTTATATTCCGGAGTACGATCAGGTGATAAAGGCTTTGGCTGAGGCCCTTGTTCCTGATGGACATTTATCGATCCTTGATGGAAAGCAGCCGGAAAACCTGCCTTTATGGCTATTCAATATTGTACTGAAACTTGGTAAGCAGTACGGCTATACACCAGAATACTTCAGTGTGCGCCCATGGGAGTCTGTGGAGCACTACTTTACGGAAATGTCTTTTGAAACCCACTATGGTGGAATGATTTATATAGTATCGGGAACTGCCGGGCAGTAATTTTTAGCTATTCATCAAGGATGGGTGTGCATGCGAATACAATTAACGAAACTGCGGTGGGAATGGCTTTTTACCACCATAGTATTGGCCGGATGTGATATGCCTTTCAGCCACATGTATTCAACAGTAGACAATAGTCGTATATACCCCACAAATGGTGAACAGATATATTTCACTGGAAGGAATCATGCTGGGAGCTTGATTACTTATCAAGGCGGTAATATGCATGCCCAGATGCATGTTACTTCTTGTGGTGATTGCCATGGTGTGGACCGGGAAGGTGGTCAGCGGATGTACCCGACCTTCTGGCTGACGGCTCCCCCGCTGACCAGTAAGGCATTGTTCGGTGATCACGATGATGGACATGGCGATCATGCTGGGTATACCCGAGCAAGTCTCAAAAGGGCGATTACATATGGTGTAGACCCATCCGGAGAGCAATTGGATTCGACGATGCCGCGTTGGATAATGAAAGAATCCGATCTGGAAGATTTAGTAGATTATTTGACGGAGAGCGCTTTGGAGTCAGAGGAGCATTAGGGTTTGTGTTTTCTTTTGCGCTGATAACTTCAGCTTCTATGCTCGTGCCTTGCCAAGAGAAAAGCAAATCGTAGGCAAGCGCTGTCCTAAATGCGAATATACCAATCTGGAATTGTGCTTAGGATAAAGCGTTTGGCTTGCAGAGCTATAGGGTTTTCAAGGTCTAAAGAACAGCATGACAAGGTCCTTGCGATATTTATTGAGTGTGAGTTTTGTCTTTAAATAAACACCTTGGAGTCATATCCTGTAGGTGGTTGTGGGAGTCATACACAATCGCTTCCTACCAATTTGTCACAATATAAATTTTTGTTATGTCAATGACATAGCAAGAGTACTTAAAACTCATGAAGTTCAACGACGTTGTAGGCTTCTCTGGGTGGGCTATTGTTTATATAACCTTTTAAATTTGTTCGTCGGTTAAACAAAAGCAGGCTTCATATTATCAAAAGCACCAGTCATCTAAGCTGAACGCACACAATTGGAAAATTTGAAAGTAGTGTAATCATAGGTTTAAGGGAATCGACTTTAAATCATCAATTTCTACAGTTAGAAGGATGTAAGAGTGAAAATTGCTATATTATCAAGGAATAAGAACCTTTACTCCACGCGCAGATTAAAAGAAGCTGGTGAGGCTCGCGGCCACGAAATAGACATCATAGACACACTACATTGCTATATGGATATCACGAGCAGTAAACCTGCGGTGAGGTTCAAAGGTGATCAATTACCGCATTACGACGCGATTATTCCACGAATTGGAGCAAGCATATCGTTTTACGGCACAGCGGTTGTCAGGCAGTTTGAGATGACTGGCAGTTTTAGTGTCAACGAATCAGTAGCTATCAGCCGTTCACGAGATAAATTACGTTCAATGCAACTTCTTTCTCGAAAAGGTATTGGGTTACCACGGACAGGGTTCGCTAACCGACCGGATAATGTGAAAGATTTAATCAGAAATGTGGGTGGCGCTCCATGCGTAATAAAACTCTTAGAAGGAACACAAGGCATTGGCGTTGTATTAGCGGAAACCGCGAAATCTGCAGAGGCTATCGTTGAGGCGTTTATGGGGCTCAAAGCAGATATCCTTATACAAGAATTTATCAAAGAAGCTGGTGGCGCAGATATTCGCTGTTTTGTTATCGGTGAGAGGGTTGTTGCCGCAATGAAACGACAAGGTGCAGAAGGTGAGTTTCGCTCAAACCTACACCGAGGTGGATCCGCCAGTTTAGTTAAATTGTCTAAAGAAGAACGGGCTACTGCGGTTGCTGCTGCTAAAGTCATGGGGCTTAATGTGTGTGGTGTCGATATTCTAAGAGCGGAACGCGGACCTGTTGTGATGGAAGTTAACTCATCCCCTGGACTGGAGGGGATAGAGACAGCAACGAAAAAAGATGTCGCGGATATGATTTTTCAGTTTATCGAAAAAAACGCGAAACCTTATAGAACGAGAACGTTAGGCAAAGGTTAACCTTTTCTGTTCCGTAGAAGACAGCAATTTATGCTGTCTACGTATCGAAGTCCATCAAAAAACATCGAATAGAAATCGGGGGGATTTCTCTTTACCGTTTATCCATAACCTTTATCTATTAAACGATGTTTGCGAAAGGTGACTCAAACTTTTAGGTCTTTGTGTACTTCAATCAAGTTTGTTACACCTTTCGCATAGTGATAGTTCACAATTAATTACTCAGATGTTGTACTGTCTTGAGCGTTTTCTTGATTGTTGAAACGGTAGCCAAAACAGCCACCTCTACCTTGTTTATTGGCAAAGTTTCCACCATGAACTTGGTTCATCCACTCCTGCATTGCTTCTGGGTTATCGTGCATTTCTTCCATCCATGCTTGCATTGCTTCTGGATCACCATGAAGTTTGAGCATGGCTTGATACTGAGGACTCTCCGGGTTCATCATGGAGTGCATAAAACCAAAGTTGTTGTCGCCGTTATTCATATGTGCGAACACGCTTGCTGAAATAGCCAATACGCTTGCAACGGCCAATAATTTAGTTAACGTTTTCATCATTCATCCTCCAACTATTCCACTCATTTTGATTACAGCAAGTTTTTAGAGTTTAAGTGTGTCGCAAACTCTTTTGTTTCTGACAAATGTTGGCAATCCCTCAGATTGACATACTTTGTCACACATCCTTTTTAGAAATGTTTATATTGAATAATGTGTATAAGCCATTGAGATTGAGGTTGTTTGATGGAACAGACCTATCGAATTTTGGTCGTTGACGATCATCAGGAAATTAGAGACTTACTAAAGCGATTTTTGACTCAGCATGGTCTGAGTGTTGTGACGGCACCCGATGGTGACAGCATGGAGAAAGCCATGCAGCATAAGCGTTTTGACTTGATCATTCTGGATTTGATGTTGCCGGGGAAAGATGGCGTAACCTTGTGCCGAGAGATCAGAGCAGCATCAAATATACCGATCATCATGCTTACCGCTCTGGGTGAAGAAATTGATCGGATTGTTGGTCTGGAGGTTGGGGCTGATGATTATCTAGCAAAGCCCTTTAACCCCAGAGAATTACTGGCACGTATTAAGTCGGTGTTAAGACGTCATTTCACCATTCCCAATGTTAATGAACAAGTATCAACAACCCATACAAATTACGTTTTTTCAGGCTGGTCACTCAACGTAACGACAAGGGAGTTATTTGATCAGAACGGAGTCTTGGTTTCCTTAACCTCCACCGAATTTGAACTACTACTGGCATTTCTGACTCATCCTAATGTCGTTCTAAAAAGAGAGAATTTACTTAAGTTGGTTCAGGGGCGAGGTGCTGATGTTTACGACAGAGCGATCGATACGCTCATTAGCCGACTACGTAAGAAAATTGAAACCGACCCAAAAGAGCCAAAATTGATAAAAACGATTTGGGGCGGAGGCTATCAACTGAGTTGTGAGGTCAAACATGATTAAGTGGATTCGGAGTCTTGGGCTGATATACCAAATTGGAGCCATTGTGTTAATCGGCTTTGGTATCAGCTCATATCTTTCGATCCACCTGTTATCCTCTGAAAGCTCTAAAAGTTTGAGCTTGCTTTCCTCCTCGGCAGCTGTTCAAAGAGTACTGTCAGTTGTTGACATACTAGGCCAAACTCCAGAATCTCTGGATAGATCAATTGTTCACGCCAGCAGTAGCTCGGATCTTTCACTCTCTATTACTTCAAATCCACAGATCATAGAAACTAAAGCGAACTCAGAGCAAACGAGGCTGTTAAAAGAAAAGTTTAGGGACAAAGGGATAAAAGAAGTAAACCTCTCGTTAGTGAAACGAACTCGTCCAATCATGAATATGAACGATATGCACAACGCTATGATGTCTGGACGCGCCATGGAAATGGCAAGAAATATTCACATGGGTTATCTGGCCACGATTGATGGTTCAATTCGGTTGAACAACGGTAAGTGGTTAAACTTCTCGTCTGGCATTCAGGAAGACATCACTCATTGGTCTGTCAGTGTCATCGTTGCTTTAGCCGTCGTCATGTTTGTTACTCTGGCGCTGTCCATTTTTATTATTCACCGTGCTCTCAGACCAGTACAAACTTTGGGAAAAGCCGCAACAGAGTTTGCCTTGAACCGTAAAGTCACACCTGTCAGTGATAAAGGCCCGAAAGATTTGATCCCCGCTATAACAGCGTTTAACAAGATGCAAATCGATATTTCTGAATTTATCGACGAAAGGACGCGTCTACTTGCTGCTATTTCTCACGATTTAAGGACACCGTTAACAAGCCTTCGTCTCAGATTAGAATTTGCGGAGGAGACAGAAGATAAACAGCAAATGCTTAAGTCCATTTCGATCATGGAGCAAATGCTCAAAGCCACCATGAGCTTTGCAAAAGACGACAGTAATTTAGAGGAAAGGCATCCGATAAATCTCGATAGTTTGTTACAGACCATTGTGGATGAATTCGACGATAAATCTGTAAAGGTTCACTATACAAGCCCAGGCCATTTAGTTGAGTCGATGCCTCCGATCACGATACGCAGAATGGTGGAAAACTTAATTAACAATGCTCACCAGTATGGCGGGGAAGATTGTGAGATTCGGTTAAGTGTAATGAAACTGCCCGAATGTGTTGAGTTTACGGTTTCAGATACCGGAATAGGTATCGACCCATCTGAATTTGAAGAAGTTTTGAAGCCGTTTAGTCGACTTGATAAAGCCAGAGATACAGACAGTTCTAATGTGGGCTTGGGGTTGGCGACAACCAAAGCGCTCGCTAATAATTACGGTGGAAAGCTCTCGCTAAGAAGTAATACACCCCACGGTTTGATCTGTAGTTTTACTATCAGTGTGGTTCGTTAACGGTGCTGGAGATAACAAAGGCTAAGTTGATTATCCGACCTATCAGGAACAATCAACCAGAGCTTAACTTCTGTATCACTACGCTTCATAAATGCCGCTGTAAATTGTGGCATTTTTGTGGGTAAAGCTGCCTTAGCAAAGTTGAGACTAATTTTGTTGGCAGATAGTTGCTTCGGTTTGACTTGAGCTTTAGCTCGACTCGCGTATTATTTTCAGCGTTTCTGTTGTCATTCTACTTTTTATGATCTTATTGGGTTCACGACATCGCGCACCGCAAAAGCAGGTGAAATGGCTCCTAGCTGTGGTTGGTTGGGTCATTGTCGTGTGCCTGATGCAAAACTCCGGCTTTGTATCATCGTGCTCTATGAGTGGAGAACAGACCGAGAGCTCATTCGTATCAGCAGAAAAATCTCATGATATTGAGGCCAAAAGTACCAACAAGTGTGAATTATCTGAGAAGCTCATTCAGTTTGCCAAACATCATTTCGGGTTGTTCATCGTCGTTTTGTTTGTCGGTATTGCGCTGGTGGCTGTTTGTCGGCGTGGTGTGTTCGCACGGTTAAGGCAATGGACCGAACCAATACCTTATAAACATCGGGTTCATCTTACGTTTTGTGTTTTCCGTGAATGACAAGTGGTTTCTGGCTTACGTGGCCAGTGAACTTTTACACTTGTTTTTAATCAGGAATCACTATGAACGATATGACTAAAATGACTCAAGCGGTGTCGATGCTCATCATGACGCTGTTGTTAAGTTTGTTTTCTCTTCAACTTTCCGCCCAGACACCCGATACGGGCTGGATGACCAATCCTCAACATCCGCCTGTACAAACGCGATTCGTACTGACTGGCTTGCAAGACGCTAAAGCCAAAACGGTCACGGGTTATCTGGATGTAAATTTGTCAGGAGACTGGAAAACCTATTGGCGCTCACCGGGTGAAGGTGGCGTTGCCCCCTCGATTGATTGGAAAGCGTCGCAAAATTTGAGCAAAGTGGATTGGCTCTGGCCATACCCACAAAAGTTCGAACTGCTGGGCATAGAGACGCAGGGTTACAAAGGCGATACTTTATTTCCGATCACGCTGCACATCGAAGATATGTTAAAGCCAGTCATTATTGATGCGATTTTAACTTTGTCTTCCTGTACGACGATTTGTGTTTTGACGGACTATCCGATTCAACTGACGTTTTTGCCTGAAGATTTACAGGTTGATGAAGACGTGATGTTTCGTTATGCACAAGCACTGAGTAATGTCCCTCAACCTTCGCCATTTATTGAAGTCACGCAGGCAGATTGGGATGCCAATCGATCGACACTGCAAATACAACTGACAAATACCCAAGGTTGGGATCATCCACTGGTATTAATAGATGGTGTCGATGACTCCACGCGAGATTACAGTTTCAAGTCAAAGGGGACTTATCTAGAAGGCAATGTTCTGACGGCTAGCTATAAAGTGAATACTTGGTTGGGAGAGGTTGACCTTAATAACCAGCCGCTGTTTGTCTCGATTAAGGATGATAATTTATTGGCGGAAGAGGTGACCCAGGCGCAAGCCGCGGCGATTGTGGATTCGTTGCCAAATACGTCTTTAACCAGCGTGTTTGTTTTTGCTCTGCTTGGTGGTTTGATCCTAAATATCATGCCATGTGTTCTGCCTGTGCTTGGAATGAAGCTGAGCAGTATCGTCTCTGCCCATGGGGTCGAACGTCGTCAGATTCGCGCGCAGTTCATCGCTTCTTCATTCGGTATTTTGACGTCGTTCTGGATTCTGGCGGGTTTTATCACCGCGCTTAAAATGACAGGCAATGCGATCGGGTGGGGCGTACAGTTCCAGAGTGCTTGGTTTCTTGGCCTGATGGTGCTGGTCACTGGGTTGTTTGGTGCCAATATGCTTGGGCTATTTCAAATCCGTCTTTCATCAAGCACGAATACTTGGCTGGCTTCCAAAGGTAATAACACTCTTATTGGCCACTATGTTCAGGGTATGTTTGCGACTTTACTTGCGACGCCTTGCTCTGCACCATTCCTTGGGACCGCTGTAGCCTTTGCACTCGGCGCTGATGTGTTAACGCTGTTTGCAGTCTTTACTGCGTTGGCGATAGGTATGGCGTTACCCTGGATTCTGGTCGCTGCGTTTCCGAGTATTGCGCTTAAATTGCCAAAGCCAGGTAAGTGGATGAATGTGGTTAAAGTTGGTTTTGGTGTGATGATGCTGGCAACCAGTATTTGGTTACTGACCTTGATTGCTAATCACTTACCGTTGTTCTGGGTCATTCTGGGTGGCTTGGTCGGGTTTATTTTTATGATGGCGAGGGTTAAAACCGTTTACGGTGCAAGAGTTCTGGCGATAACAGGTTCCGTCTCGGTATTTTTGATTGCGGGTGGGTTGCTTCTTGGTAGTGTAACCGCCAGTAAGTGGGCAACACCACTTCCACAAGACCTTACATGGCAGAGACTGTCGAACACCGCGATTGATTCTCATGTTGCAAATGGAAGAGTCGTATTTGTGGATGTCACCGCAGATTGGTGTATCACCTGTAAAGCCAACAAGATAGGGGTGATCTGGCAAGATCCGGTGTATTCGTTATTACAAAGTCCTAGTATCGCGACATTGAAGGGCGACTGGACTCATCCTGAGAGTTCCGTAACGGATTTCTTACGTCTATATGGACGTTACGGCGTCCCTTTTAACATAGTCTATGGGCCTGCTGCACCCCAAGGCATCCCGCTGCCCGTCATTCTTACTGAGGATGTCGTCGTCAATGCTATCAAACAAGCGAGTGGAGGAAACAGTTAATGAGCTCTAGGAGCCATCGTAAATCGTGGCAACACTGGCTAATCCAACTCCTACAAATTGTGATCATTGTTACGGTCGTTTCAGTTGGTATGGATTGGTACCGTACCAAAGATATCCCCAAACAAAATGCGCCGGCGTTAAGTGCTTTCATGAGTAATGGGCAATATGTTGATGTAATAGAGAAAAGTCACGAAGAACCTGTCGCTGTGTATTTTTGGGCGACATGGTGCCCGGCATGTAAATTTGTCAGCCCAAGTGTGAACTGGCTAAGTGAACACTACTCGGTAATTGGCGTTTCTGGTTCTTCAGGAAGTAATGAGCGAGTTGAACAGTTTATGCGTTCGAAAGATTATAAATTTGATAATATCAATGATCCAAAAAGCCAGATAATGAAAGCGTGGAAAGTAGGTGTAACGCCAACCATCTATATTATTAAAGATGGTGAAATTTCTTCTATTACTACTGGTATCTCAACACCGGTGGGAATATTAGCCAGACTTTGGCTAGCCAGTTAATTCTTTCAAAGAAACCCGATATTTCATTTTGGAAATATCGGGTTTAATTATAGATTTATGGTCTGGCTCCAACAGGAATCATAATATGAGCATACGGTGTACCTTTCCACATTACATATGGACCACCATAATCGGGATCGGTTGGCAATGAATCGAGTAACGCTTGATCAGGGGTAATTATCATCAAGTGCGTACCTTCGATAATCCACTGATTATCATCGGTTTTACCTTCTGCATACGGGTCTGTATTACTTGCTCCGGCGCCATCGCCACCCAGCATATAAGAAATACCCAACGATTTAGCTTGGAAAGGCTTCTTATTCATCCAGGCATCTGCCCATTCCATCCAAGGACCATCCATACACATTGGTGCTGCGACACCTTCACCTTTAAGTTGAGGAGGAGTAGGGAAGCAAGTATATTGACTGGAACCTTCTTGAAGAACGTTTTTGTCCCAGTCCATCACCGTCACTTTATCGCGAAGTGATGGAGGAGCGGCACTCAGTGCATCTTCCAATAGTGCTTGTGAATCAACAGCTGCAAATACGCCAAAGGAGCAGCTTACCGAAATAAGAGTGGAAATATAAATTGCTGACTTCATAAATATGGCCTCAAGTTAATACAACATGAGAATGAGAGTGACTTAATTATAGATTAATATTAGATGTTGGTGAGATAATTTTAAACGTATTTATAAGTGACGAGTTTATTATGTAAATTTAAATATTGTATCTTTATACATATGAAATGTCATATTTTTTATTTAAATCATCATTCTATCTTATTTGTAATAAATATAAGTCATGAGGTTTTGATGGCGTTTTTATCTAGACTAATGTCTTAAAGTTCATTTGTTAACCACCACTATAAGATATTTACGATCTATTTTCTGACAACGCCTCGATATAACAAAAACCAATGCAGGATCTTTTGGTACAATTAGTGCTAGCTGATTGCAGAAATGTTGTCTGTCTGAACATCTAAGCAGTATTTCTCAGGTTAAACGTAAATGCAGGCTGAAGGTAAATAGTGTGAGCAAGCCTTATCTTTCAAAATTAGACGCTCCAACAGATGTGAATATTAAGCCATTATCAATATTCAGTTGGTTTCATTACTAGTCAGCGTTAAGTAAAGGAGATAGGAATGCTTGATAAAGGCAACACAGGCTTGGTCGTCGTGGATGTACAAGGCAAGCTCGCGACATTAGTGCATGAAAGTGACCAGCTCATTGAAAATGTCACTAAGTTGGTCAAAGGTGCTAAGGCACTGAACTTGCCAATTCTTTGGCTGGAGCAGAACCCAGAAAGGCTAGGGCCAACCTCTGGGCCCATTCGAAAAGAGCTAGAGAAAACATACTTGCCGATTACTAAGTACACATTTGATGGTTGCAAAGAGGAACGGTTTAAGCTGGCGGTAGAAAATGCCAAAGTAGATACATGGCTCGTTTGTGGTATCGAGTCCCATATTTGTGTGTATCAAACTGCGCTTTCTTTGCGTCAATCTGGCTACCGAGTTGAACTTGTCACCGATTGTGTATCGTCGCGTACGGCTGCGAACAAAGCGCTCGCTCTGGCGAAGTTAACCGCCAACGGTGTCGTATTAACGGGTCTTGAAATGTGTCTTTACGAAATGGTGGAAGATTGTCGAGCGCCAGAGTTTAAAGAGATTCTGGCGTTGATTAAATAGGCGTTGAACAAGCCACCGAGTATGTTTAGTCAAATTCTCGTTGGTATCTTGGCAGCATTGACTCGTTGCCAAGTATCCCACCTTGATGAACGTAGATCAGTGTCTTGTCTGGGTTCTCTTTTCGCCATGGAGCCAGACATTGCCACATATAGGGGTCGTAAAGGAGATCAAACTCCAGATCCGTTTGTTCGTACAAGCTTTTCCATGTCTCGTAATCTTCTTTATACAGACGTCCGAAATGGTGTTTTTTCCGTAGCGATAAAACCTGCGGATGACTCGTTTCTCCCAGTATATTGAACTGCTCAGTTAGATAGTCTTCATCTCCCACACACGGGCAGGTTAAGATGTCTATTCCATGAGGGTTGAGATACTTGTGCAGATACAATGCGGTGGTGCCAGTGCCGGAAGGAAGCGCAACCGCAAACTCTTCTTTTGCTCTGAAGCGAGTCCAGTCGAGAATCTCACGCGCGAGTTGTTTTACGCCACCTTCTGCGATTTGAGAGCGTCCGCCTTCAGGCATAAACAGCGTGGTATCATCCAATCCACGTATATCCGTTATGTATTGACTAGGGTGAAGTTCGCTGCCAACGTCTTTCATCGCTGTTATCTGCATCCCTAAATCGAGTGCTCCCCGATAATTACCAATGGGCGTGTTTTTTAACCACTCCGGGATATGACTGACATAAAATTCGAATGCCCATCCTTTGACTTTTGCGAGTGCAGCCAGAGAATACATCGCATTAGACTGGGCTGAGCCATAGCTAATCAGAGTCGTAACGTTTGGATCCTGCTCTTCCAAAAGCATCATGAATTTACGTGCTTTGTTCCCGGAAAAGTGGGAGTGAAGCAAGTCATCACGCTTTAGGAAAAATTTCTGACCGTTGAAGCTGTGTTGAGTGATTGGGCTTTCGGAGAGTTTCATGTAATGCCTGACGGAATAAACCGTGTCACCTTGGTCATTTTAAAAGGTGGCACAGTTTATCGTTATCTCAAAAGGAACAAAAGTGGGAGACTTAAATAACCTTTGAATTAAAGTGGGTTAATCGTCAATATGCTCCGTTGCGAAATTGATCTGAGCTTCACATCCCCCACCAGGGTGCGTGTCTATTGAAAATTGCCAGCCATATCGGCGGCACAAGTCATCAACGATCATGAGTCCTAAGCCGTGTCCGTCAGAATCTGGGACGGAAGAAAACCCTTCACCTTCGTCTCGTACAGACAAACAAGCGTCACTCATTTCAATGTTTATTTTGCCTTTCGAAGTGGCGGCAATACTATTCCGTATCAGATTACTTAGTACGATATTAAGCACAGCGGTTGTTGCTCTCGAATGTGGACTACCTGTTACCGTAACTTCAAATTCAAGGGACTTTTCATCAGCCTGTGCTTGGCTAAGCGAAACAATGTGGCGTAACTCTTGCTCAGAAATTCTACGTACGCGGCTATCATCCATATTTCGCTCATAACGAACTAATCCAAGTAATGCATCGACCATGGTAGACATCTGCTCAGTAGCGTCTTGGATACGACTAATCTGTCGTTCCTGAAATGGTGTGCTGGAGTTTCTGGCTAATAAGCTACTAGAGCCTTTCATGACTGTCAGCGGAGTTCTGAGCTCGTGACTAGCATAGCGCGCAAAGGCTTGTTCACGCTTAATTACCTGATTTACCTCGTTGCGATACTCGTTAAGTTGAGTGGCAAGGGCTTCGAACTCTTTCGCTGAACCTAGAGGGACAACAAACTTCTTCGTTGTATCGCCTTGGTGCTCATCCAGTTGTGTTTTCAGGGTGTTAATCGGTTCAATTAATCGTTGAGACAAGCGGAGTAACAAACTGCCGAAGACGAAAATCAGTGCAACTACAACTGTCAGTACAAGCCCGATAACATAAGAAAACTCGCTCCATGTAATCTCGATTTCATCAATTAGCGAAATCAAGATGATGGGATGCGCCTCACCATCTTGCGTGTAGGTGCTCATGTAAATCATGCGTGTATAGGGCTCTTCGCCGACTTCACCTAAAAAATAGTGTTTATCTTGTAGGAAAGGGCGGTAAAGCGCAGGAACCAGATTGATGTCATTGTATGCCGTCGTCAGAAGATCGAGCTTTATGACACCCTCAGAAGGCGTTTGTTTAAAATGCTCAATGGCTTCCTTTTTGTCGATCATAATCCGGCGCTCACCAACCCGATCTTCTGACCACAATAGCGATCCACTTACTAGAGCAAAGCAGAGCAACCCGATCACGACAGAAACCAGCAAAAAAAACAGTTCTAGGCGGCCGGTCATACTTTGCGTATTACCGAGTAAACGACGAATCATTCTCCCTGCTCCAAACGGAAGCCGACTTTAGGAATGGTTTTGAGCAAGTGCTCTTGAAATGGTTTATCGAGTTGTCCACGCAGTTGGTAGATATGGCTACGTAACACATCGTTGTTTGGCTCGTTTTCCTGCCATAAACGAAAGGCAATATTTTCTTTGGTTACGATATCAGGTGCACTTTGTACCAGCATTTCGAGAATGGTATAAGTGGTTGGATTGAGTGCCAACAATTTACCTTGGCGATACGCTTGGTGCGTTTTTTGGTCAATTGTGATTTCGCCGTACTGGATATGGCTTGCGGCGACGGTACCGCGATAACGCTTTATCAATGCCGTCATGCGAGCTTCGAGAATATCGAGGTCAAAAGGTTTAGTTAGGTAGTCATCTGCACCGTGAGCAAACCCTTTTAGCATGTCTTCGCGGCTATCAAGTGCAGTCAACATAAGTATTGGCGTGTTACTTCCTGCTTCTCTTAACCTGTTACACAGCGTTAGACCATCCATACGCGGCAGCATCAAGTCGAGTAATATGATGTCGAAAGAGTTACTAAGAGCGAGCTTAAGGCCAAGCTCTCCGTTGTCGGCGTAATCAAGTTGCATTCCTGCACATTCGAAATAATCAAACAACATTCCGGCGATTTCTCGATTATCTTCCACTAAAAGCACACGTTTCATTCATTCTTATCCAATCTCGGCAATGTTGGTTTGCCCTTAATGAACATTATTCACCATAAGCGTGAAAAAGTTGTCAATGTGATGCGACGGTTTACAAGTATAAGTGACTGATTGAAAGCGTAACACGCAAAACAAAAGGGCTCCAGAATTGCTTCTGGAGCCCTTTATAGTTTTACTCGTTTTTATGATTATCGACGCTTAGGTTTGCGCTGACCAGCAGGTTTGCCCTGAGCTTGAGGACGGCCCTGACCTTGTGGTTTCCCACCGTTTGTACGGTTTGAATTTGTGCCGTTAGCACGTTGGCCATTGTTGTTACCTCGGCCTTGGCCACCTTGTGCTTTGCCAGAGCCATTGCGGTTTCCAGAAGGCTTGCCGTCACGAGAACCTCCTTCAGAGCGTTTCTCGAGGTGACCACCAAAACCTGGCTGGTTCTTGGTGTGTTTCGTTGCAAAGCGGTTCGCACCGTGGCGACCAGATTTACGACGCTGCGCTGGTGTTTGTGCATCAATATCTTCTGCAGGAACCAAACAGGTTGGTTTGTCACCAATCAGATGCTTTTTGCCCATGCTGATCAGTGCTTCACGAATCATTGGCCAGTTTGCCGGATCGTGGTAACGCAGCAGGGCTTTATGCAGACGACGCTGACGTTCACCTTTAGCCACAGGAATGTCTTCACGCTGTTTGTATTTAACGCGTTTCAGAGGGTTAGTCTCTGAGTAGTACATGGATGTTGCGTTACACATTGGTGATGGGTAGAAGTTCTGTACCTGGTCACACTCGAAGTTATTTTTCTTCAGCCATAGTGCAAGATTCAACATATCTTCGTCTTCGGTGCCTGGGTGCGCAGAGATAAAGTAAGGGATCAGGTACTGTTTTTTACCCGCTTCTGCACTGTACTTCTCGAACATCTCTTTAAAGCGGTCGTACGTGCCCATGCCCGGTTTCATCATCAGATCCAGAGGGCCTTTCTCAGTGTGCTCAGGTGCGATCTTCAAGTAGCCGCCAACATGATGAGTGACCAACTCTTTCACATATTCTGGTGATTCAATAGCAAGGTCGTAACGTACGCCCGAAGCAACCATTACCTTTTTCACACCTTCCACTTTACGCGCTTCGCGGTATAGGTCGATGGTGTGTTTGTGGTCTGTGTTTAGCTTGTTACAGATACCTGGGAACACGCAAGACGGGCGACGACAGTTCGCTTCTGCTTTTGGATCTTTACAGCCCAGACGGTACATGTTCGCAGTCGGGCCACCAAGATCGGAAATCGTGCCAGTAAAGCCCGGAACTTTGTCGCGAATTTCTTCAATCTCGTTAATGATCGACTCTTGAGAGCGGTTCTGAATAATTCTTCCTTCGTGTTCAGTAATTGAACAGAACGAGCAACCACCAAAACAGCCGCGCATGATATTCACAGACGTTTTAATCATGTCATACGCGGGAATCTTCGCTTTACCATACATTGGGTGAGGGACTCGCGCATAAGGTAAACCAAAAACAAAGTCCATCTCTTCTGTGCTCAGCGGAATCGGGGCTTGATTAACCCAAAGTTCACGGTCGCCGTGGCGTTGAATCAGTGCACGCCCAGAGTACGGGTTGGTTTCCAAGTGCATAACACGGCTTGCATGCGCGTACAGAATACGGTCGTTATTGAGCTTCTCGAAATGAGGCAAACGTACCGCCGTAGTTGCAGCATCATGGCGAGATGGTCGAATGGTAATTGGTTGAGCAGCAGCTGGTTCATCTTTCTTTGTGTCGCATTGCGTTTCTACCTCGTAAGGGTTCTTGGGTACAAACGCCTCTTTACGCGGTTTTTCAATACGAGATGAGTCGATAATGGTATAGCTGTCTGGTGCTACAGGTAGGTTAACCGCTGTACCACGAATGTTCGTCATGTCAGAAATGTTTTCGCCATCTGCGATGCGATGTGCCACTTCAACCAGTGCACGCTCAGCATTACCAAATAACAGAATATCTGCTTTGGCATCAAACAATATTGAGCGGCGAACTTTATCTGACCAGTAGTCATAGTGCGCAACGCGTCGTAGGCTGGCTTCAATACCACCTAATACGATAGGCACGTCTTTGTAAGCTTCACGACAACGCTGTGAATAAACCAAGGTCGCGCGGTCAGGACGTTTGCCACCTTCATTATTAGGTGTGTACGCATCATCGTGGCGAAGTTTTTTATCTGCGGTGTAACGGTTGATCATGGAGTCCATGTTACCCGCTGTGATCCCAAAGAACAGATTAGGCTTACCAAGCTGCATGAACGCATCTTTATTCTGCCATTCAGGTTGAGCAATGATACCGACTCTGAAGCCTTGTGCTTCTAATAGACGGCCAATGATCGCCATACCAAAGCTTGGGTGATCGACATAGGCATCACCTGTCACAATGATAATGTCACAGCTATCCCATCCTAGGGCATCCATTTCTTTGCGGCTGGTCGGCAAGAAAGGTGCCGAACCAAAACACTCGGCCCAGTATTTTTTGTACTCATGAATAGGAGTGATGTTATTGGTCATATTTTGCTCTCTGTTCCAGGGAGCGCGAATTATAGCGATTTGATGATCAGGTATCTATACCAAACTTGTTTATTCAAGGTTAGTTCATGGAGTTTTATTGGGATTGTAAAATTACGACGGAGTTATCAATGAATTTCTATCTGATATTACCTTGAAACCCTTATAGTTATTAGGGTTTTGATCTAAAGTGTCCCAATATTAATACAATGGATAAGCAACTTAATTCTTATCTTGGATCACGTTTATAATCAGATTGTGCACTGCAATAGTGCGCGAGGCAGGCAAGCTACGTCAGTCGCATTTAGCCACTGCATTCGAAGTTAGGGTTTAAGAAGGAAGGGCTAGGTAATGAGCGAGTCAGCAAAGATAGCACATAGAAGAGTATTGATGTGGATGAACAATTACAGTGAACAGGATCGAGACTGGTTCTCATTTCTGCTAACAAAAGATCAATTTGAGAACAAACTGGAGCACTTCGCTAAAGACAGTGGCCATAAAGACCTCAATATCATCATGACGTTGAGACCTAATTTCAGTCAGCATTGCTTGTTGGAGCAGAAGCTGGGTTTTGCTGATTTTATCATGCGTAGTCGTTATGCAACTCTGGCTGGTAAACTGACTCGAAATGTATTTGTTGTGTGTTTACAAACGTCGCATTGTCAGTGGCTAAGCACCATCAAATTAATTGAGTTGGCTATGAAGGGGTTCTTCACTGAGTTAAAAAATGAGATGGGAACAAAAATGCACGCCACTATCGTCGAGGGACAAACTGGCGTATCTGTTCTTGGTTACGATACGAGTAACCCCAGAAGAGCATTGGCACTGGCAGTACAAACCATGGTGTCGTCCAGAGTGGGTGAGAGCGGATACTTCAATTTTTACAACAGCAAGTTGCATGCGGAGCTGCTAAAACGCCAACACTTGGAAACCTTTCTCCAAAAGAAAATCGATTGTGAACTTGTGGATGTGTATTTTCAGCCAATTGTGGATACCTACTCAGGTAAAGTCACTAAATTTGAAGCGTTGGCGCGGTTTCATCACGAAAATAGCAGTTACAGTACTCAAGAGATGATTTCGGTCATCGAAGACCTCGAATTAATTGCAGAGTTAGATGATCTGGTTTGCCGAATCGCGCTCAAGCGTTGGTCTGAATTACAATGCTGCTATGGCGATGATATCGGGCTTTCCATTAATCGTTCTCTCAACACTAAGTTAGATGCATTGCAGGTGTTGCAACGGTCACTGGATTTGATTAAATCCAGTGAGGTTAAGCCTGAGCTCGTGACGCTAGAGTTAACGGAATCGGCCTACTTTGAACAAGATGAAGCACACACCGAGGCTTTGAAACAGATCAGGCAAGAAGGGATCAAAATAGCCATAGACGATTTTGGTACGGGATACGCTTCATTTTCTTATCTGGGAAAAGGGCAGTTTGATCTACTAAAAATTGACCGTAAGTTCGTGGCGGATATTCATGAGGGCAGCAGTAATTACTACATTGTCAAAATGATTACTGAGCTTGCTCACCAGTTGGGAGTAAAAGTCATTGCAGAAGGCGTCGAGTCAGAGCAAGAGCGTCATGTTTTGGCGGATATTGGTGTGGATTTTCTTCAAGGTTTCTTGTTTTCTCCAGCAGTATCAGCCACGGATCTGGAGCAACCTAAATATTGTGAGCGCTTATTTAACTTGAACGTGGGATAATCAAAGCTTCTGCCTTTGATTCATCACTTACACATTGCTGTAAAGCTAGCTCGTAAGGTCAATAGAGCTCTAAAGGGTTTAGGTGGTTTGGCGATAGGTGATTTGTTATTATCGCCACCCCAAACGACTTTTGAGCTTGCTTCATCATGATTCAACAATTGCTGGTTACTTTTCCTCCGATGCTATTCGGCGCACAAGCGTTACTGACTTTACTTTTAATTAAGGGCGATATTTGTCCGGGTCAGCGAGGTCGCCTCCACAAAATGTTACCTGCAATAGGGGTAATGTGGCTGGCAGTCGCGTCACTACGCATTGAGGCGTTTATGGTGGTGTTTGCGATCTTCTACTTCTACTCTCAGGTTCAGACTAAAAAAACACGCGAGAAAGGGCCACTATGGGCTCTGCACCTTGCCAATGGCTTGGCGTTTGCCTACGTGGCGATTCAGGTGTTTGAACAAACTAATTTGCCAGCGGCCATTGCTATGGCGTTAATGATCTTCTTTTTGGGTGCTTCATTCTCTCAATTGTTGCTCACGATTGCGCGTAGCCGTTTGCAAGCTTTCCATAGAATTTTACCCGTTACCGGTATTGTGTCGGGCATGTTGTTGGTGATTGCGACGCTATTTTCATCTTACCAGTTGGATGAGACGGCATTGAGCGCCGCTACTCAACCAATATTAACTGCCCTGGTGATGTTGATCTCTTCCATTGTGGTTTGGTGTTGGCATATTTTCACTCATAAAACTCCTGAGAAAGTGCAGCTTAGTGTCGCTTTCTTGCTTGCTCTTGTTTCTATGACGAGCCTGCAAAGTTTGTTTACACTGGTCGCTTAACATGCCATCCGTGAGCTCACGATCTGGAGTGGGCTCACTTTAAATTCGCCAGATTATGTCTACGCTGTATATATACCTTGTCGAAGAGGAGTGTCGCGATGGATTTAAGTAACGTAGGTAATCTGGATAGCATTATTCTGTTAGGTATCGTCAATGAAAAGCTACGCTTAGAGTGTGACAGTTTTGACGAATTGGTTTCGACTTATGAAATGGATACAGAGTCGGTAGTGGGCAAGCTTGATATGCTTGGCTACCAGTACGACCCTCTCACCAATCAATTTAAATCGTGCGAACGTTAAGATCGTTCGATTTATCCCACTCTTAAGCCATCTTGATTCCATCAAGGTGGCTTTTACATTGTTGCCTTGCGGTTGCGAAAAATGCCTGTAAATAGCGTTTGTCTTTCTCTGAATTTCGAACAGCAGCAAACAGACGTCGCCACAATCCACTGCCAAATGGCTGGCTGGTAATTAATCCTTGACGCGAAAACTCGGAAATTGCCCAGTTCGGCAGTGCTGCAACCCCTAATCCTGCTGATACCATTTGCACCAACATCAATGTATTGTCCGCTTGCTTCCACCTCGCTGGCTCCACTCCTGCAGGCTGTAAGAAGTGTTTAACCACATCAAGCCGCTGTTTCTGTACTGGATAAGAGAGCATGGTTTGATCGGCAAGATCTTGAGGTTCAATAATCGCTTTATCAGCCAGTGGATGGCTGGTGGATGTGACTAGGCGCATTTCAAAATCAAACAAAGGTTCGTAATGTACCTCTGAACGTGGCTGAATATCCGAAGTAATGACGAGATCCAGCTCACCAGCAAGCAGGGCAGGTAATGGCTCGAATCCAAAGCCTGAAGAAAAATCTAACGTTACGCTAGGCCATGCCAGTTGATATTCCTTAAGCGCTGGCATCAGCCATTGAAAGCAGGAATGACATTCGATAGCCATGTGCAGTCGACCATTGACGTCTTCCTTCAAACTCGCCAGTTCATTCTCTGCTCTTGCTAGTTTCGGTAAAATATCTTCTGCAAGGCGCAATAGAATCTCACCTTCGGAAGTGAATTTAACCGGGCGGGTTTTTCTTAAGAACAATTGCCCACCAATACGAGACTCCAGATCCTTGATTTGGTGCGAAAGAGCGGATTGAGTCAAATGCAAAGCGGTTGCGGTTGCAGTCAGTGAGCCCGTATCTCGAAGCGAGGTAATGGTACGCAAGTGTTTTAGCTCTATCATGAATCTCTTTCATCCTTTAATGCTCGCCATGAACTTTATTAACTTAACCGTAAAACTTGGAAATGTAAACGTCTAGACGTCTATTTGTTTGAGAAGGCTGTTTGTTTCTTCGATACATTATGAATTTTTTTAATAATCAAGTTGAATATTTGGACCTTGTTCAATTTGCGTCTGAGAGAGATAGTTTAGCCATCCAGACATCCTGTCGGTTAAGCCAGAGATGCTCTGCCCCAGATAAACTGAAGAATAAGGACTAGGGAAATGGCTACAACTACACACATACTTGGCTACCCACGTATTGGGGAAAAACGTGAACTGAAATTTGCGCAAGAAAAATACTGGCGTGGAGAAATCGATCAAGCCCAACTCAAGCAGGTTGGTACACAGCTAAGAGCAAAAAATTGGCAAGTACAGCGCAACGCGGGCTTGAGTTTTACAACTGCTGGTGATTTTGCCTGGTATGATCATGTACTGACAACAACACTGCTATTGGGCCACGTGCCAAAACGTCACGCCGAGGGGAGTCCTAACCTTGATACCTTGTTCAAGGTTGGTCGAGGCCAATCACAGACTGATTGTGGCTGTGCAGGTGCTGCAGCTTCGGACATGACTAAGTGGTTCAATACTAACTATCATTATATTGTGCCGGAATTTAGCAAAGACGATACCTTTGAGGTGAGTTGGCCGCAGTTATTTGAAGAAGTCAGTGAAGCAGTCAATGCGGGACACAACGTTAAGCCGGTACTTCTTGGCCCTATCAGCTACTTATATTTGGGTAAAGAAGTTGAAGAAGGCTTTGACCGATTGACGCTGTTACCAAGGTTGCTTACAGCATATCAAGCGATTTTGGCAAAATTGGCCGATCAGGGTGTGGAGTGGGTACAAATCGATGAGCCAATTTTATCGCTTGAGCTGGAGAGTCAATGGTCGGGTGCCTTTAAACTGGCTTATCAAATCATTCGCAGTGATGTAAAAGTTCTGCTTACGACTTACTTTGACTCTGTGACTGATACACTGGATAAAATAGTCGAGCTACCCATTGATGGTTTGCACATTGACTTATCTGCAGCGGCAGACCAGCTAGATGAAGTTGTGGAAAAACTACCAGAAGGTTGGGTGTTATCTGCTGGCGTTATCAATGGCCGTAACGTTTGGCGAGCGGATCTGAGTGCGCAATTGGCTTTATTGCAACCTGTAAAAGAGAAGCTAGGCGATAAACTTTGGGTTGCAAGCTCTTGTTCATTACTTCATAGCCCAGTTGATCTAGAGCTTGAAACGACGCTTAGCGAAGAAGTGAAAAGCTGGTTCGCCTTTGCTAAACAGAAAGTTGTCGAGGTAGCCCTACTAGGTAAAGCACTGGACGGCGATCATAATGCTATTCTGGCATGTGACATTTACAGCCAGCCAATCAAAGCGCGTAAAACGGCCACTCACGTGAATAAACCGCAGGTGCAGGCCCGTATCAATCGAATCACCACAGAGCTAACCCAACGCAGTGCGGCTTATCCTGAGCGTTCTGCTCATCAGGCAGAAGTGCTAGGTTTACCGCTATTGCCAACGACTACCATCGGTTCTTTCCCCCAAACAGGTGAAATTCGCGTTCAGCGCAGTGCTTATCGCTCTGGTCAACTTTCTGAGTCAGACTATGTTGCGGCACTTAAAGGGCATATTGCTGATGCGGTGAAACGACAGGAAGCACTAGATCTGGACGTGCTGGTTCACGGTGAAGCTGAGCGTAACGATATGGTCGAGTACTTCGCCGAGAATCTTGCTGGTTTCCAGACGACTAAATTTGGTTGGGTGCAGAGTTACGGTTCTCGCTGCGTAAAACCTGCTATTGTGGTTGCGGATATTGAACGTGAAAAACCAATCACGGTCGAATGGTCTACGTATGCGCAATCGCTAACAAGCAAGCAAGTGAAAGGGATGCTGACTGGCCCTGTTACGATTCTATGTTGGACTTTCCCACGTGAAGACATTACGCGTAAGGAAATCACCCAGCAATTGGCATTGGCACTGCGAGATGAAGTTTCTGACTTGCAAAATGCAGGCATTAACATCATCCAGATTGACGAACCTGCTATTCGTGAGGGGCTACCGCTTAAGACGCGTGATCATAAAGCCTATCTGGAATGGGCTGTGGATGCGTTTAAGATCTCTGCTGGTAGCGCGAAGCCTGAGACACAGATTCATACTCATATGTGTTACAGCGAGTTCAATGAAATTATTGATTCTGTCGCGGCGCTGGATGCGGATGTGATCACGATTGAAACGTCACGTTCGAATATGGAATTGCTTAAAGCATTTGAAGAGTTTAATTATCCAAATGAAATCGGCCCTGGTGTTTATGATATTCACTCACCGAACATTCCGAGCGAAGAGTGGATTGAACGCCTGATCAAGAAAGCAGCGGAAAAAATACCAGTAAAACGTTTATGGGTGAACCCAGATTGTGGTCTAAAAACACGAAACTGGGTGGAGACAGAGGCAGCATTAGCTAACTTAGTCTCAGCGGCGAAAAAGCTACGCACCGAGCTAGCATAAATAGATAAGCAAAGAAAAAGCAGGGATTGAATCCCTGCTTTATAGTTCTTTTCACTTGCCATTCAGCTACGATACTTGGAGTAAAGCTAATACTGAACTAGCTTGCCAAATTACTGTAGTTAATTACTGCAACGTTGTTCAGAGATCAATTCGTCTGCCATCAATTGCCCACGAGTGTTACGTACTTTCACTCTATACATCAAGCCCATATTAATTTGGTCCCGAATCTCGGGCTTGTGGCAGAATGTGTAGATACTGGAGTTAAGCACCTGTGCGAGTGGCTTAGCACCCATTGCACCATCATTATAAATCATCATCATTTCAACCACGTTTTTTTTAGAAGAAACTCGCATGATTTGCAGTGGTCCGTACTCCATTGGTAGTCCAGCAGAAAGAACCCCAGCACGGTTAGATGCTAACAGCTCCAGCTGATGTTGCTTATCAGCACTGGATGTACAACCCGCTAGCGCACCAAGCGCTAGAAAAAAACACAGTAATTTTCTCATAAATTAAAACACTTTTTTGAACGGTTTTACGATTACGTTTTCGTAAACGCCCGCCGCCACGTAAGGGTCTTTGTCTGCCCAGGCTTTCGCGTCTTCCAAAGAATCAAACTCAGCTATGACGGTTGAACCAGTAAATCCCGCTTCTCCTGGGTTATCAGAATCAATCGCTGGCATTGGGCCTGCGGTTAGAAGTCGTCCTTCATCCTGAAGTTGTTGTAAACGTTCTAGGTGTTGAGGGCGAACACTCATGCGTTTTTCTAATGAATTCTCGATGTCCTGAGAAAAGATGACATACCACATAGCATAGTTCCTTAATTGGTAGGTTGAAGCCCTAATTTAACGACTTTTTGGCACTTCTCACAAGTTAACAATGGAAAATGTGAGAATTTTCCAGCGATTAGAGTCGCTACAAACCTATTTTGCGATTGGGCGTGGCTTGCCTTCACTGTCAATAGCAACATAGTTAAAGGTTGCATCACACACCATAAAGCGATCTTCAATGCCGTCCACTTTCACCGGTTTCACCCATACTTCAAGGTCTACACTCATTGAAGTGCGACCAATGTTTTTACACACACCGTAGCAGCAGACAACATCACCGACGCTGACTGGCTTTCTAAACGTAATACTGGAAACAGAAACGGTGACGACGCGTCCGGAAGAAATTTCCTTCGCCAAAATAGCACCAGCTAAGTCAAGCTGGGACATAATCCAGCCACCAAAGATATCGCCGTTCGCATTAGTATCAGCAGGCATTGCGAGGGTACGAAGCAGTAGTTGGCCTTTCGGAGAGTTAAATTCTTGGCTCATTGTGACATCCTAAATCATCGGCAGCGCTTAAATTATAACAATCACAGCAAGCAAATGTTCTCAAGAATTTTAACAAGCTAAGATGATCAGTTAATTACTACGATTGGTATCAAGCGCAAATATTAATTGGAACAGTAACAAAACAGCGACCCGTAGGTCGCTGCTAATAAGAAGTTTGCGCGGATTATAGCAAAGTTGAGCTGTTATTCATCAACCGAAACATCGGAGGAGTTAGTTTTCTGCTCTTTTGGCATGTGCTTGTAGATATAGAAGCCTGTAGCAATCATATAACTGAATGTCGCAATAAGCAGGCCAAACACTTTAAAGTTAACCCAGACGTCCAGTGGGAGCTCGTATGCAACGTAGATGTTTAAACCTGCACAGAAAGAGAAAAAACCGACCCAAGCCCAGTTGATACGTGTCCAAATATTTTCAGGAAGGGAGATCTCTTTTCCTAGCATCCCCTTAATCGCTGATTTGCCCATCGCATGACTAACTGCAAGACCAATAGCAAATACCATGTACACAATGGTCACTTTCCATTTAATGAAGTTGTCATCATGGAGAAAGATGGTCATGCCACCAAATACAGCCACCATCACGAAAGTGATCAACTGCATCTTTTCCACTTTTTTGTAAAGCGCAAACGTCAAAACGATTTGAATAGCCGTCGCGACGATGAGTGCCCCAGTCGCAACGTAAATGTCGTACATCTTATACAAGGCAAAGAAGACAATGAGTGGAATAAAATCAAGAATTTGCTTCATGTTGCAGAAAACTACCTGGTTATTGAGTTGCTCACAGTCTAGCGGAATCTGGCGCAATGTGAATAGCTCGAGACAATTGGATACAAAAATTGCAGCGACAATGGCGGCAATCCCTGTCCCTAATTTATAGTTTAGGCGACATTCTGGTATTGGGGGATACTTGTTTTTACATCTTCTATGCAGCCTTCACACAAAAGGTTATCTACTGTGGCAGCAAGCTCGTTATTGGTCATGATGAATCAGGCTGAGATCCATGTGTCTGCCAGCTCACATCGCTATCTCCCCATCAAACCTTTCTACCTTTGGGTACTAGTACCCTAACTTAGAGAGTTCGACTTACTTCTCTGTCGATTAAGTAGGCACCGGTTATGCCAATTACTTAACTTTACATTTAAAGGAGTTTGGCTCGGCACGTTGATTTTGAATAAGCCACGTTTGTATCATCTCACGTAATGCATTTAAGGTTGTCGGTTTGTTCAAACGACCATCCATTTGCGTGGAAATCTGTGCTAGCTCTGAGGCTCCTGACTCCCCTGACAATGCAATAACCTTGACCTCCGGGGATATAGCTTTTATGTGTTGGCTTGCATCGAAACCATTCATAACTGGCATCTGCACATCCATCAGAACTAAATCGATTTTGTGAGATTTAACTATCTCTATTGCGGTTGCGCCGTTATTTGCCTGTAAACTTTGGACACCTAACTGTTTCAAATACAGCTGAACTAATGTGCGTTGCACCTCTTTGTCATCCACGATGAGCACTGTTGGTGTATTATCGCCGATTTTTAAGCTGTTCATTACAAGAGGCTCAACTCCACCTTTTGAAGCATGGCCGTCTTCGGTGCGGATTCTTAAGGTCTCTGCTGCTGGTGAATTTGGTACGACAGGAAAGTAAAGATAGAACTCAGTGAATTCTCCTTTTACAGAGTGGCATTCAATTCGGCCGCCAAATGAACGCATCACTCGCTGACAGTAACTCAGACCCAGGCCACTCCCACCACTTTTTTGGTATGAAAAGAAATCGTCAAAAATCTTGTGCAGAATTGTGCTGTCGATACCTGGCCCGGTATCTCGAAAAATTAATGTGTTCTCATATGACCCAGTTTGAGTTCTCATTTCAATTTGGCTGGAGGGATAAGAATCAAAATAGTAAACCGCATTGCGGATCAAGTTGAAAATAACGAAGTTAAACAGGGTTTCATTTAACATCACAACAAAATCATCTTGGTGGGGAAATTGGATCCTTTCTATGATCTTTTCATTTTCAAAACCATAGAGAGCTATCGCTTGATGAACAGCCTTATGAATGGAGGTCGCCACCTGAGGTTCTTGTTCTGGTGATGTGTCACTGACTTCTCTCAATATTATATCGATGACCTGCTGTCCTCGTTGAATTGCAGCTTGCCCTTTATTGATGTCACCTTTCAGGGTTTCTGATGGAAACTGGGAGTCAATATGTTGTGTTAGGACTTCAAATTGCAATTGTACTTGGGTAAGAGGATTGCGCATTTCATGAGCGATGGAGTGCGCGAGCGCGCGACTTTGACGGACTTTTCTATCTGCTTCGATGATGCTTTGCACGCGAGTCAGCAAGGTTTGTAAAGCAGAAATCTCTTCGTTAGAAAACAGTTTTTGGTTTCTTTTATGGGAAGAAATCAATAGGTGAGTAACTGAGCGGCTATGTCCATATAGCGGCATGACCAGCGCGGTATCACTAGAGCGCATTCTATTGTAGAGCTTTCTCAATCCACTTCTGTTTGCTGATGTGTACTTTATTTCCTCAGACAGTTCATCGAGTAGCAGAACTGGTTTGTCAGAGCTCATATAGTTTTCATAAAACGTTCCCGAAAATTGACTGCTGACCAATTGCAGTTTGTCTTTAGGGACATCAAGTAACATCCCAAGTTTTTCCATTGCATCATCAATGGAACGCTTAAAGTCATCTTCCAGACCAAGAATTTGTTGTACCGGAGTTTGCTTTTTAAAATAGACAAAATAAGACACTAAGCGACTCACTCGACGATATAGCCAGTGCCAGGTAATGCCAACCAGTGCACAGATCGGAATTGAGATTAGCCATTGGCTGTCCTTGGTTATTGGGATCAACACCGCACCTAAAGGTAATACAAAAATACCGCACACCAGTAACGTGCTGATGGCTATATAGGCGAGATATTTTGCACTATAGAAGCGCGAGGTGAGTAAAGCGTAGCCAAAAAATAGCATTTCACTGATGGAGAGTGCTGGTGGCAACCATGTCAGTGAAAAGTCACCGAGAAAATAGGTCATTCCGAGATGTATAGCTGTGGTCGACAGCATGAATACCAAGATTCCTGCAATCATGTAATTACTTTTAGCCAGCACTAGTTTGCTGCTGTTGACACGCATACGTGCAAGGTTGATGAGTGTAAGAGCAATCAACGTCAGTATAGAGGTGAAGAAATAGGCAGTGTGGGAGCCAAATTCAATCGCAAACTCACTAGGCCCACGAATAGAGACATTTTCTACCGTTAGATCCGGTCGTAAGTTTATAAAAAGTGCGTACCCTGAGAGCAGGATAAAGATCAGTTGCTGCCATCTTTTTATATGCGTCTTTTTCTGCTCGGCGAGCAATCGACAGGAAAAATAATAGGCAAAGGCAAAAGAGAAGAAGGAAGCGAGATTAGCCAATTTAGCCATGAAAACACCACCTTCTGAGCCAAGTGTTACCAATAGCTCAGTATGAAAATAGGCATTACTGCTAATCCAGATGATGATACAAGCAGAGTAAGCGATGTAGGGCGCCTGATGGGTGCCCAAAATTCCCTCATCCCTTTTTTTTAGGCGATAGCAATAGTACAACAGCCAAAGGAGAACGGTGGCTACGGTGATATATAATATTATGGCTTTTGGATAAAGCAGACCTGCCAAACCAAAATCAAACATTCTGGTTCACCTGTGAAAGAAGTCTGACTTGTCGACCAAAGTACTTCCCATTGAGGACTACGAAGAAAGTTTGAGATTTTAAGCGCCACTCATTGATGAAAATACAGGCACAGCTAACCATGCCAATGCTCAAAAAACATAAGCACAGCAGAAAATAGTAGTGAGTTGAACGATGAACGGCCTCATGTGCAACTATCTGATTTTTATGAATAGACCCATCTGTATTGGAGATCAGGTCTAAAGACAACTTTAGACTCATGAAACAACCTAGCACTGACATTTTTTATATTTTATAGGTGCGTTATATCACGTTACATAATTTATGCTACCAGTTTCTTTTTGTATGGTTATCTAATGCAAAAGTTGGACAAAAAAAAGCCGCTCGTTTAGAGCGGCTTCTATATATTTATCAAAGAATAATTAAGCTTCTTGCTTACTCAGCTCAACTTCTTTTTCTGCTTTAACTTCTTCTTCTACTAGCGCATCAACAATGACAGCACATGCTGCATCGCCAGTGATGTTCAGAGCCGTACGAATCATATCGAAGATACGGTCTAGAGCGAATAGTAGTGGTAGACCTTCAATTGGAATGCCAGCCGCTAGCAGAACCGCAACAACCAAGAATGATGGACCTGGTACGCCAGCCTGACCAACAGCACCAAGAGTAGAAGTTACGATGATCGCGATGTAAGCGCCCATGCCCAGATCAATGTTAAACAACTGAGCGAAGAAGATGGCTACCAAGCCGTAGTAAATCGCGTTACCAGACATGTTGATCGTTGCGCCAAGAGGCAGAACGAACGAAGCTGTAGAGTTTCTAACGCCAAGATCTTTTTCACAAGTGTCCATCGTTACAGGCAGCGTTGCCATTGAAGAAGCTGTAGATAGTGCAACTGCTTGTGGCTTCTTCATTGAAGAAAGGAATTTCTTCGCTGATGTCTTAGTGAAAATATGAACCATAGCTGGGTAAACAACGAAACCAAAGATTAGGATCGCTGCTACGTAGACCACGAACAGTTTAAATACAACCATTAGTGCGCCAAAACCAAACGTACCAACCGCTTCAGCCATTAGGCCAAATACACCGATAGGAGCAATGATCATCACTTTATTGATCATCCAAACCATCGCGTCAACAATGCAGTTAACACCGTTGATGATAGGTTCACGGCGCTCTTTAGCTTGTTGAGAAATCGCAATGCCAAAGAACATACAGAATACTAGGATCTGTAGAATGTTCGCTTCGTTCAGTGACTGGAAAACGTTGGTTGGGATCATACCAGTGATGGTTGCCCAGAAAGTTGGTAGCTCACCTTTAGAAGCGTATTCAGCAGAGAACATGCCTTCAACGCCAGAAACGTCGATGCCGATGCCCGGTTGGAATACTTCACCCATAAATAGAGCAAGTGCAACTGCCAGAGCTGAAGTTAGACCAAAGTAACCTAGTGTTACTAAGCCAACTTTACCTGCCGATTGGCTGTTACCAAGACCCGCAGCACCAGAAATCAAAGCGACAGCAACCAACGGGATTACTAGCATTTTGATTAGGTTAATAAAGATAGCACCAAGTGGCGCGAAGACCGTAGCGTCGTGACCCATTAGAGCACCAACGGCTGTACCCACGATCATTGCAATGACGACTTGCACGCCAATGTTGTTTAGCAAACTCTTTTCTTTTAACACTTCCGTAACCTCTGTGCTAATAAAATGTAAAATCCTAAAATTACACACTATTTATATATAAATAAATGGATAATAATTTCGCCCCTGCTTTTTACACTTATCATTCACAATTGGCAATATGCGAAACAGCTTATTGATGAAATAATCGATATTTTATTGACGAATGCTAACTTTTTGCTCAATAGCAAACGTTTGCTATTTGTTTGTCAAATGCGTTGTTGGCTGACTTATCAATCCAGTTAATGGTGTGGCTTTTTTTAGAGCAAATGTTTGTTAACAAAATGTTTGCTGTTTTGAGGTTGGGCGGGAACGCATTTATTGCCTGATATTTCTGACAATAATTAGGATGCAAGCTCACACTTTAGTGATTTGACGCTTATAAATGTTAAATATTTTACATTCTTAGGATGTTAACTCTTGTAAATATAATGTTAACAAGTGGCGGTTGAAGATGCAAAAAACCGTATGAAGCCACTACATTGTTAATTTTTTGTTGTTAAATCCTTAAGGGCAATGTGAATGCCAATAATTTAGAGGTGGAGTCATTATGATGAATCTTGCTGCTGCGCTGCAGCGAAATGCTGCCAGTAAGCCTGATAAGACAGCGTTGATATGCGGTGACTTGGAAATTTCTTATTCTCAATTTGATGCGATCGCGGGCAAAATTGCGACGTCTTTGATCAATAGTGGTGTCAAACCGGGTGACCGAGTCGCGTTGTCGTGTCCTAATCTGCCTTTCTTTGCGTTTATTTATTTCGCTGTTCAGAAAGCGGGTGCAGTTGCCGTACCACTCAACGTGTTATTGAAAGCAAGAGAAATTAAATATCACCTAGAAGACTCAAACGCTAAGTTTTTCTTCTGCTTTGAAGGTACGGCAGAGTTGCCAATGGCCAGAGAAGGTGTGAAAGCCTTTAAGGAAGTTGAAACCTGCGAACACATGGTGGTAATGACCCAGTCGCAGGCTGATTTAGAGTGGGGTGGCGTACCAACACTTAACGCCTTTATTCGTGACGTTGAACCACTAGCTGATTACGTGCCACGTAATGCGGATGACACCTGTGTTGTGTTGTATACCTCGGGTACGACCGGAATGCCGAAAGGGGCGGAGTTAACGCAACAAAACATTGTTATGAATGCTATCGTTGGGCAGAACGTCATGGCCATGCAAGGGGACGATGTACACTTAGTGACCTTGCCTCTATTCCACACATTTGGTCAAACTGTGCACTTGAATGCAAGTGTCTTGGGTGGTGCAACTTTGGTTCTTGTTCCTCGATTTGAACCTTCTCATGTTCTTGAATTGATCGAAAAACACAAAGTGACCATTTTCGCTGGTGTACCAACAATGTACATCGGTATGCTTCATGCAGACACTAATTATGATATTTCGTCGCTGCGCGTGGCGGCAAGTGGTGGTTCATCGTTACCAACGGAAGTGTTCCGTGCGTTTGAAGAAAAGTTCAACGTGCCTATTTTGGAAGGTTACGGCTTATCTGAAACGAGTCCTATTGCCTGCTTCAACCATTTAGATCAAGAGCGAATTCCTGGCTCGGTTGGCCAGCCTATCCAAGGTGTAGAAGTTAAGCTTGTCGATTTAGATGGTAATAAAGTGGCTTTAGGTGAAGAAGGTGAAATCGTCGTTCGTGGTCATAACGTCATGAAAGGTTACCTAGGGCGTCCAGAAGTAACAGAGTCTGTGCTGAAAAACGGCTGGTTCCACACCGGTGACGTTGGTCGCTTCGATAAAGCAGGCAACTTGTACATTGTAGATCGAATCAAAGACTTGATTATTCGTGGTGGCTTTAACGTATATCCACGAGAAATTGAAGAAGTGTTTATGACGCACCCTGCGGTTGCGATGGTTGCGGTAATTGGTATTCCTCATCAAGAGTACGGAGAGGAAATTAAGGCTTACGTGGTTCTTAAACCTGATCAGGAAATTGAAGCGTCAGAGCTTCAGACTTGGGGACGTGAACATTTAGCGGCATTTAAATATCCTCGTTTTGTTGAAATTCGTGACCAACTTCCGATGAGTGCAACAGGTAAGATCTTAAAGCGCGAGTTGAAAGCAGAACTCAAAGTCGCTTAGACAGATGATTAAATGCAAAGCCAGCTAGTGATTAGCCTGTCTTTTATACAGAAGTCTCTCACATGATGTGAGGGACTTTTTTTGAACTAAACTCTTGCTCCACGATCAGATCTTTAACAG
>JAAEZQ010000073.1 GCA_018222805.1 Vibrionaceae bacterium
ATGGTTTAGAAAGTCTTCTCGGTTTTCAAATTCATGCGGTTTTTTGCGCACATCCTTGTAAAAAGTCTTACTTGTGTCAGACATTGAGTTATCCTTTGTTACGTTTCGAAGTTGAACTATGTCAACTAGAGTTTCGCTTGGTACACAGACCCTCGACCAATACGAGACGACATCCCAGGTGCTACCGAGCACCTTTATTGATTTCACTAGCGAAGAAAACATGGATCTACTTCGGTAGTGAAAACAAGAAAACTGAATAAGTATCTTGCTAAACATCCACATCAAACATCGAGGCCATACTAAGAAAGAGGTATGGGACCAAATTTGATTTGAGCCTATTAAGCATGTGTTGCTATCGATAGGAATATTAGACATTAGTAAAAGAACAACAAAAATCTCACTTATCGAACAAATATTTAACATAACATTAGAGCGAGTTGATCTTTAGTGAGTAATTTTTGAACGGAAAACCAAGGGGGAACGGTCGTAACTCCAACCTGTGTTTGTATGCTAAAACCTACGCTTTTTTGGGGGACGTTATGGCTTCTACTCAGGTGCGTTGTCGATTTTACGCTCAGCTTGAAGCCGTTAGAAATCATGGTGTGAAAGAAAAAATTGTTGAAATGACAGTGAATAGCTCTGGTGTAAGAGATACTTGACGTGTCTTGAACGTTGCTTACTATTCCAAATACCATAAAAGGTTTGTGGACCACTCATGAGCAGTAAAAATAGCAAAAACCTCAGCATCCTTCTTAAACTAAACACCTTTATTTCTCCTTATAAGTGGCGTGTTACCGCAGCCTTGGTCGCACTAGTTGCGACCGCAAGCCTGACGTTATCAGTTGGCTATGGGGTACGCATGCTGATCGATCAAGGGTTTGCTCAACAGTCATTGCAAGAACTAACGAGTGCGATTCAGTTTATTGTCGGTGTCACTCTGTGTATTGCTATCGGGACTTTCTTTCGTTTCTATCTTGTTTCATCAGTAGGTGAACGCGTCAGCGCAGATATTCGCCTCGCAGTGTTTAATCATGTTATTTCGCTGCACCCTAGTTATTTTGAGACCAACAGTAGTGGCGATATTATGTCGCGCCTCACCACTGACACCACCTTGCTACAGAGCATTATTGGCTCCTCATTTTCTATGGCGATGCGCAGCGCCTTAATGTGCATTGGCGCGATCATTATGTTATTTGCCACCAACTTTAAGCTCACGCTGATTGTCCTTGCTTCTGTGCCATTCGTTTTGGTGCCCATTTTGGTGTATGGGCGACGAGTGCGTGCCCTATCTCGCCAAAGCCAAGACTCAATGGCAGATGTGGGCAGCTATGCAGGTGAAGCAATAGAGCATATTAAAACGGTACAAAGCTTTAGCTCAGAGCAATATGAAAAAGCCGCCTTTGCCGTGGAGGTAGAAAAAGCATTCGAGGTTGGTAGACAGCGAGTGAAGCAACGCGCGATTTTAATATCTGGTGTCATTATGATTGTGTTTAGCGCGATTGCTGGCATGCTTTGGGTAGGCGGCAGTGATGTCATCCACGGAAAAATGTCAGCTGGTGATCTAGCGGCATTTGTTTTTTATGCCATTATGGTCGCCTCCTCCACGGCCACCATTTCTGAAGTGCTTGGCGAACTACAAAGAGCGGCAGGCGCAACCGAAAGGCTAATTGAGATTCTGCAAGTTGAAAGCGATATTAGTGCGCCAAAAAATGTTTTGCCGATAAGCTCAACAATGCCAGCGGAGGTTACATTTAGCTCGGTTAATTTCAACTATCCTTCTCGCCCCGACCAACCTACTATCAAAGAGTTAAACCTCACTGCTGAGCAAGGTAAAGTATTGGCGCTGGTTGGTCCGTCAGGTGCTGGTAAAACGACTCTTTTCGAACTGCTACAACGTTTCTACGACCCACAGCAAGGCCAAGTTTTGTTTGGAGGCGTTGATATTCGCCAGTTCGACCCGAACGAGCTTCGCCAGCAGATGGCACTAGTACCACAGCAGCCCGCTTTATTCAGCCACGACGTGTTCCACAATATTCGCTACGGCAACCAAGAGGCAACGGACGAACAAGTTATCGAAGCCGCCAAAAAAGCCCATGCCCATGAGTTTATTGAGAAGCTGCCTGAGGGCTATCGTAGCTTTTTAGGCGAGCGTGGCGTAAGGCTATCGGGAGGCCAAAAACAGCGAATTGCAATTGCTCGCGCTATTCTTAAAGATCCAAAAATCCTACTGCTTGATGAAGCCACCAGCGCACTAGACAGCGAGAGTGAACACTATGTTCAGCAAGCTCTTGAGACGTTAATGAAAGGCCGCACCACGCTGATCATTGCTCATCGTTTATCAACCATCCAACATGCAGATAAGATAGCCGTATTAGAGGATGGCGCACTGATCGATCTTGGTAACCACCAATCATTGATGCAAAGCTGCGAGCTGTATCAGCGACTGGTGGCGTTGCAGTTTAAGCACTTGGGATAACGCTTACTTAAGCACGTTATAAATAGTTGGCTGAGTTTGTATGAAATTCACTTAGACATTTTATACTTTCAACGATTGTGGCTAGGACCATAAAGTGACACTCTTACCTTCTAAAAAATCAGAGCCTTACATGATTAGAAGAACCATATAGTGACATTTATGGTTACCATAAGGTGTCATTTACTAAAAATCGGCAACACCTTAGCAATTTGAATGTAAGAAACATTCTTGCAGCTTTGCATGTCTATCATGCTTCAAAATCAGCGATAAGATAATCATGACAATATTAAACTGCTGCTGGGTTAAAAGTGCAGCAGTTTAGTATTAACTTGACTATTTGTTGTTCTCATCAGTTCAAACCAATTCAGTCCCGACACTCTCCCTTGATAGCGATTGCAATGACAAAGTCGCTTGGTAATTAAGGTACGACAGAATCGCTTGGTGATCACAGAAAGTAAGTGGGGGTTCTAACAAGCTTTTGGACAATTCCAATTTACGATTTATAGAGCACTCTGATTTCCCAGATTACTTCTAGTATTGCAACTAAGCCAGATTACATGTAACTAAGAACACTATTTAGCTAGCCAGAGTGTTACTGATTACAACGATATTGTGTTGAAGGTGGGCAATCAGTGACATATGTTTGGGAAAGCGCAAATAGAGTGATGTAAATATGCACGAGAGACTGGATTGACCTAACCAGTTAATTTTCCAGATAGATATAGCTGTTCTTCATGATGATGGCGAAATTCTTCACCTGATTGCCGCCTCGCCATCTGCAATGTAGGAAAAGTAACCAGCGGTCAAGAGTCTTCCCTACCTTATCGAAGCGGAGCATGGCCCATGCTTGGGTTAAAACTTTCTTCGTTAGCCCTCTTTGAGACCAAAGCTACCACCGCCAGTATCCCGCAAGGACTGCAAGTCCCGCATCAGGTGCCCTGTGGTTATTTGCTAGCCCAATCACGATATAATAAAGATTGACGAACTTTCAGCTAATGAAAATTAGCCTTGGTTGAGATGCTTGTGACAGTCGATCAACCAAGGCATTATGATTTTTCCATTGCCTTCAATATCCTCTGCTCCTTCTGATGCTTTGATATCTCAGGCAATTTGTTTTTCTTCCACCAAAACACCCATGTCCTTATGGCGTGTTTTGGTGTTTCCATTAAAGATATTCATACTGCTGATAAACATCTGCGTCAGCAACTGTTGTCAGCGTGAATTGATATCTTCTACTCATCCTGCTTATCGAATACCGATCCGGAGAGGTCGAACTCGTCGACCGCCCCGTCACCGCGAATAAAGATCCTGTGGTTGAATCGCACGTAGTTGAGTTCGCCAGACGGGTCTTTCAGCAATTCACCAAGCGCTCCCTTATTCGGGCCTCCGGTGATGATAAAATAACCATCGGCCGTGTTGGCCACATTGGCAGGCGCGGGATCCGCTCCCTTGGTCAATGCGGAGAACTGGACAAACACATATTTGTCGCCCTCTTTGCGGATCTCGATGTTTTGGGAATTACCCTTGAAGACGCCGACGAAGGGGTCGAGCACAGACGGATCAACGCCCGCAGCGACCGGAGACTTGGCCTCGATTTCCGTGAAGGCTTTGACCATTGCGTTCGCAACTTTTTTGTAGGCCTCAACTCCGCGATCGCTGTGGACCAAAACCACCACGGCAAAGTCGTGATCCGGGATTAGCTGCAGAAAAGAACGCGTGCCGGGCCAATTTCCCCCGTGGCTAGGGCTGGTGACCCCATCGTAGTCGTGGACGAACCATGTCAGCCCGGTAAAGTCGCCTGTCTCAGCCTCGACTGCCGGAGCGTGGGCATAGTCCAGTGCTTTTTTAGACAACAACTGCTTGCCGGATGCGTCCTTACCGTCTAGCTGAAAGCGGGCGTATTTAAGCATGTCGGTAACCGTAGACCGGATTCCGCCTGAGGCTGCGGACTCTCTTATCATCGGAACGTAGTACGGCTTCAGATCACTGATGCTGCCTTCCCCATAGATCGGCGGATGCCCCCATGCGTAATTTTTAGCTGGAGGGGTGGTGTCGTAATTAAAGGATGACGCATCCATGCCGAGCGGGTCTAACAGGTTCTCTTCGATCAGGGTCTCAATCGGCTTTCCGCCGACATGCGACACCACATGGGTAGCGAAGGTAATGCTGGTGTTGTTGTACATCCAGGTTTGATCGAACGGATAGATCTGTTGGGCGTAAGCGCCCTGGAGCATGACCTTCTCGGATATCGATCCACCCGGAGGAACAGGAAGGAACCCATGGTCGCCATACCAGCCAGCGCGATGGTGGAACAGGTCAAGGACCCGCGCTTTGGACGTCGCCTCGGGATCCGCAACCCTCCACCACGGCAGAATGTCGACGACACGCGCGTTTAAATCCAGAATGCCCTGTTCGGACTGCTGCATGGCCAGCGTCGAAAGGAAGGTTTTTGTCACAGAGCCAATTTGAAATTGCGTATCAGGGGTAACGGCCTCGTCGGTGCCTACCTTGGTGACACCGAGTCCGGCGCTATAGGTGTTGGCTCCATGGATGACACCGACTGCTAGTCCCGGTATGTGCTTTTCTTTCATAAGCTCAGCCGCTTCTGCAACGACCGTATCAAAGGCCGCTTGGCCCTCTTCCTTTGTCATTTGAGAATTGAACTGTTGGTTTTGATTTGCCAATGCCGGCTGCATTGCAAATAACGACGAAATGATTACGGTAGGTAATAGTTTCATTCTTTTCTTAATGCTTTTTTCCATATTTCTTCTCGTTTAAAAAAAATGGGCAGAGTTTTTTGCACCTACAAACCTTTAGGGTATGGTCTGCAAACAACAAAAAAAGTCACGACGGTTTGAAATCATAGTCAGCCAAAAGCCGTTTTGAATACCTATATGACAATGCGGCCTTTCTTGTAATTTTCGATTTCTCATAAATATTCTAGTGCAAGGAAAAGAAACTAGATTGTAAAATGTCACATAATTTGAAGGTCTTACTTATAGACTCTTTCGGATAACTTAAACTTAGTCTAACTATAGTCAAATAAAACGAGAGTAAAAAGCATCATAAAAAGGAATGGGGCAGAACTGAGCTACTGCATTAATCTAAGTCGTTTCTGTGCTTAAGCAATCTTACTCGCATAAAAATATCATTTTTAATACATGTATCCTTTTGTTATCACATGAACTCCGTTTGGGTAAATTCTGGCTGTCCACGAGCGCAAATGTTCTGGCTGAAACTGATAAAGTGCACTTCTGCATGACGAAGTACACCCGAGAATTTTGTAATTCAGGCAATATTTAATCTCAGCCTTTATTGGGTTCACCCAGAAAAATAAAAATGCTATTGTGCCGATTAGAATTTATAGGGTTATTTGAATGTCGAATTTACTTACAAAATTACGAAAAGCAGTAATCGATTGCTTAGACTTTCGTGGTCGCATGTGGGTGGTGCATGTCTATAATGGTCAGTTGAAAGGAGAATCCTTTGTCATTAATGAGGACTCATTTTCCATTCCTTTACAATGGATGAAACGTAAAGGCTACAATGACTCAATGCTCAAACAGGTTGAAGCAATGAAGTGCTCTCAAATCCTAGAGCTTGATCTAGGTAACATTCAGCATCAACTGATGCGTGTTAAATAACCGCTAACAACAATCTCGTCACTCAACTTTCACGTAAATTCGACTGCTTATTCGGTGTTACTCCGCAACCGTGCGAATAACTATTGATAAGGCAAATACGAATTAACTGTATGTGAATGAGTATTTGCTCTGACTGATAAAGGGGCACTTCTGAGTTAAGAAGTACCAACTGTGAAAGTTCTGGACAAAATGTATGGTACGCCCCGTTTTGCAAGTGAAAACCCAAAAATAACGGAGTTGGTT
>JAAEZQ010000029.1 GCA_018222805.1 Vibrionaceae bacterium
TCAGCGACATAGCTGAGTTTAGTTAAGGTGTGGGGCGTACCATCTAATTAATGAGTTTCGTAGAATGGAACATTAGCATTTCATGAATTATATAAGGTATGGAAAATATGCTTAGTAAGGTGTCCAGTCTTACTAATGCAGAGCAGATTGGCATAACTTTTAGAACTAAACTAAGCTTTACGAGTGCACTGGATACATATAAATAAGCAGTTGAAATACGTGAACACTTTCCAACCAATTTAAACGTAAACTCTAGGCTAGAGCCGCTTTTTATTTAAGCGTGCCGATTATCGTCGCTTGGTATGTGTAGGACACGCAGTTCCTGTTGTTCATAAGTCGCACACAAATGCAGTTACTCTGTATATGGAGATAGATAAAAATGTTCGATATTATCTATATACCTACTATGTACTTCGCATCTATACTTGCGTTAAGTGAATCAATATACCCATTTATTGCCTTGCTCTTTTTTTTTAGTATATTATGGTCACTTATTTTCAAGCTTGCTTATGGTAGCACTTCCAAACTCAGTTTCATTAAAGGGTATTTTATTTCGCTGCCATCCTTTACTTACTTCTATTGGCTGTATATATACAACATGCTATTAAATAGCCATAAGATAAATTATCTTATTATAATATCAATCTCTATAATATTTATATTTCTCTCAACTCTTATGTATCGCACTGTCGACAAAAATGAAGTCAAAACTACTAAAAGGTACTATCTTACCACATTAGTATTATATGTATTTTCAATTCCTTTTTGGTTGTATATTTTTTTCTTGATATTTATGGCAGCAGGCGTTTAGGTATATTATCCAATTAAACAAACACTTATATTTTACATTACTATAAATATTGAAAATTGAACATTAACGGCATTTACTTAGTTATGCTTCTATCACGGTTTGGTGAAAATATTTGCTAGCTAGGATCGAGCGGAAATAAAGTTTGACAAAAACTCTGCGATAATTGTAATGAGAAACCATCATTCTATCTCTGTATGACTCTCAAAAATACGTTTTTTAGGATAAATTAGATTGTAAATATCTACTTGTCATAGCTTTGCTGGTTCTTAATTAAAGACCTGAAAGTGACTCGGCGATAGCCCTAAAAGCGGCAAAGGTATAATCCATAATTTCACTTTCATTTTTCAGGAAGTCAATATCGGCGCTGTTTTTAACAATAACGACGTCAGCTTTCCGGTTTACGTAGATATACTGGCCATAAATACCAATAGCAGAAAACTCTTCGTCAGCCTGCTCTGGTATCCACCATTGGTATCCGTAACCCAACTTCGTACTGGCGCTATCTCTTTTACCCGGCATCAAGTGAGGGGCATCGGGAGTAATACTTTCTTCTATCCACTGTTCCGAAATTATCTGTACTCCATTCAAACGACCGTGATCGCGATACAGCTTTCCAAATCGAGCGTAATCCCGACTGATCAGGTTTAGTCCACCTAACACCATAGGCTCACCCGTGCTGTCAGTAATATAGATAGCATCCCGTTCTGTATTTAATTTTGACCAGAGTTTTTTTTCAAAATAGTCAGTAATCGGCACACCAGTAGCTGCGCGAAGAACCATACCTAGAACGTGGGTATCAATACTGACATAGTGCAGATAAGTGCCTTGTAAACGGTTAGAAGTTAGGCTCGCAGCAAAATCATCAAAACTGCCACCTAGAGCCATAACCCTACCCAACCTATTTATATCACTAAAGAAATCACCATAATCTTCATCAAAATAAACACCACTCGACATCTGAAGTACATTTTTTATACTCACATTTTCGTAACCAGAACCCATCAGGCTAGGTACGTAATCTGTTACAGGAGCATTGAGTTCAGAGATTTGACCTTCACTTACAGCTACACCAAAAATCGCACTCAAAAAGGACTTTGCAACGGACCAGGAGACTCGTTGATCATACTCACCTGTATCCTGATAATAATGCTCGAAGGTAATGTCGTCCCCTTTAATAACAATCAAAGCCGTGGTGCCTGACTCTTCCAGCCATTCTTGCGTACTCACAAGTTTTCCATTATAGGAAAACTGTTTAGGTAATGGATAAGGTCTTCGACCCCAATCGTCTATAACTCCTGAACGCTTAATAGTCTTAGTCGGAGCAATACTCTTCATATTTGAAAAGTTATGCACTATAACATCAGCGTGAAACAACCGGATAGTGTGATAGAGTTGCAATAGCTCTTTTGAGTAAAACGCAGCCGTTGCAAAAATCAAAATAAGCATTATTACAAAAGACCTAGCTGCCTTTTTCATAGGTTCATCCCTATTCTACGGAGAACATTGAACGCGGGTTACATCAACTGGATAACTAATTCTAACTATAGATTAGTTATCTTCAGGTAAGGCAAAGTTGCATCAGCAGGTGTGAAAAAACTTTTTAACTAAAACACAATGGGGCAAAAAAGAGTCAGCCTGACGGTCTGGCTCTTTCGAATGAAAACGCATGGTATCGTGGAGAAATTAGGAGGGCTGTGGCAGGTTACACTAGCTTACTACTTAGTCTTATGACCAGTATTCTTCGCAAGCTTTTGCATCGCCTCGGCAAACGTTGTTATCCGTCCTTTAGCTTTAACCTGTATTACCTTGTACCCCATCTTTTCCAACGCTTGGCGTTCTGCCAAAACAGCTTTGTCATCTTGCTGACTACCTTGAGCAGACTGATGAATGTAACACCCCTCTAGTTGACCATCTTCGACCAATTGGTGGTGTTTCAGTGCATCGATATCAAAATTCACAATAAATCTTTTAATTAAAAATAAGGAGTTTTTGTGGCAGGTTACATTCGCTTTAAAGGTTTAACCACACTGTCTAAACCTTCGATTTTCAGCGCCAAACACAACTTGAGTAAATCCCCCAACTCGCCGCTTGGCCACCCTTTTTTATCGAACCACAGCAAATATTCCTCTGGAAGATCAATCAGAACTCTTCCCGCGTATTTCCCAAAGGGCATTTGCATTCTTGCCAGTTTTATCAGGTTTTCTTTTTCTAACATAAGTTGAATTGTGGTTATCGTAAGTCGGATAAGAGTACCACTGGTGCAATCTCCCGACCAGTTTCACCGTGCTTTATGCTAAAGTATGCGCCATTCAAAAATAGAATGAGAAAGTAATGAAGTCACCTTGTCGTGCTGCCTGTAAAAACAATGGCGGCATCTGTTCTGGATGTCACAGAACGATAGAAGAAATCATCCAGTGGAAAGATAAAACGGATCAACAGCGAGATAGCCTGATCGATCAAATTACAGGTAATGACTCTACCCATTCATGCCCTGAGTGCGGCACTCAAGCACACTGTGATATCGCAGCCGGGAAAGAGACCTGTTGGTGTTTCGAGGTTGAGGCCAGAGACTTACCAACGCCTGATAAAGAGCAACTGTGTCTATGTCGCAAATGCCTAGAGAAAACGCCAGTCGCCTAAACGACTGGCTTAGTTTCGCTATTTCGCTTCAAGCGCTGGCGATTCAAACTTCACGCCGCCCCATCCGCTCACCATAAAGTTACGAATGTTCTGATGATCTTCATTTTCTGGATGCTGTAGGACATCTTCACGGTAAAAACGACCAAAGCAAGCCAGCGTTGCTTCCTTATCTAGGTTATTTAGCAAGCCAAATGCAAAGATTTTGCATGAACCATTGTTCTCACCTGCTCCGTTTTCAGTTGCACCATTGATAAAAGCCGTCGGCGTGAAGTCGTAATTCGCTTCAATTACTGCCATCGTTGTTTCAAATTCGATATTTTCTGGTGTTGACACCACTGCATCCAAAAATTGTTGTAGTTCCATTTTAATTCCAAATTGTTATGCCATCATATCCGTGACATATTTGTTTAATAAAAAGCCAATATAAGAGTCATTAATCATACATATATTCATAGCCTTACCAAAACATACGTCAATCAATATTTCAAAAGTATTCACGCTTACTGGTGAATATTTATTAGAAAACTTTGCATTGAACAACATTATATCGGATTGATAAGCAGAGATCATGTCCACCCCATTTAAAGCAATAGCAGTGATGATGATCGCAGTGACGAGAAACTACTTCACTCGTAACGGTAGTCACTTTATCGCGCTAGGAAATGAAGAGTCGGGCACGACGTCTGTTCGCCGTATCGAGCTTTAACGATAGATTGCTTTAGTAAAGCGGCTTTAACTAAGTTGGTCTAACAATAACGCCCGAGCAGATGTTCGGGCGTTTTGGTCTATAAAATAAGGCTTCGATTACTCAGCGAGAGCCAGAGCGTCGCATTTAGATGCACAGATAAAGTCGTTCTTATGCAGTCCTTTTATCGAGTGACTCCACCAAGTCACAGTCACTTTACCCCACTCCAGCAAAATCGACGGATGATGAAATTCATCTTCAGCCAGTTCAGCTACTTCATTACTAAACGCCCAAGCCTGCTTAAAATTTTTAAACTTATACACTTTTTCTAACTGAGGAATCCCCTCTCTTTCAACAATCTGCCAATCAGTAAGTTGAAGCAGCAGTGACTGTTGCTCCTCGTTACTCAGTGCAATGGCATCAAGACTACAAGCTTCGCATTTTTGTTCATTCAACATGAGCAGGTTCCTTTGGTTTAAATAATGGTGGCAACAATCCGGCCCCAATAGCCATATCGGCTTGTGTTAATAGGTTTAATTGACTGATTTGATAAAGCTGTGAAAAATCGTCTATTACATAGTATTTCGGTTGCATGATATCGATGCGATAAGGTGTTCTCAGGACGGTTTGTAAATCAAAACCCTCACGAATCGCGTCATCACTTTCCAATGCATAGATGGTTTCACCCGGAGATGAGAGAATACCACCGCCATATATCTTGGTCTGGTCGCCTTCTTTTACTAGGCCGAACTCGACGGTAAACCAGTATAATCGTGCAAGATAAGCTCTCTGCTTCGGAGTCGCAGCTTGGCCTAACTGTCCATAATGTTCAGTAAACGCGGCAAAGTCAGGGTTGGTCAACATGGCGCAGTGTCCAAATATTTCATGGAAGAAATCTGGCTCTTGCAAATAGTCAAACTCTTCACGACTACGCAAAAAAGTCGCAACGGGAAAGCGTTTATTGCCTAACAAATTGAAAAACCGATCGAAATCGATAAGTGCTGGAACAGGCTCAACTTGCCATCCTGTCGTCTCCATCAATACGCGGTTAATCTCAGGGAGCTGTGGGACATGATCCTCGGGTAAATCGAGCAATTTCAAACCATGCAGATAAGCCTGACAAGCACGGTTTTTAATAACGCTCATCTGTCTCGCGACTAAGTCTCGCCAAATTGCATTTTCTTCGACGCTCCATTCCACCCTTCCATCCTGGTCAACGGGCTTAGAATGATATTGAGTCATGAACCTTCTCCATTAACAAATCCTTTACATTAAGCCTATCCGCACTCCTTACGGCTTCCAATCCCTAAACCATTTTCGCCTCCTTAATTTGGTGTAACAAATTGTTTACAATCGCACATAAGACCATGATATTTCTAACATCAAATACTTAACTGCAAGTTTGACATTGTTAGAGATTGCTTTCAGACTTAACGTGTTATCAGCTTGTTACAGAAGGAACCTATGCGCGAGTACAACAAATTATGGCAACCGAGCGAAAGCCGCATCGAAGAAGCCAATATCACCCAGTTTATTGACCACATAAACAGACAAGGGAATGACATAAAAAGCTATGCCGAACTGCATCAATGGTCTCTGGATCATTCCGAACAGTTTTGGCGAGAAGTTTGGCTGTTTTGTGATGTGATTGGAAACTCGGGTGACACAGTAAAATGCCAAGCTGAGAGTAAATGGCAGCAGTCGGTTCCCAACCGCGACGCAAGCTGGTTTCCTGACGCCCAAATTAATTATGCGGAAAACCTTCTTAGTTTTGCGTATCACAACCCCAATGATATTGCGATTTGGTTCGAAAACGAGCGCGGAGAGCGACAAACTTATACATGGCAAGCGCTCTGTGATGAAGTGTCTAGCATACAGCGATGGCTGCAAGATTGTGGTGTCAAAAAAGGCGATGTTGTTGCTGGATACCTGCCCTACCTGCCTCAAACCGTAATTGCAATGCTAGCTACGACCAGTCTTGGTGCGACTTGGACTGCTACGTCCCCAGACTTTGGCATAGACAGCGTCTTGGAACGCTTCGGTCAAGTAAAACCTAAAGTGCTGTTCACTTGCGATGGCTACACATTTAACGGCAAAGTGTTCGATATGACAGATAAAAACCATCATATCTCCGATCATTTGGATGGACTAAAGCACGTTTGCCAGATCAACTATCTAAATCCTCGCAGCTACGAATGTGATGTTTGTACCCAAGATTGGCAATACATTTTAAATCAATATCCTCCACAACCTGTCACTTATACACGCATCAACTTTAATGACCCGCTATTCATACTCTACTCTTCTGGCACAACTGGGAAGCCGAAGTGTATCGTGCATTCTGTCGGCGGCACCCTGCTTAACCACGTTAAAGAGCACCAACTTCATTGTGATATTCAGCCTGAAGATCGCGTGTTTTATTACACCACCTGCGGATGGATGATGTGGAACTGGCATGTTTCCTCCTTAGCAAGCGGCGCGTGTCTAGTCATTTTTGATGGCAGCCCGATGTACCCCAATTACAAGGTGTTGTGGGACCTGGCGAAAAGCGCTGAAGTCTCACTTTTTGGTACCTCGGCAAAATACCTGGAAGCGATGGAGAAAGCGGGGTATTCAACCCAAGGCAGCAATCCGTACCCGTCATTGAAGACCATATGTTCAACAGGCTCTGTACTCTATCCCGAGCAATTTGATTACGTTTATCAACATCTGAAAAAGGATGTGCATTTGGCCTCCATTTCTGGTGGTACCGATATCTGTGGTTGTTTCGTGTTAGGCAATCCTATCTCTCCGGTTTACCGTGGTGAATGTCAGTGTGCGGGTTTGGGCGTGGATACAAGAATATTCGATCCACAAGGCCACGATATTGTTGGTAAACGAGGTGAGTTAGTGTGTGCCAATTCAATACCGAATTTCCCAGTTAAATTCTGGGATGACACTGGCGAGCGTTACCATAGAGCATACTGGGACAAATTCGATAATGTTTGGCATCACGGCGACGATGTAGAAAGAAATGCTTCAACGGGCGGTTACGTATTCTATGGACGCAGTGACACAACGTTAAATCCCGGAGGAGTAAGAATAGGCACGGCAGAAATTTACCAGCAGGTTAATTCGATAGAAGGTATTGTCGACTCAATCGCCGTCGGAAAAGAAGTGGATAGAAACGAGCAGATATGGTTGTTTGTTCAGTTAGCGACTGGCAACACATTAAGCGATGACATGATTGCGACAATAAAAGCTCAACTCAAGTCTGCCTGCTCAGCAAGGCACGTACCTAGTGAAATTTTTGCCATTAGTGACATACCGAAAACCAGATCGGGAAAATTAGTCGAACTTGCAGTTAAACAAGTGATCAATGGCAGAGACGTGGAAAACATCGGTGCCATAGCAAACGCAAAAGTTTTAGATGAGATAAAAAAGCTCGTGTCAGCCTAATTGAATCTTGAGAAGAAGGTTGCAAGCAAAGAAAAAAGCGAGCTCCAATGCTCGCTTTTTGATGTTCTTATCACGGTCTAGCGACGACCAACACCCATTAGCACAGACATTGTTTTGCCGTCTGACGTAATTTCAAACACCGACTTTGTCTCTACCTCAGTAAAACCCGCTTTAACGAGAGCAGATTGTGATTTCGCTACAGTAAAGCCGTCTTGCCCTGAGTCTGCGACAAAATCAAAATGAACGAAATAACCACCCTGGTTAAGTAATGAATGCGAAATGCTTAATGCTGAATCTGCATCATCTAAAAATGCTAAAACTGATGATGCAACGACTAGATCAAATTGCCCACGAAAAGCAGGGTGCTGTGCAACAAGACCTCGAGATAAGGTGTCAACAACTGGCTCTACATTCGCCAGTTCTTTTTTATCTAACTCTTCGATCATCTCTTCAGATGAATCTAGTGCCACGATATCTTTAACTAATGGTGACAATAACTGACTTAATAGCCCGGTCCCACATCCAAAATCTAGTACTTTAATGCCATCAAGCTGAGTTAACTGTTGTAGCTGTTCAAACACTGACTGAGCAAATTGCTTGGTTGCGGGATTTGATTCCCAACTCTTTGCTAAGCCGTCCCAATCTTGTGCCATCGTGGCCTCCATGTTCACTTCTGATATCTCACATCTCACCGTGTGACGCCGAAAGTGCTTGAGTTGAGAAGAGAACACTTTTATTCCCTGTTACAAAGCGCAAAACACTTTTAGCGTGACACAAGAAGTCTCACAATAATTAACTTCCTTTGAGCGTCAAGATCTATATCTTTGCATACTTGGTATAGGGTACCCCAAAACAACAAAAAGACCATAGACTTATCTGGCGAAATCATGTTTTTTTCGTTAACCTTTCACAGCTTTGGGAATCGTTCTCTATCGTATCCCTTTTGATTTCAAATTACTTTTCGGTCGTGTCAAATCATGAACTTAACGCAAGTAGAAGCTTTCTGTACTATCGCTGATTGTGGGTCTGTATCCGAAGCTGCACGGCAGTTGGACTGTAACCGAACCAAACTCAGTATGTCGATCAAAGCGTTGGAAAAGGATCTCGATGTAGAGTTATTTACCCGAACGGGTAACCAACTCACACTCTCTGAAGCCGGAAAAGCCATTTACAAAGACTGTGAATACCTTTTAGTGATAGCGCAACGCATTCGTAAAACTTGCGGCCAGATCTCTGAGGGTTTCAATGCAGAAGTATGGGTTGCCCGAGATGACTCCCTACCCGACGATCTGTGGCAAGACCTATCACACAAGCTGAACAACCGTTTCCCTTCAACGACGTTTAACATCATCCTTGCATCAAGTGGTGACTTAGCCAACCTGGTTAGTACTCATCAAGTAGATTTTGCCTTTGGTGTTGATTACGAGCGAGTCGACGATCCACATATCGTCTATAACCCATTAGGTAAAATACGCATGATGTCAGTGTGCAGCGCCGATCACCGATTAAGCAAAATGCGTCGCGTATCTGATGAAGAGCTGCGCAGCCAAATGCAAGCTCTGATGGTTTACTTGAATGAGAAAGACAACCCAGAGTTACAGCCTTTCTCAACACGCTACATCGGCTTTTCAAGCTTTGATTACATGTTAAACACCATATTAGAAGAAGATGCATGGGGCGTGTTACCAGAGCCCTTAATTCGTCACTATCTACGTCAACAAAAGTTGGCGGTCATTAAACACACCTACGGTTTAACACAAGAAGACTACTGTATGTTTTCAACAAATGGACAAATTGAGCACCCCGCGATGATGTGGCTAGCGGATAAACTGAGCGATTATTTATTTGACTTCTAAACACTTTGCACTGAGCGCCAACTTTTATGACAGCAAAAATCCATCATATATCATTGTTTTTATTAACAAATAAATAAAACCCCTCTTATATAACTGGTGACTGGTCAAATTCTGGTTGCCTAAATAGCCTTGTAAGCAAAGAATATAGCGGTATAAAAACTACAAGGTATATCTCATGTGTGTCAGGACAAGCAAAAACGAAAACCATATTTTAACCATTTCAGCCCTTTTAGCTTCAGGCTTTGCTGCTGGTGGTATGGTACTAGGCTTGCTTGTTGGCTCAATTGTGATCGTTTTTGATGGTGTCTACTCTTTAGTCAGCTTACTGTTAACATTATTGTCACTGGCAGCCTCTTACTACATTAGCAAGCCATCGAAGTCGGTGTTTCCATTTGGTAAAGCGGTACTAGAGCCAATCGTTATTGCGATCAAGGCAACAGTTATTCTGATTGTTGTACTATTTTCTCTTTACTCTGCGATTTCCGCACTTATGACGGGCGGTCGAGAAGTAGACGCATCTATTGCGACAATCTTTGGTGTTGTAAACGTTTTTGGTTGTGGTTACGCATGGTGGTTTATGGCTAAAAGAAGCCGTCGCTCCTCATCAGGTCTAATCGAAGCAGAAAAAAAACAATGGCAAATGGACACTTTATTGAGTGTCGCAGTCACAGTAGGTTTTGTAGCCGCGTGGTTAGTGTCCTTGTCTCCATTCGCTCAATTCGCCGCTTATGCTGACCCACTGATGATGTTGTTAATGGGCTTCTACTTTTTAAAAGTCCCGTTTGATATGTTGTGTGGTGCATTGCGAGAACTGCTGATGATGACACCAAGCAAAGAGCTATGTCAGGTGGTTGGTAACGATGTACTTGAGATAGAAAAATTGTCAGACCACCAACTGAAAGTAGCTGGCATTACCAAAGTTGGGCAAGAGCTACGAGTGAACATTGATCTGCATGTCGACGACGATACTCTAGCATTGGATACGTTAGAGAGGACGCGTAAGCAGCTAACGACACGCTTATCTAAACATAGGTTTAAGCTACAGCTACAGCTAAACGTGGCTTAGTACGCAGTTGAAAAGCTCCCTAATTCGGGAGCTTTTCTGTATCTACCGCTGCGAGATTCTTTTCCACCGCAACTCCACGCTTCTCTTTTGTTACCAGCCAACACAACAGAGAGCCAACCGTTACCATCACCACACCATGCCAAAAGCTCTGACTCAACGTCACTCCGAGAATGACTGAAGAAAATAGAGCAGAAAAGATGGGGGTGAAGTAAGACAGCGTTGCGAGAAATACCATATTTCCGCCAACAATAGCGACGTTCCACAATCCATAGCCTCCCGCCATCAAAGCCGAAGAAGCGAGCAAGTAACCCATTGCAGACCAAGAGAATGTCATCGCTGGTTGATCCGTTAGTAAAAATTTCACCCACAAAGATACGGCAGTGGCGATAAAGAACAGCGTAATTGCATTATGTTTAGACTGTTGCCTTTGAGTAAGGTTGCAGTATACCGCCCAGATCACTGCACCAGCCATGGCCATAAAGTAAACCAACGGGTTGCTATTAATGTTGGTCATTATTTGCTGCAACGATAAGCCGTTATCGCCACTCACTGTCCATGCGACACCAAAGAAAGCAAGAAACACAGCAGGATAAAGCAACCAGCTTGGCTTCTTATTACTGCCTAACACAGCAAATAGAACCGTCAACGCCGGCCAGAGGTAATTCACAATGGAGACTTCTATCGCCTGTGCACGCGAGTTGGAATATCCCAATGCCAAAGCGAGAAAAATCTCATAGCAGACAAACAGTACTCCGCCAAAGATAAGATACTTAGCAGAAAAGTAAGAGAGCCTTGGGATCCCCACCACAACAATCAGAAAAATTGAGCTGACCGAATACAACATGGCCGCACCACCGACGGGTCCCAGGCTCTCTGTCACCAATCGGGCAATACCCAGTAAACTGCTCCAAGAGAGGATGGCAATACAGCCATAAAGCGTGAATTGAAATTGCGCAGACTTCATTTGACCTACTACTTATAAATGCCAAAGTAGGCCTCAGCTTAACGCAAAACAGTGCCGCTTCAACAAACAATGCGATAAAATCAGCAACGAAACCATTCCGTTACAAGTTTAAAGTAAATATAAAACACTTTTTACACATTCTGCTTAACCCCTTATTAGTCAGCGACTATGATGAAAAGAAGACACAAATGAAATTGTGGCAAATAGTCAGTCTGTATAAATAAAGAGCAACAGACAGAACACTCAGACTAAAGGGACTCTCAAATGAAAAAAATTGCAGTTATTTTCAGTGGCTCTGGTGTTTACGATGGAACAGAGGTGCACGAAGCTGTATTGGCACTCCACGCCATTGAGAAAGAAGGCGCAACCTGGCATTGCTTCGCGCCTAATATTGACCAGTTGCACGTCATTAATCATCTGACTGGCGAAGAAATGGATGAAACCAGAAATGTATTGGTGGAGTCAGCACGTATCGCGCGAGGAAATATTGAAGACGTGGCACGATTACATGTTGAAGATTTCGACGCGCTACTTCTACCAGGTGGCTTTGGTGTAGCGAAAAACTTAACGGACTTTGCTGTATCTGGGGCTGAGTGCTCTATCAACACCCACGTTGCACAAGCCTGCCGTGCATTTGCTCATGCCAACAAACCTGCCGCTTATCTTTGTATCTCCCCTGTCATTATCCCAATGATTTATGAGCAGGGCGTCAAAGGGACGGTGGGCAATGATGAAGCGACATCTGCCGCCTTCAATCAAATGGGCGGAGAACATATTGAATGCCCCGTAGAAGAGTTTGTTTTTGACGAACAACACAAGGTACTTTCTACCCCGGCTTATATGTTAGCCGAAAATATCTCTCAAGCCGCTTCTGGCATCGAAAAGTTAGTATCAAAGCTTATCGAAATCGCGTAATTATTGATATATAACTTAAAAACTCACTTCTCATCCTCATTGATAAATACAATATCAATGAGGATTTCTTATACTTTAGTCTAATTTAGATATAAATCATCAATAGATCTTCATTATTAACAATTTTTTACGTTACTAGTTTCATATTTAAGCTACGTTATAGTTGTGTTGCACCTACATGATGTGCAACAAGATCGCTGTCACAATTCCTGCATTGAAACGAGTCTCAGCTGGCTTAGATTGTTTTCTATCAAGTTGGGACCCGGAAAAGGTGTGCGACAGTAATTTCCAATTAATAAAAACCTATAAAGAACGACGGAGCAATCCAATATGACTAGTGCATTTTTTATCCCTACGGTAAACCTAATGGGCGCAGGCTGTCTTAAAGACGCAGCGGACAGCATTCAATCACAAGGCTTTAAAAAAGGGTTAATCGTTACCGATAAAATCCTTAACCAAATCGGTGTGGTTGAACAGGTTCAAGGCCTTCTTAACGAAAGAAGTGTCGCAACCGTGGTGTTCGATGGCACTCAGCCAAACCCAACGATTAACAACGTTCAAGACGGCTTAGCACTTTTAAAAGAAAACCAGTGTGACTTTGTCATCTCACTTGGTGGTGGCTCACCACACGACTGCGCGAAAGGTATCGCACTGGTGGCAGCAAACGGTGGACACATTTCAGATTACGAAGGCGTTGACCAATCTGCAAAACCAATGCTGCCACTTATCGCGATCAACACGACTGCTGGTACGGCATCAGAAATGACACGCTTCTGTATCATTACCGATGAAGAGCGTCACATTAAAATGGCAATTGTCGATAAACACACAACGCCGCTGATCTCAGTAAACGACGCTGAACTGATGCTCGCAAAACCAGCTTCTCTAACGGCTGCAACCGGTATGGATGCACTGACTCACGCTATTGAAGCTTACGTATCGATTGCAGCCACTCCGATTACTGACGCGGTTGCAATTAAAGCCATTGAACTGATTCAGGCACACCTACGCACGGCAGTGAAAAACGGTGAAAACCTGGAAGCGCGTGAACAAATGGCGTACGCGCAGTTTATGGCAGGCATGGCATTTAACAACGCATCACTTGGTTACGTTCACGCGATGGCGCACCAGCTAGGTGGTTTCTACGACCTGCCACACGGTGTATGTAATGCAATCCTGCTCCCTCATGTACAACGCTACAATGCACAAGTCTGCCCAGAACGTCTGACTGATGTGGCGAAAGCAATGGGCGTCAACGTTGAAGGCATGTCACCAGAGCAAGGTGCTGCAGCTGCTATCGACGCAATAGTGACACTTGCGAAAGACGTTGGTATTCCTGCTGGCATCAAAGAACTGGGTGCGAAGTTAGAAGATATCCCGACCTTGGCTGATAACGCACTAAAAGACGCTTGTGGCTTCACTAACCCAAAACAAGCCACTCATGATGAGATCTCTGCAATATTCGAAGCAGCGATGTAAATCGAATCGGAGTTCACTCAAGTAATGTCGTACAATCCCCGATCTCATGTCGGGGATTTTTACATCTTTATACAAAACATTTTCTGACAAAACTGTCGTTATGGTGTTAATTTTTAGAAACAAACACGCTCTAAATTGGACACAGCTATGAAAACTGTTATCACCACCCTGCTCGTTTGTTTCTCCTTTTCCATCCACGCTGCCGATTATGAGGCAAAAGAAGTGGCGAACGGATTCAATGTTCCTTGGGGAATAGAATTTATAGATGAGAAACAGGCCGTAGTTAACGAGAAAAACGGTACCATTTCATTGCTGAATGTCGAATCGGGTCAGCGTAAAAAGCTCTATTCTGTCTCCGGCGTCAGTAGCACTGGCCAAGCTGGCTTGCTTGACGTAGCCCTTGCACCAAATTCAGATAAAAGTCGACCAAAGCTATTCTTTACTTATAGTAAGCGAACCAGCAAAGGAAACACGGTTGCTCTCGCAACTGCGACGTTACAAAACAATCAACTGACAGGATGGAAAGATCTGTTTGTTGCTGATGCGATTACTGATACCGGACGACACTTTGGGAGCCGTATAGCGTTTGTCGAAAACAAAGTTTACTTCTCTATAGGGGATCGTGGTGATCGTGATAACGGGCAAAATAGACAAACTCATGCTGGGTCAATTCTGCGTTTAAATCTGGACGGTACCGTCCCTACAGACAATCCTTTCACTGAGTCTGACGTAAAACCTGAGATTTGGAGTTATGGTCATCGCAACCCTCAGGGCTTGTACTATGACCAAGCGACAAATCAGCTTTGGTCAATCGAACACGGCCCAAGAGGTGGTGATGAAATTAACCTGATCAAAAAAGGGACGAACTATGGCTGGGCTAGAGTCTCTCAAGGAAAAGAATATTGGGGGCCGCTTGATGTCGGCGAAGCGAAATCCCTGCCGGGTATGGAAGATCCCAAACTGGTCTATATCCCTTCTATCGCACCAAGTAATTTAGTGTTGTATCGAGGTAACAGATACCCTGACCTAGACGGAAAAATTGTCGCGGGAGCGCTTAAACTTACGCACCTCAATGTGGTTTCTATCGAGAATGGAAAACTGACTGAATATCAACGCCTGATGGACGATCTTGGAGAGCGAATCCGAGACATCACGATCAGTCCCGACGGTTATCTCTATTTTTCGACCGACACAGGGAAAATTTTTCGTCTAGAGCAGAAGTGAATCAAATTTAGCCTATAATTAAGCTACTGTTTTAAAAATACTTTATATTATGTTCATGAGGTCAGAATGGTCCCTTTCCCATTAGTCGTCGATAAAATTAAAGCCGTTATTTTTGATTTAGATAACACCCTTGTGAGCTCCGATATGAACTTTCAAACTCTGCGCCAGCAACTAGGGTGTCCGAAGTCAGAAGACTTATTAGACTTTGTAGAAAAACTGGAACATCCTCATCATAAAGAGCATGCACACAATGTGATTTTTGATCACGAAATCTCCGATGCCGAACAATCTTCACCAATGGCAGGCTGTCATGAACTTCTGGCGTATTTGAACCAAAAAGCAATGAAAACGGCCATCGTGACACGTAATTGCCAAATTGCCACCCAACGTAAGCTTGAGCATAACCAGATAGAAGTTGAGCGAGTGATCACGCGAGAATGCTATCCACCAAAACCCGACCCTTTATCTTTGCAAGTATTAGCAAAAGAGTGGCGATTGATGCCAAATGAAGTGCTTTACGTCGGTGACTACCTATATGACCTACAGGCGGCCTACAATGCACAAATGCCCTCCTGCCTTATCCACCATGGAAATCTAACTGAGTTCCACTCTTCCGCTTCCCTTGCGGTAAAAGAGCTCACTGATCTGTTGATTTACTTCGAATCGTCTTTGTCAGGACAAAACAGCTAGCCAGCTTTGTGAACGTAAAAAAGAGCACCTCAGTGCTCTTTTGTCTTATTTCCCGATACATTGCCAAGCCTTACTGAAGGTAGGCGTTAAGCATCCACATCAGTTTTTCTTGCTCGCGAATGTAATCGCCCATCAATGCTGCCGTACCTTCATCCCCAGCCTCACCAGCGTTGAACAGAATTTCACGCTGATTAAGCAGAAGGATACCGAAGCCATCAACCAAACCTTTGACGCAGTCGTCACCCGATGTTGCGTTTTGGTGCTCTTTTATTTCGCTTGATTGCAGATAATGGCTGAATGCATGTGCTGGAGTGTGACCTAATGTCAAAATACGTTCTGCAAGCTCATCAATTTTTAATTGTAGGTCGGTATAGATTTCTTCAAATTTCACATGTAACTCAAAGAACTGATGGCCTTTGATGTTCCAGTGGTAACCGCGAGTATTCATGTACAACACTTGGTAATGGGCAAGTAGTTTATTTAGCTGTTGTGCTAGTTGCTCAGAGTGTTGACGATCTAGACCAATTAGGCTTACTTGTGTGCTCATATCTTGCTCCTGTTCATGTAATTCATATAAGTAGCAGTGCTTTCTGCTGATGGAGTTATATTAGATCTAAGCGTTGAGAAGCGAAATTCGGTTCTGGCTATAGCTTTGATAAGTAAATTCTATAGTTACCCCTGCCAAATAAAAAAGCCCAACCACTTAGCGCTAAGGAATAAATGGTTGGGCTGCTATTTTAGAATGTGTTGATGGATTGAATCGTTATACGGTTTTAAACGCTGCCATTTGTTGATTCAGCTCTGTTACCTGCTCTTTGACCTGAAGAGAAGTTTTGGAAGCATGATGACTATTGCTGGATACCTCATTAACGGAATGCGTTATCTCATCCATCAATCCAGTAATTGAGTGGGTGGCTTGAGATTGTTGCTCTGCTGCCGCGGCCAGTTCAGCCATCTGTCCGTTCAACGAATTGATTTGCTCTGTAGTCGAGATTAACTTGGTCACTGCATTCTCAATATGCTCTGCACCGGTTTCTGCTAGTGACTGGCTATGCTCAATTTCCTGAACAACCGAGTGTGTTGAGCGTTGAATGGCATGGATGATATCGTTTATTTCCGTAGTAGATTGCGTGGTTCTGGTTGCCAGCATTCGCACCTCATCCGCAACAACTGCAAAGCCACGACCTTGATCTCCCGCTCTTGCTGCCTCTATCGCCGCATTCAGGGCCAATAAATTGGTTTGCTCTGCAAGACCTTCGATAACTTCGGTCACCCGACCAATTGCATCACTCTCTTTACTTAGCTGCATCACTCGGGCGCTTGCGTTTTCAATACTGCCATGCAGGTTTTCCATCGTCCCTTTATTCAGCTCTAACGCGTCACGACCTTGTTCGATTTCACCTTTCGAGTCAGACAACTTTTGTACGGACTGGTGCGCCTGTTCAAGAGTATTTCTAGCGGCAATAGCGATCTCTTCTAATTGACGTCCCATTTCAACGATGTTGCTTTGTTGCTGTTCGACATTGGTTGATGTGACCTGAGCGGACTCCAGTAACGCTACCATGTTGCTATCTACTTGCGATGCCTTACTACTTACACCTGCAACGATATTGGCTAGAGATTCGTTCATTCGGTTTATTGACTCGGTAAGGACTGCGAGTTCATCATTTCCGACAACGTTAAGCGGAGGTTGTGAAATATCACCAGAGGCAATGGTCTGCGCGCGCTGCGATAAGTGTTTCACTCTGCGACCAATCGTGTTGCCCATATATTTTGAGATCACAACGGCAGCAACGATGACAAATACTGCCGCTATCATCACTGACGTCAGTACATTTTGAATCGAATGGCTGATGCCATCACCACTTTGACGTGCTCGACGTTGTTGAGCAGATACGATGGACTCTAAACTTTCGTCGAGCGCGTTGGCTGCCGGTAATAGATCGTTCGCCATCAGCAAATTGGCTTCGTTCCATTCTGGAGAACGTCGCAATGAAATAACCTGCTCTGCGAGCGGAAAGTAAAGTGCTTGCATCTCTTTGAACAATGACCATAAGGACTTATCGTTGTCTGAGAGCATGTCGAGCTTGTCATCAATTTCGGCTACGGATTGGTTGTGGAACTTAATGAGGCCCCGATATTTTTCAAGATGAGATGGCTGCCCGTATAACAGGAAGTCACGCAATGCAGATAATGCGTTCGCAAGTGACGTGTAACTATCGGCGTAGACTTTGAAAAGTCGCTTACGCTCGCCACCAAACTGGTTTCCTGACTCTTCATTTATCAAGCTTTGGATCTGATCCAGCGCTACCTCTGCAATCGGGGCGGCTTCGTTAATAAATAAATTGTGTGCTGGCAGGTTTTCTTCACTGTGACTTAACTCAAGCAATGTATTCAGATATGCTTTCATTGCCTCCCATTGATTTTGGATTGTGAGAAAGTCTTGCTGTGGAATCAACGCTTGTAAGGTTGGCAAAGATTCATCGGTGGAAGCCATGATATTTTGTACGTCTTGACTTAATTGTGCTCCGGTCGTCTCATAGCCCCCGAGTAGCATATAAGCACGAATAGAAGATAATGATGCCTGAACAGATTGCTGAATACCTCTACTGGTATCCACAGTGGGCAGATCGGAAGTAAGCAACGAAGAGACATGCTGCTCGACGGTGGTGATATTTCGATAAGTAAAGATCGCAGACGCTATAAAAAGAACAGCCAACAACATAAAACTCAGCTGTAACTTTCCTGAAATCGTAAGGTTCATCCATAAACTCCTTTTAACGATGAACCACAAATATAACGACTTTTACAAAAAGATTAACCCCAACAGATGAAAACGCTATAAAAACAAGGTTTTATTTGCTATTAACAAAAGTATTTAGAGACAATGACTAGATGAGCGCTCTCGCTAAAAGCTGTAGCGAATGTTCGCAAACAATAGTGTAGCGGGTGTCTCACCAAACAAGCTGTCACCTTCACCGGTAAAGCATTGCACTACAGTGAGTAGCTGCCAGTCATTAGCAAGAGAGTAATTGCTCGAAAGACCCGCAAAATAGGAATCGTCATCATAGTAGCTCACGGATGCCGTCAGACGATTAAGGGAAGTCAGATCAAAGCTCACATCAGCGTAAAGCGTGTGCCGGGTAAAGCTCAGGGTTTTCGCGTTTAGAGGTAAGTTTAGATAGGCTAGTGCGCTGGAAGCGTCAACAGGCTCCGAAATAAATAACCACGCCACACGCCCTAGCCAACTGCGCTTTCCTCCAAAACTGTAGTCGGATTCAAGGCTACCTACCATAGATGATTGAGTCAGTTCGCCTTGGTATTCCGATTCTATCGGATCGAACCATGAGAGCTCCACACGTAAACCCGCTTCGTAGATGTCCGTTGCAAACCCAGCTCCTAGCACAAAGTCCCGGCTTGTGCGCCCAGCAATCACCTGATAGTCCCAGCCCGAATTGTTCGCAAAATAGCGCAACGAGACACTATTCTTATCTGGCGACTCAACTGGTGCGAAAATTAAATCGATGCCGTCAGCAAACCCCAGCCTCTTACTCACCATCAGCGCATCTGTACCCGCTCTCTCTTCATAGTCAAAGTCATAAATTGAGTAGGCATTATAGATATCGTTTGGGTTCCAGATCGTATTCATCGACCAATTCACGCGAAACCGACCCGCCATTGCGCTCCAGTCTTCCTGACGCCAAGTGATATAGAGCCTATCCAACTGAGTATTGAGAATTACGCTCTCGTCACGCCAGTTTTTGCTCAGGTCAAAGTATCCGTTATCCAATGCGACCAGCTCCGGATATTGGGCAATATCGAGTGAGTCGCCCCACAAAGCACGGTTTCTCATCCCGACATTAATACGCCAGCTTGGTGATAATCGATATTCAAGGTTGAAGCGATTATGAATCAGGTGGTCGAGCGTATTACTGTTATTATCGGCAATGTTATAAGTTGCCATGTACTTGATATAACCATCGAAGTCCCATGCTTTTTCAGGCTCGACACCCGGAATCGAGGCGGAAGTTTGCGAGTTTAGAAACAGTAAACTCAACGCAAGATAGCAGCTCACTTTGGTATTCGGCTTTGAACCATTTGATCTCCACCTAAGCATGAGATCTCTCCGCATGATTACCAATATTGCTGAAATCTCTCGCTAAACGCCCATCTTCAAAAACGATAATTCGATGCGCCCGCTTGATCACTCTGGGATCATGTGTAGAGAAGATAAACGTCGTGCCCTCTTGTTCACTTAACTGCTCCATGATATCGAGCAGCTCTGCGGTACTTTTCGCATCTAAATTAGCCGTTGGTTCATCCGCCATAACAAAGCGAGGTTTAGGCGCGAGTGCTCGTGCGACGGCCACACGCTGTTGTTGCCCGCCCGACATTTTGCTCGGGCGTTTATGCATTTGCTCAGACAATCCAACCTGCTCAAGTAACGAGGAAGCCCGTTCTCGGCACTCTCTTTCACTCTTTCCCTGCAATTGCATAACAAATTCGACGTTTTCCAGCGCCGTTAACACGGGCAACAAACTGTAATCCTGAAAGATAAAACCGATGTTGTCTCTTCGATACGCGATCAGTTCTTTCTCCGACATACCTGAAATTAGACAACCATCAATTTCCACTCGGCCTGACGTTGGTGCGTCAATGCCACCAAGCATATTCAGCAGCGTTGTTTTCCCCGAACCTGAGGGCCCCATGATGGCGACAAACTCCCCCTGCTTGATTTCCAAATCGACACTCTTAACGGCATGCACTGGAAAATCACTGTCGGGGTTGTAGGTTTTGGTTAAATGTTCGAGTTTAATCGTCATCAAATTTTCTCCGCCATGGCATCCACAGGTCTCTGCTTAAGTATTTGTCGCGCCGGATACCAAGCGGCAAGCAGGCTCGCAACAAAAATCGCCACAATGATCATCTGGTATTCATAAAAAGACACTCTTGGGAAAAGTAAAGTATCCACACCGTAAGCGCCTAACCCATCGGCCAGGCCACTGAGCGACAAGCCCGTAATACTCAAAACCTTCAGCATGATCGCACTGCCAATCAATCCAAACGTACAACCTGACAACCCCAGAAATAGCGTCTCTAAGATGATCAATAAGCGGACTTTGTGTTGCTGCATACCGACTGCCATCAGAACGCCAAACTCTCTGGTACGCTCGAATACCGACATCAACATAATATTGATAATGCCCAGCGTCATCGCCAAGACAAACACCACCAGCATGACCTGATTAGATATATCCATTGAACTCATCATCGTAGCGAGTAAGGGTTGGACTTCTTCCCATTTCCTAACCACTAAATGATCTTTCGTCGTATTAGTCAGGAGCGTCTGAGTAAACCTTTTTGTTTTTACTAAAGTGTCGTCATCATTCGAGTTTAGGAGAATGGAAATTTCGTGCGCGCCCTTTAACCCTGCTATTTTTTCCAAATCCGCTTTGCGCACATAGGTGTTGCCATCATCAAAGGTCGTGGACGGTGTTTTGAATATACCCTTTACCCGAAAAGCCGCACCAGAGACTTCACCATTGATATCCGAAAGCGTCAAAATCACTTTGGAGCCAACACGCAGATTTAATCGCTTTGCGGTTTTCTGGGAAACTAAAATAGGATTTCTACCCTCTTCATCCAGCCATTGCCCCTGCTGTATGTGCTGAGCCAATGGCGTGATCTGCTGCTCTTGTATAATGTCGATACCATTGATGCGAATTCCGCGTGTGCTGCGAGCGGAGGCGATCATTCCATCCACAAGAAAACGTTCGGACACGGCTTTCACTTGTTGCTGATTGGCTAAGGCTGTCGCGATGATATGAGCGTCTGGAATGGTCTGTTCCAGTTCTGGGTTAACTAGATACTGGTCTTTATGGATCTGTAAGTGGCTGGTTTGCCATGAAATCGCATTTTTTATCATGCTATCAACCAAGCCGTTCATAAACCCAATCATCGCAACCACACCCATCAGACCAAACACCATGGCGCCTATCATGATTGACGTTCTGAGCTTGTTCCTCCACAGATTGCGCCACGCTAATTTAATCAACATGCGAACCTCCTTTGAGACCACTTGCGATAGGGAGGCGTAATAGGCGCACCATAGGATATAGAAGACACAACAAGAGGATAAAGAGCACCACCGAGATTTGAGTCAGTGCTAAATAAGGATCGAGCGAAACAGGTACAATTGGCTCGAATCCAGTTTCTAGCATCACCTCAGCAGCCTCTCCGGTAATTTCAATCGGGTTAAAGTAAAAGTAAACCAATACCGGCGCACTGATCATCAAACCAAGCAGTACACCAATGAATGAAATAAACAGCGATTCAATCACCAGCAATGAAATCAGTTTGCCTCTCAGCATCCCAGTTGCAAGCATAACTGCAAACTCACGCTGTCTTTCTAACGTTGTCATCAGAATAGTGGCAAACAGACCAAAGCCAACAATGCCGTATAGGATATAAATTAAAAATATGCCTCCAGCTTTGTCGAGTGCAATCTGTTGCGAAAGCTCAGGTGATAGCGCTTGCCAGTCTTTCACCGCGACGTCCTTACCATAATCTCGGCGCAGTTGATCGACGACACTCGGTAAACCGCGCAAGTTTTCGGTATTGAGAATCCATGCTGTGACTTGCTTATCCAAAGAGTACAAAGTCTGAGCCGTATCGAGCGGCATGTATACCAACTGAGAATCGAGTTGCTGTAGCGGGAAATGCAAAATACCCGCGACGCGATACAAGCCCGCCGCGGTTTGTCCGTGATAGCCCATGCCATACAAAACCAACTCATCGCCAACGTCTAAATGGAGGTACTGGGCCAGCCGCCGCCCCACAAGCACTGCACTTTCTCCCGGAGCGATGTAAGTCCCTTTGACTATTTTGTCACTGATGCTGGAATAGTTGTCTTCGGCTTCTGGATCTATCCCCAACACCAAAGCACCTTTTGAATGTTCGTCTTTAGCGGCAAGAGCAAACGACTCAACTCTTGGCAGAACAACATCAATGTTTGGGTTATCTTTCACAGAAGAGATAAAGGTCTCGGTTTGTGGCAAAACATCATCAATACTCGAAGTATCACTGAACGCCGGGTTTTGTAACTGGATCAGCCCGGTATAAAACTTGGCCGCATTTTTTATATTAGAAGTGTAACTCCCCTCTTGAAAAGAGCGGGTTATCAGGGAAAGGAAAAGCACCAAAGCAAGCGCTGTGGCCGTCAGTAACGTCCGCCGTTTTTGCCGCCATAAATTACGCCATGCGAGTTTAATCAGCATATGCTTTTGCCTTCCCTAGTCATGACACACGACTTAATCCCGCAGTAACTTCATTTGCTGTTGAGAGAAAAAGTCATCGTCAATTTCAAAGTCGAACTGAGCTTGGTGTGTGGTAAGCACGGTTTTGTTACCCGGCTTATCTATTGGACGCATTTCCAGGCGAGTGGCAACTTTTCTTCCACCTAACGTTTTTATATCGAAAGTGGTCATGACATTGACCAATTCATCAAACTCGTCATAGAACTCGATTCTGCGCTGTAAGTAAGTCGCCTGAGAAATCCACAATGTGACTTTATTCCAGACAACTGGCGCGTCAGGCTTAGCTAAGGCATCAATTCGCCAGACCTTATCTCCATCAAAGCTCTCTTCCCCGAGCAAAGTATGTTGGTAATCCACCACTATCGAGGACTGGTTAATGAGATCGTCATTAGTGAAATCAGACCCCATCCACGACTGGCTCAACATCGATGGCGCAATCTTTATAATTCGTTCAATGCTTGGTACCCAGTTCCACATTTCTCTGTAGCGCTTGAGTGACGCACTGCCTTTATCTTTTGCAGGAGCGGTCACCAACACTAAGGAGAGTTCAGTCCCTTTAGTCCAGCTCTTCATCGTCATTGAGCGACGCCAGTCTGGCCGGATAATCTCCATCGTCGCTTCACTGTAACTGGACTCGCCTCGCATGGTTTGATCCGACTTCTGGACGATCTCAAACGCAGTTGCCGCCAAAGCCAGCGGTGAAGAGGTGACATATAACAGAATCACAAACGCTCTAAACATAATGCTCCTCTTACTCAAGTTGGCTTTGCATCGACAACAAAAATGACAATAAAAACATGAAATTCAATTGAGTATAGCAAGGAACTCATTGTGCTTAGGTGATGTGAGGTAGAAAAAATCAGGTGTGTGATATGTAGTCAAACTGGGGGTAAAATTAACAACCAAACGAGAACCAACAAGCATCAACAGTCATAGAAAGTCGAAGCCTGTACCTTAAGTATGGGTTATTTAGGTAAAGAAAAAGCCCTATTCAAAATCCACCTAGGGAGAACTTTGAATAGGGCTCTTTGCCTCTATGCTTCATTTTCCGACTGAAGCTGCCTTTACCTTTTCTCGCTTTAACGATTCTGGTTTTAAACAACTGACTCGTAACAACCGCTTTAAGCGCATTATCTTTAATTTTACCTCTGCCAAATTCAGTATCATGTTGAAACTCAATTGACTGAGGACTAGCTTTTAACTTTGCCATAAATCCTCCTTAATGGTCGGGCCAGATTGGACAATAATTAGAAAAATAAGTCAATTTAATTGAGTAAAATAAAATTTATGCTTAAAAAATTCACAGCGACGTCATTTAATTGAAAATTACTCTAAAACTAGACGATTAAATAGTGACTGCAAACAAATATTTTCCCTTAAAGTACTAATATCTGTTGACTCTTATCGTATTTAACCTAGACTCAAACACGGCTAGAAAGAAAGTTCTTTGTTTTCACATTTCGTTGGATGTCTTGTAACTCCGTCGTCCTGTGGTACGCAATAGCAATTTATTTTTCCACGCTATAAGCGCCGTTGAGGCGAAAGATTACACAAATTTAGATATTTAGGAAAAGAGACATGTCTAACACAGCTACTGGCACAGTTAAGTGGTTCAACGAAACTAAAGGCTTCGGTTTCATTCAACAAGAAAACGGTCCTGACGTTTTTGCTCACTTCTCTGCAATCACTGGTGACGGCTTCCGTACTCTAGTTGAAGGCCAGAAAGTAGAATTTGTTATCTCTCAAGGTCAAAAAGGCCCTCAAGCAGAGCAAATCAAAGTACTTTAATTCTTAAAGAATTTGATACTGTAGCCAGCTTTTAAGCTGGCTATTTTTTTGCCTATAGCTAATGCATTACAAAACGATAAAAACATGGCGCTAAAACCAACCATTTATAAGTTTCGTATCGATATTTCCGATATGAATAACGATTATTATAATTCCAAAAAACTCACCATCGCTCTTCACCCCTCTGAAAAACCACAACGTATGTTGGCCCGTGTCTTAGCATATTGTCTCAATGCGACGAGCGATTTAGAGTTTACAAAAGGGCTGTCAACCATTGAAGAACCTGACCTGTGGCACATCGCAGACGATCAAAGTATCACTCACTGGATTGAGATCGGTGAGCCCGACGCAGATCGAATCAAAAAAGCCACTCGCCTTTCAAAGCAAGTAAAAGTCTACAGTTATAACACCAAGGCTTCGGTATGGTGGGAGAAAGTGTCGGGCAAGTTTTCCATGCTTCCGGTAAGTGTAGAAAGTTTTGACTACGACTCTATTGACACAATTTGTCAGCACCTTGACCGTGGCGCAAACCTTTCTGTTATGATCACTGGTACGTCTATATTTGTTGATATTAACGATCAACACATCGAAGTAACGGTGAGGGAACTGCAAAGTCATGACGCCACTTAACACACTGTTTCAAGAGATGGGATTCGAAACGATTCCCTTTGTAAGTGAACATAAGACGGCAAAGAAACGTTGGCTGGACGAACAAAGCGCACTGTTCGCTAGAGTGTGTGAGAATAAGCCATCAACAGCCCCGGCACTTCATTTGCTGGGCTTACTGACTAAATCTCACATTGAAGCCAGTGCGATCTATGAACAAAACGCGCACGCTAGCCAACAAATGCAGATAGCGATCAGTGAGTCTGTGGGTGATAAACACGCCAGCAAGTTCACCAATCAATCTGCTGAAGACCTGATTCTCATTACCCACCTTTGGCTTTATACGCAAGGGTATCTAAATATGGATTTCAGCCTGGCTCACGATCATGCAGAGCAAACTCAGAACAAGCTCCACCATGAACTGGTAATACAACGTATTGATGTAGATGCGTTTAGGACCGAGTTGATGCGTAGCTTTTATTTGGGACGAGAAGCAAATCCAGCCAAAAGCGGCGGCTTTTTAGGTTGGCTCAAACGACTATTTTCCATATAAAAAGCATGGTTTTATCTACCGTAAACAACTGATAGACTGCGTCTCCGGTGCGACACTTGTCGTAATTGTATTCGTAAAGGATATTCCTCCTTTGAACATCAGGGACTCATTATGAAGTTTATTCGTTGGTTTTTGGGAAAAATCATATTATTGCTTAACGCTGTTTTTTCACCTCGTGGAATCAAGCGCGATGCTAATGAACAAATGAGCGTTGACAACAAAGCGAAGCAATATGCGCTTTATCAGTTTGAAGCTTGTCCTTTCTGCGTAAAAGTTCGTCGTGCAATGAAACGACAATCGGTAAACATCGAATTACGTGATGCGAAGAATGACCCTGCTCATCGCCAAGAACTTGAACAAGGTGGTGGTAGAATTAAGGTTCCTTGTCTTCGAATCGAAAAAGATGGTGAGACCCAGTGGCTCTACGAGTCGTCAGACATCGTCGCATATATTGAAAAAGAATTTGCCTAGTTCCCCCTAAGAACATTGGCGGATGTAAAAGAGGCACCTGTTTGGTGCCTCTTTTCTTATGTATCCTGAAAGTTGCTACGATTGGTATTAATCGCTGACGATCAGCATCAGTTCCACACGTCGATTACATGCTTTACCACTGTCGGTAGCATTACTACACTGGGGAGCGTGCTCACCAAACCCACGCGAGAAAACGCGCTGGCGAGGAATACTGGTTGCCAACAATTGCTTTTCAACTTCGCGAGCTCTTCGTTCCGATAATGTGTCGTTAAAGCTTGCCGCTCCGGTGCTGTCCGCATGCCCATCGATGACCACGTCAACATCAGTGCGTCCTGCCAGATAGTGTCCTAGACTGTTCAACCAGCCTTGGTATTGAGTGGATAATTGCGCAGAACCAGTCTGAAAGTGAACTTGATCTTTTAAGCGTACCATCAAGTGTCCTCCACTGATGGTTTCATGGGCAATATTGTGCCGATCTAAAAACATTTCCAGTGAGGTCTTGGAGTATGATTCGTCCACAGCGGTGTTCGTAGTCGGCTGAGCAGGAATGTTCATGACACTCGATGAATTACCATACCCCCATTCTGGGTGTCTTAGCTCTGTGCTCGTCTTAGGGGCTGTATCTAACATGTTCCTACCAGGCACCATGTCTTGACTGATGGTGCCGCACCCTCCAAGCAAGCTACAAACAATTAAAAACCACTGCTTCATACCGTTCCCAACTTAGAAAAACTGTTACTTACTGTGTCGACTCAATGCGCGTTGTCTTTAGCACTTTCATCAGTTCAAAATCGAGCTTAACGCCAAATGACATTAAAACATCGAACTAAATGCACTGTTCGTGCCAGCCATATGATGCTTTTACAGCGATATTGATATCTATTTGGGCATTATCATCTCACTTTAGTGTAACAATCGGTTTTAATGGTTTTAGTCATCATCGTTAACCGATAAACTAGCGAAAATTTCTCAATCGAGCGTTAATATGTTCAAAAACATTTTGAAAGGCTTTGCTTTTTTTGCCGCGGTGACGGCACTCTCAGCATGTGACAACGGCAATACACAGCCGCTACAAGGCAAACAATATGAAGTGTTGCCAGTCTCCCTTCAGGAGTACCAACTAGCACCTGTAACTGAGGCTTTCTCCTTGACCTGCGGTCACTGTCGCTCGATGGAAGAGTTTGTCCCTCAACTGGAATCTCTGACTCAGCAAGCCGTTGAAAAGGTGCATGTTACGTTTAACGACAGTGCCCAGATCAGCGCTATCATTTTCTATACAGCGGTGATGCAGCTAGAAGCGACACCAGATAAAGCATTTATGGCTGACCTTTTCGCAGCCGTTCAAATGCCGTCTGAAGCAACAGCAGATGAACGTCAAGCAGCAGTAGAAAAGGCGTTTGAGTCTCGTAACCTGATTAGTCCTTATCACCTTGACGAAGCACAGCAAAAGCAGCTGTTCGAATACATCAACAAGGCTGATGAAATCACAACGCGTGGTCAGATCAACTCAGTACCAACCTTTATCGTCAATGGTAAATATCAGGTGATTAGCAGCGGTCATGACAGCATTGAAGCCATGTCTGAAACGATTAACTACTTACTAAAACAACCTAAATAGACAAGGAGCCAACGTGTCTAAATTTTTGTTTCCTCTTATTATTTTTATTCTGGCGGCATTTTTCATTTACCGCACTTGGACAAACCATAAAGTGGCGGATGAAAACTTTGCCAAGGGACAAGCGTTCCTGCTAGAAAATGCCAAGAAAGAAGGCGTCATCACCACTGAAAGCGGCCTGCAATATATAGTGCTGGAGAAAGGCACGGGTGATGTTCACCCAACGGCAACTAGCAAAGTAAAAGTGCATTACCATGGCACACTCATCGATGGAACGGTATTCGACAGTTCAGTAAATCGTGGTGAGCCAATCTCATTCGGTCTGAACCAAGTGATTAAAGGCTGGCAAGAGGGTGTTCAGTACATGGTAGAAGGTGAGAAAATTCGCCTGTTCGTTCCAAGCACACTCGGTTACGGCAAAAGTGGTACAGGCCCAATTCCACCAGCAAGTACGTTGATTTTTGATATTGAGTTGCTAGAAATTCAATAATTAAACATTCAAACGCCGGATTACTACAATCCGGCGTTTTTCTATTCAAAAAGGTTCAAACCATTGAGAAATCGATATTGTGATCAGCGAGTAAAGCAATAAACAACACCAACAAGTGGTAGATGGAAAACTTAAAGGTTTCTATCGCACTCCTTTCTTCCGGCGCAAACTTCAGTTTCCAAGCGTGGTAAATAAAGCCAGCGTTAAGAAGAAGTGAGGTAAAAAGATAAATAAAGCCAACCATACCGACCAAAACTGGCATCACACAAACCAAAGTAAGAAGTACGGAATACAACAGAATAGAGGTTTTGGTGTATTCGATACCATGTGTAACCGGAAGCATTGGAATATCTACCTTCCTATACTCTTCCACTCTGTGAATCGCGAGAGCCCAAAAATGGGGTGGCGTCCAGATGAAGATGATCATTACCAAAAGCCAGGCATTGCCGTGTAATTCTCCAGTTACCGCAGTCCATCCTAACAGCGGCGGCATCGCACCAGCTATCCCCGCTATCACAATATTTTGTGGCGTAGCCCGCTTTAGGTACATAGTGTAAACAACCGCATACCCAAGCAAACTCAATAATGTCATCCATGCGGTCAGCGGGTTTACCCAAGCGTACAGCATGACAAACCCAGCCACCCCTAAGCCAACCGCGAATATCACCACAGACAGCGGGTTGGTGTCACCAGAGGGCAACGGACGTTTGTGAGTACGTGCCATTCGAGCGTCTATATTACGGTCGATCAGGTGATTAAATGCCGCAGCAGAACCTGCCATCAAACCTATTCCAGCGAGCCCTATCGCAGCTTTTAGCCAGGGGAACACAGCCACGGGAGCTAGGCTCATACCAACGACGGCGGTCACCAGCATAAGTGCCACCACTTTCGGCTTGGTGAGTTTTAGGTAAGTAGAACCGATTCGCTTTTGTCCCTCTAAAGACAACGCAATTTCTTTATTCATAGCGAACTCCTTTCGCTTGATGACTCCACTGAGTTTTTCCCTGCCACAAGTAAAACTGACTCACACAAATCAGGCTCAACATAATCGCAGCGCCTAGTGTATGGGCCACTGCGACGTAGATAGGTAACTGAAACACAACATTACTTACACCGAGCATGATTTGACAGATGAGCGCAAGTCCAATCCACATTCCAAGGTTTCGCGAGTGATGAGACTCTTGTTTAACCAACAACACACAATAAGTAGCGACCACCAACGCAGTAACTATGGCTCCAATTCGATGGCTCACGTGTATGGTCATTCGGGCCGGATATTCTAAAACACCAAACTCGTAATTTTCGAATCCGGCTTGCCACAGTGAAAACGCTTCTTTCCAAGATAGGTAACTCATCCAATCGCCTTCACAAATGGGCAATGTTGTACACATCAACGCGGCATAGTTTGAAGAAGTCCAGCCGCCAAGCAGCACCTGTAACAGCACCACCGCAAAGGCGACCATTGAGAAGATACGTACTGTGTTGTTAGACGGTGAAAAATAGAGATTCCCTCTCGCTTTGAGTTGGCAATAAAATACCGCTTGTAATACCAGCAAGATGAAACCGCCAAGTAGATGAAGCATAACCACTACAGGCATCAGTTTGAGAGTGACGGTCCACATCCCTAACAACGCCTGCCCTACCACCAACAGGCAGAGCATAAAAGGTATGGAAGCGTTAACCCGCTCTGAACGTGATGCAATAACAGCCATAACAAGAATCACAATCCCAAGCGTCCCGGCGAAATAACGATGGATCATCTCCAGCCACGCTTTTTCATGTTCAACTGCACGCTCAGGAAAGTTCAGGTTGGCTCTTGCGACATCGTCTTCGTGATGGGGAACGGACAAATGACCATAGCAACCCGGCCAGTCAGGACAACCTAGACCCGCATCGGACAAACGTGTATACGCACCGAGCATGATCACTACCAATGTAAGACATAAGCTTATTCTCACTAGTCGAATTAATGTCATGGTTCCCCCTATCCCACTCGGGATAATTTAAGCAGTTTGCGTAAATCAGCCAGCATATCCTTGCTGAGCTCGACCAAATCTTCGTTTGGCTTTGGTGTGTAAGACATAACTAACTGCCCCAACGGGTCAACGATGACCACTTGTCCCTGTGCCACTAATTCCGCTACTAACGCGTTAATCGCCATCTTCTCCATTGATGCCTCTACCGAGTCTGACGATTCCGATGTCCACAACACTGGTACTACGCGATCTTGGTATTTACCTAAGGCGATGTGACTTTGTTTAAGCAGATGCAACTGTTGTTGGCACTGCTGCTCACAACGATTGGGAACCACATACGCCAACTGCCACCCGTGTACCGTTTGCGGGGCTACTTGCCCTAATTGCTCTAACGTAGTGTAAGGCTCAATCAGCTTACCTCGGTTAGTCACGCCACTCTGATACCAGCCCTGACTCAAAATCAACTTAGCAATTAAAGCCGGGAGGGCGAACAAACACACTAATGAGATCAGAACTAAACGCCCTCTTGTTACTTTCGAAGTCATTTTTCACCTCCATGTGATGAGACCGCTCTTAACCAACGAATAAAAACCACAACGGTTAGTAAAAGAAACACGCCAGCCATAACAAACCACTGAACGGAATAACCAAAATGTTTAGCACTTGTCAGTGGTAATGGGTTCCATGGAAATTCGTAAGGCCAGTTCTCTAGATTGTCAGGCTGTAAAACCGCAGGCATTAATTCGATATTTAACATCTCATTCAGCTGAGAAATATTTAGGTTTTGTACTCGAATGGACTCACCCAGCTCAGGCATCAACTCGGAACTCAATGGGTTCATTGATTTGCGGTATAAACGTCCTGTTACCACAGCAGGCGCGTCTAACTCTTTAACAATAGGCAACTCAGAACGGGAGCGTTCTCCCTCTACAAAACCAAGTTCCATGAGTGCTAATATGTTCTGCTGCTGACTAACGGATACGACCTGATAAGCGAGATAACCCACTTTTCCGTTGTAGGTTTGGTTGTCCAATAAAATTACAGGTAAAGGCTCTGGGGCGATTTGTGCTTCAACCTTTACGCCAATGACGCTTTCTTCGCGCCAGTCATTGTTATCAAGTACCGCATGCATTTGCTTATGAGGTAAATCAGCTCTAGTGAGGATCGTCTGCTCAAGTGCTTGTTTCTCCTCACCTCTCTCTAATTGCCAAAAGCCCAGTTTGACCAACAGAGAAAACACAGCCACAGTTAAACAAACTGCAGCCCAAAACCGCTTCGATAAAAGTAGCGTTAAAACCGGAGGTTCCATGTCCACCGTATTCTTGTTCAAATTGACGCTCATCCTTTTGCTACTTTTCATTATATTCAACCTCGCCAAAGCGCTTATCGAAATGGTTCGTGAAGACCCGGACAATGCCGATCGTAACCATAAACCCATGAGCCACTATTTAGGTCGACGTGTCATGTTTTCCGCTTTAGTCGTCATCCTGCTACTTATCGCCCTCACTTCTGGATGGATTGACCCGAACCCTCGTCCTTACTAATGGCTGAGTATGGACTAGAGCACATAAACAAAGACAAACAGGCACAACCAAACCACATCAACAAAGTGCCAGTACCAACTGCCCGCCTGAAAAGCAAAATGGTTGTTCGGAGAAAAGTGGTCCTTCGCGATTCTGAACAGCAATACGATTAAGAAAATAGTTCCAAGACAAACGTGCATGCCGTGGAAACCCGTCAGCATAAAGAAGGTATTGCCGTAAACCCCTGATTGCAGGGTCAGCCCCATTTCCTGATAAGCATGAATGTACTCTTCCGCCTGGTAAAATAGGAAAAAGCCCGCAAGAATAATGGTAATTTCCAACCAAACCACCAACGCTGTACGCTTGTTTTGCTCCAAACTGATATGCGCCATATGCAAGGTAACGGAAGAAAGCAAAAGAATGATGGTGTTGGTCAGAGGAATTCCTTGCCACGGCATCGCTTGGGTGGTTTCGCCACTAGGCGTGGTCGTCAGTGGCCACATCGCTTCAAAACTGGGCCAGAGAACCTCGTTGGTCATAAAGTTGTTGTCTGCACCGCCCAACCAAGGCACCGAAATCATTCTCGCGTAGAACAACGCGCCAAAGAATGCGCCAAAGAACATCACTTCAGAGAAAATAAACCAGCTCATACCCTGACGAAAAGAACGAGTAATTTGGGAGCTGTACTTACCTGTCAGGGACTCGGTAATCACATTGCTAAACCAGCCAGCTAACATGTACAACAAAAACAGAAAACCCACAGCCAAAACGACACGACCAATCGAGCCTACCGGGCCTTCACTTTGGGTTCCCTGCACGGTCATACCTGCACCGACAGCGACTAAGAACAGAGCAAACGCACCAATAATTGGCCAGCTGCTTTGAGCAGGAACATAATAAGTCCCGGGTTTATTACTCATGAGTTCTCTCCTTACAGACTAGTTGGTCTGTGTGTCTCTCTATGAGAGGCTAACTCCCTTCCGCTGGAGGCAGCTTGTAGAGTGTGTAAGACAGCGTTAACGTATTTATTGAGTCAGGAATATCAGGCTCAATGTAAAAAATCAGTGGCATTTGTGCGTGTTGATTGCCTTCCAACGGCTGCTGGTTGAAGCAAAAGCACTCGATCTTATTAAAGTAAGCTGCGCCGTTACCCGGTGACACAGACGGTACCGCCTGTCCAACCAATTTGTGCCCGCTCTCGTTAAACGCAAGGTACTCGGTTTGGATAACCTGTCCGGGATGAACATCCATAGAAATGACTTTGGGTTTAAATTCCCAAGGCATATCCGGATTAACATGCGCCATAAACTCCACTCGAATGGTGCGGCTTGTGTCTGGCTCCATACCTACTGGCTGAATCGCTGCCACTTCACTGGTTTTGCCGTTGATTCCTAACGCATCACACATCACGTCATATAAAGGAACTAAGGTAAAGCCAAAACCGAACATCAGCACCGTAGCAAGCAGTAGCTTGATGGTCAGTTTTCTGTTCGATGGGTTCGGTTTATTCACACTCGCCACCTATATTTAATCGACTTTAGGGGGAGTAGTGAAAGTATGATGCGGAGCCGGACTTGGCACTGTCCATTCCAGGCCTTCCGCTCGCTCCCAAGGTTTCGCCGTCGCTTTCTCACCACCACGAATGCATTTGATGACCACCCACAAGAAAATCAGTTGAGAAAGACCGAAGGCAAAACCACCGATGGAGACAATTTGGTTGACGTCTGCAAACTGGATCGCGTAGTCCGGAATTCTTCGCGGCATACCAGCCAGCCCTAAAAAGTGCATTGGGAAGAACAGCACGTTGACCGAAATCAGCGAACACCAGAAGTGCCAAAGACTCAGCTTGTGGTCATACATATTACCTGTCCATTTCGGAAGCCAGTAATAAGCCGCGGCCATAATGGAGAACACCGCCCCAGAAACCAGCACGTAATGGAAGTGCGCAACCACAAAATAGGTATCGTGATATTGGAAATCGGCCGGTACGATGGCCAGCATCAGTCCCGAAAAACCGCCAATGGTAAACAGCACGATAAATGCGATGGCAAATAACATCGGAGTTTCAAACGTCAGTGCACCGCGCCACATGGTCGCGACCCAGTTAAACACTTTCACTCCTGTTGGTACTGCGATCAGCATGGTGCAGTACATAAAGAACAGTTCAGCAAACACCGGCATACCGGTAGTGAACATGTGGTGAGCCCAAACCAAGAAGGAAAGCAGAGCGATACTGCAAGTTGCATACACCATAGAGTGATAACCAAAGAGCTTTTTACCACTGAAAGCTGGAATGATCGCAGAGACAATACCAAAGGATGGAAGGATCATGATGTACACTTCTGGGTGGCCAAAGAACCAGAAAATGTGTTGGAACATCACCGGATCGCCCCCACCAGCGGCATCAAAGAAGCTGGTGCCAAAGTACTTATCCGTGAGAACCATGGTTACCGCACCAGCCAAAACGGGCATAACAGCAATTAGCAGAAATGCGGTGATCAGCCACGTCCAGACAAACATCGGCATTTTGAACCAAGTCATGCCCGGTGCACGCATATTTACGATGGTCACGATGACGTTGATTGCCCCCATGATTGAGCTAATACCCATGATGTGTACAGAGAACACAAACAACGCCGTACTGTCCGGGCCATACGTGGTAGAAAGCGGCGCGTAGAATGTCCAACCGAAGTTGGGCCCACCACCTGGTAAAAACAGTGAGCTCAATAGAATGAGAAACGCAAAAGGCAAGATCCAAAAGCTCAAGTTATTCATGCGCGGCAATGCCATATCTGGCGCACCAATCATCATCGGTATCATCCAGTTCGCCAAGCCAGTAAATGCTGGCATCACGGCACCAAATACCATCACCAAACCATGAACGGTCGTCATCTGGTTAAAGAACTCAGGATCCACCAATTGTAAGCCAGGCTGAAACAGCTCAGCGCGAATGACCATCGCCATTGCCCCGCCGGTGAGAAACATCGCAAAACTAAACCAGAGGTACAAAGTACCGATGTCTTTATGGTTGGTCGAATACAACCAACGAGCAAGACCTTTGGGTGCATGATGAACATCATGATCATCATCAAGAGCGATGGTTGAATTTGCCGAAGTTTGCGCTTCAACCGGTGCTGACTTCACGGCTTTTTCTGCTGGCTTGCTCATATTTCCTCCTTAGCACTCTTTTGTGCCTTAAAGGCATTGACGTCAGATGCTTGAACGGTATCGCCAGTGTCATTCCCCCACGCATTTCGTTGGTAGGTAATAACGGCAGCGATTTCCTGGTCACTCAGTTGGTTGGCAAAAGCTTGCATGGCGGTTCCGGCACGGCCATTCACTACGATACTAATGTGCTCATCCACATTTCCGGTCGCTACAGGGCTACCTTTAATTGCAGGGAATGCGCCTGGAATACCTTCGCCACTGGCTTGATGGCAGACGGCACATCGAGCGGTATATATACCTTCACCTTGCGCCATCAGCTCATCCATGGATAAGTCTTGTGTTAATGCCTCTTGAGCAGCGGCTTTCTGAAGCGCTATTTCCTTTTTCTTGCCGGATAACCATTGATCAAACTCGTCTTCTGCCATCGCGTGTACCACGATTGGCATGAACCCATGTGCGCGACCACAAAGCTCAGCACATTGGCCTCGGTACACTCCGGGGTCATCAATTCGTGTCCACGCTTCATTGATAAATCCAGGTACAGTGTCTTTCTTCACTGCAAAATCAGGTACCCACCACGAGTGAATTACATCGTCTGAAGTGAGAAGAAAACGGACTTTACGATTGACCGGAAGAACAAGCGGTTGATCCACTTCCAACAAGTAATGAGCACCTTTGGTTTCGATTCCGTCAATCTGCTTCTGGCTGGTGGCGAGAAGGCTAAAAAACTCGACGTCTTGACCAAAGTAGTTGTAGTGCCACTTCCACTGGGAGCCAGTGATTTTGATGGTGAGATCCGATTGGCTGGTGTCTTCCATTGCAACTAGGGTTTTGGTTGCGGGAATTGCCATCGCCACAAGAATGATGATAGGGATAACCGTCCAAATAATTTCCACTTTGGTACTTTCGTGGAAATGGGCGGCAACTGCTCCTTTTGACTTGCGATGACGAATGATGGAATAGAACATGACACCAAAGACAACCAAGGCAATCGCACAGCAAATATAGAAGATCAGCATATGTAATTCATACACTTGCTCACTGATCGCTGTGACCCCTTTGGTCATATTGTAGTCATTGTCTTTTGACCATCCATAGGAGGAGAATGTGATTAAAATCACATTCAGTGTTAAGGCAAGAGTAGTCGCTAATCTTTTCAAAAGATCTCTCCTCTGCTCAGCCGCTACGCTTACGCGAGCTTCCTTGCGTCCCGATGCAAATATCGAACAAATTTACGAAAAATCGCAAAAACTGCGATTTCAACACGGTTTGTTATATTTATGTTAAAAGGCTAGTTATAGTTCTAAAGTTCTTCAAGAAATAAAATGCGAATAAATTTTGTTCGATAATTAAAAAACAAATTCGGTTTATCGATTGCTCTCTTTGAATTGGAATTGAGAACCATTTACATTAATTGCAAACTATGACGTAAAGTCGAAACAGGTAGGCTCCCCACCTAAGGAAAGACAGACATGACCGCAATAATTGATCAATGGCTAGCACGAGACCCCGATCCTAAGACTCGTGAAGAGCTGCAACACCTCGTCGACACAAATGATCAGCAAGAGATCAACGACCGATTTGGTTCACGCCTTGCTTTTGGTACCGCAGGACTGCGAGGAAAAGTTGGCGCAGGCCCAAACCGTATGAACCGACTGGTCATCCAGGAAACCGCAACCGGGCTTGGCCACTACTTGATTGAACAAGTCAAAGATGCAACATCGCGTGGCGTTGTTATTGGATATGATGGTCGGCCAGACTCCAAACAGTTCGCGCACGATACCGCCTCTGTGCTGACCGCACTTGGTATTAAGGTTTATCTGACTCATAAAGTGGCAGCAACACCAATCGTTGCTTTTGGTGTACGTACACTGAACGCTGCCGCTGCCGTTGTCGTAACAGCAAGTCACAATCCACCAGAATACAATGGTTTTAAAGTCTACTGGGAGAATGGCGCGCAAATCATCCCACCACATGACTCCGGGATTGCCGCTGAGATCAACCAAGCAACGACCAAACCTTTACCACTGATGTCATTAGATAGTGCAAAACAACAAGGGTTGCTGGTGTGGCTAGAAGATGACTACTACCAAACCTATCGCCAAACCATGAACGAAAACGCGTTGTTAACACCAGATTCCAGCACCGACATTTCTATTGCTTACACGGCTATGCATGGGGTCGGCGCCGATATGGCGGAGACGCTTTTGGCTGATGCCGGATTCAAGAAAGTGGCGAGTGTAACAGAGCAGCGTGAACCCGATGGCACCTTCCCGACCGTTAACTTCCCTAATCCAGAAGAAGCTGGTGCAATGGACATGGTAATGGCGCTGGGTAAATCGGTAGATGCCGATATAGCGTGTGCCAACGACCCGGATGCAGACCGTTTTGCAGTCGCAGTTAAACGCTCTGATGGTGAATATCAGATGCTCACTGGTGACCAAGTCGGTTCGCTATTCGGTGATTACTTGCTAGAGCAACAACCAAACGCACTGGTTGGTAATACCATTGTCTCTTCCCGAATGTTGAACAGCATTGCCAAAGCTCATGGCGCGGAATACTACCAAACCCTAACTGGCTTTAAATGGCTGACCAACGTCGCCATGGATAAAGAAACGGAGCAACACCCATTCCTATTTGCTTACGAAGAAGCTCTAGGTTACACCGTTGGTAATAAAGTCTGGGATAAGGATGGTCTGTCTGCGCTCGTTGCCTTCGCTCAGCTGACAGGAAAGCTGAAAGCGCAAGGCCAAACGCTATGGGACAAACTGGAAGCGCTTTACCGTCAGCACGGATTTTACTTCAACGCACAGCGCAGTATTGCATTGGATCCAAAATCGCCACCTATCGGTGACAAACTACGTGCAACGCCACCAAAAGATATCGCAGGGAAAAAAATAACAATAACCGAAGATTTAAAGACATCCGTGAGGACCTATGACGACGGTTCAGAAGAAGCGATCGATTTACCTTCAAGTGATGTACTAATCTACCATCTCGACGATCAATCCCGCGTGATAGTACGTCCTTCCGGAACTGAGCCTAAATTGAAATGTTACTACGAAGTCATCACTGACTTTCCAGATAACATGAACTACGAACAAGCCCAGCAAGCCGCAGAAGCGAAGATGAACGAGCTTATCGACGCTCACCAAAAAAGCTTGTAAGTAAAGCGCATTAGACTCTAAAACAAAAACAGCCAGCAATCACTGCTGGCTGTTTCTTAGTATGTGAAAATGTTATAGAACGAAACTACTCAACATCCATAACGCCAGTATCACAAACACCAACCCCATTAGTTTGTGTTGGTACATGCGGAATTTATCATTTTCAATCAGTCCCTTACCTACACTGCCAGCCAAAGCTACAAGTAACAGATTAAACAGTAGACCCATAACATTAAGTAACAAGCCAAGCGCTAACATTTGCTCACCAGATGTCGCCGTAATGTTGTTTGACACAAACTGTGGCAAGAACATAACAAAAAACACTAATGCTTTTGGGTTGAGTAAATTACTCATCAAGGCACGCTGATAATAGGTCGTCGCCATTTTGCTCATTTGATCAAGTTCTGGCGCAGAAGAGGCTTGTGCTCTCATACAGTCCCATCCCATTTTTAACAAGTAAGCGCCGCCCAGTAAATGCAGCACCTTCAGCGCAACCGGACTCATGGCGACAAGCGTAGAGACTCCCATAGCAGCCAATAGGGTTAAAATGACACCTGAGGTCGCATTGCCAAGACTGGCAAACAGTCCAACTTTTTTGCCATAGCTCATGCTTGAACTTGCAATCAATAACATATCAGGGCCTGGTAACATTAACAGCGCAATAACCGCGGTGAGATAAACCGGAAGTACAACTAAATCAATCATGGAGGAAAAAGGAACACAATAAAAATGGAGGCGGATCATATATCATTAAAATGACAAAAAACAACAAATATGTTCCGTTCAGAATTATTTAAGCAATACAATAATTCGCCAATAGCACATAAAGCAAACCATTAACTCTCCATCAATATCCACGAATTTTTAAAACACATAGCAATTTTGTACAAAAATGAGCACGATAGATCCGGTACACTCACCAATTGTAACTCCTGAGTACTATGAGAGATCATGAAACAGAAGAATAAGGAAATAGCGACATTCAAGATTGCTCAAGAATTGGGAGGCTTAGAGCTGCTTGATGCAAAGTACGAGAAACAGCATTTTTCTCGTCATAGTCACGAAGGCTATACCATCGGAGTAATTGAAAAGGGCGCGCAAAAGTTCTTCCGTACTGGCGGGAACCACATAGCGCCACAAGACAGCATCATCTTGATTAATGCTGATGAAGTACATAGTGGCCACTCAGCTTCAGAAGGAGGCTGGGAATACAAAGCCATGTACCCTGTCCCTGAGCAATTTCAAACTTTGGGACAAGAGCTTGCCTCTCCTAACATCTCACTGCCCTACTTTCCTCAGCCCGTTGTGTACGATCCGGAACTCGCGAACCAGCTACGTCTGGTTTTTGACATATTGGACAAATCTGACAATCGACTGCTGAGAGAAACGCTGGTGTATGGGACTCTAATCAAGTTAGCTAGCAAACACAGTACCCACCGGGCTCCACTGCAACAATCGACGAAAGCACAAAAACAAGTGACGTTAGTTAAAGAGTTTTTAGAAGACTTTCCTCAATCCGATGTATCTTTGGAGGAATTAGCCAAACTCGCTGCGCTAAGCCCATTCCATTTACTCAGAGAGTTTCAAAAACAGTTTGGCTTCCCACCTCATGCTTTTCAGATTCAACAACGTTTACGAATGGCAAAGCAACTACTGAAACAAGGAAGGAAAATTTCTGATGTAGCTCAAGAGTGTGGCTTTCATGACCAGAGTCATTTACATCGCCACTTTAAAAAAGCAATGGGAGTAACCCCCGGTCAATACACCCGCTATTGTTAATCTCAGCAAATTTGTACAAGGCGCGTAATCGTATTCACGCTACTTTCAGGATACCCCTGAACACTGAAAAAATAAGAAAATACAATGGAAAACACTTCGCCTTTAGAAGCACAATCAAAAACCGCACTGTTTTGGCAAGGCACGATAGCCATGATGCCACTGAGCATTGCCGTACTTCCTTGGGGGCTGCTCGCTGGCTCATTTGCGATAGATACAGGCCTCACTCCACTTGAAGGACAAGCGCTGTCGGCGATCCTATTTGCAGGCTCCGCGCAACTGGTTGCGATGGGGATGATAAAAGCTGGAGCTGGATTAACAACCATGTTGTTAACGACTTTTTTTATTACTTCCAGACACTTTCTGTATAGCGTCTCTATGCGCAGTAAGATCTCTCCACTTCCCTTAAAGTGGCGTCTTCCACTCGGTTTTCTACTCACCGATGAGCTATTTGCCGTTGTTGGTCATCACTCAGACAAGCAGTTTAACCAGTGGTATGCACTTGGTGCTGGCTTAAGCTTTTACCTGTTTTGGAATGCTGCCACTCTAACAGGCATTGTGGCGGGAAGTATGATCCCCGAGTTGAATGAAATGGGGCTTGAATTTGCCGTTGCTGCGACGTTTATTGCGATCGTCGTTCCAACCATAAAAAATGCAGCAGTATTGGCCAGTGTCGTGAGTGCATTGGTAAGTTCCGTCGCTCTTACCTATTACCAAGTCGAAGGCAGCCTAATGATATCAAGCATTTTGGCAATGCTAATCGGTTACTTTGTAGAACAGTTTACGGAGAAACGCTCATGATCATGTTATCCATCTTACTTATGACCGCGCTTGTATTCACCAGCCGCTATTTGTTTCTTGAGCCAAAACTGCCAATTCGGCTCGGAGTGCGCACTCAAAAGATCTTGAGTTACGCAAGCCCAGCAGTACTGACGGCGATTTGGTCCCCTATTGTTTTTATTCCTGAAGAGGAACTCGCTTTGAGCTTGCAAAATCCATTTTTGCTCGCCGCTATTATCGCCGTTGTAATCGCTTATCTGACCAAAAACGTGTTAATGACAACAATTGTGAGTATGGTTGCGTTTCTCCTTCTGAGAATACTGCTTTAATCAGCAACCCACTCAGTTTCAAGCAAGGTGACGTCGCCGCATTTTAGGCGACCGAGAAAAACGTCACCTTGATGAACTTCTCCAACACCTTTCGGTGTACCAGTCATGATAACATCACCATCTTCTAAACGGGTGTAGCTGCTCAGCTCATCCAGAATAGTAAAAGGGGGATATAGCATCTGCTTTACGTGCCCTTTTTGTACATGAACACAATTGATCAAAA
>JAAEZQ010000074.1 GCA_018222805.1 Vibrionaceae bacterium
AACCACCGACACGAGGATTTTCAATCCTCTGCTCTACCGACTGAGCTATCCGGGCAACGGAGCGCTATTAAACGGATTTTCCCGCTTTGCGTCAACCACTTTTTTTAAATAATTTCAAAAAAGTGGTTGTTCGAACGCTTTTTGTTCAACTGGTGCTAGAAAGTTTGCACAGAGTTAAATTCCTTTTTGAAATTTGTAACTTTTTCTAGGTAGCGACGTGCTTCTGCATTGGGATGTTTTTTAGTTAGCGCCCAATAAACCTGGTTAGGTCGCAGAGAATTCAGATCACGCATCGCACGTTTTCGGTCGCTGCGGTTAAAGGTATTGAGAACGCCACCAGTACCGCCGTTGTATGCGGATATCATGCTGTATTCGAGCGATGTAGGGTGACTGACATCTTTTAAATAACGATTCTTCAAGATGTAAAAGTAAGCCGTCCCGGTATCAATGTTGTTTTCTGGATTAAACAAATACTCGGGGCTTGGTTGGCCCGAGCGATTTTTAACCAGTGCGAAAACGTCTCTGCCAGCTGTCTTTGGTACGACTTGCATCAAGCCATAGGCATTAGCCCAGCTAACCGCATATGGATTAAAACTGCTTTCTGTTTTGATAATGGCGTAAATCAAATCTTCAGGGATGTCGTACTTCTCTGCAGCTCGGCGCACGATACTCGCATATTGATAGCTGCGCTGGATGAAGTGATCTTCCACCATCGGAATTTCTACGTAGTACGCTTTTTTGAAATCGACGTCTTTCGTTTTGATTTCGTGACTAATCAGGTAATCGGCAAAACGGTTAGCTCGCCAGGACCATTGAATAGGTTTCTTATCTTGGTCGACAACCTGTTTATATAGAAAAGGCTGACCTTCGAGTTTGATATCTTTGGAAGAAAACAGGTCTACATTCGCCGGGTCATCAGGAGTGAGTAACGTTGTGATGATGGCGTTCTTGAGGTGCTTTTGGGGTTCGGTTGGCGAAACGGTTTCTATGGTGATGACACCTTTTTGGAAATCGACTTCAGCTCTACTCAGGTAGTTATCAATATATTTTACGTAATTACTTTTACCTGCGAGCTTAACTTCTCGCTTCCCCCATTTTTTTTGGATATTACCGGAGAAGCTCTTGATCAACGAATCGAGAGCCGAGGTGTCTTTCTCAAATTGTCCTGGTAACTCGGCTAAGTTATTGGCGAAGCGATTGGTTGGCTCGTAATCGACATCATAAAAATTTTCGACGAACTCGCGACTACAACCTGCCGTTAATAGAAGGGCTGCAACGATAAAGGCAATTTTTTTCATGGCTGATTATTAGATGGGATGGTGTGGCAATGACACCACAAGGCTTTATGTGATGTCATTGTTTTTGAATAAGCTTACTTTATTTGAACAAGTTGCTTTATTCGCTAGGTGGTGTGTAACCATCGATGTGAACATCTTTACCTTCAAACAGGAAGTTCACCATTTCAGTTTCGATCAGTTTACGATGCTCTGGATCCATCATGTTGAGCTTCTTTTCGTTGATCAACATGGTTTGTTTGTGTTGCCATTCAGCCCAAGCTTCTTTAGAGATATTATCAAAAATACGTTTACCTAGTTCACCTGGGTAAAGTTGAAAGTCTAGACCTTCACCTTCTTTCTTTAGTCGAGCACAAAACACAGTGCGGCTCATAATGACTCCTTGCATTCAATTAACGAAGTTCGTGGGGTAGCGTTTCCAGTAATAGTTTGACTGGCGCGGCTAAGCCTACTTCTTCAGGTTTAGATAAGTTATACCAAAGACCTTTGTTGCCTTCCATTATCACATTGGGTTGCTTTGACAGGTCAATCAAAATTGGTGTGATATCGAGATGGTAATGACTAAAGGTATGGCGGAAAGTGATCAGCGTTTGCTGCTCTTTAATGTCCTTAGCTTGAATGCCGCGCTGCTCTAACAGCAAATCAATATCGCTTTCTACATCCACATGTTCGGTCTGTGGGAAGCAAAATAGTCCGCCCCAAATCCCCGTCTGAGGCCTTTGTTCCAGCCATACTTCATGCCCATTTGCATTTTGGTGATGCAGCATGACAAATCGGGTTTGCTTAACTGGTTTGTCTTTCTTGGGCTTTTTACCAGGATAGTCGAGGACATTGTTTTGTTTTTTCGCCACACAGAGATCAGCAACGGGACATAACGTGCATTTAGGTTTGCTGCGTGTGCAGACCATTGCCCCCATGTCCATCATGGCTTGGTTATATTTATCGACATCCATTTGTGGAGTATGTGCCTCGGCAATTTCCCACAACTGGTTTTCCACTTTTTTCTGGCCAGGCCACCCTTCAACCGCAAAGCATCGAGAAAGCGTTCGCTTAACGTTACCATCGAGAATCGCATGGGGCTGTTTATGGACTGATGATAGTACCGCTGCAGCAGTTGAGCGTCCAATTCCTGGTAGAGCGTTCATTTGCTCGATATCAAGAGGGAACTCACCATTATATTTGTGGGCAACCTCTTTGGCCGCTTTATGAAGGTTTCGAGCTCGGGCGTAGTAACCCAGGCCAGTCCAAAGGTGCAGCACTTCGTCTTGCTCTGCGCTAGCAAGGTCAACTACGGTAGGAAAGCGCTCCAAAAAGCGTTGGTAGTAGGGAATTACCGTAGTGACCTGTGTTTGCTGAAGCATAATTTCAGATAACCAGACACTGTATGTGGTTTTGTTTTGTTGCCATGGAAGATCTTTTCTTCCATATGAGTCATACCACTCTAAAATGGCACTGGCGAAAGGGGTCACGACTTGCTCTGTATTCTATTATTGGTTAGGGGCAAAATTGCACCACGAATGGGTGATAAGTACAACTGTTAAAGTGTGGGGATATTACAGGGAGCATCATAGCTTTTGAGTAGTGGTAGACCAAGAGCTCAACAAAAACTTGCACCTGAGTAAATTCTTTGGATAATCCCCGCTTTGATTAATCAATGTGCAGGCAGAATCAATGAGTGAAGTAACCACTAACGAATACAACGAAGACGGCAAGCTGATCCGTAAAATCCGCAGTTTCGTTCGTCGCGAAGGCCGTCTAACCAAGGGCCAAGAGAACGCGATGAATGAGTGCTGGCCAACGATGGGCATCGATTACAAAGCAGAGCTTCTTGATTGGAAAGAGGTCTTTGGTAACGACAACCCAGTCGTGCTTGAAATCGGTTTTGGTATGGGCGCTTCACTGGTTGAAATGGCAAAGAACGCACCTGAAAAAAACTTCATTGGTATTGAAGTACACAGCCCGGGTGTTGGTGCTTGCCTTTCTGATGCGCGTGAAGCGGGTATTACTAACCTGCGTGTTATGTGTCATGACGCGGTAGAAGTATTTGAGCACATGATCCCGAACGGTAGCCTAGCAACGCTGCAACTGTTCTTCCCAGACCCGTGGCACAAGAAACGTCATCATAAACGTCGCATCGTTCAGTTAGGCTTCGCAGAAATGGTTCGTGAGAAACTTATCCTTAACGAAGGTATTTTCCACATGGCGACAGACTGGGAAAACTACGCAGAGCACATGATTGAAATCATGAACCAAGCACCCGGTTTCGAAAACATTGCGAAAGATGGTGATTTTGTTCCTCGTCCAGACGATCGCCCTCTAACCAAGTTTGAAGCTCGTGGTCACCGTCTTGGTCACGGTGTGTGGGATATTAAATACAAGCGTATTGCGTAACCAGAGGAGTTTATGGGATGTACCATTACGCGATATTAGCGAATCCGGGCCATAACCGAATTTACTTTGATAGCGCAATGACCATCGCCTGTTCGGAACTAAAAGCGATTTTAGCTTCACAAGGCGTGGATGTGACAGAGATTGGTAGTAAAGATGTCGGTTTACCTGCCGCGTTAGTGTTTTCTTGTCAGGAAGCGCTGAGTGATGAGCAGACACAAAGAATAGCGGCCTCTTCTATTTACTATGCGCTATTTGAAGTACGTGAAGATAGTTTGCTTCGACCAATTCAAGCGCCTGCGTTCAATACTTTCCCGGAGAGCATGAGTCAGATCCTGCGTTACACCGGGAAAACAAACGAACAGTTTACCCGTTTGATGGTGAATATTGGTATTAGTGCGTCCAATACGGGAAGTGAGCAACTGACTCTAATGGACCCAATGTGTGGTAAAGGTACAACCCTGTTCGAAGGTTTGATTCATGGCTTGAACGTGGTGGGTGTAGAGATCAACGCTAAATGGGTGCAAGAGATCCAAACCTTCATTGTTAAATTCATGAAAAACGGTCGCTTTAAGCATAAAGTGAGCAAAGAGAAGCGCACTTCTTGTGGTAAGAAAGTTGCGGATGGTTTCGTGGTTGAAGCCGCAGCGAAGAAAGAGGATTACAACCAAGGTGATCTTCAGACCATGAAGTTGTACTCTGCAGATACGCGCATTGCCGACCAAGTTGTGAAAAAGAACTCAGTGGATGTCATGGTGTCTGACTTGCCTTATGGCGTGCAGCACGGCAGTAAAAATGCCAAAGACAGTAAACTGAACCGCAGCCCACTAGAGCTTTTGAAAGAAGCTTTGCCTGCATGGAAAGTGGTGCTGAAAAAGCAAGGTTCTGTGGTGTTATCTTTCAACGAGTTCACATTGAAATGGAAAGACGTCGCGGCACTGTTTGAAGAGCAAGGGTGGAAGGTGCTTTCAGAAGAGCCTTACATCGGTTATCTTCACCGTGTGGATCAATCCATCAACCGCAACATTATTGTGGCTGTGAAACCATAATTGATGTTTCAGCAATGAATTCTATGAGAAAGCCAACGCTAGTTGGCTTTTTTTACCTCTGAGTTAAATCGCTCTTGTGACAATAAGGTAAACAATGAAACCTACAGCGGAAATTTTGACAGATATTCTGGCCGAAGTTCGTCCTTTGATCGGTCAGGGAAAAGTGGCAGATTACATTCCAGCTCTGGCAAAAGTGCCCAATAACAAGTTAGGTATTGCGGTATACACCAATGACGGTGAAGTAATTAAGGCGGGAGACGCCGATGAGCCTTTCTCTATCCAGTCTATTTCTAAGGCTTTGAGTCTGACGCTGGCAATGTGCTTATATAAGCAAGAAGAGATATGGACAAGAGTGGGGAAAGAGCCATCTGGTCAGGCTTTTAACTCTTTAATCCAGTTAGAGATGGAACAGGGCATTCCGCGTAACCCGTTCATCAACGCTGGTGCGATAGTGGTTGCTGACCTGCTGCAAAGTCGCTTATCTGCCCCGCGTCAGCGATTGCTTGAATTTGTTCGCCAGTTGTCTGGTGATACACACATTGTGTATGACAAAGTGGTCGCGGCTTCTGAAATGATGCATGGTGATCGAAACGCGGCGATTGCTTACCTGATGCGCTCATTTGGTAACTTCGAAAATGAAGTCATACCCGTGCTGCAAAATTATTTTCACGCCTGCGCACTGAAGATGAGCTGTGTTGATTTGGCGAAAACCTTTAGCTATTTAGCCAACAAAGGTACGTCCGTGCAAACAGGCAAGCTTATTGTCTCACCGACTCAAACCAAGCAATTGAATGCGCTGCTTGCGACGTGTGGACTTTATGATGGTGCTGGTGAGTTTGCTTACCGTGTTGGTATGCCGGGTAAATCTGGCGTAGGTGGCGGTATTATTGCAGTCGTACCAGGAGAGATGAGCATAGCGGTTTGGTCTCCAGAGCTAGACCCTGCAGGTAACTCGTTGGCAGGAACGAAAGCTTTGGAGTTGCTTTCAGAACGAATCGGTCGTTCCATTTTCTAAAGCTGCTCATTCGTATCAGGTTAAAAAATGCCTCTCAAAGATGAGAGGCATTTTTTATGCTTTATTTTCTGACGTTGTTATTCGTCTTCTTCTGCCATAAAGGCTTCGAGTAAGTCGTTCAAGAAAAGCTTACCTTTCTCTGTTATCTGCCAGTGTGTGTTGGTCTCACTCAAATACCCCATTTCTAACGCCCAGTTGGTGGTATTTTGAATGCTACTCAGTGGTAACCCTGTAGTATCGATAAAGTCTTGTTTTGGACACGCTTCCATTAAACGGAAACGGTTCATAAAGAACTCAAACGGACGGTCTTCATCTTCGACGAATTGTTCAGTATGCAGGTACGGCTTAACCATATTTTGGTATGCAGCCAGATA
>JAAEZQ010000030.1 GCA_018222805.1 Vibrionaceae bacterium
GTTTGTTCTTACGAGTCTTGAAGCCTTTAGTTGGCATACCCCAAGGAGATACTGGATGACGGCCACCAGAAGTACGACCTTCACCACCACCGTGTGGGTGATCAACCGGGTTCATTACCACACCGCGAACGGTTGGACGAACACCGCGCCAGCGAGTAGCACCAGCTTTACCAAGTTCACGTAGCATGTGCTCAGAGTTACCAACTTCACCGATTGTTGCACGGCCTTCAGAAAGAACTTTGCGCATTTCGCCAGAACGTAGACGGATAGTTACGTACGTACCGTCGCGAGCAACGATTTGAGCGTAAGCACCAGCTGAACGAGCTAGCTGACCACCTTTACCAGGCTTAAGTTCAACGTTATGTACTGTTGAACCTACTGGGATGTTACGCATTGGTAGAGTGTTACCAGCTTTGATAGGTGCATCAACACCTGACTGGATAACATCACCAGCTACAACACCTTTAGGTGCTAGGATGTAGCGACGCTCACCGTCTTTGTAAAGAACTAGAGCAATGTTTGCGCTACGGTTTGGATCGTATTCAAGACGCTCAACTTTCGCTGGGATACCGTCTTTAGTACGTTTGAAGTCAATTACACGGTAGTGATGCTTGTGACCACCGCCGATGTGACGTACTGTGATACGACCGTTGTTGTTACGACCGCCGTTCTTAGAGTTTTTCTCTAGAAGAGGTGCGTAAGGCTTACCCTTGTGTAGGTCAGCGTTAACAACTTTAACAACGTGACGACGACCAGCCGAAGTCGGCTTACATTTAACAATAGCCATTTCTCAACTACTCCTGTTATTCCGCGCCGCCAACAAAGTCAAGATCTTGACCTTCTTTCAAAGTAACGTACGCTTTCTTAACGTCGCTGCGGCGACCTTGGCGTAGACCTTGACGTTTGGTCTTACCCTTAGTGATAAGAGTATTTACAGACTTAACTTCAACTTCAAATAGCTTTTCTACAGCTGCTTTGATCTCTTTCTTAGTTGCATCTTTAGCTACTTTGAAAACGATAGTGTTCGCTTTCTCAGCTGCCATAGTTGCTTTTTCAGAGATGTGCGGTGCACGTAGAACTTTTAGGATACGCTCTTCAGTGATCATGCTAGCATCTCCTCAACTTGCTTAACTGCTTCAGCAGTCATTACAACTTTGTCGAACGCGATTAGTGAAACTGGGTCGATACCAGCAACGTCACGTGCGTCAACTTTGTATAGGTTACGAGCAGCTAGGAATAGATTCTCATCTACTTCGCTAGTCACGATTAGAGCGTCAGTTAGCTCAAGCTCTTTAAGCTTAGCAACTAGCTCTTTAGTCTTTGGTGCTTCAACTGAGAAGTTATCAACAACGATTAGACGCTCTTGACGAACAAGCTCAGAAAGAATGCTCTTCATAGCACCGCGGTACATTTTTTTGTTTACTTTTTGGCTGTGATCTTGTGGTTTCGCAGCAAAAGTAACACCACCCGAGCGCCAGATTGGGCTACGGATTGTACCAGCACGCGCACGGCCAGTACCTTTTTGACGCCATGGCTTAGCGCCACCGCCAGAAACTTCTGAACGTGTTTTTTGAGCACGAGTACCTTGACGAGCACCTGCTGCAAACGCAACAACTACTTGGTGTACAAGAGCTTCGTTAAACTCACGTCCGAAAGTAGTTTCGGAAACAGTTAGTGCATCGGCACCTTTAACCATTAGTTCCATTACTTACTCCTGAGACGTTATGCTTTAACAGCTGGTTTAACGATCACGTTGCCGCCAGTTGCGCCTGGGACTGCACCTTTAATAAGAAGCAGGTTGCGCTCAGCGTCAACACGTACGATCTCTAGGTTTTGAGTCGTTACACGCTCAGCACCCATGTGACCTGCCATTTTCTTGCCTTTAAATACGCGACCTGGAGTCTGACATTGACCGATAGAACCAGGAGCACGGTGAGACAATGAGTTACCGTGAGTCATATCTTGAGTACGGAAGTTCCAACGCTTAACAGCGCCTTGGAAACCTTTACCCTTCGATGTACCAGTAACGTCTACTTTCTTAGTTTCGTTGAATAGTTCAACAGTTAGTTCAGCACCAACTTCGAACTCTTCGCCGTTTTCTAAACGGAATTCCCAAAGACCGCGACCAGCTTCAACGCCAGCTTTAGCAAAGTGACCTGCTTCAGCTTTGTTTACGCGGTTAGCTTTCTTTGCACCAGCAGTAACCTGGATTGCAGCGTAACCGTCAGTTTCAAGAGTTTTCACTTGAGAAACGCGGTTTGCTTCAACTTCAACAACTGTTACTGGGATAGAAACGCCGTCTTCAGTAAATACGCGGGTCATGCCCACTTTACGACCGATTAGACCAATCATTCTTCTAATCTCCCTTAACCTAGGCTAATTTGAACGTCAACGCCCGCAGCAAGGTCTAGACGCATTAGAGCATCAACAGTTTTGTCTGTTGGCTCAACGATGTCGATTAGACGCTTGTGAGTACGGATTTCGTACTGGTCACGTGCTTTCTTGTTAACGTGTGGAGAGATAAGAACTGTGAAACGCTCTTTACGAGTTGGTAGTGGGATTGGACCACGAACCTGTGCGCCAGTGCGCTTAGCTGTTTCAACGATTTCCGCTGTAGAAGCATCGATTAGTTTGTAATCGAAAGCTTTTAGGCGGATACGGATACGTTGGTTCTGCATGAGACAGAGCTCCAAAATTAATAAATTACACAAACAATATCGCCACTCATACTCGTGAAGACGAGAGAATGCCGATTGATTTATGTGAAACCGTAGCATCCAAGATTAGGACGCATTGTCAGTTAATTTTCGATTAACTATCCCTACATACCAAAGTCACCTTTGGGGATAGTTTTTCCGAAGAAAAGATAGCTAATTGTATTAACCGCGAACATAAGCTGAGTCTACATTACCTAATAAATCCTTGGATTTATTAGCTCCTCACTGCTCATTGGTTCACAACTGGCTTAACCAGTGCGCTGCATTATACAGATCACACTTTAGGTTGCAAGCATTGAGTGAAAAATAATCGAGACTATTTTTAACTCACTGTTTTTAATGTAACCACCAGATTCAACATAAACAAAAAGGACGCCGAAGCGTCCTTTTCAAAACTGTAATCGTAATAGCGTCTACTATTATTTCTTACTTGATAGTGCACCGAAACGCTTGTTGAAGCGATCAACACGGCCGCCTGTATCAACGATACGTTGCTTACCAGTGTAGAATGGGTGGCACTTGTCACATACGTCTAGGTGGATAGACTCTTTACCTAGAGTAGAGTTGAACTCAAAAGAGTTGCCGCAAGAACAAGTCGCTTTTACTGCTTTGTATTCTGGGTGGATACCAGCTTTCATGGGATAACCTCAATAGTAGGCCGTGTCGCTATACGAGTCTAAGCCGTACACCACACGTAATTAATATTAAAAGTGCGATACCGCATCAGCTTAATGCCGAAGCCATATCTCAAGGCGCGATATACTAATGAATAGCACTGATGGGATCAACACATTTGGCAATTTTTTCACCACTTTTTTAGTCAGTTTACTGCTTGTTGTCCGTTTGAGAGACGATAAGTCAGCTTTACTCGAATTTTCACCCCAATTTTAATAGACTCTAAGCTCCTTTCCCTCTTTATGTTGCAGCTGAGACTTATGCGTCCATCCATTGCCAGAGTGGCATTGCCCGTACCACTCGACAAACAGTTTGATTATGCCATCCCGGGACATCTGTTTCCGATCATAGGTGGGCGCGTATCCGTACCTTTTGGGCGTCAGACTCTGGTGGGTATTGTCACCACAATGGTCAATCACTCAGACTTTCCTAAAGAACAGCTCAAACCAATAAAAACCGTTTTAGATTCACAACCTATCTGGTCAGAAAAGCTGTATTCATTGCTCACATGGTGTAGCCAGTTTTATCAGTATCCATTGGGCGATACGCTTCACAATGCGATGCCTGCTGCACTGAGAAAAGGCAAGCCTGCAAATTTCGCCACTTTGCAGGAATGGCAAATAACCGAAGCAGGTAAAGACAAACTGATGCAAGGGCTCGATCGTCGAGCCGTGAAGCAACAAAAAGTCCTGCAAATTCTGGTAAACGGAGCAGTGCCGCACCAAGAACTTGTAGACCAAGAGATCGCCTCAGCAGTACTGAAATCTTTAGAAGAGAAAGGTTGGATTGAGCGAATTGAGAAAATGCCGACCATTTCAAAGTGGCCTCAGCAGGTAGAGAACAATGTCGACAAACCAAAACTTAACCATGAGCAAGCGCTTGCAATTGCCAGCGTGAATAGCCAAACGGGCTTTGCCTGCTATTTATTAGAGGGCGTAACAGGTTCAGGTAAGACCGAGGTTTACCTGAACCTGATCAAGCCAGTGTTAGAAAAAGGGCGACAAGCGTTAGTTTTGGTTCCGGAGATTGGCCTGACTCCACAAACCATCAACCGCTTCAAGCACCGCTTCAATGTGCCAGTTGACGTGATACACTCCGGCTTAAATGATACCGAACGTTTAAACGCTTGGTTATCGGCCAGAGATAAAGCAGCCGGAATCATCATAGGCACCCGCTCTGCTCTACTTACTCCATTCGCCAACCTCGGCATTATCATTGTCGATGAAGAACACGACTCTTCATACAAACAACAAGATAGCTTGCGCTACCACGCTCGTGATGTCGCTGTTATGCGCGCACACAAAGAAGATGTTCCGATTGTGCTTGGCTCTGCGACTCCGGCATTAGAGACGCTGCACAATGCTTTGTCTGGCAAATATCATCACCTTACGTTAACTCAGCGTGCGGGATCAGCGGTACCAACCACCAATAAAGTGCTCGATGTTAAAGGTCAATATTTAGAAAGTGGATTGTCTGCGCCACTGATTGCCGAAATGCGTAAACACCTGAAAGCGGGTAATCAGGTGATGTTATTTCTTAACCGCAGAGGTTTCTCCCCTGCCCTGATGTGCCATGAATGTGGTTGGATTGCAGAATGTAAGCGCTGTGATGCCTACTACACCTTCCATCAGTACAGTAACGAAATACGCTGCCATCATTGCGGCTCACAGCAGCCTGTGATTCATCAATGTCAGGGATGTGGCTCCACGCAATTGGTAACCGTCGGCGTCGGCACAGAGCAGTTAGAACATCAATTAGCGCAACTCTTCCCAGAGTACAAAGCCATTCGTATCGATAGAGACAGCACCCGTCGTAAAGGTAGCTTAGAAGATGCCCTTGAGTCGATTCGTAAAGGTGAATACCAGATTTTGATTGGCACACAAATGCTTGCCAAAGGGCATCACTTTCCGAACGTAACGCTGGTTGCACTATTGGATGTGGATGGCTCTTTATATAGCAGTGACTTCCGCGCTTCTGAACGCCTTGCACAGCTCTTTATTCAGGTTGCAGGGCGAGCTGGGCGGGCAAGTAAACCAGGCGAAGTGATTTTACAGACTCATCACCCAGAGCACAGTTTATTACAGGCATTGCTGCAAAAAGATTACCGTCACTTTGCGATGACCGCCCTAGAAGAGCGAAAATTGGCGCAACTGCCTCCCTACAGTTACCTAACTCTGTTTAAAGCTGAGGCAAACCAAAGCGAAGTGGTAGAAGACTTCCTTCGTCAGGTACGTTTTACCCTCGAGTCACACCCATTATTTGACGACAGTTGCATGGTACTGGGTCCTACACCTTCACCTCTGGCTAAAAGAGCAGGAAAATATCGCTGGCAACTTTTGCTGCAAACTCAACATCGCTCATTGATGCAAAAGTTATTAACCAGTGCGAAACCTGCTATTGAGTTGTTACCTAATGCCAAAAAAGTGCGTTGGAATTTAGACATTGAACCACAGGATCTGAGCTAGCAAGCGTTTAACTATGTAATGAATTACCTTTTAATGTGATAAGAGTCACACTGTCATTATGGTTTTTGTTAAACAGACCGTAACTTTCACCCTAGAAATGAATAGACTATCCCAATAAGAAAAGTCTTAGCTCCTTGTAGTGAAAGACTTTAAATTTACACAATGGCGATTCTCCAACATTGAAGTGTTGTTCTGGCAATGAAAAAGCACTTTACCCAGTAAATAAACACGAAAAATGTGATGGTAAAGTGAGAATTTATCTGTGCTAAATCACAGCGATTTCACTATAGGGAATAACGTCAACTTGGCGAATTATTTGAGAGGTTAAAAAACTATGGCGACAATGAAGGATGTTGCCCAGCTTGCGGGAGTGTCAACCGCGACGGTATCTCGAGCACTAATGAATCCAGAGAAAGTCTCATCTTCTACGCGAAAAAGAGTGGAAGACGCGGTACTTGAGGCGGGTTACTCACCAAATTCTTTAGCACGTAATTTACGAAGAAACGAATCGAAGACCATTGTTACTATCGTTCCCGATATCTGCGATCCTTACTTTTCTGAAATCATTCGTGGTATCGAAGATGCAGCAATAGAGCACGGTTATCTAGTATTGCTAGGCGATAGCGGTCAGCAGAAGAAACGCGAAAGTTCATTTGTAAACCTAGTCTTTACTAAGCAAGCTGACGGGATGTTACTACTTGGCACGGACTTACCGTTCGATATAAGTAAACCGGAACAAAAAAACCTGCCACCAATAGTCATGGCCTGTGAATTTGCTCCGGAGCTGGAGCTGCCAACCGTTCATATCGATAACCTGACATCTGCATTTGAAGCCGTCAATTATCTAACCCAGCTTGGTCACAAGCGCATTGCGCAAATTTCAGGCCCCGATACGGCGGTATTGTGTCAATTCCGTCAACAAGGCTACCAACAAGCACTGCGTCGTGCAGGAATAAACAAAGATCCGCAATACAGTATTGTCACCGAATTCTCTTTTGAAGGCGGTGCAAGAGCAGTACGTAAGTTGCTGGAGCTACACGAGCCACCAACCGCAATTTTCTGCCACTGTGACACAATGGCAATCGGCGCTATTCAAGAAGCGAAAAAACTAGGTTTCCGTGTACCACAAGATCTATCGGTAGTAGGGTTTGATGACATCAATTTCGCGCAGTACTGTGATCCACCGTTAACGACCATCTCTCAGCCTCGCTACGAGATTGGACGACAAGCGATGCTGATGATGTTAGAGCTTCTAAAAGGCCACGACGTACAGTCTGGTTCTCGCCTTCTGGAAACAAACCTGATTGTACGCGGAAGTGCTGCGCCCCCTCAACGAGCGTAAGTTTTTCTCATCAATTACAGTTAAGTCACTGTCCATTCAAAGCAGCACTCATTTGGTGCTGCTTTTTTATATGTACCTATCAAGATTAGAGAAACAGGGTGTTTTCTCGACTCGTTCTGGATTAACATATTTGGAAGAATTCTTGATGATCAAAAATGACCGTGGCAAACAGAGATTATGTAAGAAGGGGGCGTGGTACCCCAAAAAAGTCGACAAAAAAACAGCCTTCGAGAAAGAAGCCTTGGCGTAGTGGTCTACTGGCAATCGTGCTAGTGGGTGGTTTTGGCTATGGGCTTTATTTGCTAAACAACGATCCAGAGCCCCAACCACCGGTTGTGCAGAAATCAACGACTCCGGTCAGCAAACCTAAAGCAAAAGCAGATTTACCTCCCCCACCCGAAGAAAAGTGGGAATATGTGGAATCCCTACCCAAGCGCGAAGTTGAAGTTGTCGCCAAAGAGATCCAAGTGTCGAAAATTCCTTACATAATGCAATGTGGTGCTTATAAGACCCGAGATCAAGCTGAAGAACGTAAGCTTGCCATTGCTTTCCAGGGTTTGACGAGCAAAATTGTGAAGAAAGAAGGCAGTTCTTGGTATCGAATTATTTTAGGTCCATACAAATTTAAGCGCGATGCAGAAAAAGATCGCCATAAATTGCAACGGGCAAAAATCGAACCGTGTGCGATTTGGAAAGAGAATTTCTAGATATAAATAAGATCCTAGGACCTAGTTCAGTAGGTCCTAAGGCACTAGAAACCTCAGCCATAGAAACCCCGTCCTTTAATTTCCCCCTTGAATCCCTTTTTCCCCTCCCCCATATACAATATTACATCCAAAGAGAAATAATTAAGAGGTCGACTGTGACTACCATTGTATCTGTACGTCGAAATAATAAAGTCGTCATCGCGGGTGATGGCCAAGTATCTCTAGGCAATACCGTAATGAAAGGTAACGCGCGTAAAGTTCGCCGCCTATACAACAACAAAGTACTTGCTGGTTTTGCTGGCGGTACCGCGGATGCCTTCACCCTTTTCGAACGCTTCGAAAGCAAACTGCAAATGCATCAGGGCCACCTGACTAAAGCGGCTGTGGAACTGGCAAAAGACTGGCGCAGCGATCGTGCGCTTCGCAAGCTGGAAGCACTACTTGCTGTTGCAGACGAAACCGCATCTTTAATCATCACGGGTAATGGTGATGTTGTACAACCTGAAAATGACTTAATTGCGATCGGCTCTGGTGGTGCATACGCCCAAGCTGCAGCAACAGCACTGTTAGAAAACACAGACCTAGATGCTCGTGAAATCGCGGAAAAAGCATTGAACATTGCTGGTGACATTTGTGTATTCACCAACCACAACCACACTGTAGAAGAGCTAGAATCAACTGCAGAACTGACAGCTCCAACTGAGTAATCGTAACGAAGTAAGGAAAGAATATGTCTGAAATGACCCCTCGCGAAATCGTTCATGAACTGAACCGCCATATTATTGGTCAAGACAAAGCAAAACGTTCGGTTGCGATTGCTCTTCGTAACCGTTGGCGTCGTATGCAGCTTGAAGAAAGCCTGCGTGTCGAAGTTACACCAAAAAACATTCTGATGATTGGTCCAACTGGTGTTGGTAAAACTGAAATCGCTCGCCGCCTTGCTAAGTTGGCAAATGCACCGTTCATCAAAGTAGAAGCAACAAAATTCACCGAAGTGGGTTACGTTGGTAAAGAAGTGGAAACCATCATCCGTGATCTTACCGATGTTGCCGTGAAGCTCACTCATCAGCAAGAGATGGAAAAAGTAAAATTCCGCGCTGAAGAACAAGCAGAAGAGCGTATTCTTGATGCGCTACTACCACCAGCACGAGACAGCTGGGGACAAGCAGAACAGACCGAAGATACCTCTCACACTCGTCAGATTTTCCGTAAGAAACTACGTGAAGGCCAACTGGACGACAAAGAGATTGAAATCGATATCTCTGCACCACAAATGGGTGTAGAGATCATGGCGCCTCCTGGTATGGAAGAGATGACCAACCAGTTGCAAGGTATGTTCCAGAACTTGGCGGGCGATACCAAGAAGAAGCGCAAGCTGAAAATCAAAGACGCAATGAAAGCACTTGCCGAGGAAGAAGCTGCGAAGCTTGTGAATCAGGAAGAGCTAAAAGAAGCGGCAATTTACAACGTTGAAAACAACGGTATCGTCTTTATCGATGAAATCGATAAAATCTGTAAACGTGGAGAAAGCTCTGGTCCTGACGTTTCACGTGAAGGTGTTCAGCGTGACCTGCTACCACTGATTGAAGGTAGCACGGTTTCAACAAAACACGGCATGGTAAAAACAGACCACATCTTATTTGTGGCTTCTGGTGCCTTCCAGGTTGCGAAGCCTTCTGATCTGATCCCAGAACTGCAAGGCCGTCTGCCAATCCGTGTTGAACTTGAAGCACTGAGCAGTAACGATTTCAAACGAATTCTGACCGAACCAAAAGCGTCATTGACAGAGCAATACATCGCGCTGATGAAAACAGAAGATGTAGACATTGAATTTACTGAAGACGGTATCACGAAAATTGCTGAAGCCGCCTGGACAGTCAACGAAACCACCGAAAACATCGGTGCTCGTCGTCTACACACTGTCATGGAGCGTCTGATGGACGAAATCTCTTACGACGCTACAGAGCAATCAGGCACTAAGTTTGTGATTGATGCAGCCTACGTGAAAGCACGTCTCGGCGATACGATTGAAGATGAAGACCTAAGTCGCTTTATTCTTTAAGTGTGAGGGTCCTAGAACCTAGGCTCTAGGACCCTAGTTGTCATTATAAGGGGCATCATCGCACTAGATAAATAGAGCCTAAGGTCCTAACACCTAGGGCCTTGCACTTTCCCTCCCTGACTTTAATTGACTTGCTTTAGGTCAATAGCGCATCTGCCTCTTTGTGCTTATACTGGACAAATCGGTTACTAGCACGAAATATCCATGAAACAATCTCTACAGATCTGGCTCGACGCCGCTCGTCCTAAAACATTACCGCTGGCATTGGTCTCTATTCTTACTGGTAGTGTTCTCGCGTATGCAGCGGGCCAATTCTCATTGCCTATTTCCGTTATGGCTTTTGTCACGGCAACGCTGCTGCAGATCCTTTCCAATCTGGCCAATGATTATGGAGACGCGGTAAAAGGTACGGACAATGAAAAACGCCTCGGCCCAATGCGCGCCTTACAATCCGGAGCGGTAACCAAAGAGCAAATGAAACAAGCAATTGTCTTCAACATCGTGCTCACTGTCATTTCCGGCTTAATCTTGGTGTTTTACTCATTGAGCTCTCTGGAAAGCATTCTCACCTTTATCGGATTAGGTATTCTGGCCATCCTCGCCGCAATTGCCTACACGATGGGCAGTAAACCCTATGGCTATGTTGGACTAGGTGATATTTCTGTCTTTCTGTTTTTTGGCTTGCTTGGCGTATCCGGCACCTATTTCCTACATACCGGACATGTCGATACCACCCTATTCTTACCTGCTTTAGGTTGCGGTTTACTTGCGGTTGCCGTGCTGAACATTAACAACATGCGTGACATTGAAAACGACCGTGAGTGTGGCAAACGCACTGTCGCGGTTCGCTTGGGCCAACACAAAGCGAAACAATACCACTTCATCTTATTAGGTGGCGCAATACTCGCATTCGCCATTTACCTACTCATTCAGAACAAACCGGTTTGGATTAGTCTGCCATTCTTGTTGAGCATTTATTTTGTCGCTCACCATGGGAAAGCGGTTTGGGAAACTGACAAGCCAGCACAAATTGCCCCTATGATGCCAGTCGTTGTAAAATGCTCGCTGGTCACCAACGTTTTATTTGCAACAATTGTGGTAGCTCAAACTCTGGTAAGTTAAAGAAGGATTGTCATTGCATTGACTTAATGCCCAGATATACTCAAAGACAACCAGTTTCTGTTTAGAAAGGTACGCTATGGAATACAATACCTCAGCACTCTGTGACATTTACCTCGATCAGGTAGATGTGGTTGAACCAATGTTCAGTAACTTTGGCGGTCGTGCTTCCTTTGCCGGACAAATCACCACTATCAAGTGTTTTGAAGACAATTCGCTGATCCGCGAAACGTTAGAGCAAGATGGCCTAGGGCGCGTGTTGTTAGTTGACGGAGGTGGTTCCTTGCGCAAAGCCCTTGTAGACGCAGAAATCGCAACCATCGCAGAAGAAAATGAGTGGGAAGGAATCGTCGTATACGGCTGTGTCCGCGAAGTCGACGAATTGGAAGATATGAACCTTGGCATTCAGGCTCTGGCTTCTATTCCTGTCGGCGCATCCAGCCAAGGCATTGGTGAGTTCGACGTACCCGTGAACTTTGGCGGCGTTAGCTTTCTACCAGAAGACTACATTTACGCGGACAGCACTGGCATTATTCTGTCTCCAGAACCGCTCAATATCGACCTTGAGCTGGATGAGGTAGAAGAAGAAGAGTTAGAGGAGCAAGACCTTAGGGCCTAGGTCTTATCCCGACACCAAATACACAAACACCCGCTTATCGCGGGTGTTTTCAGTTCTGGGCAGAAAAGCAGGATTATTCCACTTCTTCCATTTTGCCAAGCAGTGCACGAATGCGCTCTTGCCATTGTGCGTGCTCTTGCTGAGCTTGTTCAGCTTTTTGCTCTAGCTCTTCACGTTGAGTGCGAAGATCGTTCGCTTCTGCTTCTAGTTTTACTTTATCTTCTTTCAGCTCTTCAACTTCCATTTGAAGAAGAGTGATTGTGTCAACTGCAGTTTGAATTTTAGATTCTAGTTGTGCTAATACTTCAAAAGACATCTTGGCCTACCTATGTTGTTCCGTTGGGATGATGCACGAGACAGGCGCGCACCTTACCTATATGAGGTTCATTCTACTCAGCGTTGCGACGAGAAACACTTACTATATTCGATATTTTGCATCATTCGGTTAAAAAATCGGCGCAATCTCACTAAAAGCTGACTTTTCTGATCACCGAAGTATTTTTGAGCAAGGTATTTGTCTCTCGCAACAATAAAAACTCACTCAGTATTGATCAAATTCAACTTAACCAAAGTAAAAGCTCGGCAAAAACGCAAACGTTTAACACTCGTTATGGTAAAATCGCCGCGCAAATTCTTCTTCCCTCTTGCTTACTTGGAGACATCATGAAACGTGATTTAGCAATGGCATTTTCCCGTGTTACTGAAGGTGCAGCACTGGCTGGTTACAAATGGCTTGGTCGCGGCGATAAAAACGCAGCAGACGGTGCAGCCGTTGAGGTTATGCGCACATTACTGAACAAAACAGAGATCAGTGGTGAAATTGTCATTGGCGAAGGTGAAATTGATGATGCGCCAATGCTGTACATCGGTGAGCAAGTGGGTATTGGCGGCGATGAAGTCGATATTGCGGTCGATCCAATCGAGGGGACGCGCATGACGGCAATGGGCCAATCCAATGCATTGGCTGTTCTCGCTGCTGGTGAAAAGGGAAGCTTCCTCAAAGCACCTGATATGTACATGGAAAAACTGGTTGTTGGCCCAGGTGCAAAAGGCGTCATCGATTTAGAGAAGCCTTTAAAAGAAAACCTAGAAAACATCGCAAACGCGCTGAACAAATCTCTAGACTCCTTAGTGGTGATCACTCTTGCTAAGCCTCGTCACGACAAGGTGATCGCAGAAATGCAAGCAATGGGCGTGCGTGTATTCGCTGTGCCAGATGGTGACGTTGCCGCTTCAATCCTGACTTGTATGCCAGACAGTGAAGTCGACGTCATGTACTGCATTGGCGGCGCGCCTGAAGGCGTTGTTTCTGCTGCTGTCATTCGTGCGCTAGATGGCGATATGCATGGTCGCCTGCTTCCTCGTCATGAGGTGAAAGGCAATACCGAAGAAAACCGCATCTACGGTGCAGCGGAGCTAAAACGTTGCGAAGAGATGGGCGTGAAAGCAAACGTCGTGCTGAAAATGGAAGACATGGCATGTAGCGACAACGTTGTTTTCTCCGCAACAGGCATCACCAAAGGTGACCTTTTAGAAGGTATTACTCGTCAGGGAAATATTGCGACAACAGAAACCCTACTCATTCGTGGTCGCTGCCGCACCATTCGTCGCATCAAGTCGATCCACTACTTAGAACGTAAAGATCAAGAAGTACGCGATATTATTCTTTAACAAAGCAATCGAGCTCCTAGGACCTAGGTAATAGGTCCTAGGAATCTAGTGTCTCTTATCCAAAACTAAGTCAACACTTTTCTTTACAAAACCTATCACGCATAATATGTACTGACATATAAATGGTGGGAATATGAAGACCGTAGATAGGATATTGCAAATCGTTAAGCGTGACGGCTCTGTCACGGCAAAACAACTCTCTTCTGAACTTGGGATGACAACCATGGGTGCACGCCAGCACCTTCAAAGCTTAGAAGACGATGGCATCCTGTCTATTTACGATGTAAAAGTCAAAGTCGGTCGCCCAACCAGACATTGGGCTCTCACCCAAAAAGGCCATGAACAGTTTGCGGATCGCCATGGTGAACTCACCGTGCAATTCATTGAAGCCGTAGAGCATATATTCGGCAAAGATGGTCTGGAGAAAGTGACCTCTGAGCGCGAAAAGCTCACGTTACAAAACTATCGCCAACATCTTGAGCAATGTGACACGCTAGAAAGCAAATTGAAAACACTCGTCTCATTAAGAGAACAAGAAGGCTATATGGCTGAACTTGAGCAAGATGAGCACGGTTTTATCTTAATTGAGAACCACTGCCCTATTTGCAAAGCTGCAACGCGCTGCCCTAGTCTCTGCCAGTCAGAATTGAGTGTGTTCCGAGCTCTACTTGGTGATAATACTCGTGTGGAACGCACAGAGCATATCATTAGCGGCCAGCGACGCTGTGTATACCGTATTCAAGCGTAAACAAATACCAACAAAACGCTCGTTCCTCTCTGGCACTCACTTTTCAAAGTATTCTCTTATATCTGAGACGAAAGAATAATTTCGCCGCTCTTCTCTTCTCCGTGATGTACGCTTTTAATATCGAAGCGTAACATTGGGAGACAAACGATGGCCAATCTTCGTACTCACAAACCGCAATCCCTGCCTTCTTTCGACAAACTGATGAAAATGGCACAGGACGACCCAGAAGCTTTTGAGCAGTTCCGCCAGGATATGGTTCGCGAGATGATTGAGGGTGCATCGAAAAGCATGCAGCCAAGATTATGGGCGCAACAAAGTCACATAGACAGAGTGATCAACAACTGTAAAAACCCACACCATACCAACGTGGTACTGATGAATGAGCTGCAGAAACAGCTCATGAAGTTTAGAGACGTCTTGCAGGGTAACCAGCAAGCTGAACGGGCTGATAATGTGGTTAAGTTCAGAACGATTAAGAAGAGTGACGATTATTATTGATGGCTCTCGAATTATCTAATAACCGCACTAAGACTCCCTATCACGCTCCTTAATCACCGTAAGGAACGATATCATTCATCCAACCGGATCGGATCAGGACCGTACTTATTTGGGCCTGTTGTCCCTTTTAAGAAACCGCATTCAACCAAAATCCATACGCCACAAATTAAAGAAATGGACGCGATAAACAGCTGTGGTGTGGCTGATTCTTGTGAAACTGGGCTCGTCATTGGTGTGGCAAGTCGGCCTAAAACCAAAGGGATATTCAGGGCTAACCAGTAAATTGATTTATCACGGTCGTGCCAGCGCTTAGTAGTAATCGCGAGATCAGGAATAAGCAGGACCAAGAGAAAAATAGGAAGCAGAAGGTGGGAAATAGCAGGAAACAGCTTATTGATACCCACGCCGAAACCTAAGATGGAGACATAATAAATAACATTCCATATCCAAAAGGTTTTACGCCCGATACGTCCTCGAAAGGAAAACAGCAATTCTTTAGTCAGCATTCACAATTCCCCCTAAATAAAAACTCTAGATTAGCCGAGCTCGTTCAATTTATAAAGAAACAACGTAAAACGAAAGGCCCGAAATACATCCCCTTACGATCAATTCACCACTTTTTGAAAACACGCCACATCCATATCGCGAATGTTCACCGTTAAGCTGTGAACATGGCTGGCTTGTTCCTGAAGTACTGTCATTAAGTCTCGCGATAACGCTCTTTTTTGTTCTGATGTTCTTCCGGCCAACAACTCAAAGTTAATGTGAATAAAGTCGAGACTGTCTCCTTCTTCTCCTACTAGCCAATTGTGGCATCGAAGTGTCCTTGATTTCACGGATGCCAACTCAAAAAGCCCGCAATCCAATGCCGCTCTATGTAAATCTTCCAGCAAACCTTGAACATTGATGCGCTCTTCCACCGAGTTCGAATACTCTAAAACCAGATTTGGCATTTTGATTCCTTTCTACAACATTAAAATCCAGTGCGTAGTAATACCAATCCAGGCTGCAATTTCCGAGGAATGAACTATCATTCTGTCTACGTGATCACCAATCGATTGCTTTTGATAGAACTGACAGAAACAAGTGCTACGCTGACCAGATAAACAAAGCCGTACAAGACATGATACCAATCATGATCTGTTCAAATTATTCTGTTATATTCTTTCGTAGATTTTTTACATTAATCATTAATAGATAATATGGAGATATTCCTATGCGTCGTCCTGTAGTGATGGGTAACTGGAAACTAAACGGCAGCAAAGCAATGGTAACTGAGCTGCTAACTGGTCTTAACGCTGAGCTTGAAGGCGTTGAAGGTGTTGACGTAGCAGTAGCTCCACCAGCACTTTACATCGATCTAGCTGAGCGCGTAATCGCAGAAGGCGGTAACAAGATCATTCTAGGTGCGCAAAACACTGACCTAAACAACAGCGGTGCTTTCACTGGCGACATGTCTCCAGAGATGCTGAAAGACTTTGGTGCTACTCACATCATCATCGGCCACTCTGAGCGTCGTGACTACCACAACGAATCAGACGAGTTCATCGCGAAGAAATTCAACTTCCTAAAAGAAAACGGCCTAACGCCAGTTTTCTGTATCGGTGAATCTGAAGCACAGAATGAAGCAGGCGAAACTGAAGCAGTATGTGCTCGTCAAATCAACGCAGTTATCGACGCTTACGGCGTTGAAGCTCTAAACGGCGCGATCATCGCTTACGAACCAATCTGGGCAATCGGTACTGGTAAAGCAGCAACAGCTGAAGATGCACAACGCATCCACGCTTCTATCCGTGCACTAATCGCAGCGAAAGACGAAGCAGTAGCTGAGCAAGTAATCATCCAATACGGCGGCAGCGTTAAACCAGAAAACGCAGAAGCATACTTCTCACAACCAGACATCGATGGTGCTCTAGTTGGTGGTGCTTCTCTAGACGCTAAGAGCTTCGCAGCAATCGCTAAAGCAGCGGCAGCAGCAAAAGCTTAATCTTGTTTTAAAAGCAAACAGATATAACAAAGGGGTGCTTCATGCATCCCTTTTTCTTATCAGAAGTAAAGCTCCTCCCTCTTACCCGAAATAAAACAACACCTCCCTCGCATTTCAGTGCTTTTCCAACCATTTACATCCAACCCACTGAGTCAGAAGTTTTAGTCTTTCATTTGCTGTGCGCCTATGCTGAATAGATAAGGAGAAAGCATGACGACACCAATTTCAGACATCGCAAGTGTTATCCATCATGGCGGAAAACACACCGTTACCGGTTCCTGTCATGAACTTAAGTTACCCAATGGCAGTATTTTGATTGATTGTGGACTCTTTCAAGGCAAGGATCTTAGCTTTGGTGGACGTAATGCCTCACTGAACATTGAGTTTCCTATCGAACAGGTAAACGCTCTCGTTTTTACTCACGCTCATATAGATCATATTGGCAGGCTGCCATGGTTACTGGCTGCTGGTTTTAAAGGGCCAATATATTGCACACACGCAACCGCGGAACTCGTACCCTTAATGCTTGAAGACGGTCTGAAGTTACAACTCGGTTTAAACTATCACCAGCGACAACAAGTACTGAATATCATCAAGAATCAACTAAAGCCGTGTGATTACCAGCAGTGGATAGAACTCCCTGATCTCGCTGACGTCCGCTTTCAACCGGCAGGGCATATACTGGGGTCTGCGTGTATCGAATTTAAACTCCTTAATAATGAGGTTGTCGTTTTCTCCGGTGACTTAGGGCCATCGAATACGCCTCTCCTACCCGATCCACAATCTCCCCAGCGTGCGGACTACCTTTTTATCGAATCCACTTACGGTGATCAGCAACACGAAGACATTACCACACGTACAAAGCGTTTATACCACATCATTGATCATGCGTTAAAAGACGGTGGTGTAATCCTGATTCCTGCTTTTAGTGTCGGTCGAACACAGGAGCTGCTATTTGATATTGAGCAGTTGATTAACCAGCATGATTTGGCATCTTCATTACCGATCATTTTGGATTCCCCTCTCGCGAAAGAAGTGACCAAAACCTATCGCCGCTTTAAAACGTTGTGGGGCCGGGAAGCCAAGCACAGGCTAGAGAATCATCGTCACCCACTCGCGTTTGATCAGTGCATTACAGTCGAGAGTCACACCGAGCATAAAGCCTTAGTAAACCGACTCGCTTCAACCGATGAGCCCGCCATCGTAGTGGCCGCTTCCGGAATGTGTGAAGGAGGCAGAATCGTTAACTACTTAAAAGCACTGCTTCCTGACGAAAAAAATGATGTGCTATTTGCAGGTTATCAAGCTCAAGGTACGTTAGGTGAAGCCATTCAAGTTGGCGATTCAGTGGTGGAGATAGATGCTCAAGAAATTCAAGTCAAAGCTCAGGTTCATACGATTTCCGGTTATTCCGCACATGCAGATAGAAGTGACTTACTCAAGTTTATTTCTGGCATTCCAACAGCGCCGAAAGTCATTCATTTAATTCATGGAGAAGAAGATGCCCAACAAGCATTAGGGAAAGAATTGGAGGGGAAAGGGTTTAAGGTGGTTTATTGAGGGGGGAAGTTCAAGATCCTAGGTTCTAGGCTCCTAGGCCCTAGAGGGAGCTTGTTGGGATTACGATTACAAAAATTTACTTTTCAGTACTCTGTAATCCGTATTCAAAAGCAACAAACACCGCAACTTACGTTTATTACTGAACTTACCGCGAATACACCTAGGACCTAGGATTCTAGTACCTAGGTCCTCTTAATCAGCGCATAACGCGCTTACGCCACTTTCACTGCGGGCACTTCGTCTACCTGACCTTTCGAAGGTTTATTGTAAATATTCTCGAAGCAGTAATTTGTCGCTTCAATGTAACCTTCTACGCTACCACAATCGAAGCGCTGACCTTTAAACTTGTACGCCAATACACAGCCGTTTTGTGCTTGCTGCATGAGCGCATCAGTGATTTGAATTTCACCACCTTTACCAGGCTCAGTATTTTCAATTAATTCGAAGATATCAGGCGTCAAAATATAGCGGCCAATGATCGCCAGGTTACTTGGTGCGGAGCCAAGTTCTGGCTTTTCAACCATATTGTCGATACGGAAGATGTCATCTTTGATCATCTCACCAGCAATCACACCGTATTTGTGCGTCTCTGATTCTGGCACTTCTTGTACCGCAACAATCGAGCAGCGGTATTGGTTATACAACTCAACCATTTGCGCCAGTACACCTTTGTCTTCGTTCACACAAAGGTCATCAGCCAATACCACGGCAAATGGCTCATCACCAACCAGTTCACGCCCCGTCAGAATAGCATGACCCAAGCCTTTCATTTCACGCTGACGGATATAGGTGTAACTCGCTGAATCAATCAAGCTACGAATATCATCTAACAGCACTTCTTTACTACTGCCGCTGATTTGGTGCTCTAATTCGTAGTTTTTATCGAAGTGATCCATCAGCGAGTGCTTGCCACGGCCAGTCACGATACACATACCGTCCATACCTGCTTCGATGGCTTCTTCAACGCCATACTCGATGAGTGGTTTGTTCACCACTGGCATCATTTCTTTTGGCATGGATTTAGTCGCAGGCAAGAAACGTGTACCGTAACCCGCTGCTGGGAATAGACATTTTTTTATCATTTTTAATTACCAACTGAAAAAAAGGCTCCTTTTAAGGAGCCCTTAGCGTTAAACAAAATTGAAATTAATCGCTACCAAACAGATCACGTGTATAGACTTTATCAGCGACGTCCGCTAGGTCTTCCACCATACGGTTTGAAACGATCACATCCGCCGTCTGTTTAAACTCGTTCAAATCTTTCACCACACGAGAGTTAAAGAACTCGTCTTCCTGAAGCACTGGTTCATATACCACAACTTCAATGCCTTTGGCTTTGATGCGTTTCATGATGCCTTGAATAGAAGATGCACGGAAGTTATCAGAACCTGCCTTCATGATCAGGCGATAGATACCTACGACCTTAGGCTGACGCTTGATGATCGACTCTGCAACGAAGTCTTTACGCGTGCGGTTCGCATCTACAATCGCGCCAATGATGTTGTTTGGTACATCTTGGTAATTCGCCAGAAGCTGCTTGGTATCTTTTGGTAGACAGTAACCACCATAACCAAATGATGGGTTATTGTAGTGATTACCAATGCGAGGGTCTAAGCCCACCCCTTCGATGATTTGACGTGCGTCTAAGCCATGCGCTTCGGCATAAGAATCTAGCTCATTAAAATACGCAACACGCATCGCCAAGTAAGTGTTTGAAAACAGCTTAACCGCTTCAGCTTCTGTTGAATCGGTAAATAAAACTTGGATATCTTCCTTTACCGCCCCTTCAACCAACAAACTTGCGAAAGTCTCGGCACGTTCACTGCGCTCGCCCACAATAATGCGAGATGGGTGTAGGTTGTCGTAAAGCGCTTTACCCTCGCGTAAAAATTCAGGTGAGAAGATGATATTTTCGCAACCCATTTCTTGCTTGATACGAGCGGTATAACCGACTGGCACTGTCGACTTGATGACCATCACGGCATCTGGATTAATGGACATCACGTCTTTAATCACAGCTTCTACCGAAGAGGTATTAAAGTAGTTCGTCGTCGGGTCATAATCGGTAGGTGTGGCAATAACCACGTATTGAGCTCCACGATAAGCGAGTTCTCTATCCGTCGTAGCAACAAAATTTAGTTGCTTGTTCTCTAGAAAGCCCTCGATCTCCGCATCGGCTATTGGAGATTGCTTATTGTTTAGCAACTCAACCTTTTCTGAAATAATATCCAACGCTACAACTTCGTGGTTCTGCGCTATCAACATGGCGTTAGATAAGCCAACATAGCCTGTACCAGCTACTGCTATTTTCATCATTCAGTCCTTACGTAATCTCTAACCGAAGAGTATCAGAATCTGTAAAGTGGGACTAGCCTTGAATCCTAAACGTTAAAGCTCCAAGCTTTACAATCAATTCTGACTTTTTAAAAAAGTAAACTTGATCTAAAATCAATCAATATAATCAAAATAAATGTTGGCTAAATTATGTTCCTTGAGCTTAGTTTTATCTTTTTCTCATCATTTACCACTTTATTCCTAATGCGAAAAGTTGCAAAAAGAATAGGGTTGGTAGACAAACCAAACGCAAGAAAACTGCACGATGGTGCAATCCCATTGGTTGGCGGCATTTCTATTTGTTTAGTGTTAGCGCAGTACTTAACTTTTCGGCCCGAAGCAATCGAACATAGCTGGCTGTTCTTGTTATGTATTGCCGTCCTTACTTTTGTCGGTGCTGTTGACGATAAAATCGATCTGAGTTTTAAAATCCGTATGGGAGTTCAAGCCATATTATCGATTATAATGATGAAAGTTGCTGGTATTGAGCTACATAGCTTAGGCAATTTGTTCGGAATCGGTGAGATATCATTAGGCTTGGGGGGGGCACTAGTTACCATTCTGGCTGTCACTGGAGCGATTAATGCGTTTAACATGGTGGATGGTATTGATGGCTTGTTGGGTGGACTATCTATCGTAACTTTTGGTGCTATTGCATTCTTGCTACAAGTAGACAGTCAGCACGGTTTAGCTTACCTATGCGTTGTCATTATTGTAGCAATGCTGCCTTATATTTTTATGAATTTAGGGGTATTGGGACGAGAACGTAAAGTCTTTATGGGTGATGCGGGAAGCATGATGATTGGCTTTACGGTCATCTGGCTACTGCTAGGAGTAAGCCAAACGGAAGGCACTCCACTTATGCGACCAGTAACTGCACTTTGGCTTATTGCAGTACCATTAATGGACATGGCAGCAATTATGATTCGCCGAGTTAGAAGAGGCGATTCCCCATTTAAACCGGACAGAGAACATTTGCATCACATTTTCCAGCGTTTAGGCTTAGGTCCAAGACAAACGCTAGTTGCTATATGTTTGATCGCCGCAATGTATGCGTCATTCGGAATTTATGGTGAGGCAACAAACATTCCTGAAGTAATAATGTTTATGCTATTTATTGCATTATTTATTGTTTACTCTGTTGTCTTGGCGTATATCTGGAAAATAACTCGCTTTATCCGAGCTAAGTTAGGAAAGGACACCCGCGTAAACGATACTTCTTTTGCAAAATAGTTAGACCTGTTGGGGCCAATCTTAATCAACTATGAAATAGTTGTTATATGTCAACGAGTTAATAAGAGACAACTTACCAGGCAGAGAGGTTTTTTTCCGCAATACAGCGACGTTTGAGACACTTGGTGCCGAATTTTTTCGGCGCCACATCGTCTGAATTTCCCCTTGGCCAAGGCGGGCGAGAAAATGCCCCGAAAGAAAAACACCGCGCAAAAACCTGAGAAGTCATGGCGCAAAAATGCACCCTAAAAATCGTTCGATTTGCGACATTGTGTCCGCCTCAGGCGGTGATCGTCGGCCTCACTTCGTGCGGTGTGTCGACCTGCCGGATCCCGAGCATCACGTGGATCGTCCGTGCCGGATTGCTGAGCGCCAGACGCCGACTCGACGCTCCCACCAGCCACCTCACGGTTGGCCCACACGTTTTCAGCACGGCGGAGAGCGACCATAAACTGACGTCTATTGTACGGTCGCCGCTTTCGTGAAGGCACCAAACAGATGGCGCCCCCCAAAAAACCTCAGACTTGCGCAGGCAACGCTAAAACAGATGAACGCCGAAATTGCGCTTGAGACATTTCAGTACCGAGACTATTTCCCGCACAGCAAAAAAGTGGCGCTGTTTGAAACTCTACAGCGGGAAAAACATCCAGATCGCCTGTACCCCTTCTTCGACAGTTTTGCTAACCCATGGTTTGATCGGCAAAAAGCCAAGTGGAAAACCAGCTATCAAAAAACGGTGCGCAATACGTTAGATCGCTATCTGATCCCAGAGTTCGGCAATACCCTCATCAATGAAATCCGGCTGGCCAATGTCGATTATTTTCGTCAATCCTTGATGCAGACCCCCGGCAAGAACGGCAAGAAAAAACTGTCCAACCGGCGGATTAACGGAATTTTTTGGCCACTGGTGGCCATTATGAGCCTGGCGGCTGATGAGTTTCAGTTCACCTATCCGCTTCGCCGTTATAAAGCATTAAAAGAGGAAGAATCCGACTCCCATCCCATGACCATTGACGAAGTTCATACCTTTCTAGGTGCCGTCGAACCCCAGTGGCAGGACTACTTTATTGTGCGATTCTGGACCGGAATGCGCAGCTGTGAAGTTCATGGTTTATTTTGGGATCATATCGACTTTGACCACCGTCTGATCCGCATTCGGCAGAATCTGGTTAATGGTGAACTGGGCGATGTCAAACGCCCAAGACGGACAAGCATTCAACGATCTGATGTTAGGGGTGCAAAAATGACACTTCTTAATTTTAGTCAGCCCTGGCACTTTTCTGAGAGCCAAACTGACCTCCCGTCGCTTGCGGGTTTCGCATTGGGTGCACAACACCCAAGAATTTTTGAAATATTACAGCGAGATGGCGAGCTTCCCTCGAGTCTTGAAACGCAAGAGGAAATGGAGTCGATAGCGGAACAATATTGGGAAGCATATCAGCAAGATAAGTCGTTGCGACGCCTTACCTGCCAACATGCCCAGGCCATCGTCTATTCACGCAATCGAGTGTTTGAAGACTTGGGTTGGCATATCAGCCACCCAGAACTGCCGTTGGTGAAATACTATGCGGCCTTATTGGAAGCGGAGGGACAAATGGAGAAGGAGCAGGTGTGGCGGCGGCATTTGGTTTATTGCCGAACACTGTGCCTCGCCCTTCATGAACAGCAGAGACACCCCATAGCTGACGTGTGTTATAGCATTAATACTGTAATGGTGAATATCGCCAGTGAGAAGCAATTTCTAAGCTATTGTTTTAGAGCCGCAGCGCAATATTTTCAGGTAGATCAATGGACTTATGTCCTGTTACCGATGCCTTTGGAAAATAACGCCATGCGATACAGGGATTGGAAACTTAAGCCGAATTAAACACTATCGGTTCTTCATTTAGCACAGCCACTTCCACTGACCGAACGGTCTATCCGGCCCGGTCAGTTCTTAGTTCAAAAGGCCCGTAATGAGCTGGCTTAGTGAAGAGTGCTAAATGAGTGGCTCAGATTTGCGTCGACCGACGAAGAGTACCGATTGGTACCTAAGCACTACAACAAGCATCTAGGACTAGAACGCGGAAAACAAAGATGAACCAGATTGCCAATCCAACCCCAAAAGACTAACACAGCAATGCCAGTGACATTTGGCAATTCAACAACCCATGCGATGTTACAACGGTTGCAGACTCGTTTAAGTTAGACCATACATATACGAAGATGCTAAGCTGCACTCAATAGTCCCAAAAAGATACCGAGAGTAAGAATACGTTAACTCAAAGAAGCCTAGGCGATAATGGTCAAAGTAGAGCGCGCTATTGCGCCACAGAAAATTGCGCTTGATCACCTGCTTGACGCCACCTCGCCAGACGTCATTGAACCAGTCGCTATTAATGAGAAAAAAGAAGCTAAGGTTAACTCCCCCCCAAACAGAATAACGATGTGTCGAATTAACACCTGAAACTGAGCTAGTGCAGAAAGTCGATATCGTACAGCATCAGGATAATTTTGAAATATCCTAAATTGTTGCCACTTGCAGGTCGCAATTAAATGAGTGATCAAGCCTTGCCAAGTTAACCAAGTGCACCAAATAAATCGAGATGAATACCATCTTATTGGAATCGAACGCACTCAGACGGATATACGCTAAACGGCAGGTTAGATATCGACCCATACTCGAGTCGACCATAAAGCCGCACAGCGCGGTCATTAATAAAAATCAATAGAGGTAACAATGAAAAAAATCTATATTTTCAGTGGTATTGGTTTCTCTTTTAGTAGGATGCGGAAGTGAAGAAGGTGGCAGTATAGATGGTGATCAAATATACCAACCAGAGCAAAACCTATCACCTCAAACAGACGTCTATGTTAGCCAGGATAGCACTGAATATTTTGTGCTCGGATATACCCGTCCTCGCAATGGCCAGCAATTGGCGATGATCACAAAGGATAACCAGGTTTTTTACTATGAGAATTATGCGAGTTTTGAATACAAAACTGGCCACTTCTCTGGTGACTACGGCAAACTATATCGGGCAAATCTCAATACCAACACACTGTATACATTTGGTGGGAATGACATACTGTCTGCCCCAACCAAGGATTGAATTTTGAGCTATCAAATTATGACGGCGGGTTATCATGGTAATGGAGATCCAGCGGCGGATAGTTATACACAAAATGGCGAGTTGGTGTATGTCGCACCGCCTAAATTCACTGACTTGGTTGGCAGCTACGTCAATGAGGATGGACATGCACTAACCATTTATTTAGACGGTACCTTTGGCTTTACAGGTAACTGCGAAATCAATAATGGCCAACTACGGATTAGAACTGAGGAAGGAATGATCGAGGCAGAGTTTTACCCACAAAACTGCACATCAAGCACAATTGATAATTGGCTACAAGGGCATTTATTCGTAGATAATGAAGGCAATCTGGTTCTGTATGGCGCTGCTGTTGAAGCCGACGTAATCAAGCAAACACTATTCACTTTCTACACAAAGTTTAAGCTTCAATAGAAGCGAAGCCAGAGGACCAATTTCCAGGGCCTCTGGCTTCAAAGCAAAATTACGAACATTAATTTCGTATTCAGAAACAGACTAAAGGCAAGGTAGTTGATGTGAAACTTGAGGTTTCGTGGGCTGGATTAATTTGGGGTTAATCGTAGATTAGCTTGCTGCCAGTAGAATCAAAACGATAGCAAGTGGTAAGCTTTCATCGTCAAACAAAAAACACGTAAAAGTGAGCTAGCAGTAGAGTATTGTTTATATCGGACTAGTGTTATATGTGTACCAATATCAGGAGACGACATTATAATGGTGAAATCAATTGGAAAAGTACTTTCAACACACAGGGACTAGGTAGTTGCAACTTATGGTATTAAGTGTACGAGCCAACCACATCCAATTGAAAAGTCTCGTTTTGGACAAGATGACTGGATTAATCGCGTTGGCTGTAAAAGCTGGGTAGTTAAATCTGACGGCTGACTATGAAGCAGCGCTTAAAAAAGCACTAGAATTACACCACTAAATTTTGATTTCGTAATTACAAAATAATTAGGGTATTATTCTGGTTTGAAATCAACAATGCTGTCAACTCTGTTTGGCTATAGATACGATATTAAGTTATCTAAATTAAAGGAAGTCACCTATACACCGGAGGTGTTCATGTATCATCGAACTGGCGTAAAGTTAATCTCTTCTTTGGGTGATGATATTAAATAAATGCGCCTAACAAATCTAAGTGATAATCACAACATGTGGTATTTTAACGATGTGTTGCGTTCGGTGTTAAAAGTAAATAGATTACCTCCCCGTGTAAACTCCACAAAAAGCTCAAACCTTACTCCCATAGAATGTCAGCTTCAGCGATATTCTCCTTAAACCCCTTCATATTGTAATAAATAAGATCTAGCTACTCAGCGTAATAGGTGGGAAATCGAGATACCAACTACCTCTTCCTGAAAGATAGCGGCTTTCTCTGCTAAGCCGCTTTACCCCAAACGTTTACAGCATTATACAGGCAAAAGTTCGTCAACACTTTCTCGTTGATGCGCCTGTTGCTTGTCGGCTGGAGGAGTCAAATAGAGGTTTTGGTAGCAATAATTGGTTGCCTCAATGTAACCCTCCACACTACCACAGTCGAATCGCTTACCTTTGAATTTATAGGCCATCACACAGCCCTGCTGGGCCTGTTTTAATAGCGCATCGGTGATCTGGATTTCACCGCCTTTGCCAGGTTCAGTATTTTCTATGTGTTCAAAGATATCCGGTGTCAGAATGTAGCGGCCGATGATCGCAAGGTTACTTGGTGCCGTACCCGGCATGGGTTTCTCGACCATATTATCCACTCGGAACAAATCATCTTTAAGTTGCCCTCCGGCAATCACCCCATATTTGTGGGTCTCAGATTCCGGAACTTCTTGTACCGCGATAATCGAGCAACGGAACTTGTTATACAGTTCGACCATCTGCCGCAAAACACCTTTGTCCTGGTTTACACAGAGGTCATCAGCTAACACCACCGCAAATGGGTTATCACCAACCAGTTCTTTGCCTGTCAGAATGGCATGGCCCAGCCCTTTCATTTCACGCTGACGAATGTAGGTAAATGATGCAGAGTCGATGAGTGATCGAATATCATCGAGTAATAATTCTTTCGAGGTGCCGCTAATTTGGTGTTCTAGCTCATAGTTCTTGTCAAAGTGATCCATCAGGGTATGTTTACCACGACCAGTAACAATGGCCATATGATTCATTCCAGCCTGGATAGCCTCTTCCACACCATATTCAATCAATGGTTTATTGACTACCGGCATCATTTCCTTTGGCATTGATTTGGTTGCGGGTAGAAAACGAGTTCCATACCCTGCTGCAGGAAACAAACAGTGTTTAATCATGACGTTGTCCTTGGAATTTTATACAGCCTATTCAATGGCATTAGTTGGATAAAAAAGAGCAACGTTCAAAATACTGGCTGCTCGTTAACGTATTCATCGGAAGTAAAATTCAGACTCGAAACAGTGTTAGATTAGGTTCAATGCTCAATCGCTACCGAATAAATCCCTGGTATACACTTTTTCAGCAACATCGCGAATTTCATCTACCATTCGGTTCGATACAATCACGTCACAACTTTGTTTAAACTCTTCCAAATCACGAATTACCTGTGAATGGAAAAACTCATCTTCTGTCAGTACAGGCTCATAGACAACAACTTCAATACCTTTCGCCTTAATGCGTTTCATGACTCCCTGGATGCTAGATGCGCGGAAGTTATCTGACCCCGCTTTCATAATAAGGCGGTAAATACCAACGCGTTCGGGATTCCGCCTAATAATAGAATCAGCCACAAAGTCTTTGCGCGTCTTGTTCGCTTCTACGATGGCTCCAATAATTTCATTTGGAACATCAGCATAATTGGCCCGTAACTGTTTGGTATCTTTTGGTAAGCAATAACCGCCATAACCGAACGATGGATTGTTATAGTGAGAGCCAATTCTAGGATCTAACCCCACACCTTCAATAATCTGTCGAGCATCTAAACCATGTGACTCGGCATAAGAGTCAAGCTCATTAAAATAAGCAACACGCATAGCGAGGTAAGTGTTTGAAAAAAGCTTCACGGCCTCGGCTTCTGTTGAATGAGTGAATAGAACCTCAACGTCTTTCTTAATCGCTCCTTCGAGCAGCATTTTAGCAAAAATCTCTGCTCGTTCACTGCGCTCACCAATAATAATCCGTGACGGATAAAGGTTGTCGTAAAGTGCTTTACCTTCACGTAAAAACTCTGGAGAAAAAATCAGGTTTTCACATTGCATTTCTTTACGAATGCGTTCTGTGTAACCTACAGGTACTGTAGATTTGATAACCATTGTGGCATTTGGGTTAATAGCCAGAACCTCTTTAATCACCGCCTCTACTGAACTAGTATCAAAATAGTTAGTTTCAGGATCATAATCGGTTGGGGTAGCTATAATAACATACTCAGCACCATCGTATGCCAGCCGCGAATCCAAGGTGGCTTGGAAATCAATATTCTCATTTTCCAAGAAATATTGAATATCTTCATCTACAATTGGAGACTTCTTACCATTAAGAAGTCTTACTTTCTCTTCCAAAATATCAACTGCAATAACTTGGTTATTTTGAGCCAAAAGCATGGCGTTGGATAAACCGACATAGCCTGTACCTGCGATAGCTACTTTCATTCTACCTACCTATTAATAATTTAAAGCATTTCAATTAAAGCCGGCCTTGTTGATCAAATCAAGCAACGGATGAAGTTACCCTACAAAGTCCACCTGTTAGTTTCTAATAGGCATACCTAGCCCTAGGACTTTGTTCATTGCTTTGACGTTTGCTAAAGCCTCACCAACTTGAGCGTTATAGCATCTCAAGCTCAATGTGCCGCTAGTCAGTCCTTTATATCGGGACATTGCCGTCTCAGAGATTGAACGGTCGTGATAGCCAGAATCGGTTTTCCACTGAGCTAGTGAACCGTTTTTAAGGGCACCGACCACTTCATTTCGAGGGTGTCCCTCTTCCCAATAACCAGCATTTTTTCTGGGAGGTATGAGAGGTTTGCAACCCTTGTTCTGCAATACTTCATGGCACTTTTTGGTGTCGTAAGCACCATCTGCTGATACGGAATAAACTTTTCTACGAAGCGGATTCAATAGTGTTGGGAGAGCTTCGCTATCACCAACATTGACGAGGCTGACTTCTGCGCTAATCACATCATGGGTATCGACATCAACGGCCAGATGCAGTTTACGCCAAGTCCTACGTTTTTCGGCTCCATGTTTTTTAACTTTCCATTCACCTTCACCGAAGACTTTTAGACCTGTTGAATCAATAGCGATATGGCGAACTGAGCCTTTAGATTTGTTCTTATATTTTACCTGAACGGTCTTTGAACGCTTGCTAATACTGGTGTAGTTAGGGGAGCGCAAAGGAACGTTCATTAAGGAAAATATGGAGTCGATAAAACCTTGAAGCGCACGTAACGGGAGAGAAAATATCCCTTTAATCATCAAAGCTGTTTCAATAGCAGTATCAGCAAATTGAAAGCCTCTACCACGCTTACCGTGGTGACTTTTACATTGCCACGCTTCAACGGCTGAGTCGTCAATCCAAAACGTTACTGAGCCTCGTTTGCACAAGGCTTCATTGTACTCACTCCAGTTCGCTATCTTCTTTTTAGATTTACCCATAAAAACACCATGCTTCGACTACATGGGATCAGATCGCAGGACTGAGGAAAGGTTCAATTGATTTGGTCAACAACGCCATTAAAGCCTGATAAAACAATAAACTTCAGTCACAGATAAAAGAAAACCGAATCAATATGTGCCTCATGAAAAGCTTCGTCAAAATTTATTCGATTTACTTTTATCCACATTCAAAATTAAAATTCAAAAAATATCGCTCGCCAAGATATCAAGACTCTGCAAGTTGGTTTTCTCTTCATTAGAAAAGCAAGTCAAAAAGCAATTGATTTTCTTTTTAAACACAAAGTCATTAATAAATAAACTCTTGAATCGCTCTTCGACAATACAAATCGTAGGAAGCCAACTCGAGCTTACAACCAATTTAGTATTATGTGGAGAGCATATCGTTCCTAAAGTAATCAGAGGATATCCTCTAATGAGCCTAACCACTTTCAACCCTAATGGCTTGTTTGTTTTTTTATCAATAACCAAACAAACTTTATATTTTTTAGTCGGACAATCATTGTATCGCCACTTCAAGTAATCAATGCTGGGAAGGTGTAAGTGTTTTTCTTGATTATATCGAATTTCGTCATAAAGAACATCTAGCATAGAAGAGTATTCTTCTGAGAGTTCTACAACTTTAGTCCCGGGCTTTCTTAAAGTAATACAAGAAAAAAGTGGGGCGCCAAAATTCATTTTTGTCCTTTTCCAGCCAGGCAGCGCTGAGTCATTTGGATGTCCGGCCAAAAAAGATTGCTCGTCATGCAATATAGTTTGGCTATATCTAATCATTTTTATAAAGAGATTTTTTCCTCTATAAGACGGATGAGTTAATACATTAGACGCAAAATAACCACTTCTTAAATCGCCGGAAATATAACAATTAAATGGTATAAGGGCTATTACACCAACCAATAAATCATTAGCATAAGAGCAAACTAATTTAGCCTGTCCATTAGGGTTATCTAGATAGAGCCAAGACAAATACTTTCCGTTTAATAATTCGCTCCCTTCATTATAATAAGTTTTACCAAGGCCAATAACTTCATCTATTACATCTTTATTAGCTAACACATGTTTTATTGAGAATTCACCCACCATCATAGTTCCTTCATTTGTAAAGTTTTGTAGTTATACTTTTCTTTCAAATAAATATAGTGTACCAATATACTATTAAGATTCCTAAGATTAGACTCCAAATTTTTACCAAAATTATGAGGGTGCCACCACAAATGAAAAACCTTATTATTTCTAGCTGAATACGTCATGCTTTTCTTTATCCTTTTCAACATGAAATAGTCAACAACCGAATTAACTGATGGTCTCAAGAAAAAGCTTGCAGGCACATTTTTCACTCTATGTTCCGAAACTAATTCATCGTGAGAATAAGAGTTATGTCCTGAGATATTAACAAAACTATCTAAATAACGAAAAACACGCAAAATAAAACTAGTTTGTTCACCAGATCTAGGTTTATAAATCCAATTCCGCTGGTTACCCCTAAAATGCGTATATCCCATATCAGATAAACTATTTATAACTTCATTAGTATATTGATTTCTTGGAAATACAACCGACTTTAAACCTTCTGATAGACTTAAGTTGGATGAAAATAAGTCATGATCTACTTTGAAATCTTTTACTGGCGATGAGGTCTCTAATAGATAAAGGTGTGAAAAAGTATGAGACGCTACTTCATGATTTTTGTGTTCACAGATACAATCAAATAATTTATCAAACCTCAAAAAGCAAGACTTCATATTCGATAGGGATTCTATTCTTGAAATAGAATTTAACTCCTCATCAAAATAATTAAATTTCACGCCAGAGGACATTACATTTAAAAGTTCTTCATTACCTTTAAGCGCCGCTAACCCTACAATAGCCCAAGTACATTTAACATCAAACTTATTAAGCTTATCAAAAATAGCCTTTGCAGCTTCATTTGCCTTAGATATATTTACAAGGTAGTCTTCTGTAATGCAGTCATGCATTCCCCAAATTAATTCATAGTCTAATGAAATACAAAATGTGCCAGACAAACCAACCTCCTCACAGCCATTAAATAACTCATATATTCTTATTTTATCCACAAAATTTGCTAAAATCTTTCACACAAGCGCAAGCTAAATGACAGAAATTACATGACTACAACAGTCATATAAGGTTTTCTATTGCCTTATTCGATTAGCTTACATCCATTACACACTTTATTTTTTAATAAGAAAAATTAATGAATTCTCCTGCCATTTATCACCTTGCGTAAACTTTGCTTAAGTATTCTGCATCCAATAGGGACTTTGATTTTAAAGATTAATACTCACTTCAAAATTATTTTCTTTTTCGGCAGATTTAAACATGCGCATCTGAACCTGCGAAATTTTGGACAATCTCTCCTACCCTTACTTGTCTCAGGTCATATCCAAATTGGCATCTAGAATCTATAGTACCAACCCAGCACTATAATGAGTTATTCTATTTTAATTTTCTTACTTAAACCTGATAAGTATTAGCGACAGACTGTGATTACATTGACGACCTTAAATGGATTTTGTTTACTCAAAGTAATATCTAAGAATTAAAATCGAGCAGGCAACTCAACAAAGGTTATCATTTGGAAGGGATATATATACCTCTTACACTGATGTGTCACATATCCAGAAAGCAACCGAACCTTAACTTTACTTTGATAGTTATTAACTTGAATTATGCAGTGAATGAATATCATTTTCCTTAACAGTGTTATCTACAGTAACAGAAAGTTGATATTGGGGGTCATAACTAGTTTAACCGATTTAAGTCTCTCCTTTTCAAGTGCATAATTCTCGACCTGTGTAATGCTTTTAGAATCTAGCTTCGTCAAACTGTAGCTTATATTTTATCGCATTTAAAAATAAAGAATTTTTAGATTCACAATCGAAGTTAACAAGAGCATAACCTCGCGATTTCCTCGAGTATTCTTCATAATTTGATTTTATTTCAACTACTGCCTTTTTAATTAAACCAATATCTCCATAGGGCACTACCTGACCATTCACGTAGCTAACAATTGCATCTTGTGAGCCAGGTACATCATAAACAATAGCAGGCACCCCACAAGCGTTAGCTTCCATTACACATACAGGAAACCCTTCACGCAATGATGGTAACAGCAAGATATCAGAAGAAAGGTAATAAGGTACAGTATCGCTCACGAAACCATGAAACTTAATATTGTCACCAAACTCCTCTCTAAAATGAGATATTTGTTGATTTGTTAAAGAGCTTGGATTATCTGGATAAATGTCACCAACTAAATCTAAAGAAGCGTTCACTCCGATATCCAATAGCTGCCTCAAACATTCGACTGCATCTAACACACCCTTATCTTTTATAAGCCTTCCTACATAGAGAAGCTTTGTTGTTTTAGATTCGTTTAATACCTTTACTCCTCTAAACTTTGAAAGCTCAATACCGATACCATTTGTTATCGTATCACCTTCTCGCCCAAGAAGCCTGTTCTCATCTTTATTGCAAAACAGTCTGGTAATATTTTTTCTCGACAGTAAAAACTTAAGCAATTTGCATAAAATCCTTGAGCGCATGAAGATAGTCCCCAAACCCTCGATAGAAACTATCATACGGGCCTTCTTTACCATACTACCAGGGAGGATAAGTAAGTAACTGATTATAAAGAAAACCAAAAAAACATCCGTGGACTTTGCTAACTGCAAATATTTATAATTTAAAGAAGCAAGATATTTAATAAACTCACTCACAGACTTAAAACCATCAATTGGATAGACGTCACATCCAATTTTTTTCAATTCAATTAATGAGTTATCGCAATCATTTAAAGCTAATATGTTAACTCGATATCCATCACTTATAAGACGACGAATTAAAGAAAGTCTAAATATAACAGTGGTTTTCATTGAGTTTTGTACAATTGTAACCGTTTTCATCTGTCAACTTTCGCTTTTATGAGTTTAACCAGTTGAGCTGAAACAACATTCCAGGTCCTTACCTCACTATCAAATTTGTTATTGTAACTCAATTTTTCCAAGTTTACTTTATCGCTTGATTTTACAATAGATATATCTAGACCTTCAGGATCAATTCTTTCGCTGTCACTTAAATAGAGCGTTCTTAATCCACAAGCCTGATATTGGAAATGTTTCAAAGGTGAAAAAAGCAACTTACCTTCATAAAGTCGTTCGTCTAATATTAGCCCAAATTGACATGAACGGAGTAATGAATACATCTCTTCACCATACAATGGCCCATGTAAAACTACAGAATTTTCCAAGTCATTTTCTTTTATCAGTTTTGCTAGCATGTCTCGTTGAGATCCCCCACCAACAATGTGAAGCTTAACTCCTCGCGCAGACAAACTCGTATTGTTGTTTAACCAAAAAGAAATTAGGTTATCAAAATTTTGCCATTTAGCTAAATTACCAACAAAAATGAAATCATTATTTCTATTAACTTCGCCTAGAGCTTCAATAATATCCAAGTCATTCGCGTTCATTCCATTATGTATAACATTCCAATTATCTAAGAAATCATGCAACTTATAGTAATGAGCAATACCACCTGCAACAACAATATTTAAATTAGACGTAGAATGTTCCTTTTTCATTAAAAACTTTGCAAAAGGAATAAGATATTGCTTCCAACCAACCATTTCCTTTTCTAGCAAGCCATTATACTCTATTGTATAGAAGACATTAGAGTCATGAATGAAAGAATAAAATTTTGACCAGAAAGTAGATCTCAAATAAAGCACATCGAAATCATGTTTCTTCAGATAATTCCTCAGTGAAAAAAAATATCCTATTTTCTTAAAAAGCCCTTTTTTCATAATTGACGAGTAAAATGGAATCAAATTTACCTTTGAATCGATACCCAAGTTTTTTAGTAGGGCAATATTACATTCATGGGTGTAAAAGCTCACTTTCACTTCAGAGTTAGATGCCCAAGAATTTAAAACTCCTAACACATGGTAGACTTCACCAGATGATTTACCAAATATTATATCAGTACCAAAAAGAATTTTCACAAAATGACCTTTTTTGATTTATTAAGAATAAATAGTTTGAAAGACAAAACCAGTAAAGCTTGTATTAAATAGAAAATAATAATTGCATCCATTCCTAAGTAAGGCAAAATAAAATAGACACCAGTAAGATATAAAACGTTAGCAAACATCAAAAAAACCAGATCTTTCTTAATAAATCCAGCGGCTTGGAATAAAACATGAATCAAAATAAAGGAACTAACAATTAAAAATGCACTTGAATACTTCAAACTAAATTCCAGCCATTCAAAAGCAACAAAATATTCATTAAAAACATTATTTACAATTAAAAACACAACTACTACAAGTGAACTTATCAATAAAAAACTCCATCTTGTATATCCCATAACCTGAGTTTTTACCTCTACAAACTCGACTATAGAAAGTCTTTTAACCATATAAGGAAAAATCACTTGATTGACAACATTAATTATAACAGCGAAGCCCTGACAAATTCGCTTTGCAATATCTAATAGGCCTACACCGGCATTACCTAAGATTTGATGGACTACTATTTTATCTAAGTGTTGAACTGGTAAATCAACGACTGCCTTACCCATTGCATAAATTGAATACCTCAAACACCTTTTAAAGAATATACTGTGAGAAACACTCGGCAATAAGTTATTCCTAAGATCCTTTAACATCAATATGAAATACAAGTCATTCTTTAATGAATAATATCCGTAAGCAGATGCTAAAAGGTTGCTTATAAAGAAAGACCAAATATAAACAATAATATCATTAAAATAAAAACAAAAAGTAGCACCAATAAGTCTAATAAGTGAACGAATTATTTCGCAATGGCTTACTACTATAAACCTATTTCTTACTCTATTAAGTGCTACTGTCAATGACATCGGGTTACATAAGAGAGCCAATAGTAGCAATGTAAACTCTAAGCCACTTTGGAACTCATTTTCAAAAAAACCAGATAAGTAAATAATAGAAAAATATATTGAGCCAATAAAACAAGAAGACAACTCCAAAAACAAAGTTGTTTTCATTATATCAATTCTTTCAACAGTGCGATTACAGCCACTCCAATAATGAATGAAAGCTTGCCATGGTTGAAGGTTTGACAAAACTTGCATTGTTAATAATACCGTAAGTAGAAGCGAAAGCCTGCCATATTCTTCAATGCCTAAGCTAGTTGCAAGCAATGGAACAGTAATTAAATTTGCACCTGCGCTTACAATACTACCAATACCTGCTTGAAAGAAAACTCTTAACAATTAACTAACTCCTTTAGAACCTTCTCCATAGATTTGCTGATTTTTTCCCATTTAAAGCAAGACATATCGTTTCTTGGGCTGTATTCCGTATTTTTGCTAGCTATTTCTAATGCTTCTGCGATAGTTTTAGGTTCACAATCACAATAATTAGCATCTTTAACCAAAAATTCCGAAACCCCTCCACCTGGCGTTGCTACAATTTTACAATTAGACAAATATGCTTCTAAAGCTACCATACCAAAAGGCTCTTCCCATTTAGATGGCATAGCAAAAATATCTGATTTCCGCATTAATGATAACAACTCTTGATGATCTAGATATCCCAAGAATTCAATTTTTTCATTTTTGGTAGATTTTGACACTAAATCTTGCAGGTGCAATATATAATCGTTTGTTGAATTATCTTTGCCACTATTAGCTCCACCTACGATCATAAGTTTATAATCAGATAATTCTGACAATTCAAATCCAGCTATTAGTTCTGCTACCCCTTTGTCCGGTATGAGACGGCCGGCAAACAAGACTATTTTTTCTTTTGGTAAATCTTTCTTGTAAAAATCAAACGTGGTGCAACCATTATATACTACAAACGAATCATTTGAATTTCCCGCACTAAGACTTAGTGCCTCGTTCCTCAAAAAACTCGAGCAATAAACAATTGAATCAACTGAAGAATTCAATCGACTAATATTAACATTATTTAAATTTACAATATGACTATTGTGCATGTGAAGCAGAATCTTTCCTTTATACCCTAGTTTCCTAAGTAAAAATGGTATATTGGGTCTATTATGTACAATAACAATATCATGTTTCAATATGCGATAAAAAATACTTAACAACCAAAATTCGTCACGACACGTAAATCTCTTTATTTGATATATAATATCTCTAAACAGTTTTTTGTTTGAGTATTTTCTTTCTAAAACTTTCAACAAAAAACAATAATTTCCATACAGACTTGTTTCATACCCTTCTGTGTAACCTTTATCTTTGGTAGCACTAAAAACTTTATAACTAAATGTATCTGATTTTTTTGACACTTCATGACACCACCTAGCAATAGCCCCACCAAAATGCGCATCATAATTCTCTGCAAAAGGAAGTATAACAGCCACCTCAGAATTGATTTTTTGCATTTTTATAAAACCTTACCATTCGTTCACTTAAAAACATAAGAATAATAATCTTAATTCCAAAGACCGCTCTAGGTGAATGTCTAAAGACTTTTTTTATGGTGGACAATTTTGATTTATATTCATAGCCACCAACGAGCGACATCATGTATATAGTATCCACTAAAATTGATTTTAGATAGCAGTCAAAAGATTTTTCAGGGAGACAACTAACAACTTCTTTTCGAACATTTAACAACTCATCCAGTATAATCAAAAAACTGTCACTATTTCTTCTAGAGTAATTTTTTGTCGTTGTTGAATTTGGTCTCAAGCGTCGGTTATAAAGAGAGTCTTCTATTAGTCTAACATTTTTACACTTTGACAGAGCAATAGTTGTAAAAAGGTTATCCTCATATATTACCCCTTCCTTGAACCTTACGTCATTTACAATAGATTTCTTACATATATAATGGCAAGGCTGAACAAAATATTTACCTTGTTCTATAGATTTTTTAAATAATTCATATGAGGTCACTAGTTCCTGATCTATAGTCGGCCTTCTATAGTTCAACTTTTCCACCATAGAATTACTGTCTTGAAAACTGCCATCAATAAATGCATCACCATTGAATGCGAGCATATCAATATCCGGCAAAGTTAACAAGTTTTCAACTACCGTCGGTATCGCTCCGCTAGCTAAATAGTCATCTGAATCTATAAACCATATGTATTTACCAGCACTTTCATCTATACCTTTATTTCTTGCGGAAGATTGTCCTGCGTTCGCCTGACTAAATACCTTCAAATTTTTATATAGCTTGGTAAACTTCTCACATTCAACTAAAGTTTTGTCCGAAGAACCATCGTCTACTACTATGACTTCAATAATTTTTTCTACAAATTCATTCTCTAAGATTGACCTTAAACAATCTGCTATATACTTCTCAACGTTGTAAGCTGGAATCACAATTGAAATCAGCATTATTATTATTCCTCCTAACGAGAACATCCAAAACAATAAAAACTAGTAGGAAATAGATATATTTATACTTTGTCCCAAAGTAATACGAATAAAACATCATCAGGTAACAAAAATATACATATGCGATGACGAATACTTTTGCAAGGCTAACATTACGCTTGCAATACTCTGTCAATAGCATTGTCCCAAAATAAAAAAACATGACGCCCAGCATTGTGAAATACGAAAGCATATATGGTATGCCAGTCAGCATATTGAATTTATTATTGAGATGAAAATCTACCTCTGGAAGTACTCGTGGTAGATCTACGTTCAACGTTATGAAACCTATTATTCCATCAAATGGGTATCCTAGAAAAAATAAGCTATCTTCAATGTAGTAGAAAAAATTAAGGTAATTTGGAGTGAGGTATTTAGTGAATGCAAATAGATCATAAGAACCCCCGCCCCCTCTGATATAGAATGAGAATGCAGAAAAGAACAAAATAAATGTCATTATCATCATACCAAGATAAAGCTTAACTTTTGATGACAATCCACCACTTAATGCAACGTAAGAAAAGAATGTAAAAAATAGCGCATCAAATACAGTGAATTTTATTCCATGAAGCCCAGATTCCAATACCATAACCAACATAATTAATAGGTTTATCTTACTCCAACCAAATAGCTTTCCTTTAATGACAATAAGAACAAGCACTACAACGTGCAGAAAATAAACATAGTTTACTATCCAATATTTACCAAAACTAAGTTCATATTGTCGAGCATTGGTTGCCATGAGTGCCAAGTTAAATCCAACATTACTTAAATTTATTAATAATGCGAACAAGGTTAAAAGCGTTAAAATGTAAATTGATATTTGGATTTTTCTTGGGCTATACTTATTTCTCAAGGTATCTAAGCTTATTACACTCTCATTTTTAACAATCGAACGAAAAAGTATAAATGATATGGAGTAGCTTACAAATACCCACATAACAACAGCATATGTTTTTTCCGTTAGTTCAAATTGATTGAAGTCAACATATTGATCATAGTAAATCGAAAATCTTACTGTTGTTAAACACATAAATGCTATTGCAGGTACAGACAAGTAGAAGTAGGTTTTTCCTCTTGAACCATCCATAATAAAAGCAAACCATGCACAAAAAGAGCAAAATGCTATTAACAGTAAGTTTTCCATTTTTTTATAGCCTGTAAATAAGTCTGTGTAACTATCAGGGTTACATATATTTAGTTAGTCTTTCTTCGAAAATAGTCATATAGCGTTTTCGGCCTGTCGCCAGCAGTGGAAATCCATTGATTTTCCAGCCAATAAGGACTTATGAGCACATTTGCTTAAGCACTCTTTACCAATCTCGCATTTCGCGCTGTATTGTTAAATACTCGCTCTAAAACTGGTGTCATTTTTAAAAAAAGCTCAAACGAACTGCTTTGCAAGACTACCAGAGTAAAGTATAAGTTTATACTCGGTACATGCGCGCACCCCGCGCACCCTAAGATTTTTAGAGTCATGACGGTGCGTTGTGAATAACAATAGATGGCTATTCTAAATGGATACATTTATAAGAATCACAGAGGGTAATTGAAGATTGGCTATTACTTCCATTAACCGAAATTCCAATTTGTAAGATGTTACAGAACTTGCCGTTGTCGACAAACCACGTTAGCTCTCAATCGACTTAGTGAGCTATACGAGCTACTTGATTTCTGAATGTTATATAATTAAATGGTATAACGTTGATTAAGAGGATATAAGAAACACCAACGTTATGTCTATGTATGAATATTAATAATTATACTCTATCATTTAAGACGCTAGTGCTCCTGACAAAGGTGGGTGGCAGATGTTACTTATTATCTGGAAATTAACAAAACTGGCTTTATCTGGGCGTCGCTACCGATCTATTCACACGCAAGATTATCGGTTTTAGTGAAGCCAACATTAGCAAAAGATATTGTTCTCTATCCCTTACTCAGGGATGTATGGTAATGTAGGCTAGAGGGAAATATTATTATACATTCAGATTAAGACACACATGCCAGTGTAGAGCCTAACTAGCAAAAATATCATGCCGCACTTGGCTAACAGAGAATAAGTAAAATTTAACCACATGACCGTGGATATTATCATTTTTTATTCGCATTTAACTAAGCATTTATCCAAACATATTAAAAAAATCGTCTCAGACATTTTTATTCACTAAGACACTTTTAATTCACTTTGAGACAGTCTTATCAACTTATCTCTTTGTAATTCTTTGTTTTGTTTAAGTTAGCCTGACCCGCCCCAATACTTCTCCCGAAATAGGGTAGCCTAGGCTCTGGATGCAAGATCCTCTATATCTTCATCTTTTCGAAACGCAAATCGAACTAACACGATTGCGACACCTAGCATGCCGCCAAGTAACGTACCTAATACACAGATAAGTGCTCGTTTAGGGCTATCCTTTAACTCGGGAACCACAGCAGGATCAACCGTCTTGAAAACAAACTCTTCTTGAACTTCTGCCAGCATTAAGCTCTTAGTTTGTTCCTCTATTAGCTTATAAAAGGTACTTTGCATATCGGCTACAGCAGTTTTCTGTAGTTGGGTATTTAGATAATCTAAGTTTTGTGAAGTTTCTGCAATAGTACGTGCACGCATCACTTTATTGATATCTTCAATCAGCCAATTAACCCATTGCTGAGCAATATACGGAGAGTAATGCTTAACCGATACTGTATATAAGCCACTTTCTTTGTCTTGGTTTACGCTTAAGATGTCTTTCTTAAACACTTCAAATGCTTCTTGCGCTGTTGGCTTAGAGCCGCGAAGACCTTTGGGTTCGCGCAACCACTCACCAGTACTCTGGTCATACATTTCTTCATCTAAAACTAGTTGGTTGG
>JAAEZQ010000031.1 GCA_018222805.1 Vibrionaceae bacterium
GACAACATTACTGCAAAACTTTAAGTCTGGGGGCGCATATGTCTGATTTGACTACAATCGCACGCCCCTATGCTAAAGCAGCCTTCGACTTTGCGGTAGAAAAAGGCCAACTAGACCAATGGGGTCAAATGTTGTCTTTTGCTGCTGAAGTTGCCAAAAACGAACAAATAAGTGAACTACTAACCAGTTCATTCTCTGCCGAAAAAATGGCAGAAATATTTGTTGCTGTTTGTGGTGACCAAGTTGATGCACACGGTCAAAACCTTTTAAAGGTAATGGCTGAGAATGGTCGTTTAACGACCCTTCCCGATGTTTGTGAGCAATTCTTCATTTTGAAGAAAGAGCATGAGAAAGAAGTCGATGTTGAAGTTATTTCAGCATCAGAGCTTTCTGATGAACAGCTTGCAAATATCGGCAGCAAACTTGAAGCGCGTCTTGAACGCAAAGTGAAGCTGAATTGCAGTGTAGATGAGACCCTACTTGGTGGGGTTATTATTCGAGCCGGAGACCTAGTCATCGATGACTCAGCGCGTGGTCGTTTGAACCGCCTGAGCGATGCATTGCAGTCTTAATGGGGATTGGAGCATGCAACTTAATTCCACGGAAATTAGCGATCTAATCAAACAACGTATCGAATCTTTCGAAGTTGTTAGTGAAGCTCGTAACGAGGGTACTATCGTATCGGTAAGCGATGGTATCATCCGCATCCACGGCCTAGCGGACGTGATGCAAGGTGAAATGATTGAATTACCGGGTGGCCGTTTTGCACTGGCACTTAACCTTGAGCGTGACTCGGTTGGTGCGGTTGTAATGGGCCCATATGCTGACCTTAAGGAAGGCATGAAAGTTACAGGTACTGGTCGTATTCTTGAAGTGCCAGTTGGTCCTGAAATGCTTGGTCGTGTTGTAAACACGCTGGGTGAGCCTATCGATGGTAAAGGTCCAATCGAAGCGAAAATGACTTCACCTGTAGAAGTGATCGCACCAGGTGTAATCGACCGTAAATCGGTAGACCAACCTGTGCAAACTGGTTATAAGTCAGTTGACTCAATGATCCCAATCGGTCGTGGTCAGCGTGAGCTTGTAATCGGTGACCGTCAGACTGGTAAAACAGCGATGGCGATCGACGCGATCATCAACCAGAAAGACTCTGGTATTTTCTCAATCTACGTAGCAATCGGTCAGAAAGCATCGACTATCGCTAACGTAGTTCGCAAACTAGAAGAGCACGGCGCACTACAAAACACTATCGTTGTAGTTGCATCAGCTTCTGAATCTGCAGCGCTACAATACCTAGCGCCATACGCAGGTTGTGCGATGGGTGAATACTTCCGCGATCGCGGCGAAGACGCACTGATTGTTTACGATGATCTATCTAAGCAAGCAGTAGCTTACCGTCAGATCTCTCTACTACTTAAACGTCCACCAGGCCGTGAGGCATTCCCAGGTGACGTATTCTACTTACACTCTCGTCTACTAGAGCGTGCAGCTCGTGTAAGCGAAGAGTACGTAGAGCGTTTCACTAACGGTGAAGTGAAAGGTAAGACTGGTTCTTTGACTGCTCTTCCTATCATCGAAACTCAAGCAGGTGACGTTTCAGCATTCGTACCGACTAACGTAATCTCGATTACCGATGGTCAGATCTTCCTACAAACTGAGCTATTCAACGCAGGTGTACGCCCGGCTGTTGACCCAGGTATCTCAGTATCTCGTGTAGGTGGTTCAGCTCAGACGAAAATCATCAAGAAACTATCAGGTGGTATCCGTACAGCACTAGCTGCATACCGCGAACTAGCAGCATTTGCTCAGTTCTCTTCTGACCTTGATGAAGCAACGAAGAAACAGCTAGACCATGGTCAAAAAGTTACAGAACTAATGAAGCAGAAGCAGTACGCTCCAATGTCTGTATTTGACCAAGCGCTAACTATCTTCGCGGCAGAGCGCGGTTACCTTGATGATATAGAACTAAGTAAAGTTCTAGATTTTGAGGCGGCTCTACTATCGTACGCTCGCGGTCAATACGCTGAACTAGCAGCTGAGATCGACAAGTCTGGTGCTTACAACGATGAAATCGAAGCTCAGTTGAAGAAACTGACTGACGACTTCAAAGCAACCCAAACTTGGTAATTAGGTCGGTGGCAGTTTCTGCCACCAACTAACGGAGAGTAACGATGGCCGGCGCAAAAGAGATACGTAATAAAATCGGTAGTGTTAAAAGCACGCAGAAAATTACGAAAGCGATGGAAATGGTAGCAGCTTCAAAAATGCGTCGCTCTCAAGATGCAATGGAAGCTTCTCGTCCATACGCTGAAACAATGCGTAAAGTGATCGGTCATGTGGCAAACGCAAATCTAGAGTACCGTCATCCGTACCTAGAAGAGCGTGAAGCTAAACGTGTTGGTTACATCATCGTTTCGACAGACCGTGGTCTGTGTGGTGGTTTGAACATTAACGTGTTCAAGAAAGCCGTTACAGACATGCAAGCATGGAAAGAAAAAGGCGCTGAAATTGAGCTAGCTGTAATAGGCTCAAAAGCGACCGGTTTCTTTAAACATGGTGGCGCAAAAGTTGCGGCACAGGTTTCTGGCCTTGGCGATAACCCAAGCCTGGAAGACCTAATCGGTTCTGTTGGCGTAATGCTTAAGAAATACGATGAAGGTGAACTGGACCGTCTATACGTAGTGTTCAACAAGTTTGTAAACACTATGGTTCAGCAACCAACGATCGATCAATTGCTACCTTTGCCTAAATCGGACAGCGAAGAGATGCAGCGTGAGCACTCATGGGACTACATCTATGAGCCTGAGCCAAAACCTCTACTGGATACGCTATTAGTGCGTTACGTAGAGTCTCAGGTATATCAAGGTGTGGTTGAGAACCTTGCTTGTGAGCAAGCGGCTCGAATGATTGCGATGAAGGCTGCAACGGATAACGCAACCAACTTGATTGATGATTTGGAACTTGTGTACAACAAAGCCCGTCAGGCTGCGATCACACAAGAACTGTCGGAAATCGTTGGTGGTGCTGCTGCGGTTTAAGCTTAGGTAAAACGAAATAGTTTAGAGGATTAACGATGGCTACAGGTAAGATCGTACAGATCATCGGTGCGGTAGTCGACGTAGAGTTCCCACAGAGCGATGTACCTAGTGTATATGACGCTCTAAACGTAACGGACTCAAAAGAGCGTCTAGTTCTTGAAGTTCAACAACAGCTAGGCGGTGGCGTAGTTCGTTGTATCGTAATGGGTAGCTCTGATGGTTTACGTCGTGGAGTAGAAGTGGTTAACACTGGCGCTCCAATTTCAGTACCAGTAGGTACTAAAACTCTAGGTCGTATCATGAACGTCCTAGGTGACGCGATTGATGAGCGTGGTGAAGTGGGCGCGGAAGAGGTTTACTCTATCCACCGCAGCGCACCAAGCTACGAAGAACAATCAAACGAGATCGCACTTCTAGAAACGGGCGTTAAAGTAATCGACCTAATTTGTCCATTCGCTAAGGGTGGTAAAATCGGTCTATTCGGTGGTGCAGGTGTAGGTAAGACCGTTAACATGATGGAACTTATCAACAACATCGCACTTCAGCACTCTGGTCTATCAGTATTTGCTGGTGTTGGTGAACGTACTCGTGAAGGTAACGATTTCTACTACGAGATGCAGGAAGCTGGCGTTGTAAACGTCGAGAAGCCTGAAGAGTCTAAAGTAGCAATGGTTTACGGTCAGATGAACGAGCCACCGGGCAACCGTCTACGTGTTGCACTGACTGGTCTTACAATGGCAGAGCGTTTCCGTGACGAAGGTCGTGACGTACTACTGTTCATTGATAACATCTACCGTTACACGCTTGCAGGTACTGAGGTATCAGCACTTCTAGGTCGTATGCCTTCTGCGGTAGGTTACCAGCCAACTCTTGCAGAAGAGATGGGTGTACTTCAGGAGCGTATCACGTCAACTAAGCAAGGTTCTATCACGTCTGTACAGGCGGTATACGTACCTGCGGATGACTTGACTGACCCGTCTCCAGCAACAACGTTCGCGCACTTGGATGCAACGGTTGTACTTAACCGTAACATCGCAGCAATGGGTCTATACCCAGCGATCGACCCACTAGATTCAACGTCTCGTCAGCTAGACCCACTAGTAGTAGGTCAAGAGCACTACGACATCGCTCGTGGCGTTCAGCAGACACTTCAGCGTTACAAAGAGCTGAAAGACATTATCGCGATTCTAGGTATGGACGAGCTATCTGAAGAAGATAAGCAAGTTGTATCTCGTGCACGTAAGATTGAGCGTTTCCTTACTCAGCCTTACCACGTAGCGGAAGTATTTACAGGTGACCCAGGCGTTTACGTATCTCTTAAAGAGACTCTACGTGGCTTTAAAGGTCTACTAGCTGGTGAATACGATGACATTCCTGAGCAGGCATTTATGTACTGCGGTAGCATCGATGATGCTATTGAGAATGCTAAGAAGCTATAAGGCTAACTAGGAGGCGATATGGCACCAATAACCTTTCACCTAGACGTAGTAAGCGCTGAGAAACGCATTTTCTCTGGTCGTGTAGAGACGTTTCAGGTGACCGGTAGCGAAGGTGAGCTTGGTATTTTCCATGGCCATACTCCGCTTCTGACCGCTATTCAGCCTGGTATGGTGCGTATTGTGAAACAGCACGGCCACGAAGAGTTCATTTATGTCTCTGGTGGTATGGTCGAAGTTCAGCCGGGTACTGCTACAGTACTGGCTGATACAGCGATTCGTGGTGAAGATCTAGACGCAGCGAAGGCAGAAGAAGCTAAGCGTCGTGCTGAGGAGAATATCCAGAACCAGCATGGCGATATGGACTTCGCACAAGCGGCCAGTGAACTGGCTAAAGCCATTGCTCAGCTACGAGTTATCGAGCTGACCAAAAAGCGTCGCTAAGCTCAATTAGCAACGTTGCATGAAAAAGGCGGCCAAATGGTCGCCTTTTTGATTATTTTTAGTTAGAAATTGACCTTTCACCATTAACTTATTCCTTCAAGCTGTCTAAAATATCCGCCAATTAAATAAAGAACGTCAATAGGTTGTCAATGAAATTCAGTGCTGTAATTCTTGCTGCGGGTAAAGGAACCCGTATGTATTCGAACATGCCTAAAGTGCTTCACACTTTGGCAGGGAAGCCAATGGCAAAACATGTCATTGATACATGTACAGGTCTTGGGGCTCAAAATATTCATCTGGTTTATGGTCATGGTGGCGATCAAATGAAACAGGTGCTAGCGGAAGAGCCAGTTAACTGGGTACTTCAGGCAGAGCAGCTTGGCACTGGCCACGCGGTGGATCAGGCTTCAGCACAATTCGAAGATGATGAAAAAATCCTTATCTTGTATGGGGATGTGCCACTGATTTCTGCGGAAACTATTGAGAGCTTACTTGATGCCCAACCAACCGGGGGTATCGCATTACTGACCGTTGTTCTGGATAACCCAACAGGCTACGGACGCATTGTGCGTAAGAACGGTCCAGTGGTCGCTATCGTCGAGCAGAAAGATGCCACCGAAGAACAAAAACAGATTAAAGAAATCAACACCGGTGTGATGGTGGCGACGGGTGGTGATCTGAAGCGCTGGTTGTCAGGCTTAAACAACAATAATGCGCAAGGTGAGTACTACCTTACTGATGTGATTGCTGCTGCTCACGATGAAGGTCGTGCTGTAGAGGCGGTACATCCTGTTAACGCGATTGAAGTTGAAGGGGTTAATGACCGTGCTCAACTTGCTCGTTTAGAGCGTGCGTTCCAATCGATGCAAGCGCAAAAGCTTTTGGAGCAGGGCGTCATGTTGCGTGATCCGGCTCGCTTTGACTTACGTGGTGAGCTTCAATGCGGCATGGACTGCGAAATTGATGTGAACGTGATCATCGAAGGCAGTGTATCGCTTGGTGATAACGTCGTTATCGGTGCTGGCTGTGTGTTGAAAGATTGTGAGATTGATGACAATACGATCGTCCGTCCATATAGCGTGATTGAAGGTGCGACTGTTGGAGAGGACTGTACTGTTGGTCCATTTACGCGTCTGCGTCCTGGTGCAGATATGCGTAACGACTCTCACGTAGGTAATTTTGTCGAAGTGAAGAATGCACGCATTGGTGAAGGCTCTAAAGCCAACCACCTGACTTACCTGGGCGATGCAGAAATCGGCCAGCGTACCAATATCGGTGCAGGTACGATTACGTGTAATTACGATGGTGCGAACAAGTTCAAAACCATCATTGGTGATGATGTTTTCGTTGGCTCTGATAGCCAGTTAGTGGCTCCAGTTGCTATTGCTGATGGTGCGACTATTGGCGCAGGAACGACTTTGACGAAAGACGTTGCCGAAGGTGAGTTAGTGATTACTCGTGCTAAAGAGCGCAGAATCACTGGCTGGCAGCGTCCGGTAAAGAAGAAGTAACGCACTCCAGCGTGAACCTTTCGCTAAGACAAATTTAAATCAAAGCCGCTCAAATTGAGCGGCTTTGTTGTTTTTATTTCCTGGGTACAGGTGTTTGGACTAGTAGCTTGGAATTGCGATGCGTTTCTCCAGCCAGCGCACTGCCTGAGAGACACAGAGTATCAATAATAAGTACTCCAGTACTAAGAAGGTGTATATCTCTAATGGTAAGTACTCATTGACCACCAACTCGTTAGCCCGACGTGTGAGATCACTCAATCCAATGACACTGACCAGTGAACTCATTTTGAGGATATAGACAAACTGATTACCCAGCGGCGGTAATATTTGCCTGAACGCCTGAGGTAAAATAACCAAGCGCATCTTTTGCCAGTAATTCAAACCTATCGACTCAGCTGCTTCATGCTGACCACGACTGATTGCCTGAATCCCACCACGAAACACTTCAGCCATAAATGCACTCTCGGCAATGGTCAACGCGATCACGCCAGCCCAATAATGATTGAGTGAAACCGAGAGCAACGTAGGCATACCGTAATACACCCACAGCAGCAGGACTAGGACTGGGATCGCGCGAATCACTTCTACATAAATACGGTTTATCCATTTAAGTGCAGGAGAAGTTGATAGGGCAGGTAAGGCGATGAGTAAGCCCAGAGTCATGGCAAATAACATGCTCAGAAGTGATACTTGAATCGTGTCATTAAATCCAGACACTAAGAATCGAAGATTCGTAAGGCCTTGTTCCGTGGAGGGATTGAGCACGTACCAGCCCCATTGATAATCAGAGCAGCCAGTAAGTAACAGTATTGAAGTAGTCAGCCATAGATAACGATAGTTCACGTTGATTTCCTAAATTAACGAAACATTTCCATTGTTACTGCTATGTTTTTCAATGGGGTTTTAATAAAGGTTAATCAGTAACCAGTATAAGGTCATTAATGTTAAGGGAATAAACATGAAAAAGATTTTGCTCGCTTTAGGTATATGTTTACTCACCATGACTCAAGTTGCGTACGCCCAGAGTCGTCTTCAGGATATTTTGGACAAAGGGGTATTGAGAGTTGGTACTACTGGTGACTGGAATCCAATGACAATGAAAGATCCTGCGACGAATAGCTACCGAGGATTTGATATTGATGTGATGACAGAGCTGGCCAAAGATCTTGGGGTGAAAGTGGAATACGTTGCCACAGACTGGAAGACATTGGTCAATGGAATTACGGCCAATAAGTATGACATCACCGGAAGTGCATCTTTAAATATGTCACGTGCCAAAGTTGCGGGATATAGCCAGCCTTATTTTTATCTTGCGTTTGTGCCAGTCGTACAGAAGAGCGACCTCAGCAAATATGCAGATTGGGCCGATTTTGATAACCCAGAGGTGAAAGTCGCGGCGACATTAGGGACGGTACAAGAAAAGATGGTGAAAGAGTTTTTTCCTTCTGCGCAGCATATTGTGATAGAAGCGCCTGCACGAGATTTTCAGGAGCTGCTTGCCCGCCGAGCCGATGTGTCAGTGACATCGAATGTGGAAGCAGCCACGCTGGTGGAGAAATTTAATCAGCTGGCTATAGTTCCAGTTGAAACACTGCGTCGGCCAACACCGATAGCCATGTTACTGCCACAAGATGACCAAGTCTGGATTAACTATATCAATCACTGGGTGAAGCTTAAAGAAACTCAAGGTTTCTTTAAGCAAGTTGCTGAAAAGTGGGGGTTAAAAAGCCTATAAAATACAAAGAGCCGTGTCGTACGGCTCTTGTTATGACTAGGTTGTCATCGTTCTCTGATTTAGAGTTCTTCTTCGCTGACCACACGAGCGTTGTCTGGTGCTGAGAAGTGTTTTATCAGTTCTCGGTTTGACAGAATGTAGCCGATCCACAAACCGCCCATACAAATCACAATTGCGATACCTGTGACCGATTGGGCCTGGCTGGCCATCGCGGCAACAAATGCGCTGGCGAGACTACTGACACAGATCTGTAAGCTATTTTGCAAACCCGCTGCGGTCGCTGGGCTTTGCTGAGCACTCTCCAGAGCTCGGTTTACTACGATAGGATACAGCGCACCGTTTGCGACTGCGATCAGACAGAAAGGTGCTAGAATTGGCCAGATAGAGGTTAACGTCCATTGTGAGGCGACGAATACCATCAGTGCGGCGACACTAAATAACCCGATCAGCTGGCGTAAAACATTCTTATCTCCATATTTGCGTACCCCCACTTTGCCTAAATAGCCACCAGCCATAAAGGCAATGGTTTGTGGTATAAAGCTCAGGCCAATGTCTTTGGCTTCATAACCCAGTTGCGCCATGATTTCCGGCATACCAGTTAGGTAAGCAAAGAATGCAGCGGAAGCGGTGGCAAACATAATCACGTTGCCAAGGTACGTCTTAGAGCCGAGTAGTGCTTTAATATCTGTAGAGATACTGGTCTGTTTTACTTCCGCTTTTTGGTCTTTCTGCATCATGGTTGCCGCGACAAGCAATACACCAACCAGTGTTAAAGCGATAAAAATACTGTGCCAGCCAAAGTTGTCCGCCAGTACTACGCCTAATTGAGGCGCCAGCGCAGGTGATAATGCCACGAGCGGCATAATGGTGGCGAAAATTTGCTGGCTACTGCTTGAGTAACGTTTAATCACCATAGCTTGCCAGATAACGGCTGGAGCACATACACCGATAGCCTGAACAAATCGTAGAGTGAGCAGTTGCCATACCTGGTCACAGAACGCCAGTCCGAATGAAGCAAGGGTAAATACGATTAAACCAGCGGCCAGTGTATTGCGGTGGCCAAATTTATCGGAGGCCAGGCCCCACATCAGCTGACCAAATGCCATCCCGCCGAGAAAAACAGTGAGAGATAGAGCGATTTGCTCCGGACCTGTCGCAAAGTCGATTTCCATCGCTTTAAATGCCGGAAGATACATATCCGTGGCAATAAAGCCCAGCATCGACAGGGCTGCCAGGTAAACGAGTTGTAGTTTTGATATTTTCATTATTAACCAATCAAATTATTTAATTACTTTTTAACCAATATCAGTCGGCGCCAACCCTGATTTATTTGTTTTTTCATTCTATTTTTCGATTTACTAAAAATAAAACGCTAAAATTGTTAGTTATCAATCAAAAAATTTGAAAGGTACTTCGCGATGTTTTCCAAATCCTCATTAGAAATGCTTGATACCGTTGCCCGGTTAGGGAGTTTTACCGCGGCTGCTGAGGTGTTACACAAAGTGCCTTCGGCAATCAGTTATGGCGTTCGCCAGGTAGAGCAGGATTTGGATGTTGTATTGTTTCGACGACTGCCAAGAAAGGTTGAACTGACTCCTGCGGGAGAATTGTTTATCTCAGAGGCGCGTGGTTTGTTACGTCAAATGGAAGAGGTTAAAGCTCAGACCCGTCGAGCGGCACATGGCTGGCAGACAACACTCAAACTGACTTTGGATAACGTGGTAAAACTGGAAAAGCTGAAACCGTTGATTGAAGATTTTTATCGTGAATTCGAGTTTGCTGAGCTGCAAATCAACATGGAAGTATTTAACGGATCTTGGGAGGCGATTGCACAGGGGCGGGCGGATATTGTCATTGGAGCAACTAGTGCTATCCCGGTTGGTGGAGACTTTGAAGTGAGAGACATGGGAATGCTGGACTGGGCATTTGTCATGTCACCGGCGCATCCCTGTGTACGCCAGCAGGCGTTAACGGAAGCGTTTGTTAGCCAGTTTCCAGCTATTTGTCTGGACGACACATCGAATGTATTGCCCAAGCGACACACTGGTCACTATCCTCATCAGCGCCGTTTATTGCTGCCAAATTGGTATGCGGCGATCGAGTGTCTGAAAAATGGGGTTGGGGTTGGGTTTATGCCGCGTCATATCGCGATGCCATTAATTAATGATGGTGTGCTGGTGGAGAAGGTCCTACCAGATGACAAACCTTTAAGCCATTGTTGTTTGGTATGGCGTAAAGATGAAAACCATAATTTGATCCAATGGATGGTGGATTACTTAGGATCATCCAGTCAGTTACATCAAGATTGGCTGCAGGCTTAAATAAAAACACCTCACTTTAGCGAGGTGTTTTTAGGGCCGTTTATGATAAGAAGAACTTATAGGATGGGTTATCCGTTTCGTCTTTACACTGGTAGCCAAGTTCGCGTAAATGTGCGGAAAATTGGGCTAAATCGCTTTCATCTAGCTCGAAACCACAAAGAACACGCCCATAATCTGCACCATGGTTGCGGTAGTTAAACAGGCTGATATTCCAGTGGGTACCAAGTGTGCTTAAGAACTTCAGCAGCGCGCCCGGATATTCCGGAAACTCGAAGCTGTAAAGACGTTCTTTGAGCTTCTTAGAAGGTTTTCCACCGATCATGTAGCGAATGTGTAGCTTTGCCATTTCATCATCAGATAGATCCACCACCGGATAACCGCCTTCGCGTAGATCGCGAATAATATGATCCAGCTCTTCCTGGCCGCCCTGAAGACGCACACCAACAAAGATATTTGCCAGTTCATCATCGTTATAACGGTAGTTGAACTCAGTAACCGCTCGGCCACCAATCAAGTTACAAAACTCAAAGAAAGCGCCTTGGCGTTCTGGGATCGTGACCGCGAGTAAGCCTTCACGCTTTTCACCAAGTTCACAGCGTTCAGATACATAACGTAAGCCATGGAAGTTGGTGTTGGCACCAGACAGTACCGTACCGAGGTTTTTGTCTTTGAGTTTGTTCTGCTCTGCAAACTTCTTCAAACCTGCCAGAGCAAGCGCGCCTGAAGGCTCTGCTATCGCTCGTGTATCTTCAAAGATATCTTTCACGGCTGCGCAGATTTCGTCGCTTGATACCGCAATGTGCCCATCAATGTATTTCTGACATAAACGGAATGTCTCTTCACCGATGCGTTTTACCGCCACACCATCGGCAAACATACTGACCTGATCAAGTACGACAGGCTCTCCGGCATCTAAGGCTGCTTTCAAACAGGAAGAATCTTCTGGCTCGACAGCAATCACTTTGATTTCTGGCATCAGTTGTTTAACCAATACCGCGACACCTGCCGCCAGACCACCACCGCCTACCGGAACAAAGATGTAGTCCAGGTGACCATTTTGCTGCAGCATTTCCATACCAATGGTGCCTTGACCAGCAATCACCAATGGATGATCGAACGGTGGTACAAAGGTGTAGCCATGTTCTTCTGACAGGCGTTCAGCTTCCGCTTTCGCTTCATCAAAGTTGTTGCCATGCAGCACCACGTTACCACCAAAGCTACGTACCGCATCAACCTTGATGTCCGGCGTGGTTTTTGGCATTACGATCGTGGTTTTGATGCCTAGTTTAGTGCCTGATAACGCCATCCCTTGAGCATGGTTGCCCGCCGACGCTGCGATGACACCGGCAGCTTTTTGCTCTTCAGACAGGCTGGCAACCATGTTGTAAGCGCCACGCAGTTTGAAAGAGTGCACTGGCTGGCGATCTTCACGTTTGATTTGCACATTGTTGCCAATGCGTGCCGACAGACGCGGCATATCTTGCAATGGCGTAACCGTTGCGACTTCATAAACAGGCGCACGCAGGATTTGGCGCAGATAGTCTGCGCCAGTTTGATTTACTTTCTTTGCGGGTTGAGATTCCATCATTGCTAGCCCTCTAGCTTAGACTTGTCTCGTACTGCACCTTTGTCAGCACTGGTTGCCATACTAGCGTACGCTTTAAGTGCAAAAGAAACTTCACGTTGGCGATCAACTGGTTTCCAACCGAGTTCATCTTGTTTTGCACGACGTGCTGCCAGCTCATCTTCTGCTACATCGAGGGTGATAGAGCGACTTGGGATATCAATGGTGATGATATCGCCGTCTTGAACCAAGCCTATCGTACCGCCACTGGCTGCTTCTGGGGATGCATGACCAATTGACAGACCCGATGTGCCACCTGAGAAGCGACCATCTGTTAGCAAGGCACAAGATTTGCCTAATCCCATCGATTTCAGGTAAGTGGTTGGGTAGAGCATTTCCTGCATACCCGGACCGCCTTTAGGACCTTCATAACGAATAACAACGACTTCACCCGCTTTAACTTTACCACCTAAGATGCCATCAACTGCTGAATCTTGGCTTTCAAATACAATCGCAGGGCCTTGGAACTTAAGGTTTTCCTCATCCACACCAGCTGTTTTGACTATACAGCCATCAACCGCAATGTTGCCTGAGAGAACGGCTAGGCCACCTTCTTGACTGAATGCGTTCTCTTTTGAACGGATACAGCCACCGGTACGGTCATCGTCTAGACGATCCCAGCGGCAGTCTTGTGAGAATGCTTTGGTGGTGCGAATACCCGCAGGGCCTGCTCGGAAGAACTTAAGTACTTCTTCGTTTTCCGTTTGCATGATGTCGTACTCGGCAAGCTGCTGCTGCATAGTCATGCCCAATACCGTACTCGTACTGCCGTTTAGCAAACCAGCACGGTCGAGTTCACCTAAGATAGCCATAACGCCACCCGCACGGTGTACATCTTCCATGTGGTATTTCTGTGTCGATGGCGCCACTTTACACAAGTGTGGTACGCGACGAGACATTTCATCGATATCGTTCATATCGAAGTCTATTTCACCTTCTTGAGCCGCAGCTAAAAGGTGTAAAACGGTGTTGCTTGAGCCACCCATTGCGATGTCCAGCGCCATTGCGTTTTCAAAGGCGTCGCGGTTAGCAATGTTGCGTGGTAGGGCGGATTCGTCATCTTGCTCGTAGTAACGTCGAGTCAGTTCAACGATACGTTTACCAGCGTTAATAAACAATTGTTCACGGTCGGCGTGTGTTGCCAGCATCGAGCCATTGCCTGGTTGAGATAAGCCTAGAGCTTCTGTCAGGCAGTTCATTGAGTTGGCGGTAAACATGCCTGAGCACGAGCCACAGGTTGGACAAGCCGAGCGTTCGACCTGTTCGCTTTGCTCATCCGACACGGTTGGATCCGCGCCCTGGATCATCGCATCAACCAAATCGAGTTTGATAATTTGATCAGAAAGCTTGGTTTTACCTGCTTCCATTGGGCCGCCAGAAACAAAGATAACCGGAATGTTTAGGCGCATAGCGGCCATCATCATTCCCGGAGTGATTTTGTCACAGTTAGAGATACATACCATGGCATCGGCACAGTGTGCATTTACCATGTACTCTACAGAGTCGGCAATCAATTCACGTGAAGGCAGTGAGTAAAGCATACCGCCGTGACCCATTGCGATACCGTCGTCGACAGCAATGGTATTGAATTCTTTTGCGATGCCACCTGCTTTTTCGATTTCACCGGCAACCAATTGACCCATATCTTTCAGGTGTACGTGTCCAGGTACAAATTGAGTAAACGAGTTCACCACAGCGATGATTGGCTTACCAAAGTCTTCATCTTTTACACCAGTTGCACGCCAAAGCGCGCGGGCGCCAGCCATGTTACGACCATGTGTGGTGGTTGCTGATCTATATTTTGGCATTTCCTAATTCCTTCTTACTTCTGCTCTGGGTACACACAGTCTAATCAGCCCACTTCTCTTCCGTGGTGCTGTTAAATAGGCCATCGTAGGCCTCTTGCAGTAGTTTATTGACTGGACAACGCTTGGCGCTGTCCATTTCCATTTTTTCGATTGTTACCACAGGTATAGCTTTCGTCATTAAACCGAATAAAATCGGTAGTCAGCGCTGCTATCCTTACGCATTTACGTGTTGTTGTAAGTTGTGATTTGGCAGTTCATCGTTGCGGATTTTTAGTACCTCAACTTTGCGAACATCCCACAGTTTTTCAATTTGATTGATCAAAAATGAGATTGGTCGATCGCTGTCGACGATGATCTCCACACTGGCTACTTTACTTTCGTGGTTTTGAGTCGCTGCCACTTGTTTGATCACGAAGCCTCGGTGACGAATCACACGTAGAACGCGCTCTAACAATACCGGTTTGTCATCGGCTTTGATGTCGAGTAAATATCTGTCCATGTGATCGTCTCCTAGGTGTTTTCCAACATATCACTGTTTGATGCGCCAGGTGGCACCAAAGGCCACACGTTTTCTTCTTCGTCGATTAACACGTGAAGCATGTAAGAAGTTTTGCTTTCCAGCATCTCTTTGAGAGCCGGTTCCACTTCTTCTTTTTTGGTGATGGTTTTGCCTGGTATGTCGAATGCTTTTGCCAGCATCACGAAATCAGGGTTGTCATCAAGGATAGTTTCACTGTGTCGGCCATCAAAGAATAATGATTGCCACTGGCGTACCATGCCAAGACGTTGGTTGTTAAGAAGAACAATTTTTACCGGAATCTGGCGGCGTTTTAGCGTGCCTAATTCCTGCACGTTCATCATGAATGAACCGTCACCAGTAATAAGAATAGACTGATCATCCGGGCGAGCAACAGCAGCGCCCATTGCGGCTGGCAGGCCAAAGCCCATGGTGCCCAAACCAGCTGAAGTGATGAAGTTTTGCGGATCACGTGGCTGGATATGTTGCGCGGCCCACATTTGGTGCTGGCCTACGTCTGTTGAGACGATAGAGCTATCCGGCATCATGTCAGACAACTGCTTAAGCAGTAGTGGTGCGTAGATAAGTTCACCTGGATGGTCGTAGTGCCATTTGAAGCCGCTGCGTAAACTTTCACTGTGGTGAACCCATGGCGTGATGTCTTGGGTCAGTTCGAGCTGAGGAAGAATGGTATTGATGTCACCACGTAGTGGTGCGTTGGCGTGGCGTAACTTATGGATTTCTGCTGCATCGATATCGATGTGAATTACTTTTGCATGTGGCGCAAAAGTATCAAGCTTACCAGTCACACGGTCATCAAATCGCGCACCAACCACAATTAATAGGTCTGCTTCCTGGACCACTAGGTTCGCTGCTTTGGTGCCATGCATACCTAGCATACCCAAGTAATGAGGGTCATGACGTTCAATGGTACCTAAACCTTTTAGAGTGCTTACCGCTGGCATTGGATTCAGACGTAAGAACTCTCGTACCGCATCGGTCGCTTTCGCTAACTGAACACCGCCACCGACGTATAATACAGGGCGAGTAGAAGCTGCTAACACCTCTTGTGCGCGTTTGATGTCTTCGGCAGCAACATCTTCGATTGCTGGTGCTACATATGGCGTAAGTAAATCTGTTGGCGCTTGAGCAAGCTGAACGTCTTTAGCGATATCAACAATGACTGGGCCTGGACGACCGGTTTTCGCTACTTCAAACGCTTCTGCGAGTGTAGGAGCAAGATCTTCAATTTCAGTCACCAGATAGCTGTGTTTCGTACAGGCTAAAGACATACCAATTACATCCATTTCTTGGAAGGCATCGGTACCTATGTGAGAACTGGCAACCTGACCAGTAATGGCGACCAGTGGAACGGAATCAAGGAAAGCATCGGCTAGGCCGGTAACGAGGTTTGTGGCTCCAGGGCCGGAAGTTGCCATACAAACGGCAACATCTTGAGTGGATCGAGCCATACCAATAGCGGCCATGGCTGCGCCTTGCTCATGACGGCATAAGATGTGCTCGACACCTCCGTCATACAAAGCATCGTAGATTGGCATGATGGCTCCACCGGGGTAACCAAACACGGTCTTGATGCCTTGCTGTCTTAAAGCGGCTACGACAAGTTGTGCACCGGTCATCGTAAACCTCCTTTGCTACGTTGTGGCTCGTAGCTATCGCCATGTGTTTTGCACTTCATGTGCACTCCCATTCTTCCCGTTAAACTGTCCAAGGGTTAGACAGATGACAACTTGTAGTTGTAAAAAAACCCCCGGACCTTTCAGTGCGGGGGCTTTTTGTAATTTGTGGTTATCTTTCGCCCACAACACCCCGCGCGGTTCCAATAATGACCACGATAATCAGGGCTAGCAGTGAGTTAATGTAAGCGAAAAGATTCATCTGTCTGTCGTTCTATTTTCGTTAAATTTTGTTGTGTAATGTTCTACGAAATTGTTTGCGTCATTAGTGGTATCACACAATTCCTCTGCGTGACAAGCAAAAAGTCATTCTTTTTTCACATTAACTCTCAATTTGGACGCGGTATATAACATAACTAAATAGAAAAGCATTTGTTTATAAAGCAATCAATAACTCGTCGAGGAGCGTATGGGGCTGGCAATCATTCATAGTCGGGCAAGTGTCGGTGTACAGGCACCATCAGTTAGTGTGGAAGTGCATATTAGTAACGGTATGCCGGGCTTTACGTTGGTCGGGCTGCCAGAAACCACGGTAAAAGAATCAAAAGATAGGGTACGCAGTGCCATCATCAATTCCAATTTTCAATTTCCCGCCAAGCGTATCACGGTCAACTTAGCTCCTGCGGATCTGCCCAAAGAGGGAGGACGCTTTGATCTGCCTATCGCATTAGGAATTTTGGCTGCTTCAGAGCAAATCGCGACAGATAAGCTCAAAAAATACGAATTTATTGGCGAGTTAGCGTTGTCTGGAGGGTTAAGACCGGTAAAAGGAGTGCTACCTGCTGCGCTCGCTGCGAGCAAGGTTCAGCGCCATTTGGTGGTGCCGCATGTGAACGGTGATCAGGCGGCGCTGGTGGGTAAAGAGCAGCATAAGTCCGCTCAGTCGTTACTTGAGGTGTGCGCTGAATTGTGTGGGCAGCATCGGCTCAGTTTGCATCAAGCACCTAAGCGAATTGTGTCAGAAAACCATAACCGAGATCTGCAAGACATTATCGGCCAGCAGCAGGGAAAGCGGGCTCTGGAGATCGCGGCGGCAGGTAACCATAACCTGTTATTTTTGGGACCGCCTGGCACAGGAAAAACCATGTTAGCATCGCGCTTATGCGATTTGTTACCTGAAATGAGTGATGAAGAAGCAATGGAAACCGCGTCTGTCGCTTCACTGACACAAAGCGAAATCAACGAACATAACTGGAAGCTACGACCGTTTCGTGCTCCACACCACTCCAGTTCTATGGCGGCATTAGTCGGCGGAGGCTCGGTACCGAGGTCGGGTGAGATTTCTTTGGCGCACAATGGCTTATTATTTCTCGATGAAATGCCAGAGTTTGATCGTAAAGTGCTGGACTCGCTACGAGAGCCCCTTGAATCGGGGGAAATCATCATCTCTCGGGCTCAGGGCAAAACCCGTTTTCCTGCCCGCTTTCAACTGGTGGGTGCACTTAACCCTAGTCCGACCGGTTATTACGAAGGCAATCAGGCACGTACCAATCCACAAGCGATTTTGCGCTATTTAGGTCGCTTATCAGGACCGCTACTTGATCGATTTGATATGTCGTTAGAAATCCCAGCGTTGCCAAAGGGCACATTGTCGGAGGGAGGTGACCGAGGAGAGCCTACGGCGGTAGTTAAGATGCGGGTCAATCATGCTCGCCAGCACATGTTAAGCCGCAACGGTAAGGTGAATGCTCTGCTGGGGAGTCGCGAGATAGAAACGTTTTGTCCACTGCAAAAAAGTGATGCTGAGTTTCTGGAGACAGCCTTACACAGGCTGGGACTGTCTATTCGCGCGTATCATCGAATCATTAAAGTTGCCCGTACTATTGCAGATTTGGATGGGGAAGAGCAGATCGAGCGCTCCCATCTGGCGGAAGCACTTGGATATCGTGCTATGGACCGGTTACTGAAACAGCTTACTGCTCAGGCCGTGTGAGACATGTGAGCTAAGATAATCACCCTTGATAACAGGGGCAGCCAGTCAGTTAAAAGTGATAGCTGAAGCCTAACGAGAATAGGCATTCCTTCTCGTCATAGAAGGTGATGTTTGAGTCTGTTTGACTATAGCCTGCGAACGAAATGAAAGACCAGTCTTGCCAGTCAAACACATTTTGGTATTCGTAAGCGGCAAACAGGCTCAACGTGTCGTCACTGCGCGTCTTGGTGAAGGTCTGGCTTTTAGATTGATAGTCCTGAAGAGTATAACCGCCGGTGAGTGCTAAGCGGTGACGATTGATGAATTTAAACCAGCTCAGTTCAAACCCATACGAGTCGAAGGACTCCGCTTTACCATCGGCATCTTGGTTAATGTACGTAAACGCGGGTTGCAGTATGGATGTGCGATCCAGTGAAATTCGATAGTCACCTTTGATGTAGTAAATATCAGCATCACGAGCTAGGGAGCGATCCGTCACTTCCTCTTTATCAATTTCTTTGTCGGCATAAGCAAGATCAAGATTGAAGCTTTTATCAATCAGCCCTTTGACCTGAAAGCGATAAGCGTTGCCGCCCTCATCTGTTGTGCGTCGAGCGACACCGACCTGATAAGGATTACGCCAGGTTTCCCCTTTCAACACGGTTGGCAGGTACGATACATCGAGTACCGTACCTGACGGCAATTGATATTGATAGCCTAATTGGAATGCCAGTGTACCGATGGCCACATCTGAACGAGTGGTACCAGCGTATACTTGCTGGTTAAGTTGTTTGCCGAAGGTATAGGCGATATTTCCTAGAGGGGCTGCGACTACCGAGCTATCGCTGTCAGCACGGTGATTGAGTGAATCGATGGTCCTGCTGTTATCGGTATTAAAGTTAGATTCTGACGCAACAAAGGCAGCGTTCAGTGAAATCTCACCGCTGAATCCGGCGGTTTCTGCGAGCTTTGCTTGAGCTGAGCTGACGATAAAAGCCAAGGTCAAGACCGTTAGTCTTGGTTTCATTCATGATCTCCTTATTTTGAATGAATGGTTTGAACAGTGGTCGAGCGTTTATTTATATTGGATGGTTCTTTAGTTTACTTCCTAACCTATAGGACAATATATTCCCGTTATTTCATATAGTGCAAGATGGTGATGAGCTAAAGAAAGATGGCTGGTACCTTCTGCTCAGTAACCACTTAAGTTGGACGGACATCGTAGTGTTGTAATGCTGATTGATGAATAAGTCCAAGGTGACTACTTCAACGATAAACCATAAAAGCGCCAGTTTCAGTAGTGGCTAGCAAGAGAAAGCTCTGTTACTTCAAGAGATTCACAGGTCGTTGATGGATAAAAGAAAGGGGAGCATAAACTTATGCTCCCCTTTGTACTATTTGTACTGGATTATTTTAGTTCTAGTAAGTAGTTCACTAGACCAAAATACTCATCCATGGTTTTGATGCTTTGTGCTTGTACCAGATACTTATTGTTTACAATCACCGCTGGAACACCTGTTAGGCCACTGTCTTCAAATTGCTTATCCATACGACGAACCATAGAGTCGACGGCGAAACCTTTGAACGCTGAGTCAAACTTCTTCTCGTCCACACCTTCATCTAAGAAGATTTGACGCAGTTCTGCATCGTCACGTGGCGCTTTACGCAAATTGTGGATGCGGTTAAACATCACAGGTACCATTTTGTCTTCATTCTTAAGTACAATCATGGTTGCGAATGCTTTACTCATTGAAGGCCCCATGCTGCCCCCCATAAAGGATACGTGGTTCTTTTGTAGTTTCACGCCTTCAGGTAACTGCTTTTTAAGTTGCTGAATAATAGGCTCAAACGAATTACAGTGCGGACAGTAGAATGAGAAAAACTCAGTCACTAAAGGCTTTTTTGATGCCTCTAGATCTAATACCTTGTAATGTTCACCTTCTTTGAATTGCGCTGCCTGTGCTGAGAGGCTCAGCATCAGTATAGAAAACAATGCGAACAGCTTTTTCATTTAAATATCTCCATTTTTAATTAGTTGGCTGACTTACCATTGAGGTATTAAAGAGAGGGGCGCTTCCTCTAAGTTGGCAATCTGCTCTTTAAAGCCAAGAACCTGACCCTCCCAGTATTTTGGCTCATTAAACCATGGAAAAGCCAACGGAAATGCAGGGTCATGCCAACGTTTTGCTAACCATGCCATGTAATGCACCATTCGTAGACCGCGAAGTGGTTCAATTAGTTTCAATTCTGCTGAGTTAAAGTCGCAAAACTCTTGATAAGCTTCTAAAACGATATCCAGTTGCATCAGTTTATCTTGACGCTCACCACTTAGAAGCATCCATAAATCTTGTACGGCAGGGCCATTACGGGAATCATCCAAGTCGACAAACATAGGCCCATCGCGCCATAGAATGTTACCCGGGTGGCAATCTCCGTGCAGGCGAATGGTGTGATAGCTGTCTTGCCAGTGGTTTTCGATAGCGCTTATCAGGATATCCAGATCATTGAAGAAACTGTTCTCCAGATGCATGGGAATCATGTTCGAGTTTTGCAGAATCTCTCTAGGCTGGTAGAGATATTCTTGTAAGCCGATACTTGGTCTGTGTTGAAAGGTCTTTTTACCGCCAACCTTATGGATTCGACCTAAAAATCGACCGACGCCCTCCAGTTGATCCAGATTGTCCACTTCAAACTGGCGTCCGCCAACACTTTCAAACAGCGCGAAACCGTAGCCTTGATAGTGATGTAATGTTTGACCGTTAAGAATGACGGGCGGCGCGACAGGGATTTCGTTTTCGATTAGCTCCAAAGTGAAATCGTGCTCTTCCTGAATTTGTTCGTTGCTCCAACGTTCAGGGCGATAGAACTTCACCACATAGCGGCGACGTTCCTCATCGGTAAACTGATAAACGCGGTTTTCATAACTGTTGAGAGGAAGAAAGCCAGATTCCGCGCGAATACCAATGCTTTCTAACGCATACCACATAAAATCTGGTGTGAGGGCGTCAAAGTTAAACGTACCTTGGGACATATAAATAAAAAGGCTCATTGCTGAGCCTTTTTCCATTAGTCATCGAATTTGAAATCAGAGTTTCTTGATAAACCGGCTTTCCACTTCGATGGTGAATTCATTGCTCTTATCGGTGAGTATAAACTGAATTGTGGTTATCGCAGAGTTTAGCTTGTCAGGATCTGCGCCAAGACTCATTGGTAAGTTCAATACTTCTCCAGGTTGTACCTGAATGGTCTGTTTTCCATACCAGCTCACATCGCTCAAGCCTTTCACATCCAGCTGGTATTCTTGGACTTGCTGGGTCTTATTGATCACTTTGAGCGTATAAGTGTTTTCGACTTCTCCTGAACTATTAACGCGGAACAGTTGGTTGCGGTCTCGAAGCACGCTCATTCCAGCCGGGTCAACGGACGCAACTTGAGCGAAGAATAAGCCGATCATAATCAGGAATACCGCACCATAGCCGAGCAGTTTAGGGCGCATTACCTTAGTATGTTTACCAGATAAGCGGTGCTCTGTGGTGTAGCTGATTAACCCTTTCTCATAACCCATGCGATCCATGGTTTTGTCACATGCATCAATACAGGCGCCACAGTTGATGCACTCATATTGCAAGCCGTCGCGAATATCGATGCCTGTAGGGCACACCTGCACACACAAATCACAGTCGATGCAGTCGCCCAAGCCAAGTTGTTTTGGATCAGCCTTGCGTGAGCGCGGACCACGTTGTTCACCACGCTTGGTATCGTAGCCGACGATGAAGGTGTCTTTATCAAACATAGCAGACTGGAAGCGTGCGTAAGGGCACATGTGAATACACATGATAGATCGCATCCAACCGGCGTTACCGTAAGTACAGACAGCAAAGAACATCACCCAGAAAACAGGCCAGAAGCTGGAGTTAAAAGTGAAGAAGTCGATCACTAGTTGCTTCATTGGCACAAAGTAACCGACAAAGGTGAATCCGGTGATCAGTGCTATCGAAAACCAGGCAATATGCTTGAGCGTTTTACGCATGGCTAAGTTGGCAGTTAGCGTGTTGGTGTCTTGTTTACGACGCTTATTCGCGCTGCCTTCAAGTTTTTCTTCAAACCAAATGTACATAAATGTCCAGACGGTTTGTGGGCACAGATAACCACACCAGACCCTACCTAAAAAGGTGGTGATGAAGAACAGACCAAACGCCCCGATAACAAACAGCAGTGCAAGTAGAGTAAGATCTTGCGGATAGAGTGTGGTGCCGAAAAAGTTGAACTGTTGATTACCGATATCCAGCAAAATAGCTTGGCGATCTCCGTACGGAATCCAAGGGGTCAAAGCAAACAGTAGCAGTAAAAACCAGCCGCCGTAGCGTCTTAGTTTTTGGTAGGTTCCTTTACTTTCACGTACATAAATGCGATTGCTTGGGTTAAAACGATCCCCGTTACCTTTGTGGGTTTTTGGGTTAAAAGTTTTCGGAGTCACATCTTTAATGTCGATCTTATCCTGACTCATGTACTCATCCTTCTTAGGCTTTTTATAATGTTCGGCGTCATTTCTGATGATGTCGCTCTATGACATTGCTATTCGTTATTTTAGTTAATACTGATAAACGGTGATTATACAACCAATAACATTTCCTTTTCTTTAACGTAGTCAATGTTTAACAACAAAAGTCAGCACAGTTAACCTGATAATTGGCTGAACAGTTTTCACTTCCTGTTATATCTTACGTTCGGTTGTAAAAAAGCGACTCAATTGAGTCGCTTGGATTTTGGCAGGTGAGTGGTTTATTTGATGATGCCGCGCGCACGTAAAAGAGCCGTTTTGAAATCGTCTTCCTGGTCTTTTTTCAAACCAGGGATCATTTCATCTTTAGTGCTGTTACGCATTTTCAAATGGTAGATCAGAACATCGTCGGTGAGGTCTTCCAGTTTGCCCTCATAACCCGCTTCTTTAGACAGTTTTACAATAAACTGCATCAGATTCATGTCTTGGTCTTTTTGCCACTCTGGCTCCAATAGCTCAATCAGCTCTTCGATACGATGACACTTCATTTATTTCTCCACAAATTTTATAGGTATTTTGTTTAAGGTATCAAATTGCATTGAGAAGACAAATAGGTGTCCGTGCACAAACTGATCGTTTGAGCGCTTTTCGAAACTAAAAGGGGAAAAGAAAAAGCGCAGCTGATGCCGCGCTTTTTATTAAGCTGCTTTGATAACTTTGGACGGAGCTTTCGACGTTACCGCTTTTTTCTCAACCAATGTCATAGCTGGCGCAACTTGGTTTGCCTTAGGTGCAGTAGCAAAGCCACTGCGGCGACGCATTGCACTACTATTGGTGTGTGCGAACCTGACTGTTGTTGGGCGCATTTAGTTACCTAACTGTCAGGCATATCCATTGCCGTTCTAATGCCCTGAATCACTATGAGCTAATCTTGAACTGCTTAAAGCTTCGCTCTTTTGGCTCACGCCAGTCCGGTTAGTGAGTCAGGAATAACGATATGCATGCATATCAAATAATAGGTTAGCACTCTTGTTATAATTGGTCGATACTTGAGCAATTGAATTCTTTCTATTTTGTCATTTTAAACTGAAAATGAGTGCAAAAATTTGTTTTGATCCCCTGATCAGCGGTAGTAGTATGAGATCTCTACAAAGGAGGTGCATATGTCATTTTTAAAGAAGACACTTGCGAGTTTTGGTATCGGCAGCGCTAAGGTCGATTCGATCCTCAATCAGGATGTGATATATCCCGGTCAGAGTGTGGATGTGTCTATCCATGTTTATGGTGGAGCGACAGAACAAAAGATCGATAACATCGATATGAAGCTTTGTTGTCGCTACATTGCAGAGGCACCTGATGACCGAGGTTCTCGAGAGGGGCATAACATGCGTCGAGTACCGCAGACTCATGTCTTAGCTGAATGGAGCCTCCCTTACTCGTTCACCATTCATTCCGCAGAAGAGCGTACCTTTGATGTGAAGCTCGATGTTCCTTTGAATACCCCCGTCACGATTGGCGACGCAAAGGTGTGGCTGGAAACGGGACTAGACGTTGCCGCTGCGCTCGATCCTACCGATAAAGACACGCTTACCATTCGACCTGATCCACTTATGGACGCCATTTTATCCGCACTTGAAGCGCAAGGGCTACGTATTCGTCAAGTGGAGTGTGAAGAGGTTAATGGCTTTGATCTGCCATTTGTTCAGGAATTTGAAATGGTACCCACTGATGGGCCGTACCATGGTGTATGGCGTGAGTTAGAGTTTGTGGCTCATCGCAGTGAGGAAGAGTTAAAATTATGGTTTGAAATAGACCGAACGCGCAGTGGTGCTGGAGGGATGCTGGCGAGCTTACTCGGGAGTGGTAAACTTAATCGAGAACTGACTATTCCAGTGACGACCAGCCCTGAAGACGTGGGAGAGATCGTACTTAATTATCTCGACCAAACTACGGCCTCCCATGAACCTGAATTTTAGCTTACACGTGTACTCTGAATGTGCCATACTAGAGTGAAATTATACGCTCTAGTATAGGTGCTTCGATGTCATTACCCCAGAAACCTGAATACAGTCAGAGTGAAGAATTTGCTAATTCACTCACCCATGGCCTTGGGATGGTTCTAGGTATTGTAGGGCTGATTCTGCTGTTGATTAGAGCATTGGATCAGCAAGCGGATACCTTGACCATAACCAGCATGGCTATCTATGGTTCGAGTATTATTGTGCTGTTTCTTGCATCAACACTGTACCATTCAATTCCGCACCCGAAAGCCAAACGCTGGCTGAAAACGTTTGACCATTGCGCGATCTATTTACTGATAGCGGGTAGTTACACGCCATTTTTATTGGTGAGTTTGCGTACGCCTTTGGCAATTGGTTTGATGATCGTAATATGGAGCATTGCCTTAATAGGCATCATCATGAAAGTGGCGTTTATTCATCGCTTTAAGCATCTGTCACTGACGAGCTATCTGGTGATGGGCTGGTTATCACTGATTGTTATTTATGAGTTGGCGATCACCTTGGATATCGGTGGTCTGACGCTGCTAGCGGCAGGTGGCTTGATCTATTCTCTCGGGGTTATTTTTTACGTGGCTAAGCGCATTCCATTTAATCATGCGATTTGGCATGGCTTTGTTCTGGTGGGTTGCGTGTGTCACTTCTTCGCTATCTACTATTTTGTCGAGCCGATCTAAGTTAGCTCACCTTAGCCGACCCGACTGTCGTAAGTATTAACGAGTTTGTACTTCAACCACTGTTGCCGAAAACTGGTATTGCTGCGATTGTGGCACTGCCAGTTTGATGGTTTTACCTTGCTCAGCTTGTTGTGGACGAAGATAGGTATCAGCCATGCGTTTGATCGACTGCCACACGATGACCTTTTCTGTTAACAGTGCTTTTCCGGACATATCGAATACCTGAACTTCGACTTCAATCAGAATCACTGACTGAGAGCTTTGGTTGGTGATAGAGATCGGGAAGATCAGTTCACCATCCTGGTAGCTCGCAGAACCAATCAAGATATCCACACCAGAATCAGACAGTTGCATGGTTGGCTTTTTCGCATTGACGGTAACCGTTGTTCCCACGGTTTTCGAGACGACAGGAATTGTCGCTATTACTGTAGTGGCAACAGATTCAGTAGCCGCTGTTACCGTTTTGGTTGCGGAGACTGTAGTCGCTTTGGGTGCAGAGTTCTCAACCACATATTCCCAAGTAAAGTCATCATTTAACTTTACGTTTCTTCCATCGGCTAACGTTACTACCTCGGCTGCATAGACCGATGAAGTGGCTAGCAGGGTAGCCAAAGTAATCCAAGATTTCATTGTTGTACCTTTTATTTCATTTGGGTTAACGACGCCAGAAGGCTGGAAAGAACAATACAAGAATAGTCAGAATTTCCAGACGGCCCATTAACATACCAAAACTTAATAGCCATTTTGCGGAGTCGGGTAATGGAGCAAAGTTACCAGTAGGACCAATCACAGAGCCCATACCCGGACCGACGTTCGCGACAGCTGTGATTGAGCCGGAGATGCTGGTGATTGGGTCTAAACCGAGTGCACTCAGACAACCTGCGATAAATATGATGGTGATAAAGAACATCAACGCAAAAGCGACAACAGATCGTACAATATCGTCGTTCACGGGGCGTTGGTTATAGCGCTGGACAAAAACACCTGAAGGGTGAACCAGTTTCAGCATCTGCTTGTTCAGCAGTGTCATTGCTACCTGAAAGCGGAATATTTTAATCCCACCGGAGGTTGAACCCGAGCAAGCACCTGCAATCATCAAGAAAGCGAACAGGGTTGTTGGTAATGCCCCCCAAGCGGTGAAGTCCTCTAGGCCAAATCCGGTTGTCGTCACGACGGACACGATATTGAACATCGACACACGTAAAGCATCGAGTATGGTGTAACCATCGCGAATAACCAGCCAACACGCAATGACTAAGCTTGAGAAGAGGAACAGGTAAGCAAAGCCACGAACCTGTGCGTCTTTGAGTAGGATATCAAGGCGGCGCTTTCTTAGTGCCGCAACGAATAGCAAGAAAGGCAACCCACCGAGGAACATAAAGGTCGTCGCTACCCAGTGAGCCCCGTTAGAGAAATGATTCATTGAGCCATCAGATGTCGAGTAACCACCAGTCGACAGGGTGGTGAACGCGTGGTTGATTGCCTCAAAGAAACTCATACCTGTCAGTATATAACCGCCGATACACAGTCCGGTTAAGATCAGATAAACCAGCACGATGTTTTTCGCTACAGTCTTAGCTCTTGGGCTACTTTTATCAGACCAATCGGAAGATTCGGTCTGGAATAGCTTCATACCACCGACGTTAAGCATGGGCAGAACCGCTACCGCCATGACGATAAAGCCGACACCACCCAGCCACTGCAGGATTGAGCGCCATAATAAGATGCTTGGTGCCATGTCATCCAATCCGCTCAGGACAGTCGAGCCAGTGGTGGTGATCCCCGACATGGTTTCGAAATAGGCATCGGTAAAGCTGATGTGGTTAATGAAGACAAACGGCAATGCCGCGAAAGCACTGGCGATAGTCCAGACCAGACTAGTGATGAGGAACATATCGCGTACACTGAGTTTGAATTTGGCTGTTCGGCCGATACTCAGGCAGATAAACGCAGCCAGGTGCGTAATCAGGACGGCTTGGGCGAAGTCGAGAAACCCGCCCGTACCGGTGAAGAAAGCGACCAAAGTAGGCACGTACATGAAAAGGGCCAGTTTGGATAAAACCAGCCCAATAACAAACAGTACGGGACGTAAGTTGACCATAAGAGAGTCCTAGAGGAAAAATGGGCTCGGCTGAAACAGAGCTTCGACGTCTGGCACGTACTTTTTGTCGACTAGGAACATCACAACATGGTCATCTTGCTCGATGATAGTACGGTCGTGAGCGATCAGTACTTCTTCGCCACGAACAATGGCACCGATGGTGGTTCCTGGTGGGAGCTTAATGTCACCAACGGCACGGCCAACCACTTTGGATGTGGTTTCATCACCGTGAGCAACGGCTTCAATCGCTTCTGCGGCCCCGCGGCGTAGAGAAGAAACATTAACAATATCGGCACGGCGAACATGGGTCAAAAGCGCGGAAATGGTCGCTTGCTGAGGTGAAATTGCAACATCAATCACCCCCCCTTGCACAAGGTCGACGTAGGCACCGCGCTGAATCAGCACCATTACTTTTTTTGCACCCATGCGCTTTGCCAGCATCGCGGACATGATGTTGGTTTCATCTTCGTTCGTCAGCGCAATGAACACGTCGACTTGATCAATGTTTTCTTCGGTTAAAAGCTCTTGGTCTGCCGCATCACCACAGAAGACGATGGTGTTTTCGAGTTGCTCAGAAAGACTCTCTGCTCGTTGGTAGTTCCGCTCGATTAACTTCACGCTGTAGGTTTGTTCTAGGCGTCTGGCTAAGCTTGCACCGATGTTACCGCCACCAACAATCATAATGCGGCGGTAAGGTTTCTCCAGGCGCTGCAGTTCACTCATTACTGAGCGAATATGATTACTTGCCGCGACAAAGAAAACCTCATCGTCAGCTTCGATGATGGTAGTACCTTGTGGACGAATTGGGCGACCTTGACGGAATATTGCTGCCACACGGGTATCAATGTGTGGCATGTGCTCTCTCAGCGCAGAGAGTGCGTTACCCACCAACGGACCGCCATAGTAGGCTTTTACGGCGACCAGGCTGACTTTCTGTTCTGCGAAGCTTACTACCTGGAGCGCACCAGGGTATTGGATCAGACGCTCAATATAGCTGGTTACCAGTTCTTCTGGTGCAATAAGGTGATCGACAGGTATCGCACCAGACTTAAATAGGGCTTCTTTTTCTGCCAGATACTCTGGCGAACGGATACGTGCAACACGGTTAGGCGTGTTAAACAGAGTGAAGGCTACCTGACATGCTGCCATATTGGTTTCGTCTGTGTTGGTTACCGCAACCAGCATGTCGGCATCTTGTGCGCCAGCTTCGTGTAGTACATCCGGATGGCTTGCATGGCCATTGACCACACGCAGGTCATATTTGTCCTGTAGTTCACGCAGTCGGTCAGAGTTGTTATCGACGATGGTGATGTCGTTGTTCTCACCAACCAAGTTTTCTGCCAGTGTGCCGCCAACCTGACCAGCACCAAGAATAATGATCTTCATACTCTTTTCTCGTTATCTGAAAAAGGCGATTGAATGCCTCCAATCGCCCTATTTAGCCAGCTGTTACGCGTGTGTTTTAGTCAGCACGGCGTAGTAGAATCCATCCATATCTTCTTCACCTGGCAAAATTTGACGACCAGGTTGCTCGGGATCAGAATCCAGCAATTTCGCATCAGCGGTGCGAGCCAAGAATGCTTTCACTTGCTCCACATTTTCTTGCGGAGTGATTGAACAAGTTGCATAAACCATTGTGCCGCCAGGTTTGAGTTGTGTCCACATAGCATCGAAAATTTCGCTTTGCAGCTCTACTAAAGCCGCAATGTCGTCGGCACGGCGCAGCCATTTGATATCGGGATGACGGCGAATGACACCCGTCGCAGAACATGGCGCATCCAGCAAGATGCGGTCAAATTGTTCGCCTTGCCACCATTCTTGAGGATTACGTGCGTCACCGCAAACCACTTTTGCCTGAAGATTGAGACGCTTCAGGTTTTCATGCACGCGTTTCAGGCGACTGTCGTCACAGTCAATCGCGACAACTTCACTACCTGATGTACGCTCAAGAATATGTGCGGTTTTGCCACCTGGTGCTGCGCAGCAATCCAGAATCAGCTCACCATCTTTTGGTTTTAGGTAGTTAATTGAAAGTTGAGCCGCAGCATCTTGCACGGATACCCAACCTTTCTCAAACCCTGGCAACTTGGTCACATCGCATGGTGCTGCCAATTTTAGAGCATCCATTGATTCGGTGTGTGGCGTGCTATCAATGTTTTCATTTTTGAGTAGCGCTAGATACTCATCACGCGTGTGGTGCTGGTGGTTAACTCGCAGCCACATTGGCGCTTTCTGATTATTGGCTTCGACAATGCTTTCCCACTGTTGCGGGTAAGCGTCCTGTAGTAGTTTTAGTAACCAGCTCGGGTGGCCATATTTGCCAGCGTTATGGCTAACAGCAATCTCATCCAACTCTTCCTGATTACGTTGGTAATTACGCAATACCGCATTAATCAGACCGCGCAAGCTAGGACCTTTCAAATCTTTTGTGCCTTCAACGGTTTCACCAACCGCCGCGTGCGCAGGAATACGCATAAAGCTAAGTTGATAAATGCCAACTAGGATCAGGTGATGAAAAACACGCTGTTTACCTTTCAGAGGCTTATCCATTAGCTGGCTTGAAATGGTTTCTAGACGAGGTAGGTAGCGAAGTGCTCCGTAACAGATCTCTTGCAAAAGCGCGTGATCACGAGGTCGGATGGTTTGTTGAGCCGCTGGAAGAGCGCTAGAAAGAGAGTGACCCTTGTCGACGACAAGATACAAGACGTTGGCAGCCGCAGCGCGAACATTCATAATGAGTACCTTAAAGTAAAGGAGGGCATCTCTGCCCTCTAAAAGTTCGTATTATTAGGGGAATAACTCACCCTAGTATGGCTTAAATCAGCTGGGTGCCAACTTCAAACCAAGATGCACGCGAGTTCAGAATATCTTGAACTGACATGGCTTTTTTGCCCGGAACCTGCAATTGCTCCAGAATCAAGACGCCATTGCCTGTCGCCACGTAGATACCTGTTCTGTCTGCCTGCAAAATCGTACCAGCTGGCTTCTCGCTGGTTTGTTCCGCCACTCGGCTTTGCCATACTTTGATGCTGTTTTCGGCAGCGATAAAGTGGCTCATTGGCCAGGGGTTAAATGCACGAACGCAACGTTCGATGTGTTCTGCATCGTCGCTCCAGTTGATGCGAGCTTCTTCTTTGCTAAGCTTTTTCGCGTAGTTTGCGAGCTCATCATCTTGCTTAACAGGCACTGCTTTATCTGCAGCGATATCTGCCAGACAATCGATCAGGGCTTGCGGACCAAGCTCAGCCAGCTTTTCATACATAGACGCGCTGGTATCTGTCGCTTCGATTGGCAGAGTCGCGATTTTCAGCATATCACCCGTATCCAAGCCAATATCCATCTGCATGATGGTGACGCCAGTTTCTGCATCACCTGCCCAGATTGAACGTTGGATTGGTGCCGCACCACGCCAGCGAGGCAGGATAGAACCGTGTACGTTAATACAACCGAGCTTAGGCGTGTCTAATACCGCTTGTGGTAGCAGAAGACCATAAGCCACAACGATCATGATATCGGCGTTCAGACCAGCCAGCTCTTGCTTCGCTTCATCTGACTTGAAGTTCTCAGGCTGATAAACCGGGATTTCATGTTCCAGCGCGATATTTTTAACTGGGCTTGCAGTCAATTTTTTACCGCGACCCGCAGGGCGGTCTGGTTGAGTGTAAACGGCAATTACTTCGTGCTCCGAAGACAACAACGCCGCCAAGTGACGGGCGGCGAAATCCGGAGTACCTGCAAAGACAATACGTAAAGACTGACTCAAGGTAGACTTCCTTCTAAAATGGTATCGTTCGCGATTAAGCGCTTAGCTGCTTCTCGTTATAGCGTTTGATCTTCGCTAGTTTGTCCTGAATGCGCTTGCGCTTTAGCGGCGAGAGATAATCAACAAACAATTTACCTTGTAGGTGATCCAGTTCGTGCTGAACACAAATCGCTAGCAGATCATCAGCGTCAAAGGTAAATTCTTTGCCATCGCGATCCAATGCTTTAACGGTAACTTCAGCCGCACGAGGTACCAATGCGCGAGCACCCGGTACCGATAGACAGCCTTCTTCGATGCCATCTTCGCCGCGCTTTTCCAGAATCTCAGGGTTGATAAGCACCATTGGCTCATCACGAGTTTCTGAAATATCAATCACTACAATACGCTTGTGGATATCAACCTGCGTTGCAGCAAGGCCAATACCTTCTTCGTCGTACATGGTTTCAATCATATCATCGACGATTTTTTGAATTTCAGGTGTCACCTCTTCCACAGGCTTAGCTACTGTGCGTAGGCGATCATCTGGAAATGTTAATACTTGTAATACAGACATATTCACTCGAAATATTGAACTGTGCCGAAACAGCACAAACCTTGTTGGCTCAATTCTAGACATTTTATGACCTAAATGACAGCATCCTTGCATTAATTTCCATACCAACTACTGCTTATTAGACCAAGGATGAGGGTCATGAATCGCATTTTCCGCAACGTTTCCAGCATGATGTTGCCGTTATTATTTTCCTTCACTGCAGCAGCAAATGCGGACTCTAAACCACTCGCAGTCAAAGCTGATGCCCCACAAACCTATGTGGTTGTGAAAGGCGATACCCTATGGGATATTTCGGCGATGTACTTGGAGAGCCCTTGGTTGTGGCCTCGTTTGTGGCAAATTAACCCAGAGATAGATAATCCACATTTGATTTATCCCGGTGATAAGTTGTCCCTGGTTTGGATTAACGGTCAACCAGTTCTGAGCCTAAAGCCAGTAAAAAAACTGAGTCCACAGGCTCGCATTACCGAAAAGAAGGCTGTGCCGACTGTAGCGGAAGGCTTAGTGATGCCTTATCTCAGTTCTGACCGATTGGTAGATGAAGAGACGCTCGATAATGCTGTCAAAGTTATAGGTAGCGCCAAAGGCAGTCAGTATCTGACCGCAGAGGATGTGCTGTACATCAGCGGTGAGCAAACGGCGACTAAATGGGCAATTTACCGTCCTGTAGAGACTTTCTCTCGTGATGAACTCTCAAAGGAAATCACCGCATTGCGCTTGATTGCAAAAGGGGATTTGGTGGCGGTGTTTGAAGAGTTTTCAGGATTAAAAATCACCTCTCAGCTGCAGGAAATCCTTCGTAATGACATTGCTTTACCAAATAAGATGATAGAGAGCGGGGAGTTGTCCACGACGTTCTATCCACTTCCTTCGCCGCAGGGGAGCTCAGCAAAGCTGTTGGGAAATATCGAAGGTATCCGCTTCAGTTCAACCAATCAGGTTGTGGTGATTGATAAAGGAACAGCGGATAATCTGAAACAAGGCAGCGTTTTTGATCTTAAAGAAAATGCTTATCCGGTCTATCAAGATGGCGATGGTTTCAAAAAAGAGGTGGGTTTATTCGATAAGGCTATCACCCTGCCACAAAGTAAAGTCGGTGAGTTGCTGGTGATTCGTCCTTATGAATACTTCAGCTTAGCTTTGATTACTAAGAGTACTAAACCGATCAATAATGAGGTAACGGTCGTTTCGCCTCTTTCTGAAGTGCCTGCCTTAGATGAAACAACTCAATGATAATGACCTCGTTGCCTGGCTAAAGCTGAGTTGCTTGCCAGGCATTGGCGGAGTTAAACTGAATCAGTTACTTGCTAAAGATACTCCTCGAAACATCATCAACTCCTCTCATGAATACCTACAGCGCCTTGGTTTAAGTCAAAAGCAACTTCAGGCTTGGACGTCGGTCGATAAAGAGGTTGAAGCTTGTCTTGCCTGGAAAGCGCTCTCTTCGAATCACCATATTTTGACCTTAGATGATCCGCTTTATCCTCCGCTACTAAAACAGATTGTCGCACCGCCACCCTTGCTGTTTGTTCAAGGAGATCCTGCGTGCTTATCTCAGCCTCAGATTGCCATGGTAGGAAGTCGTAATGCCAGTGTTGACGGATTACAGTATGCTCGTCATTTCGCTGCAGACTTTGTTCGCAATGATCTCGTTGTGACCAGTGGATTAGCGTTGGGAATTGATGGTCATGCACATGATGGTGCGCTACAAGCGGGTGGTAAGACAATTGCGGTGCTTGGCTCCGGCTTGGCACATATTTATCCAGCCCGGCATCGTGGACTTGCACATCGGGTCACAGAGAATGGTGCACTGATTTCAGAATTTCGTCCCAATGCAAAGCCGAGAGCAGAGCACTTTCCACGTCGCAACCGAATTATTAGTGGGTTGTCTATGGGGGTGTTAGTTGTCGAAGCAGCAGAGAAAAGCGGTTCCCTGATTACGGCGCGCTATGCGCTTGAGCAAGGACGAGAAGTGTTTGCTTTGCCCGCCTCTATTAATGCGAAGAATGCTAGTGGTGGGAATCATTTGATTCGTAATGGTGCTTGCCTCGTAGAAAAGACTAAAGATGTGCTCGATGAAATACAATCATTACTTGATTGGTCTGTTAATCAGAGCAGAGATTTATTTTCTACGTTAAATGATGAAGAAGAATTGCCATTTCCTCAGCTGTTAGCTAACGTAGGAAATGAAGCTACACCGGTTGATATTCTTGCAAACAGGACCAATATACCTGTCCAGGAAGTCATGATGCAGCTCTTAGAGCTTGAGCTCTCAGGGCACGTTGTTGCAGTTTCAGGTGGCTATATTCGAAAGGGGAGGGGCTAGCTATGATGATGGATATACTGATGTATCTATTCGAAACCTACATCCATAGCGATGCAGAGTTACAGGTCGAACAAGACGAGTTGGAAGATGAGTTGCTTCGTGCAGGCTTCCAGCAAAAAGATATCTACAAAGCCCTTGTCTGGTTAGAAGAGCTTGCCGCGCTGCAGCAAAGTGATACATCTTCTGCTATATCGGCTTGTATCGCGTCGTCATCGACTCGTATCTACACTGCTAAAGAGATGCAGCGTTTGGATCTAGAGTGTCGCGGATTTTTGTTATTCCTTGAGCAAATCAATGTCCTAACTACAGAGACTCGTGAAATGGTGATTGATCGAGTGATGGGACTGGAAACCAACGAGTTTGAGCTTGAAGACCTCAAATGGATCATTTTGATGGTGCTGTTTAATGTACCGGGTAATGAAAACGCTTATACGCTGATGGAAGAGCTGTTGTATACCAAAGAACAAGGGATCCTTCATTAAAACTAACCCCGGCAAGTTCGAGTTCTGTTGGATATGAACACGAACTTGTCTATTTGGTATGTCTTTCAATTAAACGGTACGTATGAGTAGTAAAATAGACAACAACCTTTTCTCGGCCCATGAGCATGCGCTCGAGCATGAGCCGTGCCCTAAGTGTGGAGCAGAGTTGACGCTCAAACACGGTAAACACGGCCCATTTCTCGGTTGTAGTCAGTATCCAAGCTGTGATTACATCAAAGCGCTGCACAGTAACGATGGGCACATCGTAAAAGAATTGGGTGTACCTTGTCCTGACTGCGGCAATGAGCTGGTGCTGCGCCAGGGGCGTTATGGCATGTTTGTCGGATGCAGCCATTACCCGGCTTGTCATCATATTGAGTCTATTAACCAACCAGAGCCGGAAAAGCAGCCACAAGAGCAGCATGCTTGCCCTGAATGTGGCAAAGGCCATTTAGTCGAGCGTAAGACACGCTTCGGTAAAACATTTTATGCGTGTGATAACTACCCAAAATGTAAGTTTGCCGTGAACCTGCCACCGATCAAAGGCCGTTGTGAAGAGTGCGGTTTTACTTTACTGGTTGAAAAGAAGCTCGCCAGTGGGGTTAAGTTGCAGTGTGCCAACCGCAAGTGTCAGCATACGCAAGCTCAGTAAACGAAACTACCAATTAAAAAGGGTCGCATCATGCGACCCTTTGTTGTTTTTAAGCTGAATTCTAAGCTTGAGATTGCTTGGCAAAGTCATGCACGGCAGGAAAAGCCTCTTTATCCAATACATTAGCTAACGCACATAGTCTGCGATGCAGTTCCCCGGGGTAGTCTCCACACACATTTATGTGACCCATTTTGCGTCCTGCACGTTTCTCTTTGCCATACCAGTGAATATGGCAACCATCCATCGCTAATAATGCTTCTGGTAACGTGTCGTCACCGAGAATATTAACCATTGAGGTTTCGCGAACCAGTTTCGTGCTGCCCAGCGGCATACCACAAACCGCACGCAAATGGTTTTCAAACTGACAGGTTTCCGCGCCTTGTTGTGTCCAATGACCTGAGTTATGAACGCGAGGAGCGATTTCATTCACCAATAAAGTGCCATCAACATCGAAGAACTCTAAGGCCAATACGCCAACATAATCCAGGCTGTTTGCAACCGCAGTAAACATCTGCTTGGCTTGTGTTTGAAGTTCAGGTTCATCAATGGCGGTAGAAAGGCTCAGTACACCATCAGTGTGCACGTTCTCTGCCAGAGGATAAACTTCAACGCTGCCATCTTTACCACGAGCACCGACTAAAGATACCTCACGCTTAAATGGAACAAACTCTTCAGCCACTATAGCTTGAGTTGGTGTGGCTGCAATGCACTCGGCCATTTCGGTCCAGATAGTGTCTACCTGAGAAGTTTCTTTCAAGCGCCATTGACCTTTACCATCGTAACCGCCTAATGCACTTTTCAGTACCATCGGCATACCAACGTGTTCAATCGCGCGGTCAAAATCTTCACGTGTTTCAATCACGTAGTATTTCGCATTACGCACGCCAGCATTATCTAGTAGTGCTTTTTCAAGACGACGGTCACCGCCTGCCTTGATAGCTTCTGTACTAGGAAGGAACTTTCCACTCACTTCACAGATGTCGAGTACATCGTGAGGGATATGTTCGAATTCTGCTGTGATGACATCGACTTGCTCAATAGCATTTTCCAGACCATGACCAAGCACATGTTGAGTAAGAGGGTGAACGATATTACCGCTACCCACATCGTAAGCAGAGATTTGAATATTCAGTGGTGCACCAGCCAGAGACATCATACGAGCCAACTGACCAGCTCCTAGAACCAGTACGTGCATCCGATTAGTCCTCAGCTGGGTTTGGGTTAGCCAGTACCGTTTCCGTCTGCTCGTTGCGGAATGCTTCCACTTTCGCCATGATGATTTCATCATGAGTACCCAGAATCTGTGCTGCTAGGATTCCAGCGTTTGCTGCACCTGCTTCACCAATCGCTAACGTACCGACTGCGATACCTTTTGGCATTTGTACAATAGACAGTAGAGAGTCCATTCCTTTCAGTGCTCGTGACTGAACAGGAACGCCAAGTACTGGCAAGCTGGTGAATGCCGCAGCCATACCTGGTAGGTGAGCAGCGCCGCCTGCACCAGCGATGATTACTTTAATGCCGCGCTCTTTCGCACTGCTTGCATAATCAGCCAATAGTTGAGGAGTACGGTGAGCTGACACCACTTTTGTTTCGTAAGACACGCCAAATTGATCCAGCATGTCTGCTGCTAGTTTCATGGTTGGCCAATCTGATTTAGAACCCATGATGATACCGACTTTCATCTCAAACTCCTTCAAGCTGCAAAATTAGGTGAGCTGATAAATTTGTGCGCATTATACGGGGATTTTCACCTCAAGCAAACGTTTGCGTGCCTTAGTGAATGCTATTGATACATTTTATAAAAAAATTGCTTTAGTCTCTGATAATGAATCTTTGTACACTTAGCTACAGAGAAAATAATACTGTCAGACAATCAGGAAGTAATCGGTGGATAACTTTGAACAGGTGCTCAATGCACTACAGCAAGGCGAAGTGATCGCCTATCCAACAGAAGGTGTTTTTGGTGTTGGGTGTGATCCAGATAACCCAGAAGCAATCCAGAAATTGCTGGAACTGAAGCAGCGTCCGGTAGAGAAGGGACTTATCCTTATCGCCGCCAGCTACGAGCAGTTATTGCCTTATATCGACGAATCTCAGCTGACTCAAGAGCAGTTAGATAAAGTTCATGCCACTTGGCCTGGCCCATACACTTGGATCATGCCAGCGAGCGATAAAGTATCTAATTGGGTTTCAGGGCAGTTTGATTCGATTGCAGTTCGTGTGACTGATCATCCTTTGGTGCAAAAAATGTGTAATGCATTTGGAAAGCCGTTAACCTCTACCAGCGCGAATCTTTCTGGCTTGCCTCCGTGTATGACGACGGAAGAAGTGGAGCAGCAGTTGGGTGATAAGCTGGTGGCTATTCTTCGTGGCGAAACCAGCGGTCGTGATAAGCCAAGTGAAATTCGTGACGCCAAAACCTCGCAAATATTAAGACAGGGCTAACCCTGCCTACTAGCCATCAATAGGTATTACACAATAGGTAATAACGTATGTCAGTAATCGATAAGCATGCCGTAAAGCAGTTCCTGATGTCGCTTCAGGATTCCATTTGTCAGCAGTTAGAACAAGAAGATGGAAAGGCCGTCTTTGTCGAAGATGCATGGCATCGTGAACCAGGAGAGCGTCTTGGTGGTGGTGGTCGTTCACGTGTTTTGCGTGATGGCCACGTTTTTGAGCAGGGTGGCGTGAACTTCTCTCATGTAGAAGGGAAAGAAATGCCTGCGTCAGCGACAGCTCATCGTCCTGAGTTAGCGGGTCGCCGCTTTGAAGCGATGGGGGTGTCTTTGGTTATTCACCCTAAAAACCCTTATGTCCCGACTTCTCACGCCAATGTACGTTTCTTTATCGCAGAAAAAGATGGAGAAGACCCGATTTGGTGGTTCGGTGGTGGCTTCGACCTAACCCCGTTCTATCCTTTCGAAGAAGATTGTCAGTCTTGGCATGATACGGCAAAAGCTATCTGCGCCCTATTTGGTGATGAAGTTTATGCCGAGCACAAAGCGTGGTGCGATAAATACTTCTTCCTTCCACACCGAAACGAAACTCGTGGTGTTGGTGGTTTGTTCTTTGATGATTTGAACCACTGGGAGTTCGACAAGTGTTTCGATTACATTAAGGCGGTGGGTGAAGGCTACTGTCAAGCGTATATACCGATTGTTGCGCGACGCAAAGATATTGAATTTGGCGAGCGAGAGCGAGAGTTTCAGCTGTACCGTCGTGGCCGCTATGTTGAGTTTAACTTAGTATACGATCGTGGCACTTTGTTTGGTTTGCAAAGTGGCGGACGTACCGAGTCAATTCTTATGTCGATGCCACCATTAGCACGCTGGGAGTACAGCTACCAACCTGAAGCAGGAACCCCTGAAGCTGAGCTTTACGAGCGATACCTAAAACCCCGTGACTGGTAAGCGCGGAATCTCCTTTTCTATATAGATAGATAGTGATAGGGTCATCTGTAATCAGATGGCCCTGTTTTTCTCTATTAACGTAAGGAATAAAGGTAAGGAAATGACTCAGCAAATTGACCGTTATGCCGTGTTTGGTAATCCTATTGGGCACAGTAAGTCGCCATTTATTCACACTCTTTTTGCTCGCCAAACGAATCAATCCCTGACTTACACAGCTGAATGCGCCCCTGTTGATGGGTTTATTGAAGCCGTGACAGTATTTTTTGCTGAAGGTGGTAAAGGATGTAATGTCACTTTGCCTTTCAAAGAACAGGCGTATCAATTTGCTACTCGTTTGACTGAGCGTGCCCAGCTTGCCGGAGCAGTAAATACACTTAAGAAGCTTGATGATGGTGAAATCATAGGTGACAACACGGATGGCGCTGGTCTGGTGCAAGACTTACTTCAGCACCAAGTGATTTTAGAAGGAGCTCGTATCCTAATCATTGGAGCTGGTGGCGCTTCTCGTGGCGCAATCCTTCCGTTACTTGATCAAAAACCTGCTTCTTTGACTATTACCAACCGTACATTTTCTAAAGCTGAAGAATTGGCGGAGTTGTTTTCGGCTTATGGACCTGTGACAGCGAAAGAGATGAATAGAGTGACTCAAGAATACGACGTCATTATAAATTCAACTTCTGCTTCGCTGAGTGGGGCGCTTCCTGAAATATCGTCAGCAATATTTGCTCCTAACAGTACTAGTTATGACATGATGTATGGCTGCGGTGATACTAAGTTTAACCAATGGGCTAAAGAGCATGGTGCTGTTCATGCCTATGACGGGCTAGGAATGTTGGTAGGTCAGGCGTCTGAAAGCTTTATGTTATGGCGTGGCTTACGTCCTAGCGCCAAACAGATTTTACGTGAGCTTAGAAAAAACCTTGAAGGTCAGTAATCGATGAATCAGTCCATTTTATTCCCAGATATCCAGTCCTGGAATGAGCCATTACAATCAGTAAACTTTCCTGCGCAGCAATCAGGCGCACTAATCGAATGCTATGTAACAAAGCAGAAGTTAGCAAAAATGAGCGGTTCGGACGTTGAAGGTGAACAACAAGCGGTAGAGGCATTTATAGCCTTACGGTTTGACCTGGAAGAAATTGCCGAAGAACTCATAGAAGATGAAGCCTTCGATGAAGAAGGCCACATTGTTATTGAATAATTAGGTTATCGAATCATTAACTAATGATTTCGACTTCATTTAAGTAGTCGTTTTTATTCTGTACGTAGTTATCTGAAGACTTTTGTAAAAAGGCGCGCTCTTTTTCTGACAGAGGGCGTGCTTGTTTTACTGGACTGCCGACATAGAGATAACCGCTTTCTAATACTTTCCCTGGTGGCACCAAGCTGCCAGCGCCAATCATCACTTCAGATTGAATTATCGCGCCATCTAGAACAATAGCTCCCATCCCCACCAATACGCGATTGTGAATCTCGCAACCATGTAGCATGACTTTGTGACCGACAGTGACATCATTACCAATAATCAATGGATAGCCGTTAGGGTTTTCCTGATTTTTGTGTGTAACGTGTAGCACGCTGCCATCTTGGATATTTGTTCGCTCACCGATGTGGATATGATTAACATCTCCGCGCGCAGCAACCAATGGCCAAACGCTAGAGTCGTCCCCAATGATGATATCTCCGACTAAAACAGATGTTGAATCGACGTAAACTCGCTCACCAAGCTGAGGCT
>JAAEZQ010000032.1 GCA_018222805.1 Vibrionaceae bacterium
AAGACGCTCTGGGAAGGATGGCTTAAATTACAAGCCATCCTAGAAGGCTACGAACTCGCTCTGTCTCTTGAACAGGAGTTGTGATCAAGAGACAGGCCCCAAAGGCTGCCTTTTTATTCATAGATGGAAAACATTGATTATTCTAACGGCTCTGTTGGTGCCTGGCTATCTACTTTCTTTGGCGCGAAAGCGACATCTGCCAACTTTGTTGCGTTGCCATCAATCAATTCACCTAAATGAAACAGACCATATTCGCCTGGCTTCATTCGCTGCCATGTTTCATTACCAGTAAGTGGCTGAGTCGCAATCACAGATACAACGTCATTTGGTGTTGTCTCTTCCTGGAAGTTAATTTCTACATCTTCATCAAGTAAAGCCGCTTTACCAAATGGTGCGCGTCGCGTAATCCAATACAAGTGATTCGTGCAAAACGTCATGACAAACTCACCGTCACTCAGCAGCATGTTAAATACACCTTTTTCTTTCAGTTGATCACAGCACTTTGCGACATAGATAAAAACCGATTCCATATCTTCAGGCGGTTCTGGGTATCGATCTTCCATTTGCTTCAACAGCCAACAAAACGCCAGTTCACTATCCGTTTGACCTACCGGGCGGTGTCGCCCTGTATGAAGGTCCTGGTAACCTGTTAGCTGGCCGTTGTGAGCAAATGTCCAATACTTACCCCACAACTCACGTGTAAATGGATGGGTATTTTCTAAATTTACTCCGCCACGATTGGCCTGTCGGATATGGCTGACTACAGCACGGCTTTTGATCGGGTAGTTCTGAACCAGTTCCGCTATTTTTGAATCACAGCTTGGCTTTGGATCTTTAAACGTCCGAAACCCTTTACCTTCATAGAAAGTGATTCCCCAGCCATCACGGTGCGGGCCAGTTCGACCTCCACGCTGCATCAGCCCAGTAAAACTGAAACAGATATCCGTTGGAACATTGGCGCTCATGCCGAGCAATTCACACATGGTTTAAAGAACTCCTTACCTAAAATACCAACCTTAAAACAGGAACTGCCGCCTTAATTACTCCATCTCTTTTTCGATTAACTGAATGATGATGTGAATAATCTTAATATGGACTTCCTGAATACGATCAGCGTAGCCAAAGTGAGGCACACGAATTTCAACGTCTGCCAGACCTGCCATTTTACCACCGTCTTTACCCGTCAGTGCAATGGTCTTCATGCCTTTTGCTTTCGCGGCTTCAATTGCTTTAAGAATATTGCCTGAGTTACCAGATGTCGATAAACCAAACAGTACATCGCCTTTACGACCGACTGCTTCAACATAGCGAGAAAAGACAAAGTCGTAACCAAAATCGTTACTCACACAAGAAAGGTGGCTTGGGTCAGAAATCGCAATGCCAGCGTAACCCGGTCGATTATCACGGTAACGACCCGTTAATTCTTCAGCGAAGTGCATTGCATCACAATGTGAACCACCGTTGCCGCATGAAAGCACCTTGCCCTCTTGCTTAAAAGAATCCGCAATCATTTTCGCAGCTGCTTCAATTTGAGCGATGTTATGGTCATCGCTTAAAAACTTGTTGAGCACTTCAGCAGCTTCGTTCAATTCATTTCTAATCAGATCTTGGTACATAAGACGTTCTCTTTATTATGTCGGCCCTCGGTATGCATCCACATTACCTTAGCAAATGGTTCTGACGCCAATCTGGAATCAGACATTTCGTTACTGAGAGTTTACCCACAAACGAGAATTAGTGTCGATAGCGAACCAACATATTTGGATTGCTAGCAGTAATAAACTTAGTAACTTGCTCAATAAAACAGCACCCAAATCTCATTTTTAGAATTATTACTCTACTTAGATCGCTTTTTGCTCAATCTTAAGTTTTACATTTCATTAATACTTTGATTACAATTAAGAGAACTGGTTAGACCTCTTATCAGAAAACAGACGTACAACACATATAAAGTCTGAAAAGGAAAACACATATGGACATCTTGCTTTCAATCGTTGCGATGACAATCGTCTTAGGCTTTACGCTCTATCACCGAATGTCACTCGTAAAATCCGTCAGCCTTCTAACCGCTGCCATGTTGGTTCTGACTATCGCTGGTTCTGCTGGCATTTGGGGCTGGGCAGTTTACATCCTTGCCATCGCCGTATTTGCCGTATCAGGTATTCGTCAATCTCTTATAAGTCATAAAGCTTTATCTGCGTTCAAGACAGTCCTTCCGGCTATGTCTCAAACTGAGAAAGAAGCCTTAGATGCAGGTACGGTCTGGTGGGAAGCTGAACTATTTAAGGGGAAGCCAGAGTGGCAAAAACTTCATGCTATTAAGGCTCCTAAACTGAGCGCGGAAGAAAAGGCTTTCCTTGATGGCCCAGTCAACGAAGTATGTGCCATGGTTAACGACTTTCAGGTGACCCATGAACTTGCCGACTTACCTCCAGAAGTTTGGCAATACCTGAAAGACAACAAATTCTTCGCCATGATCATTGAGAAGAAATACGGTGGTCTAGAGTTTTCTGCTTACGCGCAATCACTGGTATTACAAAAACTGACAGGTGTCTCCGGCGTTTTATCTTCTACTGTTGGTGTACCTAACTCTTTAGGTCCTGGTGAACTACTCCAACACTACGGTACAGAAGAACAAAAGGACTACTACCTCCCTCGTCTGGCCGAAGGTAAAGAAATCCCATGTTTTGCCTTAACTAGCCCAGAAGCAGGTTCCGACGCGGGATCTATACCCGACTACGGTGTGGTGTGTAAAGGTCAGTGGGAAGGCAAAGAGGTATTGGGCATGCGCCTGACGTGGAATAAGCGTTATATCACGCTTGCTCCTGTGGCAACTGTGCTTGGTCTTGCTTTTAAACTGCGTGACCCTGAGGGTCTGCTTGGCGACAAAGAAGATCTCGGTATTACCTGTGCGCTAATCCCTACTAAGGTTAAAGGCGTAGAGATAGGTAATCGTCACTTCCCTCTTAACGTACCATTCCAGAACGGTCCAACACGAGGCAAAGATATCTTCGTTCCTATCGACTTCATTATCGGTGGTCAGAAGATGGCAGGCCAAGGATGGCGTATGTTGGTTGAGTGTTTGTCTGTTGGCCGTGGTATCACACTTCCTTCAAACTCAACCGGAGGCATTAAAACAGCAGCACTGGCAACAGGTGCTTACTCAAGAATTCGTCGTCAGTTCAAACAGCCTATCGGACATATGGAAGGCATTGAAGAACCATTGGCACGCATCGGTGGTAACGCTTATGTGATGGACGCAGCAAGTAACTTAACCGTGGCTGGTATCGACCTTGGTGAGAAACCGTCTGTTATTTCTGCAATCGTTAAGTACCACTGCACCCATCGTGGTCAACAGAGCATCATTGATGCTATGGATATCGTCGGTGGTAAAGGTATCTGTATTGGCCCTTCAAACTTCCTGGCTCGTGGATACCAAGGCGCACCTATCGCCGTTACAGTTGAAGGCGCGAACATTCTGACTCGTTCGATGATCATCTTCGGTCAGGGTGCGATTCGTTGTCATCCATACGTTCTGGAAGAAATGAACGCGGCGTACTCTGATGCTAGTGACGCTATTGAGAAGTTTGATAAAGCGCTCGCAGGTCATGTGAGCTTCACCATGAGTAACCTTGTACGCAGCATTTGGTTTGGTTTGAGCGATGGCCTTGGTTCATCAGCACCAACCAAAGATGCAACTAAGCGTTATTACCAACAACTGAACCGTTATAGTGCTAATTTAGCACTTCTGTCTGACATTTCGATGGCAGTACTTGGCGGCTCATTGAAACGTAAAGAGCGTCTATCTGCTCGCCTTGGAGACATTCTAAGTCAACTTTACTTGAGTTCAGCAGCGCTAAAACGCTTTGAACAAGACGGCCGCCCGGTTGAAGACTTACCTCTGGTGCACTGGGCGCTTCAAGACAGCTTGAAGCAAGCAGAAATCGCCGTTGATGAGTTCCTGGATAACTTCCCGAACAAAGTTATTGGTCGTGCACTTCGCGTAATGATCATGCCGTTTGGTCGTGTACGTAAAGCACCAAGCGACAAACTTGACAGTAAAGTGGCGCGAATTCTGCAAACACCAAGTGCAACGCGTTCCCGTATTGGCCGCGGCCAGTACCTAGAACCAACAGAGCACAACCCTGCAGGTAAGATTGAACTCGCACTGTCTGTGATTCTGCAAGCGGAACCAGTGTTCGACAAAGTATGCAAAGCGCAGGGTAAACGTCGTCCTTTCTTACGTTTGGATATGATTGCAGAGGAAGGGCTAGATCAAGGCATTATCACTGAGGAAGAAGCGGAACTTCTGAGAGAAGCTGAGCAGCACCGTTTAGATACCATAAACGTCGATGACTTTGAGTCAGAGCAACTCGCAGCAAAGCCGAGTTACCTCCAGATGGACAGTGTAGCCTAAAAAAATAAAGCCGTAGTAATAACCAAATCGGGAGCCAAATGGCTCTCGTTTTTTGTTCTGGGCTTAGATTAATAGTAGAAAGCCTATTCGACTTCACGCTTTGACTGATAAATAGCTCACGGACGTACTAACAGAACGATGTATACTTTACTGTAAATAAACCAATTTAAAGGGGCATCTGTGGCCAAAAAATTATTTTCGCAGTGGTTCCCTGGTCTAGTTCAGCTTAAGCATTATCAGCGTGAATGGTTCACTAATGACTTTCGAGCCGCTTTTTCTGTTGTTGCCGTTGCCTTACCTGTCGCAATCGCTTACGCACAATTAACGGGTGTTTCTGCTGTTGTCGGCCTCTATTCATGTGTATTACCGATGTTGGTTTATGCCTTTATGGGCACTTCACGACAACTCATTGTTGGCCCAGATGCCGCGACCTGTGCGGTGATTGCCGCAGTTGTCACTCCGCTTGCTGCTGGCGACCCAACCAAACACTGGCAGTTAGTGATGACCATGACCGCCATGACGGGTATTTGGTGTGTACTGGCAAGCCGTTTCAAGTTGGGTATTTTTGCTGACTTTCTTTCCCGGCCAATTCTCCTTGGCTTACTTAACGGCGTCGCACTTACCATCATTGTCAGCCAGTTTGCGAAAGTCGTCGGTTGGAAATACGAGCAACGTTACCTATTAGAACGCTTATGGGAAGCGCCACAACGTTTAACTGAGCTTCACTGGCCTACCGTAACGTTAAGTATTGCCACTGTCGTGGTTTATCTGGTAACTAAGCGCTTTCGTCCCGCTTGGCCAGCAGCGATGCTTGCAATACTGATCACGACTGCCTCTGTTTGGCTACTCCATTTACAAGACATGGGCGTTTCGGTTGTGGGTATTACACAAGGCGGCTTCCCTCAATTTCAAGCACCACAGTTTGAACTGGGTGAAGTGCGTGAACTGGTAATCCCAGCATTGAACCTCGCTATTGTAAGCTTTGTAAGCATGATGCTCACCGCACGCAGCTTCGCAGCTAAAAACGGCTATGACATTGATGCAAACCGAGAATTCAGAGCATTAGGTTATGCCAATATCGCTTCAGCATTTTCACAAGGTTTTGCCATCAGTGGTGCAGATTCTCGCACTGCAGTAAACGATGCAAATGGCGGTAAATCACAGTTGGTATCTATTATTGCCGCGCTGACTATCGCGGTCATCGCGGTTTTTATTTATGAGCCTTTACAGTTTATCCCTATCGCTTCACTGGGTGTTGTATTGATCATCGCTTCTTTATCGTTACTCGACCTAAAAGCAATCTGGACATTACGCCAACGTGACAAAGATGCCTTTAATCTTGCAAGCATTACCTTCGTATCCGTGTTGGTCATTGGCGTGATTCCGGGAATTACCTTAGCGGTGCTTTTGGGATTGTTTCAATTTCTGCGGATTGTCATGCGTCCAAGTGATCAAATCCTTGGTTTGGATGAGAAAGGTACCATACGAACTGTCGATGGCACAGGGAAAGCCACTACGATACCGGGTATGGTGATTTACCGGTTTAACTCCCCGCTGACTTATTTTAATGCCCCTTACTTTAAACGCCGATTATTGGAACATACAGAACATACTAAAGACGTCAGTTGTGTCGTGGTAGACGCTGTATCCAGCTTTACGCACCTTGATTTAAGTGTGATGGCAACCCTGTCGGATCTTCATGAAATGCTGAAAAAAAGAGGCATACGATTAATTCTTGCTGGTCGAAAGCGACGCTTACGCCAATGGTGTGATCTAACGGGCATTAGCACTAGCGATGGCGGTATCTTACTCCGTGCCGATATGTATCTCGCAATTAAACTCACCGGATGCTACATCAGTGCTGTCGGCGAAGGGCAAGTTCCAGCCGTACAAAAAGAACCCGATTTGGAACAAACGCCAAAGCCGATTCCCGAAGTGGCTTAATACTTACCTTGTTCATCAATCTACATTCAGAGTGACGTCAGTGATTCTAACGCTAGCCAAACCAAAAGCGGAACCAATTGGTTCCGCTTTTTCTAATTCTTTGGCATTTGCAGCTGCATTTCCGGTATCGCTTCCCTTTTTGCTTTTAGCTTGCGCCATATCAGCCAAAATAAGATACCGATGATTAACATCACGACGTTGCCTACTGCAATAATGATCATGCTTTGCTTACGCTCTGCTTCTCGTTCAGCAATGATACGATTTTCCATGTCGATTCGGTGCTGTTCGGCAAGTTCGGCTTCTTTAGCTTTACGTGCCGCCTCCAAATCAACGTCATCAACCACGCTGAATGTCTGCTCCTTAATTGGAAAAATAAGGGGACGTTTGGTGGCAAAATCGGTAGCAAAGATATGACCGTGCCATGAGTGCTTGCCCAGCTCAGAATCGTTAGTTAAATTCAGCGTAGCTTTCAGACCATCTTGGGATACTTGACCTTGGCCGTAGTTCTTATAGCCATCAGGAGCACTTTTTTCCACACTGACGAGGATGGAACCTGGAGCAATCATACCCTGCTCTCCACTCACCACCAGCTGATGAGGTTGGTTTTGCTCTCGAGATTGAATAAAGGTACGCGAAACAGGGGTCGGATAAACAAGGACAACCTGCTCTTTAGCACGCAAGAAGACGCCATTAGCCGATACAATACGCGCACGATATTTGCCCGGCTCGACTTCAATTGGCAACTGAACAGTGAACACGCCATCTCCAGCTTGCTCATCCAACTCTCGGCCATCATCCGCGAATTCACCAATCACTAATGGCACTGGGCGTACGTCTTGAATCAGTTCATTTTCATTATCAACAAACTTGGTGAAGGTAACTCGGAGATTAACACGATCGAGAAAGTCTCTTAAAACTAGCGGTTTATTATCTGAAGTGAGTCGAGCGGTAAATTTGAGCGCTTCGCCGTTGTATAAATGATTTGGAAAAGTATCCGTGCTTAAATGCAGGTGGGAAATTAAACGAATGTTGTTTTTAGGCGTAACTTTACCCACGGCTTGCCAAGGGCCCGGCATCGGCTGATCGATTGACACAATATCGAGTGCAGGCTCCTGATACCAACGAATATTATCGTAGGAACCCCGGGCATAATATTTTTTACCGTCAGGGCGAACTAACACGACAGGTTGAGAACTTTGCTCACGATGCACCAAAAAAGTAATTTGCTCGATACTAGGATCGACGCGAAAGCGGTTATCTAACAGAGATATGGTAGATTCACTCGCGGCACTCGCAAGACCACTCCAGATTGCCAGGATAGCAACCAACAAAGCTCTCAACATAGTTTCTCCTATTGATGCCAAATACAGTCGTTCACCAGCTCCAACCTTTTCTGGTGTGCATCTAGTTCATCGGCACTTGCTCGCAAAACCTTTAGTGCTTTTCTTCCCTCAACACGGCGAACGCTTTCTACTCCTCCTTCTTGTTTATTGGCGTTAAATTCAAGGCTTGTTTGACCGCCAGTCATAAACAAGTAAACGTCGGCCAGGATCTCCGCATCGAGCAAAGCTCCGTGAAGAGTACGGTGCGAGTTATCAATTCCGTAACGTTCACATAAGATGTCGAGGTTATTTCGCTTGCCCGGGAAGATTTTCTTCGCCATGGCAAGTGTATCGGTCACCTTACAAAAATCATCCGTTTTACCGATATTTGGATCGAGCATTTCAAACTCGTAGTCCATAAATCCGGTATCGAAGGGCGCGTTGTGGGCAACCAACTCAGCCCCTTTGATGAAATCGATAAATTCTTGATGCACACTCGCGTACTCTGGTTTATCGACTAAAAATTCATCTGTTATACCGTGAACCTCAACCGCTTCTGACTGAATTTCGCGATCAGGCTTTAAATAAACGTGGAAGTGACGCCCGGTCAACTTGCGGTTTATGATCTCCACGGCACCGATTTCGATAATACGGTGTCCCATGTAGTGAGGACCGCCTTCTCGGTTCATACCCGTGGTTTCGGTATCGAGAACTACAATGCGATTATATTCAGAATTGCTGCTGGTATTCATAAGCTTATATGTGTCAGACTATGCTTTAATAAATGTTTCGGCTAATAGTACCAAAAAATATGACCAAACACGTTGAGATTTTCACTGACGGATCTTGTTTAGGTAACCCAGGACCAGGTGGTTACGGCATCGTTTTACGCTACAAAGATGTGGAAAAGACACTCTCCAAAGGTTATACCCTAACGACCAACAACCGCATGGAAATGCTCGCTGCAGTGGTTGCCTTGCAAACACTGAAAGAGCCTTGCAAAGTCACATTAACAACCGATAGCCAATATGTTCGACAGGGTATTACACAGTGGATTCATAACTGGAAAAAACGTGGTTGGAAAACCTCGGATAAAAAGCCAGTGAAGAACGCGGATTTATGGCAGGCTCTGGATAAAGAAACAGCACGCCACCAAGTAGATTGGCATTGGGTAAAAGGTCATGCGGGCCACAGAGAAAATGAAATCTGTGATGAATTAGCCCGAACTGCAGCAGAAAACCCAACTGAAGAAGATACCGGCTATCAAGCTTCCTAGCGCTTATCGCTTGATATCTTTTTCACTCCAGCACCCTCTCGATTCATTACCCCAAGAGGGGTGAGCTTTTTCTTTAAACGCCAGTGTGGCTTGATTGGCTTGAGAGGGTATGTTCGTTTACGGGCAACGATGTAATACAGACTGCCCGCAGGTGATGCCCATTCCCCTAAGCTATTTTCAAACCAAGTCCACATTGTGCGGTAGCGTGTCATTGGGAAAAGAGCATAACGATCACGATGAATCACCTGATAGTTAAGCAGGCCCAACCAGTCCTGAACACGGTTAGATGAAAACATTCGACCACTCCACGGCAAATTGTTTTTTCGCCACGGAAACAGGCTCGCTAAACCAGTAAAGCTAAATGGATTAAAACCGGTAATGATCAGGTAGCCGTCATCCATCATCACTCTGTCTACTTCTCTTAGCAGACGGTGAGGATCGCTTGCGTAGTCCAGCTGATGAGCCAGAATTACTACATCAAAGCTTTTTTCTAAAAAGGGTAATTCGTAACCATCTGCAACTACATTATGCAACGGGTTCTGGATATCTACATTGACTTGGTGTTGAATATTACAATTACTGCTGGTTAGCTCACAGCTCAACCCGCCCAGTTTGAGCATGTGGTAACCGAAGAGTTTCGGACACCACTCATCAAACCGAGTTTGGATTGACTCAAGCACACAAGGTCCGTTGTTCATATCAGACCAAGAAGATGGGTGTGGTATAGTTTTGTTGCTGAGTGCTGGTTTCATTAACCACCTGACTAAAATGGGTGACGGAGAACGAATCGTGTTAGAGATCAAAAGCATACCCGCATTTAATGATAATTACATCTGGCTAATACAAAATAACGATAAGCGCTGTGCCGTTGTTGATCCGGGTGATGCAAAACCTGTATTAGACTATTTACAAGCTAACGAGTTAACTTTAGAAGCGATCATGATTACGCACCACCACAATGATCACATTGGTGGTGTTCCAGATTTAGTTCGTGCTTTTCCTAATGTCAACGTTGTCGGCCCAAAGGCAGAGCCTATCCCAACGCTAACCGCCCCGATGGAAGAAGGCGACAAATTAGAGCTTTTCGGTGAAATCTTTATGGTGCTGGGCTTACCAGGTCATACGCTAGGTCATATAGGCTATGTTGGTGATGGCAAATTGTTTTGTGGTGATGTGCTATTTTCTGCCGGATGCGGTCGTATTTTTGAAGGCACACCAGAACAAATGTTTGATTCACTGAGTAAAATCGCCGCGCTTCCTGATGAAACCCAAGTCTATTGCGCGCATGAATACACGGCCAGCAACGTAGCGTTCGCGCTTGCTGTCGAGCCAGATAACGAGAATCTTCGCCAGTACCGTGATGATGTAAATCGACTACGTGCGTTGAATATCCCTACCCTTCCCACCACGCTACGTCAAGAGAAATGGATCAACCCATTTTTGCGAACTAACCACCCAGATGTCATTAAGTCTGTGACGAATAGCATAAAAAATGGCGATCCATGCTCAGTTTTTACGGCATTAAGAGTGTGGAAGAACGAATTTTAACCAACTTTTACTTGTAAGTTTACAAGACCCCAGTATTATCATGGATTGATTTTCAGAGAGGCGCTTTCGGCGCTTCTCTGCGTTTTGGGAAGAATATAAATCTAATTTCATTTCTACCCATTGCATTTTTAGAGGTTTTAACCTCATTTATTAGTGTTTAAAGAAATATGTCTATTATCTTGCGATTGCCACGTAGCGCTTGCTACGCGACAGGCTGGAGAAGATAAAAAGGCCCTAAATAGGCTGAATCCATGCGTTTGAAGTACAGTTTGGCTTTGGCGTTATTGCTTTCTGGTTGTCAGATGACCTCTCCAGATTCAACAACGTCAACGCCAGAGACCAACAAATCAGAGCTAGTTGCCAAACAAAAAGCAGCTAAAGAACAAGCAAAAAGTAAGCAATCTTTGGCGAGCAAGACTGTCAAAGATACGCCAAAGGTGCTTTCTCCTCAAGAACAAGAAGATGTATGGCAACGTATCGCCATGCAGCTTGAAATGGACATCCCACACAACAAAAAGGTGGACTACTACCGTACCTGGTATCTAAAACACCCAAACCACCTTAAGACAGTGTCACAACGTGCAGAGCCGTTTCTGTACATGATCACTGAGCAAATTGAAAAACGCGGCTTACCAATGGAACTGGCTTTGCTGCCAGTGGTTGAAAGCTCGTTCGATGCATTTGCATACTCACATGGCAGTGCAGCAGGCCTTTGGCAATTTGTTCCAGGTACCGGAAAAATGATGGGCCTTGAACAAAATTACTGGTATGACGGGCGTCGTGACGTAGCAGCCTCTACCGAAGCGGCATTAGACTACCTAGTGCAGCTGAACAAACAATTTGATGGTAGCTGGGAACATGCTATCGCGGCCTACAACAGCGGTGGTGGTCGTGTATCCAGAGCTATTCGCAAAAACAAGAGTCTCGGTAAGTCGATTGACTTTTTCTCTTTGGATTTACCAAAAGAAACCAGCAGCTATTTACCTAAACTATTAGCTCTTGCTGATGTGGTAGCGAATCAGGATAAATATGGTCTTAACATTCCGGCTATCCCTAACAAACCGGTATTAGCACTTGTTGACCCTAAAGAGCAACTCGATCTCGCGATTGCGGCCGATTATGCAGGCATCGGTGTCAAGGAACTACAAAGCTATAACCCAGCTTACAACCAGTGGTCTACGTCGCCGAATGGTCCACACAAACTGCTGATCCCTGTTGAAAAGAAGGATACGTTCCTTGCACAGGTCGCAGAGAACCGTGGTAAAGGCGTTAAAGTGGCTCGCTACAAAGTAAAGTCGGGTGACTCACTCGGTGTGTTGGCTCGGAAATATGGCACAACGACGAAAGCGATTCGCCGCGCGAATGGCCTTTCTAGCGATAATATTCGTATTGGCCAACACCTGCTGATCCCGACATCCACTAAAGATGACTCGAAATACGCATTATCGGCGAATAACCGCTTAAACAAGACACAATCTACAGTGCGCGGTCAGCTTAAGCTGACGCACGTGGTGCAGTCTGGTGAAAGCTTGTGGTCAATTGCTCGTGACAATAACGTGTCGTACAAATCTCTTGCTAAATGGAATGGCATGGGACCAAAAGACACATTAAGAAAGGGCCAAAAGATCGTCATTTGGAAGAAAGCGGCGCATAACTCGGTCATTCGGACCGTGTTCTACAATGTACGTTCTGGAGACACAATCAGCGGTATCGCGAGCAAGTTCAAAGTGAAGAGTACTGACATTGTTAAATGGAATTCTCTTCAAAATAAGAAATACCTACAGCCCGGTCAAAAACTCAAGTTGTACGTTGACGTCACTAAGGTAAATGTATGAACCCATCAAGCAATCCACTAGTGATGTTGTTGGATATATTTCGTTCACCAACGTCATGCTTTTTGGCGCTATACCAGCGTGGTGGCTGGGGGTGGCAACCATTTATCCTATTGATGGTCAGCCCATTTCTGTTTTGGGGGGCGTATTTTTCTAACGTAGACTTTGCTTGGCTAAGTGAACAGCTAACCACACAGTTGCAACAAATCGACCCTCAGCAGATCGATTTGTTGCAACCAAACACGTTAATGGCGAGCGCGATCATCAATGATGTGGTGAACCGATTTGCCACCCTGCTTCTACTCGCATTTTGGTTCTTCCTCGCGACTAAAGCCAGTAAACAGCAGTACGGCTATTGGAAGTGGTTCGCCGCCACTTGTGCGATTCTGTTTCCAGCGGTGCTTGGTGATGTTGCAAGCTACGCGAGCTTGATACTCAAACATGGTGAGGTGATGACATACGCTGCCGATCTCAACAGCCTAAATGGCCTGCTGAAACTGCCGCTAACCAATGAATGGTCTCACTTCGCAAGTTCACTGCCATTACTGCTACCTTGGTACATCGTTTTAGGTTACGGTGTCGTACTGACCTGGACAGAATTTGAGCGTGGACAGGCTTTGGTTATTTCAAGCCTGCCATGGGTTGTGTTTTACGTAGCTTGGGCGCTTTATATCGTCATAACCTAATCATCTAGGGTAAACGTGACCAGTAATGGATTATGATCGGAAGCGTCGCTCTGCGGCGCTTTCGCGTTTTTGAGCACAAGCCCTCGAAAAAAAACATGATCGAGACGCTGACCAGTAATAAACTGGGTTCGGTGATCCGGTGAGAAGGTCACTTCTTGTAAGTTTGCTTTCTGTAACGCTTGCTTCATGGCTTCCAGACGATATTCATTCCAGCTGTTAAAGTCACCAGCAAACAGAATTGGTCCCGGGTGTTGTTTTAGTAACGCCTCAAGTGCAGAAATCTGAGAGCGATATTCATCCGTTCCAACGGTAAAATTAATCGCGTGTATATTAACGACTGCAAGCGTACTACCGTTACTCAAACGATACTGACTGTAGAGTGCAGATTTTGGCAAACGCAGCCAAGGCTCAGTTGATGTATAAGCACATGCTCTCACAGGCAGCTTTTGCGCAATATTAATAACGCCGGCTCCACTGCCCAATGCTTTAAAGGCACTTACCTGGTTGCTCATCCAGTCACCTTCGGCGAGCCACTGCTTGAACGGTTCAGTCATACTCGCCTCTTGCAGTAATAACAATTGCTTGTCAGTTGAAAGCGCATCAAGTGCACTTTGCCAATTGTCTTTGCCCTGCTTGTAAATATTCCAAATCAACACATTGAGTTCACCCTGATCATCTAACACTTGCGAATCGTTAAACTCGATGCATTGAATATCTTCAGTAATCTCTTCACCTGTTTGTGTAATAATTTGCGGGAGCTCTGGAACCGTAAAGATGATTTGAAAACCCAGCACAATAGCCATGAAAAAAAAGGCTATCGACAGAACAAAACGCTTAAGCATAAAGGCGTACCTAAATGTGTTTAACCTGTGAGAGGTTATGGAATAAAAAAGGAGCCATATCAGGCTCCCTTTCAGCTTAATCAAAAATAAATTTGTAGTGAAATGTTAAATCGCGTCTTCGTCTTCTTCACCAGTACGAATGCGGATAACACGCTCAACATCAGTGACGAAAATTTTACCATCGCCAATTTTACCAGTTTGAGCGGTTTCAATGATGGTCTCAACGCATTTGTCTGCTACATCTTCAGTAACTACGATTTCCAATTTCACTTTAGGCAGAAAGTCCACCATATATTCTGCACCACGGTATAATTCCGTGTGACCTTTCTGACGACCAAAACCTTTGACTTCAGAAACGGTCATCCCTGTAATGCCAACTTCAGCTAGCGCTTCTCGAACATCATCCAGTTTAAATGGCTTGATAATCGCTTCAATCTTCTTCATGTTCATCCCTTAAGCTTTAATCGTATGCGGATATTATCGTTTACCGTCTTACAACATTCAATCTTTGTCTCGTTTTGGTATCGTAAAATCTTGAGTTTGATGAAATTTATTAGAACGAAAATTATAAAACCAGAACATTGTTCTGGTTTTGGTTATAGTGAGTTCTAGATAACGACTATAAGCTAGAGTAGTATGCCGCCAAGTTGGCAATATCATCATCAGAAAGTAGTGAGGCTTGTGCCTGCATGACCGCGGCAAGTCCACCATTACGTTCTTTATTTTTATAGGCTTTGAGTGAGCTCATGATGTACTGAGCATTCTGCCCTTTCAGGTTTGGGTACCCTGGAATCGTAGCGATACCGTCCGCACCATGGCAAGCCGCACACACGACAGACTTTGCCTTCCCAGCTGCGACATCGCCCGCTGCTAATGCTTGCCCTGATAGCATGGTTAGCGCCATCATTGCGCCCATCATTACTTTTTTCATTGCTTCACCTAATCGTTTTTATTTAGAAGTACATTATATAGTCGATATTGTGTCATGAATTACACAGGCTTACGCCAAATCAGCTCACAGTCTTGACCACTAAATGCCTTATCAATAAACAAATCGGCTACCGCAACCACCCGATCTTGATACATAAGAATAGGTATCTGGCGACGTAACCAGCTCGGCACATGATACTCTTGAAACAGTTTTTTTAATTTACGACTGTGATTACGCGTTGCTGGATGCGCCGACAACCCCTCTGGATTAAACGTCACGCTCAACAGCTCTGGCTGCGAGGGAAGAGCAATGGTTGGCTGTTCTGTTGCCGTACATAAAGTCAGTTCTCCCAAATTAGCTGGAAGAATAAGCGGCGAATTCACTTGAATGTAACCTTGCCAATTGGAAACCTCTGGCTGCTTAGTGACCCAATATAGTTTATTCCGAAAACGGCGAACCTCCCCCTGCTTTAACTTTAATTTAGGGTTGGCATCTTGCTGTGCTAAAGCCACTTCATCCCAAATCAAACCAAGCTGTACCTGAGTTGGCATATGAGCGTTCTGCTTGGCTAACCACATACGGAGCAAACGAGCACGAGCAAGTTCACTGTGTGATGATAACTCCGTAACATCCAAACTGAGATCTGCTTGCAAGGCGCGGTAAAAAACGTCGTTGAGCAGTTCATCTAACAGCGTTTCTTGCTGAGCGCATAGAGACGCACTGCGTTGTACTGCTTGGTGAATACTCGGCCAGCGTTGAGACAACTCAGGCACCACGTGGTGGCGCAGAAAGTTTCGGTCGTAGCGAGTATCCTGATTACTTTCATCTTCCACCCACTCAAGTTTTAAAGACTGAGCAATAGCCTCTATTTGTTCTCGACGGGTCGTCAGCAATGGTCGAACTAAAGTACCAACAGAAAAAGGCGTACTTTCTGCCATACATGACAAACCTTTAGGGCCACTTCCACGTTTAAGAGCAAGTAGAAAGGTTTCAAGCTGATCATCGGCATGTTGTCCGGTGAGAAGAAGGTCACCGCTCTCAATATATTTTGCCAACGCTTTATAGCGCGCTTCACGGGCGAGTAATTCGATGCTTTCACCGCTATTAACGTCCAAACTAACATGTTCGACGTAACACGAAATACCCGCTTGCTTGGCCCACAACTGACACTTACAAGCCCAATCATCAGCGTTGCTACTCAACCCATGATGGACGTACACCGCATGGCATGGTATTGCGTATTCATGCTGATAGCGACTTAGTAGCGCCAGTAATAAACGCGAATCCACACCTCCGCTAAACGCTAAGACAACTTTCGTCTGAGGCTGGTAATTGGCAGTCAGTAATTGTGTAAAATGCTGATAAAGCGATTCCATAAGCAATCCGATCGATACAAAAAAGGGTTGGACTTACATCCAACCCTTTCTATTTTATCCGTTATCTAACGAGATATCAGCAGTAACCGTAGTTCATCAGACGCTGGTAACGACGCTCACGTAGCGACTCTTCGTCAAGCTGTTCTAGATCTTCCAACTGACGAAGCAATGTTGCTTTCATGTTTGCAGCCATTTCAACATGGTTGCGGTGTGCACCGCCTAGAGGCTCTTCGATGATCTCATCGATAAGCTCAAGCTCTTTAAGACGTGGTGCTGTCAGACCCATTGCTTCTGCCGCCTGAGGTGCTTTATCTGAATCACGCCATAGGATGGAAGCACAACCTTCAGGAGAAATAACTGAGTAAGTTGAGTACTGAAGCATGTTCACGTAGTCACCCACACCAATCGCAAGTGCACCGCCTGAACCGCCTTCACCGACAACGTTACAGATTACTGGTACTTTAAGGCCAGACATCACTTTTAGGTTTTTCGCGATCGCTTCAGATTGACCACGCTCTTCCGCACCAACACCTGGGTAAGCACCAGCTGTATCGATGAATGTGATGATTGGCATGTTAAAACGCTCTGCCATTTCCATTAAGCGTAATGCTTTACGGTAACCCTCAGGCTTTGGCATACCAAAGTTACGTTTTACTTTTTCTTTAGTTTCACGGCCTTTTTGGTGACCAATGATCATCACAGGTCGACCTTCTAGACGAGCAATACCACCGACTATTGCTTTGTCGTCGGCAAAAGCACGGTCACCCGCTAGTTCATCAAACTCTTCGAATGCATGCTGAATGTAGTCCAGCGTGTATGGACGTAATGGGTGACGAGCCAGTTGAGCTGTTTCCCATGCGCCTAAGTTGCTGAATGTTTTTTTCTTCAGTTCTAGGCTTTTCTTCTCAAGCTGTTCGATTTCTTTATCCAGGTCAACCGCAGCATCACCACCGTGGCGAGATACATCGCGCAGGGCTTCAATTTTGGCTTCTAGTTCTGCAATTGGCTTTTCAAATTCAAGAAAGTTTAGGCTCATCGATGAATCCTTGTTGACTCAGCGTCTAACATATTGCGCTGAATTTTTAGTTAAATTCGAGTTCTACCTGGTTTGTTCCAAGTAACTGCTTTAAATCGTCTATTAATGTATCACTTGGCGTTACCCGCCATTCGGTGCCCAATGTTAACCGCGCTCTGGCGTCGGCACGCTGGTAGTATACATTGACGGGTACGGTTCCGGCTTTGTGCGGTTCTAAAATACGACTGAACTGCTCAAAGAATTGATCATTGATCTGAGTTGCATCAATCGATACCGACAGACCACGAGCGTATTTTTCACGCGCGCTACCGAGATCCATAACTTCACGCGCCGACATTTTAAGGCCACCATTGAAGTCATCAAAGCTGACCTGTCCTGAAACGACCAAAATTCTGTCTTTTTCGAGAAGTTCAGCATACCGATCAAGCGCATCCGAGAATAGCATCACCTCCATTCGACCGCTTCGATCATCCAATGTCATGATACCAATACGTGTTCCTCGCTTGGTCGTCATCACACGAGCGGCTATCACGAGACCCGCTATCGTCACAGATTGATCACGACGTGTTGGAGTCGCGTCTTTTAGTCGACAACTGGTGTATTTATTTAGTTCCTTCAAATACGCGTTAATCGGGTGCCCAGTCAAATATAAACCGAGAGTTTCGCGTTCCCCCTCTAGCCAAACCTTTTCAGGCCAAGGTGGAACCTGGGTGTATTTATGTTCCACTTCCTCTGGCGCATCGGTTAATACACCGAACATATCCGCCTGGCCAAAGGCTTCCGCCTGGTGGTGCTGACTCGCCGCTTTAACCGCATCATTTAGTGAAGCCATCATCGCGGCACGATGCGGGCCAAGTCGGTCTAATGCACCAGCGTAGATAAGCTTTTCAATGACACGCTTGTTAACACGTTTAAGATCGATACGAGCACAGAAATCAAACAGGTCTTTAAAGTGACCTCCTTTATTTCTCGCTTCCAAAATCGCATCAATTGGCCCTTCACCAACACCTTTTATCGCACCAATACCGTAAACAATAGCGCCGTTTTCATCAACATTAAAGCGGTACAAGCCTGAGTTAATGTCCGGAGGCAGTACGGTAAGCTTCATACGGAAACATTCGTCCACCAGACCAACCACTTTTTCAGTGTTATCCATATCGGCGGTCATTACCGCAGCCATAAACTCTGCTGGATAATGCATTTTTAGCCATAACGTTTGGTAGGAAACCAATGCGTATGCGGCAGAGTGCGATTTGTTAAAGCCGTAGCCAGCGAACTTTTCTACCAAGTCGAAGATTTTCATCGCCAACTCGCCGTCTACGCCGTTCTTGACCGCGCCTTCTTCGAAGGTGGCACGCTGCTTGGCCATCTCTTCCGGCTTTTTCTTACCCATCGCACGACGAAGCATGTCAGCGCCACCCAATGTGTAGCCAGACAGAACCTGCGCGATCTGCATAACCTGTTCCTGGTACAGGATGATGCCGTAAGTCGGATCGAGAATTTCTTTTAGTGACTCGTGTTGCCACTTTTCATCAGGGTAAGAGATCGCTTCCCGGCCGTGTTTACGGTCGATAAAGTTATCTACCATGCCTGATTGTAACGGTCCCGGACGGAACAGTGCCACAAGTGCGATAATATCTTCAAAACAGTCAGGCTGAAGTCGCTTGATAAGCTCTTTCATACCGCGCGATTCCAACTGGAATACGGCAGTGGTTTCTGAGTTTTGTAACAAACGGAACGATGCCTGATCGTCGAGCGGGATTGACTCGATGCGAATCGGGGCTTTACCTTCACGCTCTAAACGTGGGTTAATTAACCCAAGCGCCCAGTCAATAATGGTCAGTGTACGAAGACCAAGGAAGTCAAACTTAACCAAACCCGCAGTTTCAACGTCATTCTTATCAAACTGTGTAACCGGGAAATGACCTTCGGAATCCGCATAAATTGGTGCGAAGTCCGTGATCGTGGTAGGTGAAATAACAACACCACCCGCGTGCTTACCTGCGTTTCGTGTACAACCTTCCAATATGTGGCACATATCGATGAGTTCTTTGACTTCTTCATCTGCCTCATAGAGCTCAGGTAGTGCTGGCTCAGCTTTGAATGCTTTATCCAGCGTCATGCCCGGATCTGGCGGAATAAGCTTCGAGATTCGGTCGACAAAACCAAATGGATGGCCAAGAACACGCCCCACATCACGGATTACCGCTTTGGCGGCCATGGTACCAAAGGTAATGATCTGAGATACCGCATCACGTCCATACATTTCAGCCACGTGATCAATTACTTGGTCACGTTTATCCATACAGAAGTCGACATCGAAATCGGGCATGGAGACACGTTCTGGGTTCAAGAAACGTTCGAATAGAAGGTCATATTCTAATGGGTCAAGATCGGTGATTTTCAGTGCGTATGCCACCAGAGAACCAGCACCCGAACCACGCCCTGGACCTACAGGAATATCGTTGTCTTTCGACCACTGGATAAACTCCATTACGATCAGGAAGTACCCTGGGAAGCCCATCTGGTTGATCACATCCAGCTCGATTTGCAAACGCTCATCGTATTCTGGACGACGCTTTTTGCGCTCTTCTTCATCCGGAAACAGGAACTCCAGACGCTCTTCCAGACCTTCGCGCGACTTCATGACCAAAAATTCAGTCTCTTTCATTCCCTCAGTTGGGAACGCTGGCAGGAAGTACTCACCCAAACGAACGGTGACGTTACAACGCTTGGCTATCTCAACACTGTTTTCCAGTGCTTCAGGAATATCCGCAAACAGCTCACACATTTCCTCCTCACTGCGAAGGTATTGCTGTGGGCTGTAGTTTTTTGGTCTGCGTGGATCTTCTAATGTGTAGCCATCATGGATCGCTACACGAATTTCATGGGCATCAAACAAATCAGAGCTTAGGAAGACCACTTCGTTTGTTGCAACCACAGGCAGATCCACTTGCTCTGCCAGTTCAACGGCGAAGTGCAAGTAGGTTTCTTCATCCGGACGGCCAGTACGGAGTAATTCTAGGTAATAACGATCTGGAAAGTGCTGTTTGTAAAATTCTACACAACTCTGGACTAGGTTTCGGTTGCCTTTCAGCAACGCTTTGCCGATATCACCATTTTTACCACCAGAAAGGACGATTAACCCTTCTGACATCTCGGCTAACCAAGCCTTATCAATCACTGGCTGATGCTGGATATGGCCACGTAAATACGCTTTGGAGATAAGCAACGTCAGGTTTTTATAACCGACGTTATCAGCTGCCAGTACCGTTAGCTGTATCAGCTCCTCGCCGAATTCATCAGATTGCATTTTAAAATCTGCGCCGATGATCGGTTTTACACCGCAGCCATGTGCTGTGCCGTAAAACTTCACCAAACCACACAGGTTAGTGAAATCGGTCAATGCCATTGCAGGCATGCCAAGCTCGGCGACTTTCTTAACTATCGGTGGAACTTTGCTGATACCATCCACCATCGAAAAATCACTGTGAACTCGAAGGTGAATGAACTTGGGATCTGACATTAACAGGTACCGTGTAACTCTATTTTGTTTGGGATTCTAACCTAAAGGGAGTCGGGTTTATAACACCCATCCAATTAATTTAGCATTCTATGCCGAGTGCTCTCTTTACCGGCTTGAAGCTCTTGCGATGTTCATCAATCACACCATGTTGCTCTATCGCTTCAAAGTGTGCTTTGGTCGGGTACCCCTTGTGTTTTGCAAAGCCAAATTGAGGGTATTGTTTGTCGAGCTCTTCCATTTCCGTATCACGTACTACTTTAGCAATGATAGACGCAGCACTGATCTCTGCCACACGCAAATCACCTTTGACCACCGCTTGTGAATCCATTGATAACTCAGGGCAACGGTTGCCATCAATAAGCACGAGATCTGGCTGAACATTTAAGCCTGCAATCGCACGCTGCATTGCTACCATGGTCGCTTGAAGAATATTAAGCTCATCAATCTCTTGTGGCGAACAACGACCAACTGCCCAAGCGAGTGCTTTTTCTTTGATTTCAGGAAGTAAGGCTAAGCGCTTTTTCTCGCTGAGCTTTTTGGAGTCATTTAATCCCTCGATCGGGTTGTTTGGATCTAAAATAACCGCAGCGGTCACGACATCCCCGACCAAAGGGCCACGCCCTACTTCGTCGACACCAGCGATAAGCTGGTAGCCTTGTGGCGTTTCAAATGGTGGTAGTTCGACCTTTGTCGTCTTGGTTTTGGTAGACTTAGCTTTGGCAACCATGTGGTTCTCTATTTCTCAATCAGTTTTAATACCGCGCTTGCGGCTTGTTGATCAGCATCTTTTCGGATCCAGTGATGCATTTCGGTAAACTTGTCGATCATCTCTCTATTGTCGCTTTCCAATAGACAAGACACTTCTTCAAACAGGTTCTCTGGTGTGCATTCATCCTGCAAATACTCTTTTACCAGTTCGTCATCTGCAAGAATGTTTGGTAGTGAAACGTATTTGGTCTTCAGCAGACGTTTAGCCAAAAACGCCGTTAATGCATTAACACGATAGCCCACAACCATTGGACGTTTTAGAAGCATACACTCCAATGCAACCGTACCAGATGCTAACATCACGGCATCAGAAGCGGTAATCACGTTTCTCGCAGTATCATCCACCAGCGTGAATTTGAGCTCTGGTGCATGTGCTTTCCACGCTTGCTCAAATTGCTCGCGACGCTTTTGATTCACCAGAGCAACCACAAACCCCAAATCCGGATATTTCTGGTGTAGTAGCTTACAAGTTTCAATAAACGGCTGTGATAACATTTTTAATTCACTACCACGGCTGCCAGGCAGTACAGCTAACCATGTTTTATCTTGCTCTAAACCAAGCAGTTCTCTTGCCGGAGCTTGTTCGGTATGGAGTGGAATAGCATCAGCCAATGTGTGACCAATAAATTCACATGGCACATTAAACTTATCGTAAAACGCTTTTTCAAACGGAAGAAAGGCCAAAACCAGGTTCGTCGCGGCTTCGATCTTAAAAATACGCTTTTGACGCCACGCCCAAACAGAAGGACTGACATAATGAACCGTTTTGACACCTGCTTGCTTTAGATCCAACTCAAGTCGTAAGTTGAAATCTGGAGCATCAATACCGACAAAAACATCTGGTGGGTTTTGAGTGAAGTATTTTACAAGCTCAGCTTTCACTTTGAGTAAGCGTGGCAAGCGTCCTAGCACTTCAACTAAGCCCATTACCGCCAGCTCTTCCATATCGAAGAGGGATTCACAGCCTTGAGCGATCATTTTAGGGCCGCCAATACCGACAAACTCGGCGTTTGGATATCGCTCTTTAACCGCTTTGATAAAGCCTTCACCCAGAGTATCACCAGAAAGCTCGCCGGCAATGATGCCAATACGTAATGGTTTTTCCATATCGATTCCGCTTGTGTTTTATGCACTATGGATAATGATATTCACTATCCATAAAACACAAAAAGATCGCTGCCCAATTCAGGCGCGATCTTTTCAAATTATTTAACCATCCGTGAATTAACGAATGATACCACGTTCCGTGGTTTCCAGAATGTCAGAGAAACGCTTCACTGCCGGAAACTCTTGTGCCATTTCAGCCAACACTGGCTTCACTTCTTCCAGCGTTTTACCAGAACGATAAATTTCTTTATACGCCTTCTGTAGAGCACGAATTTCTGGTTTTTCGAAACCGTTACGCTTCAACCCAACTAAGTTCAAGCCAAATGGTGTAGCATGGTTACCTTGTGCAAGTACGTACGCTGGAACGTCCTGAACAACCGCAGAACAGCCACCAACGTAAGCGTAAGCACCTACTGTACAGAATGGATGAATCGCAGAAAGTGCCATAACACCAGCGTAGTCATCAACTGTCACGTGGCCACCCAAAATTGCGTTGTTACCAATGTGTGTGTGATTTCCTACCACCACATCATGTGCGATATGAGCATTCACACACAAAAGGTTATCGTCGCCGATAACAGTAGTTGCTTTATCTTGTACAGTACCACGATGAACCTGAACCGCTTCGCGAATCACATTACGGTCCCCAATAACCACGGTTGTCTCTTCGCCGCCATACTTCTTGTCTTGGTTCTCTTCACCAATCACAGCATGCGGGAAAATACGGTTATCTTTACCAATTTTGGTAAGGCCTTTGATTACAACGTGAGACATGACTTCTGTGCCTTCACCGATTTCAACCGTTGAGGTAATGTAGGTGAATGGACCAACAGTCACATTAGCGCCAATTTTGGCACCTTCTTCTACCACCGCTGCTGGGTGGATTTTAGCGGTTTCATGAATCATATTAAAACTCTCGACGAGCACACTTCAGCTCAGCTGAACATACGACTTCGCCGTCTACTTTTGCCACACCACTAAATGCAGCAATACCACGGCGCTCTTTCAGAAATTCAACTTCAATAACCAATTGGTCACCTGGTACTACTGGTTTACGGAATTTTGCGCCGTCAACACTAGCAAAGTAGTACAGTTCATTCTCTGTTGGTGCACCAAATGATTTAAATGCCAATAGCCCCGTTGCCTGAGCCATCGCTTCCAGAATCAAAACACCTGGAAATACGGGTAGTTGAGGAAAGTGACCAGTGAACTGAGGTTCGTTAACCGACACATTTTTAATCGCGTGAAGGTACTTTTCTTCTTGGAAGTCAATCACACGGTCGATCAATAAGAATGGGTAGCGATGAGGTAGAAGCTCTTGAATCTCAGAGATGTTCATCGTTTTCTTTTCAGTAGTCAAAGTCGTATTCCTATATAAATTCTCTATAACCAAGGTGGCATGGCAGCGGCAATGGCCGCAAATATTCAAAATGCCTGCAAAGTGTATACCAGCTTGATAATAAATATACTAATAGCGCGTCATTATAGAAGAAAAAGACTCGCGTTTCGCGAGTCTTTGTTCAGAATATGGAACTAAGATTCTTCTTTTGGTTCCAGCTGTTTCTCAACTGCTTTCAGGCGTTTATTCATCTCCTCAATACGGTGAACTCGAGTTGCGGTTTTACGCCATTCTTTGTTCGTCTGTAGTGGAATACCCGATGAGTAAATGCCTTTTTCTTCGATACTGCGCATTACCATGCTCATACCGGTGATAGCGACGCCATCTGCAATGGTGATGTGACCGTTAAGAACCGACGCGCCGCCGATCTGGCAATACTTACCAATTGTAGTACTGCCCGCCACAATAGTACCACCAGGCATCACGGTACCATATCCGATGTGAACGTTATGAGCGATTTGAAGCTGATTATCAAGAATCACGTTGTCTTCAATAACTGTATCTTCTAATGCGCCTCGATCGATTGTAGTACATGCCCCGATCTCCACACGGCTTCCAATACGCACGGAACCAAGCTGGGGGATTTTAATCCACTCACCTTTGTCATTTGCGTAACCAAAACCATCAGAGCCGATCACAGTACCAGATTGAACTAAACAATCATCGCCCAGTGAAACCTCATGGTAGAGAGTAACATTAGCCCATAGCTTGGTATTGTTACCTAGCTTAGCATTTTTACCAATAAAGCAACCAGCACCAACAATCACGTTGTCGCCAAGTTCTACACCCGTTTCAATGACTGCGTTTGCCCCTACTGCTACATTCTTACCCATCTTCACGTCAGATGCGATCACTGCACTTGGTGCAATATCTTGTGCAGGTTCTGGTGTTGTATCCATTGCCTGAACAACGTGAGCAAAAGCAACGTAAGGATCCGCAACCACAAGTGCATTACCAGCACACTTGTCTTTGTGCTCTGCTTTCACCATCACTACCGTTGCTTTACACTCAGGTAGGTGCTTTACATACTTTGGGTTGGACAAAAAGGTCACGTCACCTTCTTGTGCTTTATCCATTGGAGCAACACGGTTAACAACAAGTGTGTCATCACCAAATAATTCGCCACCAGTAATGGTTGCCAACTCGGCTAATGTTAATTTCTTCATAACTTCTTATTTTAGAGCTTTAATTACGTCTTCAGAGATGTTGTATTCTGGCTTACCGTATTGAAGAGCAGAGATATCAATAACGAGATCGTAACCTTTGTTTTTAGCAACTTTTGTCACGGCATCTTGAATCGTTTTAAACAGCTTCGCTTTTTCTTCTGCTTCACGTCGAGCACTTGCTTTGTCTAGTGCTTGTGCTTTCACTTTGTACTCACTGTCTAGCTTTGCGATATCGATACGTAGCTTTTCAATTTCGTCTTGACCTAGTAGCTCGCCATCGCGCTGCAGCTTCTCAATCTTCGTTTTTGCTTGAGATTGAATTTTCTTAAGTTCGTCGGCTTTACCTTTAAAGTCTTTCTGCATTTTTTGCAAAACAACTTCACGCTGAGGAAGTGCTTGAAAAACTTGAGCTGTATTTACGTAAGCAATTTTCTGAGCCGCTTCTGCAGCGTTTGCAAACATTGATGAGCTAAGTACAAGAAGGCCAATCCCAGCCGCTTTGATCACTTTATTCAAAATATTTTTCCTCTTTAGAAGGTTCGACCGATAGTGAATGTGAAGAATTCTTCATCATCGCCATCATAATTCTTAATTGGTTTCGCTAGTGAGAATACTAAAGGTCCCATTGGAGACATCCATTGCAATGCCGCACCATAAGATGAGCGGTAATTGGTTGGATCTGAGTAGTCGTAATAGTATTTATCGCCATATTCCGCGCCTGAGCTGCGGTAGTCAAATTCCGTATCCCAGACACTTGCCATATCAAAGAAGATACTGGTACGAATTTGGTTACGAGCTTCATCCGAGACAAACGGTGTCGGAACGATCAACTCCAGGCTTGCTAATGCGACAGCATTACCACCCACGGCATCATCTGTTGCAGTATCAGCGCCATTGTTCGAGCCAGAGTAATCACGGTACACGGCTTTTGGACCTACCGAGTTGGAGCCAAAGCCACGTAGTGATGTAAATCCACCCGCGTAGTAGTTTTCATAGAATGGGAACAAGTTATCGTTACCATTCGTTTCGCCATAGCCATTACCGTATCCCAGACGACCACGGAACAGTAGGGTGAACTCATGCTTTTCGGTCAGTGGCATGTATTGACGAACATCGTACTGCATTTTGAAGTACTGAACGTCAGAGCCAGGTACCGTCATTTTGTAAAACGCGCGTTGGTGATTACCGGCTGTCGGGAAATAACCACGGTTCAGATTGTTACGTGTCCAAGAAATATTGAGGTCAAAATCGTTAGTGTTCAATGCACCGTCTGAATCAATATTGTCAGCTTGCGCACGCAAGAACTGCTCTACCTGTAAGTAAGGCGATAAGTTACCAATCTTGTTGTGAGTATAACCAACACCAAACTCAAAACGATTCAGCTCATCGAACGGGAAACCCCATGTCAGGTTTGCGCCGTAGCTTTGGTTGGTATAGTCAACAATACCCGCTTCAGAGGCTTCAAACTCATCGTAGAAAATTTTACCACCCAAACTTACCCCATCGAGGTTCCAGTATGGGTCACGGTAATCTAAACTGATGTTCTTCTGGTAATCATTCATCATTGCGTTAATACCAACGCGATTACCACTACCCAGGAAGTTATCCTGCTGTAGGCCAACCTGGAAACTTACACCGGACTCTGTACCGTAGCCAACACCAAAGTTCACGCTACCAGAGTTGGCTTCTTTTACCGAGTAAACAAGGTCAACCTGGTCATCACTCCCTGGCACACGTACCGTTTGGACTTCAACGTTTTCAAAGTAACCAAGACGATTTAGACGAGTTTTACCAGTTTCAATCGATTTCGAGTTCAACCAGCTGCCTTCCATCTGACGCATCTCTCGACGAAGAACTTCATCTTTTGTCGAGTTGTTACCCGTAAAACGAATATCACGAACGTAAATTCGATTACCTGGATCAACATTAACGACTAACGACACTTCGTTGTTTTCATCGTCAAATTCAGGAATGGTATTTACCTGAGGATAAGCGTAACCAGATTCACCCAGAACGCGCTTAATACCCTCTTCCATCGATGTTACAAGAGAACCGTTATAAGTTTCGCTGCTTTGAAATGGCACCATGTCTTCGAACGTGTCTTGTTCTCCAACAAGATCACCACGGAATTTTACGTCCTTAACGGTGTACACCTCACCTTCTTCCAAACCAAGAGTAATATATACCCCTTTCTTGTCAGGAGAGATTGCAACCTGTGTTGAATCAACGTTAAATTTCAGGTAACCACGATCAAGATAGAAAGACTTAAGAGCTTCTATATCACCAGCAAGTACCTGCTTTTGGTATTTTTCATCAGCTAGGAAGTTCCACCAAGGCACGTCAGCATTCAAGTTGAAGCGGGACAACAGCTCTTCGTCAGAAAAGGCTTCATTACCAATAAAGTTGATTTGCTGAATTTTTGCCGATACACCTTCGGTGAAGACAAACTTCAGATCGGAACGGTTACGCGGCAATGGAGTAACCACCGCTTTTACTGTCGCGTTATACTTACCTACGCTGTAGTAAAAGTCTTCCAAGCCTTTTTCGATATTGCTTAGCGTGGTACGGTCAAGCGCTTCGCCTGCACGAATACCTGATGCATTCAGGTTTTCTTGTAGCTGCTCGTCCTTGATTGCTTTGTTACCTGAAAATGAGATGCTGGCAATTGTCGGACGCTCTTTTACTTGAACAACAAGCACCCCATCATCACGCAGTACTCTCACATCTTCAAAATTACCAGATGCGTACAGTGCGCGGATAATTTCTGCAACATCACCTTGGCCAATGGTATCACCGACGCGCACAGGCATTTTCAACAACGCAGCACCTAATGCAACACGCTGCAATCCATCGATTTCAATATCTTGAACTACGAAGTTCTCTGCTCCATTTGCAGACACACTGGTCGCCAGTAAACTTGCAAATAGAATTCGCTTAATCGCCATACTTGTTCTAATTATTCCTTGCTACTGCTTTGTCTCTGAACTCTCACAGACGAGTAAAATCATTAAATAGCGCTAACGCCATGAGCGAGAAGATGATCGCACCACCAATTCGGTATCCCATTTCCTGTATTCTTTCTGGAACTGGGCGTCGAATAACCGCTTCAATTGCAAAAAACAACAAATGACCACCATCCAACATTGGTAAAGGCACGAGGTTAATAATACCTAGGTTAACACTAATTAGAGCGAGAAAACCTAAAAAATAGACCAGACCGTAGTCTGCAGTCGCCCCAGCTCCTTTCGCAATCGAAATAGGTCCACTCAGATTATTCAGGCCAACGTCGCCTACAATAAGTTTCTTAAGCATACTCACTGTAAGTCCGACAACTTGACCTGTTTTATCAATCGCTTTGCCAATTGATTCGAATACACCAAACTGTAAATCGAAGCGATAACTTTCTGGCCATTCTGCGACTTCAGGGGCAATGCCCGCAAAGCCAACCACTTCTTTGTTAGCCAGCTCACGACTGCCCGGGGTCAACGTCAATGACTGATGATAACCGTCACGTAAAACGGTCAACTCGATTGGTGTATTTGGGTTAGAGCGCACAGCCTCTACAACATCATCCCAAACGGTAACCGTTTTACCAGCAATCGAAACGATTTCGTCTCCTGGCATTACTCCGGCTTTCTCAGCAGCACCACCCTCTGTAACTTGCTGAATCGTTGTATAAATCTCCGGCGTATACGGTTCAAAACCTAGAGAGCGCATCGCAGACTCTGTTTCCGGATCAAATTTCCAATCACGAAGGTCGAGCGTTTTGGTCACCTCAGAGCCGATTTCACCGTTTGATTGCACGGTTACCGTCATCAAATCATCACCAATGTGAGAAATCAATCCCATATTGACTGATTCCCAGTCCGGAGTTTTGATACCAGAGATTGCTTTTAGTTCCATCCCAGATTCAATTCCTGCCTCAGCAACAATTGAATTGGGCGTAACATCACCCACTACAGGCTTAACAGCAGGCACACCAATGAGAAAGACCAGCCAATAAGCAAAGATAGCAAATAAGAAGTTAAAGATGGGCCCAGCAGCGACAATTGAGGTGCGCTTCCAAAGCGGCTTTTGATCAAAAGCTAAGTGCTTTTCATGTTGGGGAACATCGTCAACACGGCTATCCACCATTTTGACATAGCCGCCAAGAGGGATCATTGCGATACTATATTCGGTTCCGTCTTTGCCCATCTTTTTCCAGATTGACTTACCAAAACCGATTGAAAACTTTTCAACTTTAACGCCGCAACGACGCGCAACCCAAAAGTGACCAAACTCGTGCACTGCCACAAGAATGCCAAGTGCAACGATAAAAGAAACAAGATTCCACAATATACCAGTCATTAGCCACGCTCGCGTATCAATTCAAGGGCGATAGTTCTAGCCATTCTATCTAGCTCTAACAAGCTTTCCAAGCTATTCACATTCTCAGCTTTGCAGCTTGCACTGATTTTATTCAACACAGAGGCATTGATGCGAGCGATGTCAGTAAAACCAAGGCGCTTATTTAGAAATGCATCAACAGCTACTTCATTCGCAGCATTAAGTGTCGTCGTCGCATGCTGACCTTCGTAACACGCATCAATCGCCAGTTTCAAGCAAGGGTATCGTGCAAAATCAGGCTGCAAGAAGGACAGCTCGCCAACCTGTGTGAAATCCAGCGGTTTAACCCCAGCATTAACGCGGGATGGGTAAGACATGGTCAGTGCAATTGGCGTTGCCATATCTGGCTCGCCCATTTGAGCCAATACTGAACCATCACGATACTGCACCATGGAATGAATCACTGACTGCGGATGAATAATCACTTTTAACTGCTCGCGAGACGCGTTAAATAGCCACTTCGCTTCGATGTACTCCAAGCCCTTGTTCATCATTGTCGCAGAGTCAACAGAGATTTTTGGGCCCATAGACCAATTTGGGTGTGCAATAGCCTGTGCTGGCGTGACTTTTTCTAACTCGGCAATATCGGTGTAACGGAATGGTCCACCAGAACCTGTCAGTAAAATATGAGAAATCCCATGCTCGTCTAGATTACATCGTCCTAAGCTGGTTTGAACTTGCTCTGGTAAACACTGAAAAATAGCATTGTGCTCACTATCGACGGGAAGCAACTCTGCACCGTACTGCTCAACCGCATCAATAAATAGCTGCCCTGACATGACCAACGCTTCTTTGTTTGCCAGCAACACTCGTTTACCCGCTTTTACCGCAGCCATCGTAGGCAATAAACCAGCTGCGCCAACAATCGCCGCCATTACACTATCAACTTCATCTAATGAAGCAACATGACAAAGAGCGTCAACACCACCAAGTACCTCTGTACCCGGTGCTGAAGAATAAAGTTCAGACTTCAGTGCAGTTGCCGCAGACTTATCCGCCATTACTGCGTATTTAGGCTGCCATTTACGACAAAGTGCCGCCATTTTTTCAACGTTAGTGCCTGCTGCGAGCGCAACAACAGAAAATAGCTCTGGATTCTGTTCGACCACTTTAAGTGTGCTTGCACCAATTGAGCCTGTTGCACCAAGAATCGTTAACTTTTGCATGTTGTAAGACCGTTATAAAAACTCAGGAGCGTAAAGCCGCTCCCGATAAATTAGAATACGTAGTAAAGAAGAGCAAAGACGGGAAATGCCGCGGTTAAGCTATCAATGCGATCAAGCACACCGCCGTGTCCTGGAATGATATTACTGCTGTCTTTAATGCCTGATATGCGCTTGAACATACTTTCAACCAAATCGCCAAGCACGGAAATGACAACCGTGATAAGCGTGATGATCACCATATGAACTGAACTCGTGAATTGAATATCAAACCAATCAGCGACCAACCAACCAACGAGCAAGGCGGCGATGATGCCTCCAATCAAGCCCTCTATGGTCTTATTTGGACTAACATTTGGGGCCATTTTGCGCTTACCCATACTTTTACCAGCAAAGTAAGCGCCACTGTCTGCAGCCCATACCAAGAAACAAACGAAAAGAACCAGCTTTGCGCCGTGGTATGGATCTACCGTGATATCAGAAGCTCTCAGGATAATGACGCTCCAAAGAAAAGGAAGTAACGTCAGGAAACCAAAAAGGTGCCTTAGAACAAGGCTACTCTGCCAAGTTTTTGTGTTTTTGGGGTAGGTAATAGCCATTAAGCTGGCAATAATCCACCATACAAAACCAAGACCAAGCATCACATAATGAGGCGTTGATAAGTGGTTGAGACTATTTGCCTCAGGTGAGATGTATAAAAAACTGAGTCCGGTGACAATTGCTGCCGGAATAAGCGCTGCAATTCTAGAACGACTGCCTGTAAACTGGGTCCACTCCCAAAATCCTAACAAGGTTATCGCTGTCAATGCGATGATAAAACCCATCAGGGGTAACTTAAAAATGCCTAAAATAACCAGGGGAGCTAAAATTAGTGCCGTTATTATTCTCTGTTTCAAACTAACTAGTCCTTATTGAGCTGCCATCAATGCCTTTACTTGTTCACCAGTGCAGCCAAAACGACGCTCTCGGTTGATAAACCAGGTTACCGCTTCTACCAAACTGTCTTCATCGAATTCTGGCCAGTATTCTGGTGTAAAGTACATTTCAGCATATGCCATTTGCCACAACATGAAGTTGCTGATACGGCACTCACCGCTGGTGCGGATAAGAAGATCCACCTCAGGTAAGTCTGCCATGGTCAAATGCTCGGTGATTAATTGCTCATTTATATCCTCTACACGTATTTCACCATTACGTGCTTTTAGTGCTAAAGCTTTGGTTGCCTGTGTGATATCCCATTTGCCGCCATAATTCGCTGCAATGTTGATCACCATGCCAGTATTTTCCGCCGTTAGCTTTTCTGCTTCGATAATCTTCTTTTGCAGACGCTCGCTAAATCGGCTCGTATCACCGATCACTCGCAACTGTAAGTTGTTCTTATGTAATTTTTTTACTTCACTGGACAGAACTGAGATAAACAGTTCCATCAAAAGGCCAACTTCCTCCTCGGGACGACGCCAGTTTTCACTGCTGAAAGCAAATAACGTCATCGATTTTATACCGAGCCGAGAAGCTGCTGCGACCGTCTTACGAACTGCACTCACGCCTTTTTTGTGGCCGAATACACGAGGTTTTCCTTTGGACTTAGCCCAACGACCATTACCGTCCATTATGATGGCAATATGTTTAGGAAGGGAGTCAGAGAAGGCTTGAGAATTTTGCATAAGGAGTTAATTGAGTTCCATCAGTTGGACAGACTAACATAAAAAAACGCTGAGCTGTGAGCACAGCGTTTTCCAACAGTGATGTAGGTGGGTGTATTAAACTTCCATCAACTCTTTTTCTTTTGCAGCAAGAACTTCGTCGATCTTCTTAACTGCAACGTCAGTCAGTTTTTGGATCTCGTCTTGTGCTTTACGATCTTCGTCTTCAGAGATTTCTTTGTCTTTTAGAAGCGCTTTTAGATCGTTGTTTGCGTCACGACGGATGTTACGTACTGCAACACGACCACCTTCAGCTTCACCACGAACAATCTTAACGAGGTCTTTACGACGCTCTTCTGTTAGCGGTGGAAGTGGAACGCGAATGATAGTACCTGCAGACATTGGGTTTAGACCAAGGTCAGACATCATGATCGCTTTTTCAACTTTTTGAGTTAGCTCTTTATCGAAAACAGTGATTGCCAAAGTACGTGCATCTTCAGCAACAACGTTTGCTACTTGGTTTAGAGGAGTAGCAGCACCGTAGTACTCAACAGAGATACCTGAAAGTAGGCTAGGGTGTGCACGACCAGTACGAACTTTTGCAAGGTTGTTCTTTAGCGCTTCAACGCTTTTGTCCATGCGCTCTTGCGCGTCTTTTTTAATTTCGTTAATCACGGTTTCACCTTAAAAATATCATCTTTCCTGAAGAAAGCTTAAAAGGGTTGAGCAAAGCGAAACACCATCCAAATCCAACGTCTCTTGGATGGTGTATAGAATTATGCGTCAGAATTGATCAGCGTGCCTTCTGCTTCACCCATCACCACGCGACGTAGTGCGCCTGGCTTGTTCATGTTAAATACGCGGATAGGCATTTTGTGGTCACGAGCAAGTGTAAATGCTGCCAAATCCATTACTTTAAGCTCTTTATCCAGAACTTCTGCGTAAGATAGCTTATCATACAGCTCTGCGTCTGGGTTTGCTACTGGGTCAGCAGTAAATACACCATCAACTTTTGTCGCTTTTAGAACTACGTCCGCTTCGATTTCAATACCACGTAGACACGCAGCTGAATCTGTTGTAAAGAATGGGTTACCCGTACCTGCGGAGAAGATAACAACACGGCCCTGACGAAGTTCGCGGATTGCATCAGCCCAATTGTAGTCGTCACATACACCTTTAAGAGGAATTGCAGACATTACACGCGCGTTTACGTATGCACGGTGCAGAGCGTCACGCATTGCAAGGCCGTTCATTACTGTAGCAAGCATACCCATGTGGTCACCCACTACACGGTTCATGCCCGCTTCTGCAAGACCAGCACCACGGAACAGGTTACCGCCACCGATAACTACACCAACCTGAACACCTAGTTCAACAAGTTCTTTAACTTCTTGCGCCATACGATCAAGGATCGCTGGATCAATACCAAAACCGTCTTCACCTTGAAGAGCTTCACCACTCAGTTTTAATAGAATACGTTGATACGCTGGTTTAGGGTTCGTAGTCATGGAGTTTACCTTCCAAAGAGAGTTTTTGATTAACAGTCATGAATAGTCACAAGCTTGCTTATAGCTATTCATCACGGCAAATCGTCTACTGCTCATAAAAAGACCGCAGCCAAGGCTACGGTCTAATTTTTATGCAGTATCTAAGGATTAACCTTTTTGAGCCGCAGCAACTTCTTCAGCGAAGCTCATTTCTGCTGCTTTCTCGATACCTTCACCTACTTCTAGGCGAACGAATGTAGCAACTGAAGCGCCTTTTTCTTTCAGCATTTCACCTACAGTTTTCTTAGGTTCCATGATGAATGCTTGACCAGTTAGAGAGATTTCGCCAGTGAATTTCTTCATGCGGCCAACAACCATTTTCTCTGCGATCTCAGCAGGCTTGCCTTCGTTCATAGCGATTTCAACTTGAACTTCTTTCTCTTTAGCAACTACGTCTGCTGGTACGTCTTCTGGGTTTACGTACTCTGGACGAGAAGCAGCTACGTGCATAGCAACGTGCTTAAGAGTTTCTGCGTCGCCTTCACCAGCAACAACTACACCGATTTTCTCACCGTGACGGTAAGAAGCGATTGCAGTACCTTCAACGTACTGTACGCGACGGATGTTGATGTTCTCACCAATTTTAGCTACTAGAGCTACGCGAGTTTCTTCGAATTGAGCTTGTAGTTCTTCAACAGAAGCTTTTGAAGCTAGAGCTGCAGTTGCAACTTCGTCTGCGAATGCAGTGAAGTTACCGTCTTTAGCAACGAAGTCAGTTTGGCAGTTAACTTCAAGAAGAACAGCAACGCCGTTTTCTTCTTTAATGATGATTGCGCCTTCAGCTGCAACGTTACCAGCTTTCTTAGCTGCTTTCGCTGCGCCTGATTTACGCATGTTTTCAATTGCTAGTTCGATGTCTGCGTTTGCTTCTACAAGCGCTTTCTTACATTCCATCATGCCAGCGCCTGTGCGCTCGCGAAGTTCTTTAACTAGAGCAGCAGTTACAGTTGCCATTCTGTATTCCTCGTTTGATTCGAAATAAGGTAAAAAACAGGGGCCTAACATTGTTGGCCCCCATTACTAACTATAACTTAGTTTATGCTACACAAAGGTTTCACATAGACCAAGTGTGACTAGAGCCGCTATTATTCAGCTTCTACGAAACCGTCTTTTTCAGCAACTACTGCAACGTCTTTGTTGCGACCTTCAGTTACTGCAGATGCAGCAGCGTTTAGGTATAGTTGTACAGCGCGGATCGCGTCGTCGTTACCTGGGATGATGTAGTCAACGCCGTCTGGGTTAGAGTTAGTATCTACCACAGCGTATACTGGAATACCTAGGTTGTTAGCTTCTTTAATCGCAATGTGCTCGTGATCAGCGTCGATTACGAATAGAGCGTCTGGTAGGCCGCCCATATCTTTGATACCACCAAGAGATTTCTCTAGCTTCTCCATTTCGCGAGTACGCATTAGAGCTTCTTTCTTAGTTAGTTTGTCAAAAGTACCGTCTTGAGACTGAGTCTCTAGGTCTTTTAGACGCTTGATAGACTGACGAACAGTTTTGTAGTTTGTAAGCATACCGCCTAACCAGCGGTTGTTTACGTAGAACTGGTTGCTTGCGATTGCAGCTTCTTTAACAGCTTCAGATGCAGCGCGCTTAGTACCTACGAATAGAACTTTACCTTTCTTCTCGCCAACTTTAGCTAGTTCAGCTAGAGCGTCGTTGAACATTGGTACAGTTTTTTCTAGGTTGATGATATGAACGCGGTTACGAGCACCAAAGATGAATGGCTTCATTTTTGGGTTCCAGTAACGAGTTTGGTGACCGAAGTGAACACCAGCTTTCAGCATATCGCGCATTGATACAGTTGCCATTTTAAAATCCTCTATGGGGTTAGGCCTCCACATTCCCCATAATTCCGACTGAGCTTCTGCTCAGCACCCCGGAACATGTGACGGAATGTGTGTGATTTAAAGATAAAAGTTAATCGGATGAAGCTTGCTTCGCTGCTTTAGCTTTTGCTATGCAAAGAGAACAGACCTCTATTCCGGCGCGCTTTATATCATATTTTAGCTCAAGATGGCTAGAAAAAATTGTTTCTTATACATATCACACTAGTGAGGATCACCCCCTACTCTGCCCCTATTTCTATTACTGCACTTCTATTAAGAATGACTCATATTCTTAACTGGCTTGGGTTCATCACCTGATGTCTGTTAGAATGCGGCCATTCGCACGTTTACGTGCTTACGAATAAGTAGAGAAAGCCAATGTCAATCAAGATTAAAACTGCTGAAGAAATCGAACGCATGCGCATTGCGGGCAAGCTAGCCGCAGAAATTCTAGAAATGATCGAACCGCACATCCAAGTCGGCGTGACGACAGAAGAACTCAATAAAATTTGTCACGAATACGCGCTAAAAAAAGGCGCATACTCTGCACCACTTGATTACCATGGATTCCCTAAGTCGATTTGTACCTCTATCAACCACATCGTTTGTCACGGCATTCCAGCCGAAAAAGATGAGATTGGTAGCAACGGTCAACTAAAACCAGCTGTGCTAAAAGACGGCGACATCCTTAACGTCGATATTACCGTTATCGTCCCTGACGACGAAAACGCAGACCTGAGCGTTCGCCCTCGCGGTTACCACGGAGATACATCGAAGATGTTCCTCGTTGGCGACGTATCGCCGGCCAATAAACGCCTGTGTATGGTAACTCAAGAAGCACTTTACGCAGGCATGCGCCAGGTTAAACCAGGTGCTACGGTCGGTGATATCGGTACAGCTATTGAGAAGTACATTAAAGAAAACAATAAGAACAATCCGCGTAACAAGTTCTCTATTGTGAAAGATTTCTGTGGTCACGGCATCGGTGATGAGTTCCACGAAGAGCCACAAGTTGTCCACTACAAGAACAAAGATCGTCGTGTACTAAAAGAAGGTATGTGCTTCACTATCGAGCCAATGATTAACGCAGGTAAGTTTGGTTGCAGTGTCGATGCACAAGATGACTGGACGGTATACACAGGCGATGGCAAAAACTCAGCTCAGTATGAGCACACCATTGTGGTAACGAAAGATGGTTGTGAAGTCCTGACACTTCGCAGCGACGATACCATTCCTCGCCTGATGAAAAACGCGTAATAATTTCAAGCAATGATATCCCCGCTCAAGCGGGGATATTTTTTATCTGCATCAAATTTGTTAGATTGCTAATAGTTTTAGCTTGCACGGATAGCAAATATGTCACTTCAGTCCCCTCTTACGTTTACCGATGAACAGATCAATATCGGGGAACTAAAACAAGAGCTAGAGAGATTTGGCTCGGAACAAAAACAAGAATTCCTTAATCACCATCCTGTTACAAGCTTGGTTCTCGCCCGAGCGGAGTACATGGATTTACTTCTAAAGCGCTTGTGGCAACACTTTGGCTTCAACGATATCTACAATATTTCTCTGGTTGCAGTGGGCGGATATGGTCGTGGAGAGCTTCATCCCCTCTCAGACATTGATATCCTCATTCTGTCGAATAAAAAACTGCCTAGCTCACTAGAAACAAAAATCAGCGAGTTCATTACGCTTTTATGGGATCTTAAACTGGAAGTTGGGCATTCCGTTCGAACCGTTAGTGAGTGTGCTGAAATTGGTCGCAATGACCTTACTGTCGCCACCAACCTTCAGGAAGCGCGACTGCTGTGCGGCAGCGAAGATACCTTCGAGGCACTGAAAAAAGTCGTACTATCCGACTCATTTTGGCCAAGTGAAACCTTTTATCGCGCCAAAATTCAAGAACAGCGAGAACGCCATGCTCGTTATCACGACACCACTTACAATCTAGAGCCTGATATCAAGTCAACCCCTGGTGGCCTGCGCGATATTCATACGCTTAGCTGGGTTGCTCGCCGACACTTTGGTGCCACATCTTTGCTAGAGATGAGTCGTTACGGCTTTTTGACTGATGCTGAGTACCGAGAGCTGGTCGAGTGTCAGGACTTCTTATGGCGTGTTCGCTTTGCTTTGCACTTAGAGTTGCGTCGCTACGATAACCGTCTGACTTTCGCTCACCAAGCTCAAGTTGCAGAGAGCCTTGGCTACGTTGGCGAGGGTAATCGCGGAGTCGAAATGATGATGAAGGAATTTTATCGCACCCTTCGTCGAGTGGCAGAGCTAAACAAAATGTTGCTCAAACTGTTTGACCAAGCCATCATCAATGGTGGCATCACTGAAAATGCTGAAATTTTAGATAGCGATTTTCAGCGACGTGGCTCATTGATTGAAGCCCGTAAGCCCGCTTTGTTTCAAGCTCGGCCAGAAACCATTCTCGACATGTTCTTACATATCGCTAATGACTCCACTATAGATGGAGTCAGTCCCCCAACGTTACGTCAATTGCGAACCGCTCGCCGTCGATTGAACAAGTTTCTGCATACTATTCCCGCCGCCCGTGAAAAATTCATGGCGTTGTGTCGACACCCAAATGCATTGCACAAGGCATTTAGTTTGATGCACCGACTTGGCGTCATGGCGGCTTACCTGCCACAATGGAGCCAAATTGTTGGCCAGATGCAATTTGACCTTTTCCACTCTTACACGGTTGACGAGCATAGTATTCGCCTACTGAAACACATTAATACGTTCAGCGATCCAGGTAATCATGAGAAGCACCCAATTTGTTGTGATATTTACCCTCGCATGCAAAAGAAAGAACTGCTGATCATTGCTGCTATTTTCCATGACATTGGTAAAGGAAGAGGCGGCGACCACTCGGTTATTGGTGAGGGTGAAGCGTATGATTTCTGTATAGAGCATGGACTATCGAAACCAGAAGCGAAATTAGTCAGTTGGCTGGTTAGACACCACTTGCTGATGTCCGTTACTGCTCAACGAAGAGACATATACGATCCGGACGTGATTACGGAATTCGCCAAAAAGGTTCGTGATGAAGAATCACTGGAATACTTGGTTTGTCTGACAGTCGCGGATATCAGCGCGACCAATCCAGAACTCTGGAACGCCTGGAAGCGCACTTTACTTGCTGAGCTGTTTTATTCTACACAACGAGCTCTGCGTCGTGGCTTGGAGAACCCGGTTGATGTGCGTGAACGTATTCGCCACAATCAACAAATGGCTTCAGCGATGTTGCGTAAAGAAGGGTTCTCAGCGCGCGAGATAGAAGTGTTGTGGCAACGCTTCAAGGCCGATTACTTCCTGCGTCACACCCATACTCAGATTGCATGGCACTGTGAACACTTACTGCGCATGGACGATTTGACCAAGCCATTGGTGTTGATCAGTAAAAAAGCCACTCGTGGTGGTACTGAAGTTTTCGTTTATAGCAAAGACCAACCTGCGTTATTTGCCACCGTCGTTGCAGAACTCGACAGACGTAACTTCAACGTGCATGACGCGCAGATCATGACAAGTAAAGACGGGCATGTCATCGATACGTTCATTGTTCTTGACCAACACGGTGAAGCGATCGATGAATCTCGCCATGCAGCAGTGATCAAGCATTTAACTCATGTGTTAGAAGACGGCCGACCAACGAAGATTAAAACTCGTCGTACGCCACATAAACTCCAGCACTTCAATGTGAAAACTAAAGTGGACTTCTTACCGACCCGAGGTAAGAAGCACACCTTGATGGAGTTTGTTGCGCTAGATACTCCGGGCTTACTGGCCAAAGTCGGACGTACTTTTGCGGATTTGAATATCAACCTTCACGGCGCGAAGATCACCACTATTGGAGAGCGAGCGGAAGACTTGTTCATTCTCACCAGCGGTACTGGAGGAAGACTCACTGAAGAGCAGCAAAATGCGTTGCGAGAACAGCTCATTAAGACGCTTTCTGATGCGGTAACCGCTTAAGCGGAGGAACTATCATACCGTGGGCAAGAACGATAGCGATCTTGCCCACAAGTTGAGCAATTTAACCAATTATCAGCTATCTAGCACGTACATAGGCTGCTAAAGTAAAACTGATATCATTTCAGTATATTATATAGAGGTAGCCTATGTTTCCACACCTCACTGGTTTGGGCATCCAAGACCCAAAACAGATTGAACGTTATTCCCTTCGCCAAGAGGCACATAAAGATGTGCTGAAAATCTACTTCCAAAAACAAAAAGGCGAGC
>JAAEZQ010000075.1 GCA_018222805.1 Vibrionaceae bacterium
ACCAGTCCACTGCAGAGTTTGACCAGTGACTGACGATTGACCAGACAACTTTGCTATTAAGTAAATCATGAGTAATGCTGCCAGTAACTTCGAATATTTGACGCTTGTACTCGGAGGTTTCTATACCAATTTTGTCACCAATTGACATCAAGTTGCGGAGGCTTTCCGTTGCTATCTCCAACCTTTGCTTGACGATCATCTGGCTCAGTTGCTGCACAGCTTTTTCCGACTCAGGACTAGAAGAAAGTTGCCCACCGATGATTTCACTTTGCTGACTCAGGTACTGCACGGATGCCGACAATAAGCGGATACGCTTATCTACCTGTTCTTTAAATTCTGTCTCAGCACGCTTATTTTGTTCATTCAGTTGCTCTAACCAAACTAAGTTTTTCCATCTCGCCTCAAAAACTACGTCTAGATAATGCTGTATTTCACGATAGTCATTCACTATCGATAGCTTTTCCTCATCCCTAGCCGTGTTCAGTTTTTCTGTCACTGACTTAGTCTTCGATGCCAGGTAATCCGTAGCATCTTCAACGTACTTTTGTTGCGTTTTGACTAATTGAACCAGTTTGTCGTGCGGGATAGATTCTTTTGCAATCGCGGTCGCTAACTGGGCGCGTAGTTGTTGGTTTTTTTGAAAGAGCTGTAACTGAAGTGCATCACGCTCATCACCATTTTGCTGGTTTAAACTCTGCGTTAAATCGATGATATCGATGTTCAAGTTATCAATTGATGCTTCAGCCGCTGATACGGCAGGCTGTTCTTGTTTCTCAGCAGCATTTACAAACTCAGGATTCATCATCACGATGAAAAGAGAAAGAAACGCAACCCAAGGTGTCAGGCGATTTTTCAGCGGAAAACTAAACGTCATTTTTACCTCGTAAAAACTGGAATCGATCATATACGAAAGCGGGCGAGAACATCACCTTTGTTCATTTTACATTACTCAAAGATAAGTACGCGTCAAAAGAGGGGGTTAGATGTAAAAGTGAGGTAAGGCACACACCAAAAGTGTGTAAATGATCTTAGATGAGTATCTTGACCCTCACTTTAATCGCAGCTCAAGCATATCATTAATGCCATTAGTCACCACAAAATGGCGATAATGTGGCGACAGATTTTACGAGCATGTACGTATACATTTAGGAAGTAGTAGTTTTCATATCCTTGAAAACCCTTTATCACTTAGGCTCTGTGGGGATGGTTTAAGAACTGCAAGAATTAATTTTTGTTTTTATGAATCATGAGAGAGGTCAGCAATACCAATGGGTTCATGGCTTTCTCAACAAAAAGCCCTTTATCTAACTAAAACCTGAGAAAATCACCCCGAAATTCTCAACTATCCCATCAAGTCGATCACAGCAATTCTCGACATTTTGTTGCTAACCAGCCGCTCTGCGATGTAAGCACTCACATCCTTTGCATCATACAACCACAATTCCGAACAACTACAACCCCGCGTAAGAAACTTTTGGACAGAACTGAGCTACAGCTTTCGCTCAATTAGCATTTAGCGGATAATCTGAGGTATTGTAAATCCTCTTATTGATTGGCCAAAATATATCATCCATTACATCAACAACCCTGATAGTTTATCTGTTTGGGATGGATTCTACGCGCTTGTAGACTAATTACATCATGAAATCAGTGCCTTTGCACTTCAGAACAACTTTGCGACAGAACCTCCTAACATAAGCTGCACGTAAAAAAGGGTGAAGCAGATTCTGCCGCACCCATGAGTCTAACTTCAGGAGCAAACTTGGGGGCTATACCTTGATAAGTTGACTCATATCTTCACGAACTTGTGGAACCGTTAGTCCAACAATAATTTGGAAGCTTTCTTTGTTACGCACAACATTAACTGCACCGTGAGATGTGAAATACGCATTGTCTTTTACCATAGCCGCATCTTTCACCTTTACACGCAGACGAGTTGCGCAGTTAGTCAATAACTCAATATTGCCCTTGCCACCGAGTCCCTCAATAAATGCGCTCGCCTGCGTTTTATCGATATTTTTATTAACCGACTGCTTTCCTTCTTTGTAATCTGCTTTTGAGTACAACTTAGTTTCAGCACCTTCGCGCCCAGGAGTCAAAATGTTGTACTTCAAAATGAGCGTGCGAAAAGTCACAAAATATATCGCAGTGAAAGTTAAACCGACTAAAATTTGCAGTGCATACGTGCCTGCATGATTGCCCCCTAAAGGAAGCCAGTTCTGGAAAATGAAATCAATCAAACCCATTTGGAAGTTACCCGATACCCCAAGAGTAAAGGCAATGGTTGCCATTGTTGCAGATAGAACCGCATGTAATGCAAACAATGCAGGAGCAATAAACAGGAAAGTAAACTCAATTGGTTCTGTGATCCCCGTAAGGATGGCGGTAATAGCAGCACCTAATACCAAACCCATTACCATCTTTTTGTTTTCTTGCTTCGCTACCGAATAAAGTGCCAATGCGATACCCGTACAGCCAAACACTTTACCCATACCTATCAGCATTAACCCCCCTTGTGGGAACTGGCTAGTCAAACTCTCTGAACTTTGAGCAAAGATCTGCATGTTCTCAATCCAATAGGCGACCGTACCGCCATCCACCGCAACAGGGCCATAAAAGACAGGGCCATAAACAAAGTGGTGTAAGCCTGTCGGTATCATAATGCGCTCTAGGAAAGTAAACAGCCATACACCAAGCGAACCAGCATCAACCAAGAAAGACTGTAGGTTATTGATGCCATGTTGAATACTTGGCCACGTAAAGCAAGTTACAACAGCCAGCGCAACCATTAATGGGAAACTGATAATCACCACCAATGGTGTACCAGCAAAGACTGCCGCCCAATCGGGAAGCTTCTTATCAAAAAAATGGTTGTGCACCCAAACGGAAATACTCGCGATCAAGATAGCACCGAGTAAATTTGTATCTAACGTGAGAATTCCTCCAACCTCAGTCAAACCACGCTCACCAGCGACATAATTTACCCCTAAACTTGGGCCCCAAAACTGGAGAATACCACCAATAACGTAATTGAAAGTGATGTAGGAGACTAAAGTAGCCAGAACCGCTCGTCCAGATGCTTTTTTTGCAAGAGCTATGGGTAAGCCAACAGCAAAAATGAGCGCCATGTTTTTAAATACAGCCAGTGAGGCTTGGAGAATAATGGTAGAAACTTTTACCCAGGTACTGCTTTCATGTGCCCAAGGAAACACATCCTGATTGAGTAGTACTACTGACAAACCAAGCAACATACCTGCTGCAGGGAATAGGAGTACAGGGACAAACATCGCTGCCCCAAAACGTTGGATGATATCTTTCATGTTAACCTCTGTTTCGACTAGGAGCCCTCTTATTGGGCTCCCGTCATCCATTTGTTATTGAAAAAATTGTGGAAGGTAGGCTCTATTTTCTTCTAGTAATTGTTCTGTAATCGCTTTTGCTTTGGGTACATTGACCACTGTACGATTCAACGTTAGCGCGTTGATAAGCTTTTGTTTACTGCCCTCGTACCACGCATCAACGACAAGCTTTTCATAACCAAGCTGGCTTTCAATCATGGCTTTTTGGAATGTAGGTATCGTCCCTACATTAAATACTTTTGGCCCTTCATTACCTAATGCCGCAGGTACCTCAACCATAGCGTCTGCTTGCAAGTTAGAGATAGCGCCATTGTTGGGTACGATGACTAAATAAACATCGTTGAGGTTGTACGCAAGGGATGAGGCGACTCGAACCATGTAGCGCCCATGGATATCAGCATGCAAAGTTTCTTGTGCTGTTGTACCAGCATCAATGATTCTTTGATTCAACTCAAACACACGTTTTTCTCGCCCATTAATCACCTGACGAGCTCGAGTATTGTTGATGTCTTCTTTAGCAACCATTTTTTCTGGATACAGGTAATATTGCAGGTAAGTATTGGGTAGATATTCTGGGTTATCCTGGAGCATCACTTGCATATTTTTGAATGTCGCCTGCCAAGAAGGATCATCAGCAATCACTGAATCGACCGCACTAATCCCTTTTTCTAAAATAATTTCTTTGATACGACCTGTTAGATCCTCACCTTGCTTATTGCGAATTTTAGTAAACCATCCATAGTGATTGAGGCCGAAATATTCAGGAACAAAATCCCAAATTTCACATCCGAGCAATTGAGCGTAACTGACCATAATCGCGGCTGGCATATCACAAATGTTCAGAATCTTCTTGTCGTGTGGAAACTCTCGATTAAGCGCTTCAGCCACGATAGCGGCTGGATTAGTGTAGTTAAGAATCCAAGCATTAGGACAGTACTGTCGGATTTCATTGACCAACTCAATCATATCTCCTATTGAACGCAGGCCATAAGCCATGCCTCCTGCCCCGCAGGTTTCTTGACCAACGCAAGCGTTTGATAGCGGGATTTGCTCATCACGCTCACGCATAGCCAAACCACCCGTACGAATTTGTATAAAGAAGAAGTCAGAATCGGCAAAAGCGACTGATTTGTCAGTGGTGTAAATAAATTCTTCTACCTCTGGATAATGCTCACGTAACAAAACTTCAGTCGCTAGCGCATTTGACTGCTGGCGCTCTACATCGATGTCGTAAAACACGACCTTCTTTAGGGGAAAATTCTCTTTCTCAGCAATCAAGCTGCTCATCATTCCAAGTGTGTAAGTGCTACCTGCACCGACGATGGTAAGATTTTGACGTTTCATTGAAAGACCTCTAGTAAATGACTTTAGTTGCTATGTTTGATTTAAGTATTAATGCATTTACAATACTTTTAAAGCTATAAAGTAGACAAAAAGATCAATGATCACAAAAATAGTTTCATCAAAGACTTAAATGTATCTAGAGATCACAGAATCCTGATAGCATGTAGAGGTAACTGAGGGACACTATGAAACCAAAATATATTGAAATCGCTGAATACCTTGAGAGCCAGATTAGAGAAGGCATATTAGCGCCAAAATCGATGCTGCCCAAAGAGAGTGTTCTCCAAGAGCAATTCTCGGTTAGTCGCGTGACGATAAGGAAGAGTTTACAAATATTAGTTGAGAATGGACTGATATCTCGCTCACGAGGGAGTGGCACCTATATCAATGACCTCAAAGCTCAGCATGATGCTCTTCATTTGTTGGGGTTCATCGAGGAAGTAAGTCGTCAGGGAAAAGTACCAAGTTCAAAAGTCCTGAAGTTTGAGCTAAAAAAGCCAACGCCAATCGTGGCTGAAAGGTTAGAACTTGACTTAGATGATGATACTTTTGAAATACATAGGCTTCGGTGTATTAATGACGAGCCTGAAATCTATGAGATCACTCATATGCCAGCTAGCCTGTTTCCTGAGCTCAGTATGGCTGTTATGAATGGATCTAAATATGAATACATAGAAAAAGAAAAAGGCTTAACAATCTCAAAAAGTAGACAGTCTGCTAAACCTTACTTACTCGATAAGGAGATGGCAAACCATCTCAATGAAAAAGCCAACTCTGCTATTTTAAAAGTAGAGTCAACAGGTTATCTTAAGTGCGGTAAACCTTTTGAATACACCATCAACTACTTCAGACTCAAGCAATATAGTTTCGGCTTTACATCGACTCGCAATTGATTGAGCAAATTATATGTAAGTACTGTTACTAAGGAAGATGTCTCGCCTGAATTTATATTAGAGCTTTAAATTTAACTAAGTTTGGGGCATTTTCGTGCCAGCTAAGAGCAAGCTGACACGTTGATGGACAGAAATGGTTTAGAGTGTTTACTTAAATTAGCAAAGCACGAATAACTTCTGGTATGGAAACTCAGTGTTCAATCTAACAGGAACAATTTAGTTAATAGAAATGCAGCTTCATCGCGACGCTCTATATGTATTGGCTTA
>JAAEZQ010000033.1 GCA_018222805.1 Vibrionaceae bacterium
CTGCTGGTCAATCTTATCAAGCATCTCTTTCATCCCATAATGTTGGATTATTAAACCCAAATAACACACTTTATTACCAGAAACAGGCTAATACAATACACCTTACTAAAGTGATCTGGATAAGGTTTCCCATGAGTTGGTTAGAAAAGCTATTAGATAAGAAGAACATAATCAGTACACGAAAAGCGTCGATTCCAGATGGGGTGTGGACAAAATGCGCCTCTTGCGAACAGGCCTTATACCGCATAACCCTTGAGGAGAATTTGTCGGTGTGTCCAAAATGCAATCACCATATGAGGATGTCGGCACGCCTCCGCTTAGACAGCTTCTTGGATAAAGGAGAGCGAGTTGAGATTGCCAGTGAACATGAGCCGAAAGATTTGCTGAACTTTAAGGATCTGAAGCGCTACAAGGAACGCCTTGCGCTAGCCCAGAAAAGTACGGGAGAAAAAGATGCCTTAGTTGCAATGAGAGGAAAACTTATGGGTTTACCTGTTGTTGCCTGTGCATTCGAGTTTTCTTTTATGGCAGGCTCGATGGGTTCCGTTGTAGGTGCTCGTTTCGTTCGGGCAGTTGAAGTTGCTATTGATGCAAATTGTGGATTAGTTTGCTTTTCTGCCAGTGGTGGCGCTCGTATGCAAGAATCTTTGGTGTCGTTAATGCAAATGTCAAAAACCAGCGCTGCGTTAAATCGTTTATCCAGTCGAGGTCTGCCTTATATTTCTGTATTAACAGACCAAACATTGGGTGGAGTATCAGCGAGTTTAGCCATGCTAGGAGATATTAACATTGGCGAGCCGAAGGCAATTATCGGCTTTGCTGGACGCCGCGTTATAGAACAAACCGTTAGAGAAAAATTACCCGAGGGCTTTCAGCGCAGTGAGTTCCTCTTAGAGCATGGAGCTATAGACATGATTGTGGATAGGCGTGAGATGCGCAAACGAGTTGGTGGGCTAATTGCTAAAATGACCAATACAACTGTTCCGTTAGATGTATAGCGTATAGGTTCTTTAACCAAGCAGGACATAGAACTAAAGCAGTTAAATACGGCATGGATATGTTGTTCTCTCTGAGCGATAGCGACACAAAGGGCGGTTTTTAGTATAATTAATGATTATTGAAAATGTATCTATTAATAATTATTGGTTTTTAACCATGCTTAATCCTATTTGGCTAAACACTTTTAAAACATTGGTCGATGTTGGACACTTCACTAAAACGGCCGAGTTACTCCACATGACGCAACCTGGGGTAAGCCAGCACATAAATAAACTAGAAGCTGCATGTGGTTATCCTCTGATAAAGAGATTTAACAAGAAGTTTGAGTTAACCATCTATGGGCGTAAAGTTTACGATTATGCTGTCAAACACTTTGAAGAAGAGTTTGAGTTATTACAGAATTTGGCACACGACGAACCTTTCCGAGGCCGATGTACTATTGGCTGTTCGGGAACTTTCGCTTGGTTGATTTATTCAGAATTACTTTCTTTGCAAGCGAGTTATCCAGACTTATCTATTGAGTTAGAAGCAACACCAAACCAACGTATATTTGAGCAGATACTGCAGGGAAAATTGGATATAGGTCTAGTGACAAAAGAACCCAACCCAAAATATTTCGCGAGCCGTATTGTTGGGGCGGAGTGTCTTGCTCTTGTGCTGCCGCTTTCCGCAGACGAAAGCTTGCCGATAAATGAAATGTTAATGGAGTTGGGAGTAGTTCGTCATCCAGATTTGGCTCACTATTTCCAAACTTATGTTGATCAAGCGAACAATGATTTGCTTCGTTTGGTCGATTTAGAGGATGTTTCGACACAAAGCTACATTAACCAAGTGCATCAAATCTTGGTTCCTATCGCTAAGGGGATCGGTTTTACGGTGGTTCCTCGATGGTGCGTCAACCTGTTCGCGGACAAAGAACAGCTGAAAATATTCGATATTACCGCAGATATACAGGAGCCTGTTTACTTGGTTAGCAAACTTAATTCACCACTTGCTAGGCGTTATGAGCAGATCATTAAAGTTATCGAGAAATCTTTTGATATAGTTTGATGCGAGTTAAGAACAACTATTCAGAAGATATTAGCTTTTGGCTTTATATCTGACTTAGGAATGAATACAAAAAGGTTGGCATCAGAGCCAACCTTTTGTTTTACGTTTCTACTTATTCATAGTCGGAAGCGTAAGTGTCTTCGTAAGAGTGTGAGTAAAACTCAAACAGGTTGCCAAACGGGTCTTCTAGGTAAACCATTTGTGCTTGTTTTAGCTCGTCTTCTGGATGGTAACGCATGATGTCCATACGAACTTTACCGCCATACTCTTCAACACGCTTGATTGCGGTATCAAACTGCTCTTTTGGTAGCTGTAAGCAGAAGTGGAAGATACCTAGGCGAGAGAAGTCTACTTCATGACGTTCTTGACGATCTTTCATCTCAAACAGTTCAACACCTATACCATCTGTTGTTACTAGGTGAGCGATGTTAAAGCCTTTAAAACCTTCACCGAATACGGCAATACACATACGGCCAATCGCTGACTCTCGTTCTTCAATCACTTTAGTGTTGTTCATTACAATGCGAAGACCTAGCGCTTTAGTATAGAACTCAACCGCTTTGTCCATATCACCAACCATGATACCTACGTGATTCATTTTCATAATTTGCTCCCAATACCTTTAATTTTTCAGCTTTGTTTCGACAGAAGGGAGTATATGGGTATGGCTAAATCAAATAAAATTATCATTGTTTATTTAAATGATAATATTTGGTTATGACAGGGGTTGTGAAAGCTAAGATAGTCTTCAGATCGAAGCATTTTGTGCATGTCTTTAATTCACTGATAGTTCTAGAGCCTAGTTACATTCATTCCCTCTGAGTTGATGAATTTCGAATAATTGGTTCAAACTTCAAGATCAGAAATTATCTAGTGAAATCGCTGCTTGGCGGGATGATAAGCCGATAAGTCGTTCAAAATTTCTTGTTTCACGGGTTTCATGAAACTGTTTCATGGGTATGCGTTTTTTTGTCATTGGACTCACTTTTTACTAACTTACTCGATTCAGACCCTTTTTCGTTGTGATATCCCTCACTTTAAGCATGGTGTTAATACTGAATAATTTTACTGTATGAAAGCGTTTTCAAAAAAGTAGAAGCTCGCAACGTGCAGTTAGTGGGGAGGTTTCTTTTGGCGACAATAAAAGATGTATCCGAATATTCGGGAGTTTCTCAAGCGACCGTTTCAAGAGTGATTAACGGTACGTGCCGAGTTAGCCATCACAAAAAGCTTAAAGTCGAGAAAGCGATTAAAGAGCTGAACTACAGACCTAACTCTATTGCGCAGGCATTAGCTTCTAGCCGCACTGGCAGCATCGGCATTATCGTTCCTGAGTTGGGTGGCCCATTTTACTCGTGCATTTTGCACAGCATTGAAGAGCGCTTGCGCCGCATGGGTTACCACGTGGTCGTTACGGCTGGCTCTAATACGGAACAAAGCCAGCGTGAATCGGTTGAGTTTCTGCTTGGTCGCCGTGTTGATGCTATGATTTTGCACACGCAAAGCCTTTCAGACGATTATCTGATCGATCTTGATGACAAGGGCATTCCTGTCGTCTTAGTGAACCGTTATATCCCAGAAATGGAGCATAGCTGCATCGAGATCGATAACGAATTTGGTGGCCGAATAGCAACCGAATACTTGCTGCGAATGGGGCATCGCAACATTGCATGTATTACCGGACCTCTGGACAGAACTGACGCATGGGGGCGTCTACAAGGTTACCGCAAGGCTCTTGAAGAAGCGGAAATTGCGTACGACGAAGCGTTGGTGTCCGAGGCCGGTTTTACCGAAGAGTCTGCTATCAGTGCAATGCGTAAATTGCTTAAGCGTGATAGCGGTTTCACTGCTGTGTTTGCGTGTAATGATCATATGGCTTTTGGCGCTTACGAAGTGCTGAAGGCAGAAGGTATACAAGTGCCGGAGCAAGTCTCGCTAGTGGGGTTTGATGACATCTTGTTTGCACGTTATCTCACGCCAGCCCTTACCACGGTTAACTTCCCTATAGAACAGATGAGCGCAGAAGCGGTGCAACTTGTCATCCAAGCGTTGAACAAGAACAAACGTGATGTGAAATTCAAACTCACTCCTACCCTAGTGCCAAGAAGTTCGGTCAAGGAACTGAATATTCTCTAGAACAATAATTAAGGACTACAAGATGAAACTGAAAACTTTGACGCTTGCTATGACTGCTGTACTCGGTGTTGCTGCGACGGCAAACGCTGCTGACGAAACCAAAATTCGCTTTGATGGTTTTCCTGATTTCGATAGCAGCTTGAAAGTACTGCTGCCAGATTTTGAGAAAGAAGCGGGTATAAAGGTTGATTACCTAATGAATAATCATGGCGATCACCATACGAAGCTAACAACCAACTTGGCGACGGGTTCTGGTGCTGGTGATGTGATTGTTGTTGACGTAGAAAAAATTGGCCCATTTGTGGCATCAGGCGGTCTGGTTAACCTGTCTGAAAATTACGGTGCAGATAAGTACGCAGATAGTTTTGCTGCTTACGCATGGGCGCAAGGTAAAGGCGCAGATGGTGACGTGTACGGCATGCCTGTCGACCTAGGCCCTGGTGTGATGTACTACCGCACAGACATTTTCGAAAAAGTAGGCATTGATATCAACGAAGCGATCAAAGATTGGGATTCTTACATCGCTGCAGGAGAAAAGCTTAAGCAGCAAAATGTTCAATTGATTGCGTCAGCGGCCGATGTTGCACAAGCGATTATTTTTACAACGGTACCAGAAGGTGAAGGCCTGTACTTTGATAAAGACGGCAATCCAGTGGTAACGTCAGAGCGTTTTGTTCATGCATTTGAAGTCGCAAAAGAGATACGCGATAAAGGCTTGGACGGCCGAATTCTTGCGTGGTCAAACGAATGGTACGAAGGCTTCCGTAATGGCACATTTGCAACACAGCTTTCAGGCGCTTGGCTACTTGGCCACTTAAACAACTGGATTGCGCCAGAAACGGCAGGCAGTTGGGGCGTATCTAACCTTCCAGATGGCATATACGGAAGCTGGGGCGGTTCATTCCTATCGATTCCAACGCAATCTAAGCATCAAGATGAAGCTTGGAAGCTAATCGAATATATGACAACAAAGCGTGATATCCAGCTTAAGCACTTTGAGACCATTGCTGCATTCCCTGCGAACACCACCACTTACGATGACCCAATGTTCGAAGAGAAAGTGGAATTCCTAGGTGGCCAGCAAGCGCGTTTGCTGTTTGCTGAAGTGGCGAAGAACATCAAGCCAGTGGCTCCTGCGAAGGGCGATCACGTGGCTCGTTCAATTATCCTAGAAAATGCATTGATGGAAGTGCTGGATGAAGGTAAAGACATTCAGACTGCTCTAAAAGAAGCAGAGCGCATGATCAAACGTCGTACGCGCAATCTGTAATTTTTTGCCAATACTTAAGGCAAGAAGGGGGCGTGCCCCCCTTCTAGGTAAGAGGTCGTTACTATGAGTCAAGCAGCGAGCAAGATTATGGAAGCATCACAGCGTACGAGTATTTTTTTTCGACTAAATTTGAAAGCGCTTACACCGTATGGATTCCTGTTGCCGTTTTTGATTATCTTTTCAGTATTCGGAATTTTTCCGTTGCTGTTTTCTATTTTCCTTTCTTTTCATGAGTGGAACCCGGTTGAGGGGTTGGGCGCGATGGATTACGTCGGGCTAGAGAACTACCACATCGCTTTGACGGACCCGTGGTTATGGCGCTCATTGAAAAACACATTGTGGCTTGCTATTACGTCTGGCGTGGCGCAACACTTAGTAGCTTTGCCTGTGGCGTATATCTTAGTGTCACTGGGTGACCGTTTCCGTCACTGGTTAACATCGGCTTACTTCCTGCCGTTTATTACCTCGACAGTGGCAGCGTCGCTGATCTTCTTCAACATGTACTCACCAAACTCAGGGATCATCAACCAAAGCTTGATGGCGCTGGCAGACAGCACGTTGTTTGGCTGGGCGTTCTCTTGGGTTAACGATTTCCAACCTATCCGTTGGCTAGATGATGCGACTATGGTGAAACCATCCATCGCGATCATGGTGTTTTGGAAATACACCGGTTTCAACATTGTGCTCTACACCACGGGTTTAATGACTATCCCTAAAGATATTTTGGAAGCGGCTCGTATGGATGGTGCAAACGCGTGGCGTAGATTCTGGAGTATTTCACTACCTATGATTCGTCCATTCATCTTCTTTGCAGTCACCATGACCATCATCGGTAACTTGCAGTTGTTCGAAGAGCCATTCGTTCTAACTCGCGGTACAGGTGGTACAGGACAGTCAGGTCTAACCATCTCTATGTACCTTTATAAAGTGGGTTGGGAATGGCTAGAAATGGGTACAGCGTCAGCGATTTCATGGCTGCTCTTTACCTTGATTGCGGGCTGTACTGCGGTTCAATTCTTCTTCTTCGGTAAGAAAGGTCTAGGGGAGCAATAAGATGAGTACAAACACTTTACCACCGGCGCAGCGTTGGCGTCCTAGCGATCGCAGCATCGATATTTTCACCAAAGTAATGATGGTGATGCTTGGCTCAATTCTGATTGTTTCTGCCATCATGACCGTGTTCCCGTTCATTTGGTCGGCGCTGCTTTCGACGCGTGACCGTACGGAAATTTTTGGCACAGGCATCAGTTTCGCAATTGGTGACAGCCTAGCGGTCAATTACGCCAAACTATTGGAAATCATGCCCTTCTGGCAGGCGATGTTTAACTCAGTCTATATCGCATTTCTTGGTACTACGATTTCACTGCTGTTTTGCAGCATGGGGGGGTACGCGTTCGCAGTGTATAAATTTAAAGGTAAAAACGTGCTGTTTGGTATGCTGGTTGGCTCGATGATGATTCCGCCAGTACTGAGTTTGATCCCGTACTTTATGATCGTCAAGTTTCTTGGCTTGATCGATAACCACCTAGCGGTTTGGCTGCCATTCACCACCACGCCATTTGGTATCTTCTTGATGCGTCAGCATGTGGTGGCATCGATTCCCAAAGAGTTACTAGAAGCGGCGAAGCTAGATGGTGCTGGTGAATTTCGCACTTACTGGAGTGTGGTTCTACCCCTAATGAAACCAGCGCTTGCTACGCTTGCTATCGTACAGTTTGTCTTTTTCTGGAACATGTTCATGCAGCCACTTGTGGTACTGACCACGCCAGAAAACTACGTGATCACTCAGGCACTGCGAAGCGTGCAGGGTATTCCAAATACGCCATGGGGCGCGGTGATGCTTGGCACCACTATCTCCATTCTTCCGTTAGTGATTACTTACTTATTTGCTTCTAAACAGATGATTAGCGGTCTGACGTCAGGCGCTGTGAAAGGTTAAGAGAAATTTAAGGCATAAAAATATAATGGATAAATTCCTATTACCCCAAGATTCACAAATGCGTCGCCCAGATTTCTTGTTTGGTGTCGCAACTTCTTCTTACCAAATTGAAGGCGGTGCACAGCTGGGCGGTCGTACGCCCTCTATTTGGGACACATTCTGTAATAAACCAGGCGCAGTCGCCAATGCCGACAACGGCGATGTGGCGTGTGACCACTTTCACCTCTGGAAACAAGATATTGAGATGATCCAGGAGCTAGGGGTTGATGCGTACCGTCTGTCGATAGCATGGCCGCGCATTCTTCCTCAAGATGGCAAAATAAATGAAGAAGGGCTGAAGTTTTACGAGCAAATCATCGATGAGTGCCACGCTCGCAGTCTTAAAGTATTCGTTACGCTTTACCACTGGGATTTGCCTCAGTATCTTGAAGACAAAGGTGGCTGGCTAAACCGTGAAACGGCCTACAAGTTTGCTGAGTATGCGAATATCGTGAGTGGTTACTTTGGTGACAAGATCGATTCGTATGCCACACTTAATGAACCGTTCTGTGCTGCCTATTTAGGGTATCGTTGGGGCGAACATGCACCAGGCCTTAAAGGCGATCGCGAAGGGTTTCTGGCCGCGCACCACTTAATGTTGGGGCATGGACTGGCGATTCCGCACATGCGTAAGAACGCACCGAATGCGTTACACGGATGTGTCTTCAATGCGACGCCAGCCTATCCATACTCAGAGGCGGATGCAGAAGCGGCTGAATACTCTGATGCAGAAGGCTTCCACTGGTTTATGGATCCGGTACTAAAAGGCTCATATCCAGAAGCAGTATTAAAACGCCAAGCGAACAACTTACCAATGATTCTGGAGGGCGATCTCGACATCATCCGCACTGACTTAGACTTTATAGGTATCAACTTCTACACCCGTTGTGTGGTGCGTTACAACGAACACGGCGGTATCGATACTGTGCCGCAACCCGATCAGGAACACACCTTTATTGGTTGGGAGATCTACCCGCAAGCACTGACCGAATTGCTACTGCGCTTGAAATTACGCTATGAGAATTTGCCGCCACTGTATATCACGGAGAATGGTGCTGCGGGCGATGATCACTATGTAGATGGCGAAGTGAATGATGAACAGCGTGTGCGTTACTTCCAATCGCATCTAGAAGCGGTAGATGAAGCAATCAAATCCGGTGTGAACGTCAATGGCTACTTTGCTTGGAGCCTGATGGATAACTTTGAGTGGGCGTACGGCTACAAACAGCGTTTTGGTATTGTACATGTTGATTACCAAACCCAGAAACGCACCTTAAAGCAGAGTGCGATCGCGTACCGAAACATGCTGCTAGATCGAGCTGAGGAGAACAAATAATGGCGAAAGTAGAATTCAAAAACATCAAGAAGTCTTACGATGATGTGGAAGTGGTAAAGCATTTTGACTTCACGGTACAAGATGGTGAGTTCGTGGTTTTCCTTGGTCCATCTGGATGTGGAAAATCGACCACGCTTCGTATGCTGGCGGGATTGGAAAGCATCACGGCAGGCGAGATTTACGTTGGCGATAAGCTGATGAACAAAATCGATGCGAAAGACCGTGACCTAGCGATGGTGTTCCAGAGCTACGCGCTCTATCCACACATGACCGTGTACGAAAACATCGCGTTTGCACTTAAGCTCAAGGGAATGGCGAAAGATCAAATCGATGTGGAGGTGCGTAAAGCGGCCAAAATGCTGGAGCTGGATACTCTACTGGAGCGAAAACCAAAAGAGCTTTCGGGTGGTCAGCGTCAGCGTGTGGCTATGGGACGTGCGATGGTGCGTACGCCTAAAGTGTTCCTATTTGATGAGCCATTGTCGAACCTTGATGCCAAACTGCGTGGTGTGATGCGTGAAGAGATCAAACAGCTTCACCGCGAGCTTAAAACCACGACCATCTATGTGACTCACGATCAGATTGAAGCAATGACACTGGCAGATCGTATCGTGATTCTTAAAGACGGTTACGTGGCACAGGTTGGTACACCAACGGAAGTGTTCCAACGTCCTGCGAACAAGTTCGTGGCGCAGTTCATTGGTAACCCATCTATGAACATGTTGGATGCGAAGCTAGTAGGCGAAGAGGGTAACTGGAAAGTGGCGCTAGGCGACGTTCTTCTGCCTCTTCCAGAGCGCTTTAAAGCCCATGCCTCGAAGAACTTAGCGCTGCATTTTGGTGTGCGTCCAACCGACATCCACCTACGTGCTGAGCAAGTGGAACACGATCGTGTGTTGCCAATCCCTGTTAAAATCAATGACAAGGAGCTGCTTGGCGCGAGCATTCTGCTCAAAACGGAAATCGCGGGTCAGCCTTTAATGGTCGAAACACAAGCCGCGGAAGTGGATGTTGACACGTTAACGCTATACTTAGACCTTGATGCTATTCACTTGTTTGATGCACTGAGTGAAAACTCACTTGCGACTTTTTAATTTTTGTTGATGGACAAGATTAAGAGCCAGTGCTTGTGCACTGGCTTTTCTTATTTAAAGGTCCTTTACCAATAATATTGAGTGAATAGAGCTCATAACTTATATTTCTGCTATTGGCTTGTTCATATTGGAACTGTCGGATAATTATGAAAAAGAAAAAACGCTCTCCTTCTATTTACGATGTGGCCAAGTTAGCTGGCGTCTCCCCGAGTACCGTTTCACGCTTTTTAAATCGCACCACGTTTATCTCTAAACCCAAAACCATCGCGATTGAAGACGCGATAAAAGCGCTGGATTACAAACCCAATTTCCACATGAACCAAGGCAGCAATACACGTTCGATGACGATTGGTGTACTGGTCCAAAACCCAGAGAGCCCGTTTACCAGCCGCATTTTTAACGACATGGAAAGCTTTCTTGGGCCTAAAGGTTATTCTTTGGTGATTGCCTCTGGATATTGGCAGCACAGCATGCAGCTTCAAGCCCTTGAATACTTAGAAAAGAGCAATGTCGATGGCGTGATTGTGGTGGCTGGCAGCCTCACAGAGCAAGAACTAGTGGATTATTCGAAGAAGATTCCGGTCGTAGCGGTTGGCTACAATTATGCAGCGGAAAAGCTACAAGCGGTCAATATTGATAATGTACTTGGGGGCCACATGGCGACGCTGCATTTACTGCAGCAGGGGCATGTGAATATTGCTCATATTAAAGGCTTGCTCAACCAACCGGATGCAGTTGCTCGTTTTGTCGGTTACAAGAAAGCGTTGGCAGAGGCGGGTATCAAAGTGCGTAATAGCCTGATCAAGCAGGGAGACTTCAGCAGTGAAACGGGTTATGACTGCACTGTGGAATTGATTCAATCAAACGTGCACTTTTCAGCTTTGTTTGCGGCCAATGACCAAACGGCTTATGGAGCGATTAAAGCCTTGCATGATCATGGCTTCAAGGTGCCCGAAGATGTTTCTGTGGTCGGTTTTGATGATTTGCCAACGTCTAAGTATTTTACCCCAGGATTGACCACACTACGCCAACCTGTTGAGGAGATTGGCGTTGTGTGCGCCGAGTCAATCTTAAGCTTATTCTCTGGAGAAAAATGCAACTCGCGACTCCCGCCAATTGATCTTATTGTCCGAGAGTCGACCGTCTCTAGATTCCATCCCGATGCACCTAAGTAGGCAATAGCTCCGATTGGTAGTATGCCAGTTCACTTGGCAAAATTGGATTGGTTAAATGAAACACACGACGTTGGTAGAGATTTACCGCTCGTACATCCGAGCCGTACGTTTGCTCAAATAGTGCGTCCAGTTCGCCGTTTGCCATGCAAAGCTCCAGACCTTGAGCGATGTTTGCCATTAGATCGTGTTTCTCTGGGTGGCAATAAAACACTAAAGGAAACGGGTAGTAGAGCATTAGCGTTGGTTCAACGACCAAATCTGGAGCGAGATGAGCAAACTGCGCTACAATCGCCTCGGCTTCGTTCGCGCCCAGTGCCATGTAATCACATTCACGGTTTTGTACGGCAATCAAACGTTCTTCTAAGCTGCCTTGTTCGACAACATGGTATTGGTTAACGCGAAATAATTCGGCATCTGCCCACGTTGCAGGAATACCAATACTCAGCTTTTTGAGTTGCGCTTCGCCGAGTGAGCTAAATTCCTTCAATCTGCTTTTGTGCACAATTAATACTCGACAGCCTAATAGACCACGACATAGAGGCTGAGGCAGCATCAGATACGAGCCTTGGGCAAACTTCATATTACCCGCCACTGTAACTAAAACATCGGTACCATGTGCGAATACCCGCCCCTCATCTTCGGCGTTCGGGTGATCAGTCAAGTCATTGTTTATAAGCTGGTTTGGTTTAGTCTGTTGCAAGGCGAGCTGCAGTACTTTCCATTCAAACTCTTGGCGAATTGCTGATTTGTTGCCATTCCAAAATTGAACCATATAACTTTCCTTAGGTTAATCTGATGGAGCTATGATTTCATTGGTTACTTATTAATGAAAGCGCTTTCTTTGTGTTGGGGTGAAATTTGTGCACATTCGCACGTGTTATGTGGGAAGACATTTTGAATACCTGCTTTTTATTGCTCAGAGGGCGTATTGCTGAACGTATGAATAAACTTGGAACAGCTCACAAAATACGACCTAAACCCCACCATTGTAACCCATTGATTTATAGTGGTTAAAAATATAAGTGAGATCTGGGGCTTTTTTAACTTGTTGATATTTATGGGTTATACTTGTTTGTGATCTAAGCTTTGTTTTCACGTCCTTTCATTGAAGATCTTGCTTATATCTAAGATTATCTCACACAAAGAAAGCGCTTTCTTTGTGTGGTTTCGAGCCCTTTAGTGACAAACAGCTCATGTTCATTCCTAATGAAACCCCACAGTTGGTTCGCTTCATTTTTTAAACTTGAAAGAAAGCGCTTTCTTTAATGGGTATTCAACATAATAAAAGGACAATGTGATGCATAAGAAAACTCTGCTCGCTACATTTGCTGCCAGCATGATGCTTGCTACTGCTGCTCAAGCGGACACCATCAAACAAGGTGGCACACTAACAGTGCCAATTATTAACACGGGCTTTGTCGAAAACTTCAACCCATACACCACCAAGGATACGTTGCACGGCATTATGTTTGAGCCGCTATTCGTCCTAAACAACATGACAGGTGAAACGCACTACCGTCTTGCAGAGTCTGTCGAGTATTCAGACGATCTAAAAACTCTTAAGTTGAAACTGCGTGATGGCCTGAAGTGGTCGGATGGCACTCCTTTGACAGCAGAAGATGTGGTATTCAGTTTCGAGCTGACTAAGAAGTCACCAGCGTTTGACGTAAAAGCGATTTGGCCAACTGGCAAGCTGCAAAGCATTAAAGCAAGTGACAAACGTACCGTTGTATTTGACTTGGCAGAAGCTGACTCAACTTTCCTTTGGAGCATCGGCGCTTATCACATTGTTCCTAAACATGTTTGGTCTGACGTAACTGACTACACCACCTTCACGAACCCGAATCCTGTGGGTAGCGGCCCGATGACGACGGTCAAATACGTGAAACCACAGCAAATGGAGCTGTGCCGTAACCCGAACTACTACCTTGAAAACCGTCCTTATTTGGATTGTGTGAACTTTCGTTCGTACAACGACAACTCTCAGATTCAACCTGCACTGATCAAAGGTGAGATTGACTGGGGTTCAAACTTTATTGCGGATGTTGAATCGACGTTTGTTGGTCAAGATAGCGAGAACAACCACTTCTGGTACCCAGCGAATGATGCCATTCACCTATATGTGAATACCAAGAAAGCGCCATTCGATGATCTGCGTGTACGCCAAGCGCTATCCATGGCTCTAGACCGTGAAGCGATTGTGGATATTGCTGCTTACGGCTATCCAACTGCGAACTACAACGTGGGCGGTATCGCTGAATTGTACAAACAACACATCGATGAAAACGTAAATAAAAAATATGGTCACCTAACTCAATACGATGCTGACAAAGCAAAGAGCTTGCTGGATGAAGCAGGCATCATTGACCGTAACGGTGATGGCTTCCGCGATACCAAAGATGGCTCTACGGTGGAGTTCGATATTGAAGTCGTGAACGGCTGGACAGACTGGATTCAGGTTGTGCAGATGGTCACTGAATACTTTGCGGATGTCGGTGTGAAAGCGAACGTGAAAACGGTTGACTGGGCGGTTTACGATAAGAACTTGAAAGACAGCGCGTTCACTATGTCGATCAACTGGTCAATGGTGTCGGATAACCCAATTTTGGCATTCCAAGAGTACTACCACACGTCTCGTATCGGCAAAGGTTTCCATGCCGGTCATGGTGTGCACTCTCCGGAAATTGACCAGCTAATTGATAGCTTCGGTAAGATTGGTGATCCGAAGAAACAAGAAGCGATCATCTCTGAGCTGCAAGAGTTCACGGCGCAAAACATGCCATTTATTCCACTGTTCTCAAACCCAACTTGGTTCCAGTACAGTACGAAAAATATTGTGGGCTGGCCAAGTGAAAAAGACCCATACGTACAGCCAGTTTGGTATGACGGCGGTAAGCGCGTGATCATTCTGAACAACCTACATATTAAGTGATTTAGTACGTTTTTTAGTTAGCACCGGAGCCACTACCCGAGTGGTGTGGCTCCTAGGTATAAAGGTTTGTTATGTCGTTTTTAGCTCGCCGATTTGGCTTTTATTTTACTGCCTTTCTGATTGCGATCTCTTTCAACTTCATGTTGCCACGCTTAATGCCGGGTGACCCAGTTGATGCTTTGTTTGCTGCGGCGCAAGGTCGAATGGATCCAGCTCAGATGGATGCTGTACGTGAAATGTACGGCTTCGTAGATGGCAACATTTTCGTTCAATATATCGCGTACATGAAGAGCGTATTCACACTTGACCTCGGACCATCAGTATTGATGTTCCCGGTTAGCGTATCTGAAGTGATTGCGATGGCCCTACCATGGACCATGTTTCTAGCTCTTGGTTCGTTGATTGTGGCGCTCATCATTGGTGTCAGCATTGGTACTTATGCTTCTTACCGACGTGAAGGTTTGTTTGGTCAAATTGTACCGCCAGTCTTGGCATTCATCAGTAACTTCCCTTACATCGTAACTGCATTGTTGCTGTTTTACTTCTTCGGTTTGAAGATGGAACTATTACCGCTGGCTTACACCTATGATCCTTCACTCGAACCGGGCTTTAACTGGGAGTTTATCAGCAGTGTGGCGAAACACGCGGTATTGCCAATGGGCTCGATGGTTGTGGTTGGTATCTCGACGTGGGTATTTAACATGCGTAACGCGATGATCAACGTGCTGGGTGAAGACTACGTGACCATGGCTGAAGCGAAAGGGTTGAGCAGCTATAAAGTGATGAGCCGTTACGCTGGTCGTAATGCAATATTACCAGTAGCGACCGCAATAGCGATGGCAATTGGTTTCTCATTTGCAGGCTCAATCATGACCGAAGTGGTATTCAACTATCAAGGTTTGGGCAACATCTTGCTCAAAGGAATTGTGGCGCGTGATTACCCACTTATTCAAGCCATCTTACTTATCTTAGTGACGGCGGTTCTGACTGCCAACTTCATTGCCGATCTGCTGTACGTGTGGCTTGACCCACGAATTTCGAACTAGGGTGCATCATGGACAAATTAATCAACAACTCAACGCCTTCTGAGCACGATGAACTAGTGGCTCGTAAGTCGAAGTTTTCTTGGAAGCGGATTAAAAAGAGCTTTGGTAAAGCTTATGCCTTTTTCTACGGTAACCCGCCAGCCATCATTGGAGGCCTGTTACTGTCTATCGTTTTAGCGGGCGCTATTTTCGCGCCTGTACTCGCGACGCATGACCCTGATCGCCGTGTCGCTAGGCCGCATGTGGCACCTAATGCTGAACATGTTCTTGGTACCACACGTAGCGGTCGTGATGTTTACAGTCAAGTGCTGCATGGTGCAAGGAAGTCACTTACGGTGGCCATTTCTGCAGGCGTCATTGCGATGAGTCTTGCGGTTCTCATCGGTGTTTCTGCGGGGTATTTTGGTGGCAAAGTAGATGAACGTCTTAACTTCCTGACCAACGTATTTTTGGTATTCCCACAGTTACCGTTGCTGATTGTTCTGGCCGCCTTCCTCGGGCAAGTCGGGTCGTTAGTGATTACATTATTGCTCGGTATAACCTCCTGGCCCTGGGGGGCGCGGGTAATCCGTTCGCAAACTATGGCGATACGAAACAAAGAATTCATCATCTCAGCGGAGGTTATGGGTGAATCCAAAATCCGCATCATCTTGGTGGAAATCTTACCGAACCTAGTTTCCATCGTGTTTGGTGGATTCTTGGGCACGGTCATTTACGCAATGGGTTCAGAAGCGGGTCTCGGTATTCTTGGCTTGGGTGATGCAACCGAAGTGAGCTGGGGTTCAATGCTGTACTGGGCACAAACTTCATCTTCTCTGTACACCGGTGCTTGGTGGGAAATGTTAGTCCCAGCGATGGCGCTGGCCATTACAGGTGGTGCACTGGCGTTGATCAACATGTCGATTGACCAAGTGAGTAACCCGAAACTTCGTACAGGTCCACACATCAAGTTGTGGAACAAACTGAAAAAAGAAGCAGATAAGCGCCGAGGTCTAAGATGAGCAACTTATTAGAAATTAACAACCTATGCGTGGACTACGTGTCACCAAATGGTGTCGCGCGTGCGGTGAACAACGTTAGCATCACCATCGCACCGGGGGAGACTCTGGGTATTGCGGGTGAGTCTGGTTGTGGCAAAAGCACACTGGCCTTTGCTATCTCACGTTTACACAAAGCACCCGCACTGATCTCGGAAGGGGAAATCCTCTACAAAGGTCAGGATGTATTAAAGATGAACGACAAACAGCTGCGTGACTTCCGCTGGAATGATGTCTCTGTGGTGTTCCAAAGTGCAATGAACTCACTTAACCCAGTGATTACCATTGGTGAGCAGCTTACCGACGTGATTCTCGCACACCGTAAAGTGCCTTACAAAGAAGCTTATGATCGTGCGGTAGAACTGCTTGGTGTCGTGGGTATTCACGGTGACCGCATGGAAAGCTTCCCGCACCAATTGAGCGGTGGTATGCGTCAGCGCGTGGTGATTGCGGTGGCACTGGCGTTAGAACCAAAACTGATCATTATGGATGAGCCGACTACAGCACTGGACGTAGTGGTAGAGCGCGAAATCCTCAACGAACTTTATGAGCTAAAGAGCAAGTTTGGCTTCTCAATCTTATTCATTAGTCACGACTTAAGCTTGATGGGTGAGATTGCTGACCGCATCGGTGTGATGTATGCGGGTAACTTGATTGAGCTGGGTGACGCAAAGAACGTATTTGGTGACCCACAGCACCCGTACACAAAAGGTTTGATCTCTTCATTTCCGACCATTCATGGGCCAAAAGAGCGCCTGTACGGCATTCCGGGCAACCCTGTGAACCTGCTTCAGATCCCACAAGGGTGTAACTTCCAAGCACGTTGCAACGAGTGCTTTGCAGAGTGTCAGAAGAGCGACCCAACATTGGTGCCAGTGAGCAACGGCAATCTTGTTTCATGCCATTTGATGTAATCGGGAGAGAAGAATGGATAACGTAACGAACCCTGAAGTGATTCTCTCAGTAAAGAATCTGGTGAAAGACTTTCCACTGGGACAGTCATCAAAAAATAACCTAATGCGTGCGGTGAATGATGTGTCATTTGAGCTGCGTAAAGGTGAAGCTTTGGCCATTGTTGGTGAGTCCGGCTCTGGAAAAAGTACTGGTGCCCGCGTTTTGACGCGGATCTACGATAAAACCGATGGCAATGTGACCTTTAAAGGCCAAGAGCTGGGCGAATACATCAAAGAGCACGGTGAATTAGAATATGCGCGCCAGGTGCAGATGATTTTTCAAGACCCGTTTGGTTCTCTAAACCCAGTGCATACCATTTACCACCATATCGCACGTCCGCTGATGATTCACAATCGCGCCGGAAAAGACGCGATTCCTAAGCTTGTGTATGAGTTACTTGATTTGGTCGGCCTTTCTCCTGTCAAAGAAACCGCAGAAAAGTATCCGCATGAACTGAGTGGCGGCCAACGTCAGCGAGTGGCAATTGCTCGTGCAATAGCAGTCGATCCGGAAGTGATACTCGCGGACGAGCCAATTTCTATGCTGGATGTATCGGTACGTTTGGGCATCTTAAACCTGATGTCGGATCTAAAAGACAAACATGGCATTTCTTTCATGTATATCACTCACGATATCGCCACTGCCCGTTACTTCGCTGAGAAAACCGCAGTGATGTACGTTGGTCATATGGTGGAGTGGGGCAGCAGTGATAGCGTGACGCAGAACCCGCAGCATCCTTATTCGCAACTGCTACTCTCGGCCGTACCGGAAGTGGGTAATTCAGGCAAGCGTGAATTAATGGCGAAGAAAGGCGACATCCCATTGTGGAAGCCAAGCAGTGTTGGTTGCCCGTTTGCTACCCGTTGCCTGAAAGCGACCGAAGTTTGTACGCAATCGGTACCTGAGCCGACCAAAGTGGCTGAAGATCATTACGCACGTTGTCACCACCTAGGATAAATAACTCAAATTACTCTATAAAAAAAGCGCAAAAAGAAAGCGCTTTCATAGATATCGGAAGAAGATTATGACTTTTGAACATTATTCTTGCCCTGCCGTAGAGGGAAGTTTCGTCGACTTAGATGGCGAGCGCTATTACAAGATTTCACATGTCGACCAAATGACCCCGTTTTTCATCAGTGTCGTGTCAGCTAGTGACCATTGGCTATTTATTTCATCCACGGGCAGTTTGTCGGCGGGTCGTATTCGTCCAGAGAACGCCCTGTTCCCTTACAAATCCGTCGACCACATTCATGAGAGCGCGGAAAACACCGGTTCGAAAACCATCGTTAAAGTGGCGCGTGAACAAGGCGTTGCCATGTGGGAACCATTCAATCGCCACCATGATGGCTTGTACCAAGTTGAACGTCATCTGTACAAAAATACCATTGGCGACAAGATTGTTTTTGAAGAGCTTAACCACACGTTAAGTCTAAAATTTCAATACAGCTGGAACACCAGCGAAGAGTTTGGCTTTGTTCGTCGCTCGCAAATCACCGACCTATCAGGCTCGACTCGAGAGATTGAGCTGATTGACGGCCTCCAAAACTTATTGCCATCTGGCGCGCCATTGTCTGCGTTGCAAACACGCAGCGCTTTAGTGGATGCCTACAAATGGAATGAGTTGCTAGATGGCAGTTCACTTGCTTTGTTTACCATGTACGCGAAACTCAGTGATCGTGCTGAGCCGGCCGAATCTTTGCTGGCCACGACAGTGTTCAGTGTCGACAACGATTACGGTCAGCGTCTACTAAGCAGCGGTCAATTGAACGCTTTCCGCCAAGGGTGTGCAATCAACAATGAAACCCTGACAAAAGGCGTGCGTGGCAGCTACTTGATCCACAAAACCATCAAACTTGAAGCAAATCAGAGCAAGTCTTGGTTGATCATTGCTGATATCGATAAGAGCCACAGTGATATAACGGCTATGCGCAACCGTCTTGCGCAGCCAGTGAACATGACGCAGTACGTTGAGCAGAGCATTGCCGCCAACCAGAAAGAACTGATCAGTTTGATGTCGGGTGCGGATGCGTGGCAAATCACCGCAGAAGAAGAAACCAGCGTGCACCATTACGCTAACGTGCTGTTTAACAACATGCGTGGCGGTGTATTTGAGAATAACTACACCTTAGATAAAAAAGACGTGCTGGCGACGATTCGTAACGCCAACCGTATTGTGTTTGAACGTCATGCTGGGTTGTTTGCTGATTTACCCGAACAGTTCACACACGCTGAGCTGGTGCAACTGGCTAAACAGAGCGACGACGCGCAGTTGATTCGTTTGAGCTACGAGTACTTACCGCTGACATTTGGCCGCCGTCACGGTGACCCAAGCCGTCCGTGGAACCACTACGAAATTAAACTTAAAGATGAAAACGGTGAGCGCTTGCTTTCTTACCAAGGTAACTGGCGTGACATCTTCCAAAACTGGGAGGCGATTGCTCTGAGTTACCCTGGTTTCATCCAGTCTTTTTTGGCCAAGTTTGTTAACGCTTCAACGGTAGACGGCTACAACCCATACCGTATTACCAAAGATGGTATTGATTGGGAGATGCTAGAGCCGGATGACCCATGGAGCAACATCGGTTACTGGGGCGATCACCAAATCATTTATTTGCTCAAGTTCCTAGAATTGGCAGACAAATATCAACGAGACGATCTACTGGAATTGATGCAATCGGACATCTTTAGTTACGCTAATGTACCTTATGAATTGTGTGACGTTGATAAATTGTTTGCTAATCCAAAAGACACGGTGACGTTTAACGATGTGCTGCAAGAGAACATTGAAAAGCGCGTGGATGCAATGGGCAGCGATGGTCGCCTTGTTCTAGAGAGCAACAACGATGTTTACATGGTTAACCTGACGGAAAAAGTGTTGGTTCCTCTGTTGGCAAAACTGAGCAACTTGGTGTTGGATGGTGGTATTTGGCTAAATACCCAACGCCCAGAATGGAACGATGCGAACAATGCAATTGTAGGCAATGGCTTGTCGATGGTGACGCTGTACTACATGCGCCGTTATGTGGCCTTCTTGCAGAATCTGCTAGCGGATGCGCCAGCTAGCGTAAATATGTCGAAAGAAGTATTCGAATGGTTACTGTCTACCACGCGTATTTTGTCTGACGCTGCCAAAGAAATTCGTCAGGAAACGGTTACACGTCAAACACGCAAAGCGATTCTTACTCAACTGGAAAAAGCGGCAGAAAACTTCCGCCAGCGTGTATATCGTGTGAATGGCTTCTCAGGAAAAACTACGGTAGAAGCTTCTGCAATTAAGCAGTTACTTGAGGTGAGCTTAACCGTGCTCGATGCCAGCATTGCAAGCAATGTGCGTGAAGATGGTTTGTTTAATGCCTATAACATCCTGACTTACTCCGCAGAGAGCCTGAAGGTTGAAGAACTGTACCCAATGTTGGAAGGGCAAGTGGCGGTACTGAGTGCCGGCGTATTGACGCCAGCACAAGCGGTAACCTTGCTAGATAACTTGTTTGCGAGTGATATGTATCGCGCGGATCAAAACAGTTTCATGCTGTATCCAGATCGTGACTTAAGCACGTTTATGAACAAGAACTGCTTAACCGAGGAGCAAATTCAAGCGACACCAGCACTAAGTAAAATGCTTGGTAATGGCGATCAACGTTTAGTCAGCAAAGATGAACAAGGTCAGTTCCATTTCCATGCTGGTTTAGAAAATAATGGCTATTTACAGGCGCAGATCCAGCAATTACGTGCCGACTATAGCGATGTCACCGATGATGAGTGGGAAAGCGTTGAAGCGCTCTACGAGGACGTGTTTAACCACAAAGCCTTTACGGGGCGTTCAGGTACCATGTTCGGTTACGAGGGGTTGGGCTGTATTTACTGGCACATGGTGTCTAAGTTGTTGCTTGCAGTGCAGGAAAACTACTTGGTAGCACGCGAGTTGGACGCTAACAGTATAGAAACGCAGAAATTGGCCGAATACTACTACCGAGTACGCGCTGGAATAGGATTCAACAAAACGCCTGAGAACTATGGGGCATTTCCAACTGACCCATATTCACACACGCCAAAACATGCAGGTGCGCAGCAACCTGGCATGACGGGGCAAGTGAAAGAGGAGATCATTACGCGTTTCACGGAACTAGGCATTATGGTAAACAATGGTGAGATTCATATCGAACCTAGCTTGCTGAATCGTAATGAGTTTCTTTCTGAATCAACCTCGTTCTCTTGTCAGAGCGTGGCAGGCAATACACAAAGCTACGTGATAGACAAAGATCAGCTGGCGTTTACACTTTGCCAAGTGCCATTTGTGTATCAGTTGGTGGATGATGACCTGAAGGCAGGTGTGGTCTTTACTCATGCTAATGGTCAGCAGGATGTATTAGAAGGACTCACTATTTCGCACTCTTTGAGCGACAGTATTTTCTCTCGCTCAGGAAAAATCGAGAAAGTTGTGGTGTCGATACCAGAGTCGCTACTGCGAGTGTAATTTGCTCTCTTAAAGTAAAGGCCCCGATGTGATATCGGGGCCTTTTTGATTTTTGGCGAGTAGCTTGAAGTGTGGTTTGTCTTGCGTGAAATCGAGTTAACGAATACAAACAGACTCTCGTACTATCAACTCCGGAGTCAGTTTGCGCTTAAGTGGGTATTTTTGTTTGTGCACCAAAGCCCAAACGCCTTTCGCGGCTTCGCAGCCCATTTCTTTCACCGGGAAGTTTACCGTTGTCAGTTTTGGTCGAATGTGTTGACTGTGGGTATCGTTATCGAATCCAACCACGGAAATGTCTTTGCCAATCTCTAAGCCACGCTCATATGCCACGTCATAAACTGCCAGTGCAATGTGGTCGTTTTGGCAGAAAATAGCGGAAATATCGTTATCTCTATCCAGCAATCGGCGTGCTGCTTCGTGGTTGCCTACGTGGTCGAAACGTCCCTCAACAATCAAGTTAGCGTTGTACGCAATGCCAAATTCAGCCAGGGCATTTCGGTAGCCTTGCAATCGATCGCGGCTGTCTATTTTGCTTAACTGGCCGGTAATACAAGCGACTTTGGTGTGTCCGCGTTCAAGCATGTGTTTGGTGGCTAGATAACCGCCAAGTTCGTTGTCGATAAAGATGCATTTGTCAGCCACTTCAGGGATATAGCGGTTTAGCACAATGGTGGCCGGGGTTTGTTTGATAACCTCGATAAGTTCATCGTCTGACAACATATCCGAATGGATAATCAGGCCATCAACTTGTTTGGAGCGCAGGAAGTTGATTGAGTCAATCTCTCTTGCATGAGACTCTAAACCACTAGTCACGATAAGGTGGTTATTGCTCTCACGAACCGTATTTTCGACATTGTGCATTAGTGGGCCATAAAAAGGGCCGTCTAATGAGCCTACCAACATACCAATGCTGTTCGAGCGGCTGGACGCCAGTGCTTGGGCAAACGCATTCGGTTTATAGCCAAGCTTTTCAATCGCATCAAACACTTTTTTTCGGTTGGCCTCTTTTACCGTCGGGTGACCATTCAGGGCTCGTGAAACGGTTGACTGAGAAACTTTTGCTAACTCAGAGACTTCTTTTATCGTGATCAATGGTAAGTACCTTATCCATATGAAATATTGAGCTATGTTACTCGCCGTTCCCAATTCCTCATAGGGAAAGTGTCACATTTGTCGATATCGTTCCTCTAACTGACAGAGTTACGTTAGTGACAAATATGAGCTCATTGCTCTTAGGTGAATTTACTGCAATGTGATCTTAAACGAAAGAAAGTGCTTTCTGGTGAATGGTGATCACATACTTAAATTTGAACCATTACTAGACTTTATTAATCGAGGACGAATTCAAAATTACTTTTATATTTTCATTAAGTTAGAAGTAATTAGGTAAGTTAAGTAATTTACGGTGAGATGGATTATCCATCTTTTTTATTACAATCACAAGAAAGCGCTTTCTTTGATTGGTGCGATTAGGAGAACGAGAAATGAAAAAGGACGTATTAGTGGTAGCCACTGGCTTACTGTCTTTGACTCTAACGGGGTGTAACAGCAATTCAGAGGAGACTACAGATCTTAATGTCAGTAATGGTTGGTCATTAGTGTGGAGTGATGAGTTTGATAGCACAGAGATCGACAGCGACAAATGGAGCCACGAGAAGAACTGCTGGGGCGGCGGTAACGCAGAGCAGCAGTGCTATGTCGATGATGCGAAGAACTCGTTTATTGAAGACGGCAAGCTGACAATTCGAGTTATCAAAGGGGATACTACGGGGCCAGATAGCGTGGAAGGCTCTGATGGGTACGGTGAAACCTTAAAGACTTTACCGTATTCGTCGGCTCGCTTGCGTACCATGAACAAAGGCGACTGGAAATATGGTCGTTTTGAGGTACGCGCCAAACTACCGCAAGGACAGGGCACATGGCCTGCAATATGGATGCTACCGACTGACTATGTTTACGGCGGATGGGCGGCATCAGGCGAGATTGACATCATGGAAGCGGTCAATCTTGGTACGACCTATCAAGATAATGGGGTGACAAAGCCAGAGAATCGGGTACATGGCACGCTACACTACGGGAAAGCGTGGCCAAACAACGTTTATTCGGGTGAAGAATACGACTTTGGTGATGAGCACATTAGCCCTGCAGACGATTTCCATACTTATGCGATTGAATGGGAACAAGGCGAAATTCGCTGGTATGTGGATGATGTTCATTACGCAACTCAAACCAGTAAGGGCTGGTGGAGCCACTATCAGGATGAGGATGGCAACTGGGTAAGTGGTGCAGATGACGCGCCCTATAATCAAAAATTTCATCTAATTTTGAACCTAGCGATGGGCGGGAGCTGGCCTACTGCAGTTAATGAGGGGGGAATAGACTCAACGATCGAACAAGCAGAGATGCAAGTTGACTATGTTCGTGTTTACCAGTGCAGTGCTGATCCCGAAACTGGCAAAGGCTGTGCGACGCCTGTTTCGCAACAGGCGGTGATTAATGATGGCGTTGCCGAACCAGATTTTCCAAGCGAGGTAGACCTTTCTGCTCTGACGCTATCTTTGTTTGAGTCTGGTAGTTTACTCGATGGCTTTAGCCTGAATGGTTGGGATGATGGCAGTAATGACTCGCGTACCATCGTAGATGAAACCATCAATATATCCATTATCGACAATGGTAATGCTTACATCGAGTCACTAAATGGAGCGCTTGATATGAGCGAATTTATTGGTGGCGAGTTGAACTTTGACCTAAGTTTGGTCTCTGGCAATGCAAGTTCTCTGGCGGTAAAAATGGACAGTGGCTATCCAGCGCTCGCACCGATTGATATCCCGTTTTCTCAATTACCAGCAATGGGTGATTGGAAGTCATTTTCTTTCTCCGTCAATGACTTTATTGCTGCAGGCACCAATGGTTTCTCGATAGAAGGGGTGAGTAATCCGGTCGTGTTTGAGCCAGTGAACAATGTGGATCTAGCCTTTAAAATCGACAATCTGGTGTTCACTAAACCACTGACAATGATATCTGATAGTCTTAATGATGGATTTACCCTCGATGGATATACGTCTGATGCGGCTGACAGTAGAGAGTTTGTTGATGGCGTATTGAATGCGCAGTTTAACGGGACAGGGAATCTATTCTTTACCGCCGCATCGTCGTTAGATATGAGTCGATATGCCAACTGGAGACTATCTTTTGACCTGAATATCATGGCTCTGGGTAGCAATACCGATGTACTGATTAAGATGGACAGTGGCTGGCCAAATGTGAGTGACATTGCTTTGGGCGATACCACTCAAGGTCTACTAGCAGACGGTGAATGGCATACGTATACCATCGCAGTGGCTGATTTTATCGCTGCGGATAATCGTTTCTCGCCTGGGAGTCAATTTGATGTGACGAATGTGTCCAATCCCTTTGTAATAGAAGGCTTAGGCGGTGAAAACCTTCACGTTCAGCTACGTAATATTCGCTTTGTTGCACCGTAATTTTTGAGAAGAAAAATACTTCATTTAGCTTAAGCTCGCTCTTGATTGGCGAGCTTTTTGTTTTTGGAAAGATCGGTTGTGTGTTAAGGATTAAATGTGCCGATGATGTGATCTGTACACTAAGAAAACGCTTTCTTGGTGGTGTTGATCACGTTTTATCCGGTTTTTTGTCCATATAATGTCATCAAAAGCGCGGGGAAGTGGTTATTTGACCCTGTTTTTGGAAACTTCTGCCTTTGTTTCCAGTTGTATGGTCTTTTTACCCATTTCCGGCAAAAAAATTTGCCCCATAAAGAAAGCGCTTTCTTTGGAAATGCAAAATATAATAATGATGGAGTTATCATGAAAAAATTTAAGGTTCTACCTCTTACCCTAGCAGTGGCGGCTTCGTTTGCTTCTCTACCTACTCTTGCTGAAAATTCTGATGTGGCAGCACTTGAAAAACGTATTCAAGAGCTTGAATCAAAAGTCGAAACTAGTTATGTGTTCGATCAACAGCCTGCGGTTCTAACTCCTGACGTGGAAGTCCCTCTAGGCGTTGTATTCTCAGGATATGCTCGCTATGGAGCACACTATCAAGGTAGTGATGCTCAAACAGTTGGTACATTTGGTTCTTTGAATGCGAATGCTACCGGTCGTTTAGGCAACGAAGGTAATGGTGGTGAATTTCAGCTAGCGAGAGCATTTAAGAGTGATAGCGGTGCGATTTGGGATCTAGTATTAATGCTTGACCACTGGGCTGACTCATCTTGGGCAGACGATGGCGGCGTTAACGTTAAGAAGATGTACGCAGGTGCGACTAACCTGTTTGAATCTCAGCCAGATCTTTATGTTTGGGCTGGTCGCGATTTCCACCAACGTCCGCAAACCGATCTAAATGACTATTTCTGGATGACACACGATGGTCAAGGCGCGGGTTTCTACAACCTAAACTTGGGCGGAGTGAAACTAGATTTTGGCGCGGTTGGCGAAATTGAAGGTGATATGGTTGGTGACACTGGACGCTACGCGTTAACCAGTAAGCTGCATGGTATTCAGCTTGGAGAGTCAGCAAACCTAAGTCTATATGCTAACTATGGTTTTGCATCAGAAAAGCTTGATGGTGACGACCTAACTGCTTATCAAGTTGGGGGTGAGCTATCGGCATCTGGTCAACGCTTAATTGTTCGTTACTCGGATAATACTACTGATAGTGTTCTCTACAGCTATATGTTAGAAGAAGGCAAAAATGCACTACTGGTTAGTTTTGATGGCAGCACATCCCTAACTGACAACCTTGGCGTTCAATACTTAGCTGCATATCAATCACTTGACGTTGACGGCGTGGATAGCCGTGTAAACTACAACGCAATTGTACGTCCAACTTACCAATGGAATGACATTCACTCCACTTGGCTAGAGGCAGGTTACAGCGTTGTGGACTACGACGATTTTGATGCTACGAACAGCTCTTGGAAAATGACGCTGTCGCAAAACATGGCAATCGGTCCTGAGACTTGGTCGCGCCCAATGCTGCGTTTCTACGCAACAGTGGGTAACGCAGATAATGAGTACACAGGCTTTGACTCGGTAACTGGTGAGAAGATTGCAACGGATGTCGATACGGTGACTGTTGGTGCAATGTTCGAAGCGTGGTGGTAAGTTACTACGTGAATTCTTAACTCAGGTGCGGTTCTTGAGACCGCACTCACTCCATTGGCAATAGGCGAGAAGGTACACTCAAGTTGAAAATGCTTTGTTATAGCTCTTTGATTTGACTTGAGCAGTGATACGGGGGAACTCGATTATATTGCAGTGAATGCTATGCCATTCATAGCCGCTTTATCAGCGGCTTTTTTTATATCTGTAAGAAATGCAGTTTGCGGTAGGTTCTTGGGCTTTGTTGAAATTTTTGTTTAAAGCACTTCGAAAAATAATTGCTATCAGCAAACCCACATTGTTCGGCGATATACTGTACCGAGCGCTCGCTCTCTTCACACAGCAGTTTTGTCGCGTAGTTCAGTTGCACTTCTCTTAGATATTGATTGGGAGACGTGTTTAAGAATTGTCGAAATAGCCTTTCTAACTGACGTTTACTAATAAACGCTGCCTTGGCAATGGTATCGCTAGAGATTCCTACATCGCTGAAGTTTTGTTCGATAAACACTAATGCTCGACTGAGAGCCAGTGTAGTCTGCGGCAGATCTTGGCTCTGATTTTGGTACATCCGCGCTAAAGCGATAACCAATTGCTGCATCAAGCTGGTTAGCATTACTTCAAAGCCGGGTTGCGAAGATTGGTACTCGTGTTTGATCTCTGTTAGCAGTCGTTCAACTTCTGGTAGCTGTTGGTTATCTAGTGTGAGCTTGGCTTTGTATTCAGATGTTTGACGAGCGATGGGCTCTACTTTAAACATAGCCTGGTATCCGGATAGATGACGCATGGAGGGAATTTCGAAAAACGGCGTTTGGGAATCAAACATCAAATTAATCACCTTGAGTCGATTAACGTCTCTAAAACCATGTTCTATATCACCATTAATCACAAATACATCCCCTTTGTGCAGGGGATATTCATACTCTGCGACCGTGTGTTTCCCGCTTCCACTCACAACCAAAAATAACTCTGAAAAGTCATGTTTGTGTGGCGCAAAATCACTGTTGTGGTGTCCATCAACATAGGCAAACTTTAAGTGGCTGTGCTTCTGATGTGTCCTAAGTTGGTAGGTGATGCTCATGTCGCGATATTCCTCTTAATGGTCGCTATTTTGGTAGAATGGCGCGTGTGACCAGCATACTATTTCCCCAGAGCAAAACGAACATCAATCGGTGTATTTCGCCCATTTTTGCTGGGCTGGTGACGTTTTTGAGTGGTGAGTTACCTTCTCATTTCGCGACCCACAGGTTGATGCCAATAACGTGTAGCAAAGTCTGGATGGCATCTCAGCCACCAAATCTCGCTACTAATACGAAGCCAAAATGAACAGTTGTGTGGTTGTGTATGAACAATGAACAAATTCTCCAAGCGCAAAAAAACCTAGTTTCTGTTAGCCGACAAGCGGCAGCGGAAGGGATTGTGCTGTTAAAAAATACTGACGAAGTTCTGCCAGTGAACGAACAAGATACGCTCTCGCTGTTCGGACGTTGTCAAATTGATACTTACCGCAGCGGTACAGGTTCGGGTGGTGCGGTGAACGTACCCTATGCGATCAATGCGTTAGAAGGGCTGCGCGCTAACAGTAAGATTCAACTTAACGAAGATTTGGTGGCTATTTATCAAGAATGGATTGCACAGCACCCTTTCGATGATGGCGGTGGTGGCTGGGCGGCAGAACCTTGGTTCCAACAAGAAATGCCGTTATCTGATGCGATCGTAGCGAAAGCAGCTGCGCAATCGAATAAGGCGATGGTGTTCATTGGCCGCACTGCAGGTGAAGACCAAGACAATGCTGATGAAGCGGGTAGTTACCGTTTGACTGCCCAAGAAATCGATATGGTCACTAAGGTCAATCGCCATTTCTCGGACGTGATTGTGGTAATGAACGTGACCAACATTATGGATATGGCATGGTTGAACACGATAGAAGGCAATGCGTCGATTAAAGCGGTACTTTACAGTTGGGCTGCGGGCATGGAAGGTGGCCATGCCTTAGCGGATATTGTTTCTGGTGATCAATCGCCAAGTGGTCGACTGACTGACTCGATTGCTTACCAACTTTCTGATTACCCATCTTCGGCAAACTTCGGGCGCAAAGATCGCAATATCTATGTTGAAGACATTTACGTGGGTTACCGCTACTTTGAAACCTTCAACCCAGAAGTAGTGCAGTTCGAGTTTGGTGCGGGTTTGTCATATTCCGAGTTTAGTCGAGACCTAGTTGAGTTCACCACCGAAGGACAAGGCTCTGATGCTGTGCTGCATTTTGATGTTGAAGTGACAAACTTAGGCGGTGAGTTTGCGGGTAAAGAAGTTGTGCAACTTTACGTTGAAGCACCGCAGGGCAAATTGGGTAAACCGACTCGTGTTCTTGCTGGCTTTGCGAAGACAAAAGTCCTTAAGCCAGGAGCCAGCGAGCTGGTTCGTATTTCGGTACCTGTCGCTTCGTTAGCCTCTTACGATGATAGCGGCGCGACCGGACACCGCTACTGTTACGTGCTGGAAGCAGGTCGCTACCAGTTCTGCCTTGGCGAAAGTGTACGTCATGCCAAGCTCATTTCAGCCGATCTCCAGCTTGAGGATGTGCTAGTTGTAGAAGTCTTAAGTGAGGCTTGTGCACCTATTTGTGAGTTTGAGCGCATGAAGCCGGCTCAGAAAAATGAACATGGTACCTATGTGTTGAGTCATGAAGCTACGCCGCAACGTACCGTTTCTTTGGCGGAGCGTATTCAAACTAATATGCCTCGTACGCTAAAACTGACTGGTAACCAAGGCATCAAGTTGATGGATGTAAAAGACGGTAAAGCCAGTATTGAGGACTTTGTTGCGCAGATGACACCAGAGCAACTTGCCACTATCGTTCGTGGCGAAGGCATGTGTAGCCCGAAAGTGACGCCGGGAACGGCTGCCGCGTTTGGCGGTGTCTCTGACAGCTTGTTTGAGTTAGGCATTCCTGTTGTTGCTGCGGCAGATGGTCCCTCAGGCATTCGTATGGACAGCGGTCATAAAGCGACACAAGTGCCAATAGGTACCCTTCTGGGGTGTACTTGGAACTCGTCTTTAAATGAACAACTTTTCTTCCTGATTGGCCAAGAGCTACGCGCCAACCATATTGATACCTTACTTGGCCCAGGCATCAATATCCATCGTCATCCATTGAATGGCCGTAACTTCGAATACTTCTCGGAAGACCCGTTTATGACGGGCGTAATGGCGGCAGCACAAACACGTGGTTTAAGCAAAGCGGGTGTGTCTGGCACCATCAAGCACTATGCGGCGAACGATCAGGAAACTGCTCGCGTCGATGTAGACAGCATCATGTCTGAACGTGCGTTACGCGAAATTCATATCAAGCCCTTTGAAATGGCAGTGAAAGACGGTAATGCATCCACCATTATGACCTCATATAACCCAGTAAATGGGCATTGGGCTGCCTCTAACTATGATCTCAATACCACCATTTTGCGTGGCGAATGGGGTTATACCGGGATCGTGATGACCGATTGGTGGGCAAAAATGAATGACCCAATCGAAGCTGGCGAAGAGAGTAAAACCTTCACATCGTTTATGGTACGTGCACAAAACGATCTTTACATGGTGGTAGAGAATGACGGTGCAGAAAGCAATGCGATGGGCGATGACACGTTACAAGCACTAGAGAATGGCACGCTGACGTTAGGTGAGTTGCAACGCAGTGCGATGAACATTTGTCGCTTTATCATGGCAGCACCAGTGATGGAACGACCACTCAAAGCCTACGAACCGATCAAAACCTTTGTCGCGCAAACTGAGCAGCCAAGCGGAGAAGCGCACTCCGTTGAGCAAGAGATTACGCTGAACACTAAAGTGAATGCTTCGGTAGTACTGGAAGTGGTTGAAGAGGGCGTTTACCAATTTAACGGTATGATGAAGTATGAGCGTAACTCACTGGCTCAATCTTCTTGTAGTTTGTTCCTCAACGGTGACTTCAGCATGACACTACCACTGCATGGTACAGACGGTGAACTGATTGTAGTTGAGGGTTTAAAAGTAAAACTTAATCCGGGCTTCTACACCCTAGATGTTGACTTTATTAAACCAGGCTTGGAATTAGAAAAGTTAATATTATCAAAGGCATATGATGAGTAAATCAGGCGATTATTATCAGTGCAAAAAGCAGGGTGATGTACTGGAGTAATTTCTTAGCAATGCCTCACAGTTTTCTGTGGGGCAGTGTTTAGTTGTAGGAAAGGTTTCAATTCATGCCTCAAAGCCAGAATATCAACCTACGTATATTCATCGTGGCATAAGTTTGGTCGATACTTGTCGAAATTTAGCTACGGACTGCTTTAGGAACTGGTGACGTACTGATGTTGGGTGGTTACTCAGACAAAGCGGTGTCTGCGGTAGGCGTAATCACGCAATTAACGTTTTTCCTGATCATCGTATCCACTTTTAGATTCGTGTAAGTTATAACGATTTTACATTACCATTTTGTGCAATTAGTTGCTTTTACGGGCTGCTCCTAATAAATGAAATGTGCGACGAAACGTTGGACTGAAACCCAACTCTATCCTGCGGGTGTTCTATTCTCGATACTAATTTATGCGTAATTCGCATAATTTACATCACTTTTTATCATTTGTGTCACTCCCAAATACTCCCTACACTTCGCGCCAATCTTTTACATGAGTGCACAATTCATACTTTTTCAATCTATTTTCGCTAAGGTGCTGAGGTTGTTAACCATGTTGCCCCTTTTATTAATCTTTGTTCATAACTCATCAAGGTTAGAGAAAATAGTGGCAGCACAAGCCATTAACAGTGGCGGTCACGAATCCATAGGTGGCAACCAAGGACACTCTCATCTCCACAGTCATTTTTAAGAGCAATTTATGATTATTTTCCGATTTCCACTCCTAGTTTGGCTAGGTATAGGGGTTTTGATTACCAGTCTAGGGATCAGACAATCCTTCGGTATTTTTATGACACCTATTTCAGAATATTTTCAAACGGGACGTGAGTTCTTCAGCTTTGCTATTGCATTGCAAAACTTACTTTTTGGAGCGTTCCAGCCATTTGTTGGTATGGCCGCCGATCGTTGGGGGGCGAAACGTATCATCATTTTAGGTTCTGCCTCTTACGCAGCAGGTCTGTACTTAACTTCGATCACCATAGAGCCAACGATGATGTACCTAACGCTAGGTGTGCTTGTTGGGTTTGGCTTAAGTGCAACTAGCTACGTAATCGTGCTTGGTGCAGTAGCGAAAGTGGTACCAGCTCAACATGCGGCTAAAGCCTTTGGTTTGACCACCGCTGCGGGCTCATTTGGCATGTTTGCGATGATCCCTGGTGCACAAGTATTGTTGAGCGCTTCTGATTGGCAAAGTGCAATTCAAACGTTCGCTGTACTGTGTAGTTTTATGGTGGTGTTTGCTCTATTCATTAATACGTCAAAGCTGAAAGAAAATGCCTCAAACTATGAGCAAGAAGACAGTCAAACGCTAAAAAGCGCTTTGAAAGAAGCGGTTGCACACAAAGGTTACTGGTTGATTCATGCTGGGTTTTTCATGTGTGGTTTCCACGTTATGTTTATCGCGACTCACCTTCCAAGTTATTTGGCGGATAAAAGCCTACCTGAATCAACAGCGGCAATGGCTCTGGCTTACGTTGGTATATTTAACATCTTTGGTTCTTACTTTTGGGGGGTACTGGCAGACCGTTTTAACAAACGTTATGTCATGTCTGCGCTGTATTTGATGCGCACGGTTGTGATCGGTGCTTTTGTGACACTACCTGTCACCGAGTACACTGCTGCTATCTTCGGCGGAGCTATTGGTTTCTGTTGGTTAGGAACGGTGCCACTTACATCTGGTCTAATTCGTCAAATCTTTGGGGCTCGTTATCTGTCGACTCTATACGGTTTGGTTTTCTTCACTCACCAAGTGGGCAGTTTCTTGGGAGCATGGGCCGGAGGTCGCATCTACGACTATTACGGGTCATATGAACCAGTTTGGTGGTCAGCGGTCACGCTGGCGTTGGTTGCTGCATTGATTCATCTTCCAATTAACGACAAGCCAGTACCACGTTTGAGCATGGCAACAGCATAACTATTAGAGGCTCCCAGCGTATGATGTTGGGAGCTTTCCCTTTGTTACCCGTATCTGCAACTCAAAATGCCCCATCCTTTAGTTAGCTCGCTTGCGGCTAACTCATTCCTGCCTATTGCAAGTTTGTGCAACAAAATGGCGTAAATCCCGCCAGTACATGAACGATTTTTCCAAAAGGCAGACCGCGCTAATACCGATTCTTAGAATCTCCCAAAATCTTGCAAAACCGGAATCTGTAACTAGATGTTATTTGAATTTTTATGCAGGCAGGTGTGGGGTGTTAATTATCTTTTACCAAAAAACAAGTCTTGTCGAGTTGAGTTTTGCAAAAATATTTTGTGCGATATTTTGTTATCAATTATAAGGTGGATAAAAACTAGAAATATACTATATATTAATGTTGTCAGTATTTTTATATATTGTGACTAACTACGTTAAATATACCGCCCTAAAAATAGCAATAGGAGAATATAACCATGTTTAATCAATCTGTTAGGGATATTTTAATCAATAATGATTATAAATTATATAGTAAAGTGGCTACTATTGTCTTTTTAACAGTCGGTTCTCTAATTCCCCTCAGTATAAGCGCGGCTCCACCGATTTCTGAACCTTTGATCGTAGAGGTAAATAATTTTCCTTCTGTTCAAGATGTTGAAGTAACAAACCTTCCAGCGATACAAGACGTCGATGTAAATAACTTCCCTTCTGTTATGGATGTTAATGTCGTCGGCAACCAGAGACTACAAGTCAAGGGCTCTGTCACCACGGGAACTGATTCTGGTGGAGGAAATTATAAAACAATCTTTACGTTTGCGTATGTGCTAAATGATCTCAGTACTAATTATGGCCGTGTACCTGCAGGCAAGAAACTGGTAATTACCGACATTATAGCTCGACACGGAGTGAACACCTCGGTTGGAGTTTCAAATTTAAGAATTGTATCTAAAGGTGAAGGAGAAGTTTGCGGATCTGGTGGTTCGTCGCGACTTGAATGGGAACTTTTTGTGTCCGAAGGAGAAAGTGCTGCTACTAACCTGACAACTGGTATTGAAATTCCTGAAGGGCGTATATTGTGCGCAGCTTCAACTTCGTCAATTTCAGTAAGCGCTATATTAGTAGGTTACATAACGGACTTGTAATTTAAAATAGGAATGATATTAATATAATTATTAGATATCTAAATAATATCGTTCTGCAACTTTTTACATGACGCGATCACAAATGTATTTTTAAACTTATGGTATGGTTTTTAAATAGTGGGTGAAGTTAAAATAAAATTGGGGTGTTTTAGTTTGGATTGAGTTTTAACTTATTTTTAAAAATAGTTATGGGTTGAAAGTTGGTTTGTGAAAATGAAAATATAATTGTTTTGTTTGCAAAGTGGGCACATCGCTTAGCCAGAATAGCAAAAATTAAAGAGGGTCAAGATACCCAGGATGTTTATGAGCACGTGGTAAACGAGTCAGTAGGAAATGCTCTTCGTATGCCATTTTCGATGGGTGATAAGGATACACTTACGTCTCTGTTTAATAGTGCAGGAATTAGATCGGTACGAACGACGACGGAGTCAGAAGTGGTTTGCTTTTCAAGCGTAAGGGAGATGGTTCTATCTGACGTTAAAGGATGGTTCCCCTTTGTCGGGATTGACTTAGATGAGGATACTATTGATGCTGTTACCAAAGAAGCTGAAATCGCATTGAAGGCATTTCAATCCTCAGAGGGTACTGTAAAGTTTGAGGTGCTAGTACAGATTGTGGTGGCAGATCTTGTCTAATGACAGGTCATTTCTAGGGCTCTTAATTATACCGCCTAAAATTGTATTGAACTGAGTATCATCACTCAGTTCAATACGATGCCAATATTGGGTGTGCTGGCCGTAAATCTTACTGCCGGAAGAACGTTTGTAGCTTCTGACTCAGTTAAGTTTGTACCAGTGAACCTGTCATTGCCTTTTAGTTGTCATATATGTTTATTGGGTTTGCACTTCTCTTAAAAGAGGAAATGCCTGATTAACGTTGTCTTTAGTCACTATAAAACCAGTCATACGTTGCTCCTGATCATAAGCTTTAGCGAGCACCCCCCGTTCCGAGAAACTGACCTGCCAACTGGAGTCAGAGTTATGGTGTCCTCCCAGCTGGATAGGGTAGTTTGGCGTTTTCACTTTTACCATCATGGCAGGTATTTTCAGTGTTGTACTGTCAGACAGTATTGTACTTGCCAGTGTGTTTGCACTAAGGATAATGGGCTGCAAATAGGACATTACCTTACCATCTATTTCGGCACAGTCTCCCAGAGCATAGACATCTTCTAATGAGGTTCTTAACTGCTTATTAACCACTATGCCTCGATTGACCACTGCTCCGGATTCTTGGGCCAGTTTGGTATTTGGAGTTAACCCTGCGGCGGATATTACGCAGTCTGTCTGGTGCCGTGAGCCTGTATTTGTCGTTATAATCAGGCCATTCTCGCTGTGCTCAACGGAAGTGACATAGTTCCGACACTCAACTTGAACTCCGTCGTTGCGCAGTTGTTTTTCCAAAGCTGTGGCGACAAAATCGGGCAGCAGGTTTGCCATAAGGTGAGCACCCGGTTCAATAATTGTGACTTGTTTACCGCTGGCAGCGAGATCCATTGCGAGTTCAGTACCTATAAGCCCGCCACCCATGATAGAAATGTGTTTGGCATGAGCTATACGCTGTTCAGAAGTACGGTATTCTTCCAGGCTATTTAGTGTAATAACCTCTTCGGTAGCATCACCATTTAATGTAGGAACAAATGTTTTTGCACCCGTTGCCAGAACAAGTTTTGAATAGCGATAATTTGAACCATTGGCAGAAATCGTACGGGTTTCCGTGTCTATCTTATCGACTCTGGTATTGGCAAAAAGCTTGATTTGATGTTGTGCAGCAAACTCTTCTCCCGTTACAGAAATAAGATCGTCAGCCCGATTTTTGCGAGTAAATACATGGCTGAGATCCGGTTTGTTGTACTCGTCCCCGTTATCTGCAGTAAATAACTGGATAGGGATATCGCTGTTTTTACGACGTAGTGTTTTTACCAGTTGGTAAGCGGCAAAGCCGCTACCAATTATAATCAGAGGGGCGTTCATCAAGCGGCCTCCTGAATTTCTTTTGCGTGTTCAACGAAGACTTCTTTACCCAAGTTGCATTCTGGGCAAAGGAAGTAGTCCGGAACCTCGTCCCAAACTGTGCCTGGTTCTACGCCTTGGTTTGGTTCACCGATAGCAGGGTCGTAAACCCAGTTACACACGGTGCAGATCATGCACTCACAATCTGATGGATGAGCATTGCTGGCAGAAGCCCCTGTAATTTCAGCGGGAGCAGGCTCTACTTTTACTTGTCTTTCGCTGTTAAGTGTCCACAGTTTAGCAATTTGGCGACCATGCTCACGACACTCACGCATTGCTTTACCATCCGGACGCCACTTGGCTTTCAGGCTTAATGCTGTTTCAAATCCTGCGTCGGTTAATCGAGCGTGAATACGATCAACGGCTCCACCATTCCAGCCATAGCTGCCAAATGCCGCCGCTTTTTTATTTTTGAACCTTAGACCGGTGATCTCTTCAAGCATACCTGCAACTTTTGGCATCATTACATTATTCATTGTTGATGAGCCTACAAATATGCCTTTAGAACGGAATACATTCGCCAGAATTTCATTTTTATCGTGTTTAGAAACGTTGAATACTTTAACGGCTACCTTCGGGTCAACATCATGAAACCCCTGAGCAATGGCATCGGCCATCATGCGAGTATTATTAGACATGGAGTCGTATAAAATAGTGATTCGGTCTTCTTGGTAGTTATCTGCCCACTCAAGGTATTGGTGCACAATCTGCGTTGGATTATCACGCCATACAATGCCGTGAGAGGTTGCGATCATATCTACTGGAACGTTAAAGCTGAGAACCTCTTTAATCTTAGCTATGACTAAACTGCTGAAGGGCGTCAGAATATTGGAGTAGTAACGAAGACACTGATCCATCAACTCGTTTTGATCGACTTCGTCGTTAAACAAATGTTCGTCGCAATAGTGTTGACCAAAAGCATCATTACTGAACAGAACCGCATCACCTGTCAGATACGTCATCATACTATCAGGCCAGTGTAGCATTGGGGCTTCAATAAAAATAAGTTGCTTATCATTACCGATATCTATGCTATCGCTGGTTTTAACGGTTCTGAAATTCCACTCAGGATGGTGATGGTGACCAACAATAGAGTCGATAGCCGCTTCGGTACAATAGATTGGTGTGCCGGGAATTTTATCCATGAGGGCAGACAGAGCGCCAGAGTGATCTTCTTCAGCATGGTTTACAACGATAAAATCGATATCGTTCAGATCTATTTCCATCTCCAGATTCTGAAGGAATTGATGACTGAAACGGTGGTCTACTGTATCGATCAATACCGTTTTCTCTTCACGGATAAGGTAACTGTTGTAGCTGGTCCCTTTTGTCATTTTGTATTCTGTACCGTGGAAGTCCTGAACTTCCCAGTCACGTTGGCCAACCCAGTGAATATTATTTTTTACATGAATAGTCATTTTTACTCTTACCTTCAAATAGTAGTATTACTTTCTCTTATAAGAGCATGTTGCGTGCCATGTTTTTTATTTATTAATTATCAATGGCATATGTTAATCTGTCCTGTTTTGTTATCTTTTTGACAAGGAAATGGTTTTGTCTTTATGATAAGTTCATTGTCATATTGATAAAGTTTGGGGTTAGACGCATGGTTATGGATCAGGTTGGAAAAGAGTGGATACAGGTGGCGTTGGATATTACCTCTGGTATTTCCGATCAGGACAGGTTTGACAGATTACTTTCTACTATCAGACACACACTAAGATGCGATGCATCAGCTTTATTACTTTTTCGTAATCAGCAGTTTGTTCCTCTCGCGATTAATGGGCTAAGTGAAGATGTACTGGGTCGTAGGTTTGATGTTCAACAGCATCCTCGTCTTGAGGCCATTGCAAGAGCGGGAGATATAGTGCGTTTTCCTTCGAACAGTGATCTTCCCGATCCCTATGATGGCCTGATCCCAAACCATGAAGAAGAGCTCAAGGTACATTCCTGTATAGGACTGCCATTGATGCTGGATGATCGTCTGATAGGAGCGGTCACGATAGATGCATTTGATCCGACTCAATTTGAAAATTTCAAAAATGATGACCTGCGGGTTGTCAGTGCGTTGGCTGCCAGCAGTCTGAATACAGCCTTGCTAATGGAGCAATTAGAAAGAACGGCTGGTGTTGAAGCTCACTCCCCACGACGTTCTCGTAAATTGAGTCAACAGGGAGAAATCATTGGGCAGTCGCCGTCAATGCTAGAGCTAAAATCACAGATTGATGCTGTGGCAAATACCGATCTTTCCGTGCTTGTTATGGGTGAAACAGGTGTAGGTAAAGAGTTGGTAGCAAATGCGCTTCATAGCCAGTCTAGTCGCTCTGAAAACTCTCTGGTTTACTTGAACTGTGCCGCGCTTCCAGAGTCTGTCGCTGAGAGTGAGTTGTTTGGGCATGTAAAAGGAGCTTTTACTGGTGCAATTAGCAATCGAAAAGGTAAGTTTGAGTTAGCGGATAATGGTACCTTGTTTTTGGATGAAATCGGTGAGCTGTCCCTTCCTCTTCAGGCAAAACTGCTGCGTGCACTTCAGTATGGGGATATACAGCGGGTAGGTGATGATAGAAACATTAAGGTTAATGTACGTATTATTGCTGCCACGAACCGAGTAATGCATGACGAGGTTAAGCGAGGTAATTTTAGGGCAGATCTATATCATCGACTGAGTGTTTTCCCGGTATTTGTTCCTCCCTTGCGTGAGCGTGATAAAGATATTGTATTGCTTGCCGGCTTTTTTGCTGAGCGATGTGCTCATAAGTTGGGTGTGGCGAATATCAGTTTGGATGCTGCAACCCTTAGCGTTATTCAAAGCTATTCTTGGCCCGGTAATGTCCGTGAACTTGAGCATGCAATAAATAGGGCGTCAGTGATAGCAAAGTCGGATACTTCGTCTGAGCAGATAACGCTGCTTCCTCAACATTTTAACTTTTCCTCAGAGGTGGCTGGCATACAGGCTACTGAATACAAGCCAGAAGATGGCGCTATGTCGGAAAATGTTATGGCTGAATATAAACATCAGGGTTTAAAAGAGGCTATTGATCTATTTCAGGCCCAGTTTGTACAGAGTGCCTATCTGGAAAATGATAAGAACCTGAGTGCTACCGCAAAGCAGTTGAAAGTTAATCCAGGCAATTTACACCGGCTAATGAAACGCCTCGGCTTAAAATAATGGTCTGTGTGTACCCCCTATAACTGGTCGCAGGAAAGGGGGGAGGCTTACTAATATTAACTCGTGACATGCTAAATTAGTCAAGTCACTGACTCAGAAATGCCCAAGGACTTCTTAGCGCGATCCTAACTAACAAATTTCTGCCCCATTGTTTGTTATCACTGAAGCTAATTAACTTCTTTTGGATGAAAGTTTCCCTTACCTATAGTTATCCGAGGGTGTGTCGATGTAAGCATTTTAAAATTATGCGTCATTTTGCAATCTAATACCCATTACATCTCATTAACCTATTGATTATCAATTGAACTGTAATTGGAAAGTCTGCATGATAAGAGTATGAAAAGCGGCTAAAAGCCGTATAAAAAGCGTTATATTTTCTAGCAAGGAAACTTCTAGTATCATTAGAATAAATTTCTTAATGTTTGAGTAATGGTATGAAGTTGAGCTTTTTCAAACTGCTGACAACGAGTAAACCGCAAGATAGTATGGAACTTGAGTGTCAGATGATGCTGTATTATGCAAAGAAAAATCGTTTTTTTAGAAAGTATTTTCAAAGACGAATTTACTATAGGTACCATTGTGAGATAAGTCACAAAGCTACAATTCCACCGAGCACGAAGTTTGTTCACCCGGTAGGTGTGATCATTGGCTCAAATGCAGTTCTAAAGGATAACGTTACCGTATATCAGGGCGTAACTATTGGTGCAAACTTAAACACCAACAATGAAATGCCGACGATAGGTAGCAACTGTACAATTTGTGCAGGAGCAAAAATTATTGGAGGAATTAATGTTGGCGAAAATGTGATCGTTGGAGCTAATGCTGTCGTAACAAAAAATATTCCTCCAAATGTCGTTGTTGGTGGCGTCAATCGCACAATAAAAAAAATATAACACATATGAGCCTTCAGCCTGTCAATAGGCAATAACAACTCTTTGGCTGCGT
>JAAEZQ010000076.1 GCA_018222805.1 Vibrionaceae bacterium
TCACAGGTGTAGACCGTAAGAACCGCGTAATCAACCTATCTATCAAAGCTAAAGACGAAGCTGAAGAGCAAGAAGCAATGGCATCTATCAACAAGCAAGATGACAATGCATTCGGTAACGCAATGGCTGACGCTTTCAAAGCAGCTAAAGGCGAATAATATACTCGCTTAAGCAAAAAAGGAGCCGCAAGGCTCCTTTTTTATATTTATTGCAATAAAAGTAGTAATACTAATATCGGTAAACTATCTTAATAAAAGACATTTCTTCAATGCATACTTTGCGTAAAAATTGTCTAGAATTACGAGCAAGTGTTTGTTGGAATTAGTATTACTTACTATAATGAGTGAGAAAGATACTCAAAGAGGGCAACTATGACTAAGTCTGAACTGATTGAAAGACTCTGCGCTGAGCAAACGCATTTATCAGCGAAAGAGGTAGAGGATGCTGTAAAAGATATTCTAGAGCACATGGCCTCTACATTAGAGAGTGGTGACCGCATCGAGATCCGCGGCTTTGGTAGTTTTTCTCTTCATTACCGTGAGCCTCGCGTAGGTCGTAACCCGAAAACTGGTGATAAAGTGGAACTAGACGGTAAATTCGTCCCACACTTTAAACCAGGTAAAGAACTTCGTGAGCGCGTAAATATTGGCTAATGCTCTCTGATTAGTTTGAAAAAGCGGCATACTTTTTTGTATGCCGCTTTTTTGTAATATACCCAGGTCATTTACCAATCTACCTTGCCTACGCGATTTTCCGGTGCGTTAAGTTGAGCAATTTACTGAACTAGATTGGTATTAACTTCAATTGTGTGTCTACAAACCGGGTTTCTTGAGGTTACTTGGGTATAGATTATTGCTAATATACGTGGTCTGAAGAAACATTTTACTGCATAATCTGACCTACTTACTCCTCTAAGGGTGATGTAATATGAAAATTATAAAAATCGCTGCTATTTTCGCTCTCTTTTTAATTGCATTAGCATTAGGCTCACAAAACCAAGAGGTTGTGGCTTTTAATTATCTTTTAGCAAAAGGAGAGTTCCATTTATCAACGCTTCTAGGCGTGGTATTTGTTGTTGGCTTTGCTTTAGCATGGGTAATCTTCGCTAGCATCCAGTTAAAGACTCAACTTCAAGTTAGACGTCTTAAAAAGAAACTAAAAAAGTACGAGCCAGCTCAAGCAGAAACCACTGCTAAGCCTGCTATTGACAAGCAGGTATAAGGATAAGGCTTCACTTTAATGCTTGAACTACTCTTCTTGTTATTGCCTATAGCTGCTGCATATGGCTGGTACATGGGGCATCGCAGCGCTCAACAAGACAAGCAGAAGCAATCACATCAAATTTCTCGTCAATACATGACGGGTCTGAACTTACTGCTTTCTGATCAATCAGATAAAGCCGTAGACCACTTTATTGAATTGCTCCAAGTTGATAACGAAACCATAGATACTCACCTTGCGCTGGGTAATCTTTTTCGTTCTCGTGGGGAAGTGGACCGAGCCATTCGTATTCACCAAAATCTTATCTCCCGCTCAGGTTTGACTCTGGACCAGAAAAATCTTGCCCTTCAGCAGCTCGCTAAAGACTACATGGTTTCTGGTTTTTTAGACCGTGCGGAAAAGATATTCGAGCAATTAGTGGAAGAGCCGGAACATCGGGAAGGTGCTCTTCAACAGCTTGTAACCATTTACCAGCAAACGCGTGAATGGGAAAAAGCGATTCACTACGCTAACCAGTTGGCAAAAGTGAGTAATAAACGTTCTCGAATGCGAGCAAATATTGCTCACTACTGGTGTGAAATTGCCATGTTAGACCAAGCTGATGGCAACAAGAGTAAAGCGGTTCAGCATTTTAAAAAAGCACTCTCTGAAGATCCTAAATGTGTGCGTGCCAGTATTGCTTTAGGCCGCATGTATTTAGAGTCAGAAGATTACAAACAAACCATTAAATATTTAACTTCAATATTGGAGCAAGACAAAGACTTTATTAGCGATGTTTTGCCTACGATTGCAGAGTGCTTCCACCACCTAGGGCAAGAAGATGAGCTGGTGGGATTCCTCCGGGCTTGTATCGATAAGAAAGCTGGGGTATCAGCAGAATTAATGCTGGCGCAGCTGGTTGCTCATCACGAAAACGTAGGAGCAGCACAGGAGCTGTTGACGAAGCAGTTACTGAAAAATCCGACCATGAAAGGTTTCTATCGTCTGATTGATTACCATATTGCTGAGGCGGAAGATGGCCGTGCAAAAGACAGCCTTTCAACGTTACAGGCTATGGTTGGTGAACAGTTAAAAGTGAAACCGCATTATCGATGCCGAAAATGTGGTTTTTCTACCCATTCTCTTTATTGGCATTGCCCATCTTGTAAGGGGTGGGGGACTATCAAACCAATCCGTGGATTGGATGGTGAGTAATTTTAGTGCAGCTGGCAGGTTTTCTGTCCGCTGCATTTTTTTAGCCTTATGTTTAATAAGTAAAAAAGTAACAAGAACAGAAATAATTAGGAGATGAAATGATCGACCAAAAAGTTATTGTCGCACTGGATTATGATAACCAAGCAGATGCGCTTGCGTTTGTAGATCGCATTGATCCTGCGTCATGCCGTTTAAAAGTCGGCAAAGAGATGTTTACACTATTTGGTCCTGATTTCGTACGTGAGTTACACAAACGTGGTTTCTCTGTATTTTTGGATTTAAAATTTCATGATATCCCAAATACTTGTTCGAAAGCCGTGCGTGCAGCAGCGGAACTGGGTGTTTGGATGGTGAATGTTCATGCAAGTGGTGGTGAACGTATGATGACAGCATCTCGTGAGATTCTGGAGCCATATGGTAAAGATCGCCCATTGCTGATTGGTGTCACTGTACTAACCAGCATGGAACAGAGTGATTTGGCAGGAATAGGCTTGGATGTTGCTCCTCAAGAGCAAGTGATTCGTCTGGCGACACTAACGAAAAACTCAGGCCTTGATGGCGTAGTATGTTCTGCGCAAGAATCGTCGCTTTTGAAAGGCGAGCTTGGTAAAGAATTTAAACTGGTGACGCCTGGTATTCGCCCAGCAGGATCTGAGCAAGGTGATCAGCGCCGCATCATGACGCCCGTTGATGCAATCCAGGCTGGCTCTGACTACTTGGTTATTGGTCGTCCTATTACTCAGGCTACTGACCCAGCCGCAGTATTGAAGTCAATTAACGATAGCTTGGCGAACATGTAATAAACGTAACTCATTGTTTTGTTGCCTATAAAGGTGAAGTAGCAATACTTCACCTTTTTTATTATTAAAGCGGGGAAGTTTTAGGTTTAATGCTCTATGGCCAATCGTCTTTGAACCAGGGCATAACACTATATCGCTCACAATTTCATGACATAAATCGCTGTGAGAATCAGAAAATGCAAGCAGGTGTTATTGATGGGTTGCGTTACAAATAGGTTACGAATACTATGACAGAGATGCATTTACTGCGTTGTAAGGTCTAGGATGACCTGGTGTGAATCTCTTTGATATTAATACCAATCGTAGTAAACAACTGGTCGTACTAGCTTGTTAAAATACTCGATAACTTCGTTAAAAACTTTGATTGTAGAATAACTACTTATCGAAATTTTTTGCCTTGTTCTCAAGCATTTTTCCTACGCTATTCCTGATCATTTATTTACTGTGATTGATATAGTATAGAAGTTGGCAGGAAGTCGCTTCATATTATACTTCTCTTACTTTCCTATCTGCGTGAGACTGTTTTCGCAGATTTTGTGAGCTTCACTCACGGTCTTCCTTGTATCTACCTTAGATCGCAAATCATAACAAGGAAGAAAAATGACCAAGACACTGCCATTTTCAGTACTCGCAATATTAACCGCGACCAGTTTTCAGCTGAGTGCGGCTGAATTGCCAGCCGATATTGAATGGACCTCAAACAACAACGAGCCACTGTTTGCTTCAGAAGAAGCGGTTCACGGCGGCACGTATCGTACTTATATTCAAAGCTTCCCACAGACATTACGTAGTGTTGGTCCTGATGCAAACTCAGGATTACGCCAATACCTAATGGATGGCACGCCCAAAATGGCTCAACGCCATCCAAATACTGGTAAATGGATTCCGCAACTTGCTAAGTCATGGGCGTTTGGTGAAGACAATAAAACGGTTTATTTTAAGCTAGATGAAACCGCAAAATGGTCTGATGGTGAGAAGATTACTGCCGACGATTACGTCTTTATGATGCAGTACTACACATCGAAAGACATTATTGACCCTTGGTACAACGACTTCTTCACCAACAGTATTGTCAGTGTCGAAAAGATTGATGACTACACTATTCAAGTGAACCTTGCTGTTGCTCAAAGCCATGATTCCCTGATGGTGATGATCAACATGCCGAGTAATGGCTTCCAGCCTCGTCCGAAACATTTCTTCGAAGGTGAAAAAGACGAAAATAATGATGGCATGCCGGATAACTTTGTACGTAAGTTTAACTTCAAAGCGGAACCTACGGCAGCTCCATACTATTTAGATAAAGTGAAAAAAGGCAAAAGCGTTACCTTTAAGCACGTTGGTGAAGATTGGTGGGGTTACAACAACCGTTACTACAAAAACCGTTACAACGTAGACAAAGTACGTATTACTGTCATTCGTGATCCTGACATAGCGCTTAAGCACTTTGAAAAAGGAAACCTGGATTACTTTGAAATGGTGTTGCCAAACTATTGGCACGATAAAACGAACACAGATGTTTATAAAAACGGTTATATCGAGAAATATTGGGGCTTCAACCAATCACCACAAGGGGCTGGTGGTGTTTGGATGAACACAGCGATGCCTTTGCTTGATAATCTTGAAGTGCGCAAAGGCATCATGGTTGCGACCGATTTTGACGGTATGATTGAGAATATCATGCGTGGTGACTACTCGCGTAAGCCACATGGCCTTGGTTTTGGGCATGGTGAATACGACGATCCGAACAACACGCCACCAAAGTTTGATGTCGCTACAGCCGTTAAACGTTTTGAGAAAGCCGGGTTTGATACCGTTGGGGCGGATGGTATTCGAGTTAACGACAAAGGCCAACGCTTGAGCTTCGCGATTACTTACGGTTATAACTCTTGGACACCACGAATAGCTTACCTCAAAGAGCAAGCTAAGTTAGCGGGCCTGGAGTTTACACTTAACCTAGTCGACGGTTCATCTGCGTTTAAATATATTCTGGAGAAGAAACATCAATTAGCCTTCTTGAATATGGGGGCAGGCGAAATTCCAGCATATTGGGAATATCTCCATTCAGATAATGCGAACAAACCTCAGACTAACGCACACACCAACTTCAGCAGCCCTGAGTTGGATAAGCTGATAGAGGCGTACGACTCTGAGTTTGATCAGCAAAAACGTTATGAATTGTCTCACCAGATTCAAGATTATGTGACCAAAGTAAACATTATTGTCCCTGGTTACATGGTGCCTTATTCACGTGTTGCACATTGGCGTTGGGTAAAAATTCCAAAAGATGGCATGACTAAAGCGACAGAATGGATCCTTCACCCAATGGATATTGGTAACTTCTGGATTGATCCTGATGTGAAAAAAGAAACGGAAAAGGCAATGGACGATGGAAAAACTTTCCCTGAAGTGAGTGTCATTGATGACCGTTACAAGTTGTAGTTTTAGCTTCAACTAAAATGTAAGCCCTGTCTCAAAGAGATAGGGCTTTTTGTTTTTTGGCTATTTAACCAAATAAGAAGCTTCGAGAAGATAGGTTTTTACATCGCCTAAAGAAGAAAATGCTT
>JAAEZQ010000034.1 GCA_018222805.1 Vibrionaceae bacterium
ATTTTACTACTGGTGTGATAAGTGTCAAAGATTTAATCAAAAATAGTTTAAATATTATTCTGTTTGTTGATTGAACCATTCTTGTCTGACAGTCAAAAACCTTATTTATAAGGGCTTTAAATATAGGTGAAGATATAGGACGGAAACTATTCGATATTTTGAGTCTGAATATGTGTTTTGGTTGTTTAATTTAGATTAATCAGTGGCTTATCTATAAAATTCCATTTTAATTTCACTCGTATCATATGCAGTGTCATCACTTGGTAGAAAGGCCTCAGAGTGATCAAGTATAATCTTCACCCCGAGGCATTTACTCTATACCAGTTGTTAAACTCTACGTCATTTGTCTCAAATGCTATAAAGCTTCAAACTGTCTAATCACAATATGATACCTACGGTTTTCTCTTCTATTTTCTGAGCAGACTGCGGCTTAACTGGTTTGGCGACTTTAGTGCTAACAGGCATATAATCCGATTGGCGGGCAATACTTTGATTCTTCACCGCAGCACCGTCTCCTTTTACAATGGAAAGGTAAGCCATTTTTGGTAAAACCTTAGTCACCTTGACTGTTGCAACCTTAATTTCATCGCGACCAAGACTCTCTTTAGTGACTGGGTCAATAAACTTCTCACCAAGGTTAAAAACATCAAGGTACTGACCTACTTTAACCGTAGAGCCGCCCGAGTTAAGAATCAGTGTTCCATTATCGCCAACTAACACCAGCAGCGGATAAATATTATCCTTGAGTTGCGTGAACACTTTCTTAGAAGCAATATCAAGCAATAAGCTCAAATTGTTGCGATGTGAAGTCGTCGGAATTGTCGCTGACCACTTAACCTGATTATTTACCACATCCAAGATCTTAAACTCGACAATGACTCGAGAGTCATAACTTGTTTTTACGTCCTTAATGTGTTCACCTGTTAACTCTACAGTTCGAGATTTATCGACAACACTTTTGTTCGTGCGAGCTTCGAGTACATTACCCGTAACAACATATTGCAGCGTTGGGTCTGAAGTACTATGCAATACCTTAAACTTACGATCCTGTACTAAATATTCCTGAATTTTCTTGGAAATAGTTGAAGATTTAGGGCCGGTAAATGAACCAAGTGCAATCGTACGACGGTTTGAGTTCAAATCTTTGATTTGGGAACGCGGATCTACTTCAACCTGTACTTCCAGTCTCACACTGCAAGAACTATTTGAACAACGCTCTGTTAATACCTTGTATTTCACGTCTCCAGAGGATCGCATAGCAGTAGCATTTGCAGATTGCTGCATTAACTGATTGGTATTTCCATCATTTTTCGAGGTCAAACTCGATACGCGCTCACTGTCTATAGATACACCAGAAACCTGTTCTACAGCGCGACGCAGAGCTACATCGATAGCGCCGTCTAATGTCTCGCCTTGACCTGTCGAGATCACCTTTTCATAGCTTGCTGCATGTGCACTTGTCGCAACCATGGACAAACATGCGATTAGTAATTTACTTAACATCTTCATTAGAAATCAGCCGCGTCAAACATATTTTCGGATTCTGCTGAGTTCACATTTCCAGCAGGGCCATCGATACTCGAGTCAGCTTCAATTTCGAGTTCTTCCGCACTTTTACCACTTGCCATGTTTACAGCACTTTGAATCCTTTTTGGATGCCAAACTAGCACACTACCTACCATTTCATGCCCGATGACCGGGTGCTTTCTACGCCATTCATACTCGACACTTACACCAGTCATGCCCTGAACACTAGATGTCATTTCTGCAGACTCAGAAACCTTTTTGATGAGGTTATTCGTGATACCAGAAGATTTACTTCGTACGCCTTCAGCCATAAGATCAAATTGCTCAGTTTCGCTGATTTGGTTTTCTTCTGAAGTCGCTGAGCGGAAATCACCACTTAGGTTATAGGTTTGTGCCAAACTTGACCAAGCGTTGTTTGTCGCAAATGTTTGAGCTGTTTGACGTTCAAGCTTACGACGTTGTGAAGACTTAGCATAAGTCACACCAGATTGACCGTATGATACTAATAACGGATACCCTTCATTGTCGTACAACACCTGTGTACCGACCTTTAAGTATAGACTTTCGTTTTGGGCGTAGAGCATTTCATATACGGAGGTGAATTTAGGGTTAGCTTTAGCCTTAATTGGAGCAATCTGGCCGTTCGAGTCGACCATCGCACGTACCTGATCGCGTTTCTCAGCAGACAATGCCATGACTACACCTACTGTACCTTGGCCTGAATCACGAATCTCTTCGTAAACTTTAATGACCATCATGCCAGCTAAGTCGCCGTAAGAAGTGCGAACCGCTTCTTTGACTACCGATTCCTTAAATAAATCTCGCTTAATAGATGGTGGAGCTGCTTCAAATTTTTTCGGGTCGATCCCCATCTCTTTCAGCTCAGAATCCAGTTTACCTTCTAAAACAGCCACCACTTTATCCAAGAAACTCGCCATTTTAGTTTCGTTCAGAAAATCTTCTTTGGTTGGAGTCGGTAGACCCGCTAGACTAGTCCGACTGTAAAGCACGTTGTTTTCAACATCAGTATTAAGTGTTTGGAGATAGTCCTTCTGTGCTTCTAGTACGGCTTTATCCAGAGCTGCTGCACGATATTCAGTCCAGCGAGGGTCATTACGGTCTACTGCAATCTCTGCTGAACCGGAATAAATAAACACGCTGTGCTGTTTACCTTTTGTCACTAAGCTCTTTTTTACTTTTCTTACGTAATCAGCCATCTTTTGGTCAATTACGTCTGAGGTATCGACATCTTCTTTGACCAGCACAACATCAACGTCGCTTGGCTGGCCAGCTACCTCTGGGGTTACTTCTACCAACACTTTATTTGTTTGGCTCTCTTGTGCAAACGCTGGTAATGCAAAGCTAGAAACAATGAGCGCCAACATCAATTTATTATTTTTCACTTTAATGTTCTCTTAAACTACGAAAGGGCGACCGAAGTCGCCCTTGATTTTTACCAGCTCACTGATGAACCATCGGCAACTTTACCTACGACCCGCTCACCCTCATAGTAAGCTAAGCCGTTGTTTATATTGGTCATGCTTAACTGGAAGTAATATTCGATACGTGTGTCACCATTATCTAATGTGGCGTTGCGCTGCATGATTTTACCCGACAAGCTGAAGTCAGGTGCCATCACTTGGTTATCACCTTTAACACTAGATTTTTTTACCATTTTAGAGTCTTTTAGTTGACGCATTTTTGTTGTTGCATCATCCTCACCGAAAGCGGTTGTCACTAAGAATTTGCCAGATTGCAGCATTTTCACGCGAATACCCTTTGCCAGTTGGTCAGTATCAATACGTTGCATCGTGTCATTTTCAATGCTGCTTACGTAAATAATATAACGGCCACCAGCATCCGATTGAGGATGACTCATAAGCTGATTTGCAACGATTTCATCAGCCATTTCGTTAGCTGCTTTAGAAAAGTCTGCATAGCTTAACGCTGCAACAACATTCGTTGTTGAGTCTGATGCATCAATGTATGACGTTGTAGTTTTACAACCACTCAGCATGATCGCTGCCGTTGCAGCAGCAAGAGCTAATTTTTTCATTATAAATCCTTAGATATTTACTACTTTTACTGACGGAGCCACGGCATTCGAAGCCGCTTTTACATAGATAATGTGCTTAGTGGCATTCTTATCGAGATCCACTGGGAACGTAAATGGACCAGCTTTGATTTCAACCTGCTTGTTTTTGGTTTCCAATCGTGCTGCCTGGTACTCACTCGGTAGTGCTGAGAACGTACGAATGTCGGCACCTGTTGTTGCTAGCTGCAATAGACCCATTGCGCTACCCAACAATTGATTTTCATCACTCACTTGTTTTTGAGCGATGGTTTTTATTGTCACGCGAGTTACTTCACGAGCCAAAATGTATGGAAATTCGGTATCAAATTCCGCACCAATAATTTTGTCCATATCAGAGATGGTGTCAGTGTTCGTTCCGTCAACAGTGATTGAGTCAAATGCTGTACCGCGCTTTTTCAACTTAGGAAGAGCAATACCCGAGTACGCGACGTTATCTGATAATAGGAAAATTGGTAAATCCACACGACGCTCTTCTTTGACAGTCGATTGACCATTTTCGAAGATTACCCAAACTTGATTGTTCAGTTTTGACTTGCTCGCTCCTTTTGACAAGCTACGCGCCAACTCCATATCAGCTTTAGCTGTTTTCGAGCCCGTCATTGAGTGTACGCGTTTAAACGCGTCTGCCGCTTTTGAGTAGTCTGCTTTTGTTTTACCCGATAACAAAAGGTTTAGGCCATAGGAGTACGTCGTGAATGGATTCACATAACCTTCATAAGGTTTCCACTTACCTTGCTCAAACCCCGCCGCTTTGAGTGCTTTACTGGTTTCATCAGAATCCATGGTTTTAGATACAGAAAGTGCCGAATCTCCCGATTCTTCTTTGATTTCAGCTTCACGTTCTTTGATTAATTTAGCAAAATGCTCAGCCGCTCGGCGTTGACGCTCTTCCGCTCGATTAAGCTCGACACGAGCATTCGAAAAGTCGTTCCCAGAGATGAAGTTCCATGCTTTGATCGTGTTGCCCATGATGCCATCATAATGCGTTTGCTCGTATGCCATCATCGCATCATTACCAAGCATTGAACCAACAAGCTCAACCCCTTTTTCAGCGGTTCCCTCATTGTCTTCTTTTTTCATGAAAGACTCAGACGCATCGAGCAATTTAGTGGAGAAATCATATTGACCAGCAGAATTCAGTGTTGCACCAGCTTGTAAAGTCCATAGTAAATCGTCTGTTTCACCTGTTTCTTTATCGTAACCTGCATGCTCAAGTGCTACCTCAGACGCCCCTAAGTAGTCCCCGGCTACCAGCTTGGAATCAAAGGAAGCAAAATCGTTTTTTTGCATTATCGAGGTACAACCCGATAGTAAAGCCAAAGCCACTGCGCTGAATAAAACTCTAATTTTCATATTGTTATTGACTCATTTGTTGATAATAAAACATCCTAAATCGCAAGCTTTATACTTTTTGAAATAACTGTTAACAATGGAAAGTTGTCAGAAAAATGTCTGCTGAAAGGTGTTTTATGGCAATTTCATCAGGAAATGTGACTTTGATCGTTAAACTAAAGAGCTAGAAATTCTTAGGGTAGGTACTACATTAGTTAAGACTTAGTAATGGAGAGTTAAGCTTTTGTTGTAAAGCTATTCTTTCTGGTTATGGAATGCCTTTTTTTATTCGTTATGGTTATTTTTGTGGCGGCATATATCGAATCCAGGTGTTTCAAAAAGAGCCAATGAGTTTTTTGTTTATGTTATCTAATGAATTTTGTAGTATTGCAACCAATTTCAATTAGTCTTGATGCATTTCAATCAAGGTAAATTGGTGCGGTACAATAATTCATCAATTAAACAAAAAAGGAAATATATGAAAGGTTCTATTCTAAATTTTGATGATGCTACACGTCAGGGGATTATTTCAGGCGAAGATGGTAATCGATATGAATTAAACATGTCAGAGTGGAAAAGCGGCCAAATACCAAAAGCAGGATCAAAGGTTGACTTCTCCCCATCTGAAAATGTCGCTCTAGATATTTATCTTGAAGCTAGCTCAGAGACATCAAGCAAAAAAATCCCAGCCGCGCTTTTTGCATTTTTCTTAGGCTCATTAGGTATTCACAAATTCTATCTAGGTTACAAAAAGCAAGGATTCATCATGCTGATTGTTTTCTTATTAGGCTTTATTCTTCTAGGTTTGCCATCAATCATTATTGGCATCATTGCATTTATTGAATTCATCATCTATCTAACGAAGTCAGAAGAAGATTTTGAGCGCATCTATGTACAAAACAAAAAAGCTTGGTTTTAATTTAGCCAGAATTATTGATAGCTAAAACTGTATAAGCTTATTTTGCCCCTAAATTAGGAACATATCTTACTATTAGGGGCTTTGTTCACAGTCAACAAATCTAAAAAGTTGATAGATGAAACTAACAGTTGTTATGACCTGCTTTCCTTAATCTAGTCCAGTCTACACATTAGTAATGTTCATCCAACTGAGGAGACGATGAACATGAAAAAGTGATTCAATGAACAACAAATCATTGCCATTTTAAAGGAAGTGAAAGCGGGCATTCCCGCCCGAGAGCTTTGCCGCAAGCATGGGATATCGGATGCAACGTTCTACACATGGTGTAAAAAATACGTAGGGCTGGATGTATCTAAAGCTCGTCGCTTTAAGGCACTAGAAGATGAGAACGCTTGGCTCAAAAAGCTGCTGGCTGCAGAAGCACTTAAAATGGCTTTCAACCAAAAGTACTGACCGTAGAGGACAAGCTCAAGGCTGTTAAAGTCATTCAGAAAGGCACCAAGCTCTTAGAACGCAGAGCCTGTCTGCTCTTCGGTATTCAACGCGCGTCAATGTGATATCAACCTCAAGCCAACGGTAAGGATTATAGGCCTCTAGCTCGTATAAAAGAGCTGGCGTTGGAACGATGTCGATTTGGTTATCGTCGAATCCATCGGCTTCTGAGGCGAGAAGGTTTTGATGTTAACCATAAGCGAGTTTATCGCTTGTACTGCGAATTAGGCTTAACGGTCAGCAAACGGAGACGTAGAAAATCACAGTGTGTTGAGCGAGAGCCTCTCTTGCTTCCTTCAGTACCAAATCACACTTGGTCTATGGACTTTGTGATGGATGCGCTTAGTAACGGCAGACGGATTAAATGCCTGACGATTGTGGATGACTACACAAAGGAGTGCCTAGATATTCCTGTAGCTACGGGGATCTCAGGGGATGAAGTCGTGATTACACTGGAGTCTATCGCTGCGTTTCGAGGTTATCCAGAAGCGATTCGAACGGATCAAGGCCCAGAATTTACAGGGAAAGCGCTCGACCAATGGGCTTATCAGCATGGTGTGATTTTAAAATTAATCCAGGCAGGAAAACCGACACAAAATGCTTATATTGAAAGTTTTAATGGTAAGTTCAGAGATGAATGTTTAAACGAGCACTGGTTTAGGGATTTGAGTCATGCTCGTGACCTAATCAGTCTCTGGCGAATGGATTACAATGAAAATCGCCCCCACTCAGCTCTGGGTTACCTGACACCGTCTGAGTTTGCAGCGACAACAAGAACGGCACGAAACAGCGGTAATTTAACAAACATTACTAATGAAGTTTTGGATTAGTTCTTGGGGGCAGGTCACTCTAGCTATACGGATATACAAACCGTCTCCGATGCTTTTCATGGTATCTTCACCAAAGCGAATTAAGGCATCAATTTGTTTGTTGTTCATATTGGTGATTCTCTTCACCTAGCGACTTACGTTTAGATAACCTGTGTCATCATTTGGTATAAGACAATATAGAGTATTAGCAAACAATAGATAACAAAAAAGCCCCTTGTATTAGGGGCTTAGTTTTATTTTATGAGCGTGATAGAACTCGCGTAAATGCTATTCTATGTTCTGAATTTGCTCTCGCATCTGTTCAATCATAACTTTTAGCTCGACGCCAGACGCGGTAATGTCTGTGCTGATGGACTTAGACGCTAGTGTATTGGATTCACGGTTGAATTCTTGCATCATGAAATCCAGACGACGACCGACCGAGCCACCTTTTTTCAGGATGTTGGTGGTTTCTTTTACGTGTGAGTCGAGACGATCCAACTCTTCCGCAACGTCTGATTTCTGTGCCAATAGGATCAGCTCTTGCTCTACGCGAGACGGATCTAATTCAATTTTGGCGTCTTCAAATTTCGAGAACAGACGCTCACGTTGCCATTCTAGGATTTCTGGCATGCGTGCACGAACTTTTACCACTTCAGCAGTGATAGCATCTAGGCGTTGTTCGATAAGCGCTTTCATATTGTCGCCTTCACGAGCACGCGCATCGATAAACTCACTTAGCGCTTCATCAAAAGCACTCAGTAAAACTTTGTTTACCTCATCCATGTCCTGTTCCGGCGTTTCCATCACGCCCGGCCATTGCATGACTTGGAATGGATTAATGCGGCTAAGTTCACCCGTCATGTGCATCACTTGTTCTGCCGCTTTAATCACTTGATTGGCGAGTGTTTCATTGATGCTAAGCTCGCCTTTTGCTGCCGGATTGGCTTCAAAACGAAGGTTGCACTCTACTTTACCGCGAGCAAGACGCTTACGAAAACGGTCACGTAGTAAAGGTTCTAAAGCGCGAAACTGTTCTGGCATGCGGAAGTAAGTTTCCAGATAGCGCTGGTTTACGCTGCGGATTTCCCACACTGCAGATCCCCAGTCGCCTTTCACTTCTTTTCGCGCATACGCTGTCATACTGTAAATCATCGAATTTTCCTGTCTTCAATTTTTTGAAAATTACCTAGAGAGTGTATCACGGAGTGAGAATCGGTGCGCGGGATGTAGAGCAATGCCGTCAGGAAATGTGCGTCGATTGCATGACTTGTGACCTAGGAATCCGGAAACGATTCCGCTATAATCTCCGCCCAACCAAATCGTCTTCTCCTCATATTTAAGGTAGATGCCCATGCGTCCAAACGATCGCAAGGCGGACCAAGTTCGCCCAATCAAAATTACTCGTAACTATACAGCTTACGCTGAAGGCTCAGTGTTAGTGGAGTTCGGTAATACCAAAGTGTTGTGTAATGCGACCGTCGAAGAATCTGTGCCACGTTGGCTAAAAGGCCAGGGTAAAGGCTGGGTAACTGCAGAATACGGCATGCTGCCGCGTGCAACACACTCTCGTACTCGTCGCGAAGCGGCAAATGGTAAGCAGGGTGGCCGTACTATGGAAATACAACGCCTTATCGCGCGCAGCCTGCGTGCTGTTGTCGATTTACAGGCGATGGGTGAGTTCATGATTACTGTTGACTGTGACGTTATCCAAGCAGACGGTGGTACTCGTACCGCTTCTATCAGTGGCGCAAGCGTTGCGATGGCAGACGCGTTCCAGCACCTAGTCGACAGTGGTAAGCTAAAAGCTAACCCAATGAAAGGCCACGTAGCCGCGGTGTCTGTTGGTTTATTGGGTGATGAAGTACTGTGTGACCTTGAATATGTAGAGGATTCAGCAGCCGATACCGACATGAACGTTGTCATGACCGAAGAAGGTAAGATGATTGAAATTCAAGGCACTGCAGAAGGCGAACCGTTCAGTCATGAGCAATTGATGGCGTTGCTAGAGTCGGCGAAAATCGGCATTAGCGAAATTGTCACGGCGCAGAAGGCGGCGTTAGAAAATTAATTATTTAAAAATAGCTTCCCCGCAAAGGAAGCTATTTTTTTGCTTATTTTTAGGGTTTTAGTCCTAGAACGTTAATACTGATATCCACAAACTGAAAATTGAGAGAAATCCATGAAAGCATACCAGCGTGAATTTATTGAGTTTGCACTTGAGAAAGAAGTTCTTAAGTTTGGTGAGTTTACTTTGAAATCAGGCCGTAAGAGCCCTTACTTCTTTAACGCTGGTCTTTTCAATACAGGTCGCGACCTTGCTCGTCTTGGCCGTTTCTACGCAGCAGCATTGGCAGACTCGGGTATCGAGTTTGATGTGCTATTTGGCCCTGCGTACAAAGGCATCCCTATCGCGACGACGACAGCAGTTGCACTTGCTGATCACCACGATATCGACACGCCTTACTGCTTTAACCGCAAAGAAGCGAAAGACCACGGTGAAGGCGGCAACCTGGTAGGCTCTGCTCTGGAAGGTCGCATCATGCTGGTTGATGACGTGATTACTGCTGGTACCGCGATTCGTGAATCGATGGAAATCATCAAGGCGAATGGCGCTGACTTAGCGGGCGTATTGGTGGCTATCGACCGCCAAGAAAAAGGCAAGGGCGAACTGTCTGCGATTCAGGAAGTTGAGCGCGACTTTAGCTGTGCAGTGATCTCTATCGTGAGCTTGGGCGACCTAGTCACTTACCTTGAAGAGAAAGGTAACGCGACAGAGCATCTGGAAGCAGTAAAAGCGTACCGCGCGGAATACGGCATTTAATCTATTCTGAAGCTTTAAAATAGTAAAAGGGGCTGGTGGATATCCATCAGCCCCTTTCCTTTTATTAGGAATTATCTGTAGCGGATGCCTTTCGGCACGCTTTCATCTTGCATGGTTTTGTAGCGTTTATGTAGCCACATCCATTGTTCAGGAGCGCGTAAGATGACTTCTTCCACATATTTGTTCATGTACGCGGCAGCGGCAACTTCATCCTTTTTCGGGTAATCGGCTTCAATGCATTTATCAGCGATGATCTCATATTTACCTTGCTCATTACGGAAGCCCGAACCTGGAATGATGGCACATTTCGACGTATAAGCCAGAATGCTGGTGCCTGTCGTTGTACACGCATCTTCTACCGCGAAAAATGGCACATACACCGATTTGTTACGCCCATAGTCGTGGTCTGGTAGGTAAAACAGACGCTCACCACTACGCAGCACGCGAATCATCTTTTTCACGTCTTTACGGTCAATCAGTTTGTTGCCATTATGGGTTCGTCCCCAGTATTGGATAAAGTTATAAGCTGGGTTGTCGTGCGGACGAAAAGCCCCATAACCTGCTAATCCCATTACCGCAAAAGCACGTGCTGTGATTTCTAGGTTCAATGCATGCACACAGCAAAGTAGCACGCCTTTGCCTTCTTTTGCTTTCTCTTTTAACGCGCTAAGATCTTTTTCTACCAGTAGAGTTTTGAAGCGCCAAGTTGGCCAGAACCAGGTAATGCCAGTTTCGATCAGCGCCATACCAGTATTTTTGAAGTTCTCTTTGACGATACGGTCGATATCTTCTTGAGGTTTATCCGGAAAAGCCAACTCCAGGTTGCGCTTTGCAACGTGTACACGTTTTTTACCATAGCGCATGCCGAGCTTGCCAACTGATTGGCCTAACGACAGAAGCAAGCGGTAAGGGAGAATATTAACGATGATCGCCAGTAGACCAAACCCTATCCATACGCCCCAGTTACGTGGATGGAGCAGGGAAAGAGAAAACTCTGGCTGCATTTGTTTGTCTTTACTCATAATCTCTACTTAATTTGTGCGCTGAGCAATGCCCAGTATTCATCAAAGTTGGCAGTAGGCTGATATTTGAAGTCACTACGAACAAAGCGGTTTAGACTGCCTTCTACTTGACCTAGGATCTGTGCCGCAAGAATGCGTTCTTCTACAGGGAAAGATTTCCCTTCACGAAGTTTGCGTTCACGTAAAATCTGACGCAGTTGCGTTTCAATTCGTTCGAATAACTGGTTGATTCTCTCACGCAGGCGTTCATTTTCAAACATTAGAGCATGACCTGACAGAATGCGTGTCAGACCCGGGTTACGCTCCGAAAAGACCAGAATCAGGTGCATCACCATACGAATGCGCTCTAATGTATCTTTTTCGTCGTCAAGAATACGGTTAATGCGAGTCATTAATGCCTCTTCAATGAATTCGATCAAACCTTCGAACATACGCGCTTTACTTGGGAAATGGCGGTAGAGCGCCGCTTCTGAAACGCCAACTTGTTTCGCCAGTTTTGCCGTAGTAATACGTGAAGCGCCTTCTGTAGATTCAAGCATCTGTGCTAACGCTTGCAAGATCTCTTCACGACGATTGGATTTTTTACTGCCGGCCATTAGTTATTTCCTTTCAAAATACAAAGTTGAGCGGAGGGGATTATAAGACGCTAAGTCGGATCAAACTAGACTACTGAGGGTGGATTGGGAGTTACAACACCCTCAATTGTCATGTTTGCACTAAATTTTCGCCAAATTCTTTTCAAAAAATGAGCACTAGTTACATTAATGCGTGCATTTTTTCGAGGATTTTAAAACTCAAAGCTTCTTTTGACTCTAAAGCGAGAGCAAGTTCTCCTTCTGGCCAGAAAAGAGTAATCGCGTTGTCATTGCTATTGAAGCCCTGACCTTCAACCGAGACATCATTAGCGCAGATCATATTGAGGTTTTTCTTCACTAACTTACCGCGCGCATACGTTTCAACGTCATTGGTTTCTGCGGCGAAGCCGACGGTAAATGGGCGTTTATCTGTCATTGCTGCAACCGACGCTACAATATCAGGGTTCTTCACCATTTTGATGACCATCTGGTCGTTGTCTTCTGTCTTTTTCAACTTTTGAGACGCGATGTCCTCCGGTCGATAATCGGCAACCGCTGCACAACTAATAAACGCGTCATGGCTGGTGGCATACTCCATCACAGCATCAAACATCTCTTGCGCACTTGCGACGTTAATGCGCTCGACGCCAACTGGTGTGCTCAAACTGACCGGGCCGCTCACCAGAGTAACCTTCGCCCCCAGTTGTGCTGCTGCATTCGCCAGTGCAAAGCCCATTTTTCCTGAGCTGTGGTTGCTGATGTAACGCACAGGGTCGATGGCTTCTCGGGTTGGGCCTGCTGTGATCAGCACGGATTTACCTTCTAGTAACTTAGGCTGAAAAAACTGCTCACACAGATGAACCAGCTGCATTGGTTCTAACATACGGCCTGGGCCGACATCGCCACAAGCTTGCTCTCCAGCTGCAGGTCCCCAGATATGCATGCCACGACGTTCTAGCGTCGAGATGTTTTCTTGGGTGGCAACATTACGGTACATTTGCTGATTCATTGCTGGAGATACCGCGACTGGCGAATCAGTGGCTAACACTAGGGTTGTCAGTAAGTCATTTCCCATCCCAGCAGACATACGGGCAATCAAATCAGCCGTTGCTGGCGCGAGCAGCACTAAATCAGCCCATTTTGCCAATTCAATATGTCCCATCGACGCTTCTGCTGCGGGATCTAATAAACTGTCAGAGACAGGTCGACCAGAAACGGCTTGCATCGTGAGTGGAGTAATAAACTCTTTGGCTGCCTTGGTCATGACAATCTGAACTTGCGCGCCTCTTTCTATTAGGCGACGGGTTAGCTCCGCACATTTATACGCGGCAATACCGCCACTGATGCCGAGTAGAATTTTCTTTCCTGCTAGTGTTTGCATGTGAGATCTCCAATTTTTCTGGCGACGAGTTTAGCACAACTAAAAGTGTTACCGCCTGCGTATATTTAGCTTGCTTGTTTTGCTATGTCATTATTATGCGGTTCCAATTTGAGGTTGGGACATCCCATTATGCTCGCTAAGAATTTAAAGTCTGGTTGCTAACTTTAAACTCTGACGAACTACTGAATTACACAGAAAATCAGAGCAGAACTAAAAAAGCGAAAGTCATCCTCGACTTTCGCTTTTTGTTTTGTGGAATAGGGGTTCTTACCTTTAAAGAGACAGTCGATGATACTCAAATCCTTACCGAATGAGTCCATGCCCAGAGAGAAGCTCCTCATGCGAGGATCACAGGCGCTGACGGATGCTGAATTACTTGCCATATTTCTGCGTACAGGCACACAAGGCATGAATGTGATTGAACTGGCGGATTTCCTTATTCAGGATTTTGGCTCGCTCAGACAGCTGTTTTCGGCATCAGAGAAAGAGTTCTGCCAACATAAAGGCTTGGGACAGGCAAAATATGTCCAACTACAAGCCGTGCTTGAGATGGCTCAACGTTATTTAGCGGAAACTTTAAAGCGTGGTGATGCCTTAACTAGCCCGGAACAGACAAAGTTGTACCTCTCTTCTATTTTAAGAGATCGACAAAGAGAGGCTTTTTATATTCTTTTTCTCGATAATCAGCACCGAGTTATAAAAGATGAAATCTTATTCGAAGGGACGCTGGATGCTGCGTCGGTTTACCCGCGAGAAGTGGTGAAGCGAGCCTTGCATCATAACGCTGCAGCCTTGATTCTCGCTCACAATCATCCTTCAGGTGTGGCGGAGCCGAGCCAGTCTGACAGAAGAATTACTCGCCGTTTAATCGATGCTCTAGCACTGGTGGATATTCGCATTTTGGACCATTTCGTCATCGGCGATGGAGAAAGTGTCTCTTTTGCTGAAAGAGGATGGGTATAACTGTGCGTTTTTTAGGTTGTTAGTTGCAAAAAATCTGCTATCATCCACGCCACTAAATTTTAAACTAAATTCAGCTTGGACTGCTAGAAAAAACCTGCTGTCTAAAAAAAGATCACGAAAACCTGTAAAAAGGATCTGTTCGGGTCTTGAGCAATGCATGTCAAGTTAGTATAATGCGCGACCTTTGATAGCCTTGTATGGATTTTCCATAGCGGTTCTTAACCTCTAACTTCTTTTTGAGAGATAGAGAGGTTCGGCCACCAAGGTTGATATCGAGCTGAAACGATTTTGGAGAAGACATTCATGTCACGAGTATGCCAAGTAACTGGTAAGCGTCCAGTAACGGGTAACAACCGTTCACACGCACGAAATGCTACTAAGCGTCGTTTTCTGCCGAACCTACAAACTCATCGTTTCTGGGTAGAGAGCGAAAAACGTTTTGTTAAACTACGTCTATCTGCTAAAGGTATGCGCATCATCGACAAGAAAGGTATTGATACTGTTCTTGCAGACATGCGTGCACGTGGCGAAAACGTTTAAGAGGAAATAAGCAATGGCAAAGAAAGGCGTTCGTGAGAAAATCCGTCTAGTATCTTCTGCAGGTACAGGCCACTTCTACACAACTGATAAGAACAAGCGTAACATGCCAGGCAAATTTGAGATCAAGAAATTTGATCCAGTTGTACGCCAGCACGTTATGTACAAAGAAGCAAAAATCAAATAATTGGTTTCTGACTCTTTTACGAATTGAAAAACCCAGCTTTCGAGTTGGGTTTTTTATTGCCTCCTGTTTCTCACATTCATCCTCACTAATATTCTTCGCTGCTTTTCCGCATCTGTTTACAGATTTTCTAGTCAATATTTACCTGCTTTGCTAACTTACTGTGACTTGCAGAAATTAGGAGCGGTTATGCGTGTTAGTCCGACTCGTCGTCGCCGATGGAACAATATTCTTATCTTAGGCATCATCGCTTTTATTGTGATCTTAAATGCGCCGATGTGGATCAAAACCTATTTATTATCGGAAGAGGTGGATCCTTATCCAAACTTGCTGCGATCTGATCATGAGGTGAGTGCGATTTACTATAGCGGTTGGGAATTGGAGCTTAAAAATGGCCAGTGGCAATCCAACCTCAAAATTAGCATTCCCGCTGAAGAACTTGTGGCTCGCTGGCAATCACTTGAAGGTACCGAGTTATCCGAAAAGCAGTACGAGGCACTAAAACCACGACTCGATACACCAGAAACGATTGAAGTTTGGTATCAGGGGCTCGACGAACCACAGCGGGTGACCTTCTATCGTTTAACGGATTTTTGGCTGTTCAAGAACTGGCAAGATAAATGGATCGCGATTTCGGTAGATGGTGATTACATTGTTCCAGAGTAAGCTGAACATGTGAAGTGTATATCTGAGTACATTTCTATTATGCTAGCGGCGCAGATTGATTAACAAAATGAATGGAGTCGACAATGCCTGAATTACCTGAAGTCGAAGTCAGCCGTATGGGAATCACGCCACATATGCTGGGTCAAACGATCCAAGCATTTGTATTCCGGACCCCGAAGTTACGCTGGGATATTCCTCAGGAGCTGAAACAGCTTGAAGGGCAGGTTATTAGTGCAATTCGTCGTCGCGCAAAATACCTGCTTATTGAGACCGATATGGGAACCGCGATTGTACATTTGGGTATGTCGGGCTCATTACGTGTGCTTGATGCGGATTTTCCTCCTGCTAAACATGATCATGTTGATCTGAAGCTGACCAATGGCAAAGTGCTACGCTATAACGATCCGCGTCGATTTGGTGCTTGGCTGTGGTGTGCGCCTGGTGAGTCTCATGCAGTACTTGACCATATGGGGCCAGAACCGTTAACGGAAGAGTTTCAATCGGAGTATGTAGCAGAGAAAGCCAAAGGTAAACGTGTCGCGGTCAAGCAGTTCATCATGGACAATAAAGTCGTGGTTGGTGTTGGTAATATTTACGCCAACGAATCCTTGTTTAAATCTCGGATCCATCCAACCAGACCCTCAGGTAAAGTGACGGCAGAAGAGTGGAAATTACTCGTTACCAATATCAAAGCCACACTAGAGATCGCGATAAATCAAGGTGGCACCACGCTCAAGGATTTTGCGCAGGCAGATGGCAAACCAGGATACTTTGCTCAAGAGTTATTGGTATACGGCAAAGCGGGTGAGCCTTGCCCCACATGCGGAGAGCCGCTTCAAGAGCAGAAGATTGGCCAGCGTAATACTTTCTTTTGTAATCAGTGCCAGAAGTAAGTTGCGTTAGGTATTAAACTTCTTCGGGCCGTACTCCTGGCCCATTTTTAGCAGATGGTAGCCATTCATCATTAAGTTCAACGTCATACTTTTTGCTTTATTGATGAACTTCATCGTTGCAACAATATAGTTTTTCTTGCCTTGGCGTTTTCTATTACCAATAATGGATGGCTTGTTTCCGCCACGTAGACCTGCTTGTCTGACTCCAAACATTGCTTGTTTATGAAGCCAAGTATTACGAAGAAAGACATCTACGGGGTATTGGAAGGTTTTGCTTGTTTGAATAAATGCTTGTGCAGTGGCCGGACTAATTGCATATGAAGTGGTGCATTGTGGGACTTTTAGATACTTTACTAGATGTTGAGAACCGTATTGCTTCACGTCGTAGAACATACCACGACTACTGGTGTTTTCTGTACGAATATAACCACAGTTTTCGATATTTTTTGCGACGACCTTTAATGTGTTAAGGAATAGCTCGTCTTCAATGCTGAGATCATCTTCGAAGATGATGATTGGTTCATTTAACTCAACGCATTTTTGCCAAAGTAGGTAATGGCTAGCATAACAACCAGCTTCACCAATGATGCACGGACGACCCATGTTGAATTCAAACTGGCGTCGATCTAAATGTTCCAATAAAGGATGTGAATCTTTACGCGCATCAACGCCAAAGAACACTTCACAGTCTAAACCGATTCTCTTGAGGGTGTTTAATGTTGTTTCTTGCCTGTCTTCACAGCCTTTTAAAGTGATACAAAATGCTTTCATTGCGACTCAAAATTGGTGTTCTATCTGAAGTAAGGTAACTTTTTAATTTGTTTTGCTGGCTCAGAAAGAAACTGATTCAAAGTTTCTCCATTGAGTACTTTTTCGTACTTCTCTATATAAGCCTTGGCCATTGAAATGTGATCAAAAGTATCTCGAGCATATTCGTGGCACAGTTTTGGATTGTAATCGCCATGTCTGATAGCGTCTGCCAGTTCATCTTCAATATTTGACAATGATCCAAACTCTGGCGCGTTGATTAACTCTGGCAGTGAGCCATACGGAGTCGCAAACACGGGCGCCCCCATAAACAGACTTTCTGTAATAGCTAAGCCAAATGGCTCTTCCCAAGTAACAGGAAAGACTAAACCTTTAGAGCGCTCAAGCACTGCACATTTTTCTGTGTTGTTGACCATGCCATGAAACTTGACGTGGCGATCTAAGGTAAGGCGAAATCCCATCTTAAAATTCAACCGGTGCCCACCTAAAACATCCAAAGCGACATTGCCTTTTTTCGTAATATCTATTGCACCCTGGACGTTTTTTAAACGCCATGCAGCTTTGCCAAGGAAGTGATAGCGGTTATCTCTATTATCTGGTTCTAAATTTGGCTGACGGTAATCACTCCAGTCTAGACCGTTGTACACAAAGGCCTCACAGCCATGATTAAGTGCATGTTTTTGAGAAACGAAAATTGAATTGGGATCGTTTTTCTTGGTAACGGTGTTGTTGCCATGACGAGTGATGACATAAGGCTTTTTGCTGCAGCTGCCACCAACATGGAAGTGAACAACATCTACTTCATCGGGAATTTGCTCATCAATAGACAAGTCTGGTTGCTGGGTAATACACGTCGCCCAGACACATGTCATGGGCTCTGGGTTCAGAATGTAAACGTTATGACCCAGTTGATGAAGTGCTTTCATTAAGCTCCATACAACACGTTCTGTCCCACCATAAGTGACTGGAGGTAATGTGCCTTTACACACGATTAGTATATTCATTGAAACTCTTTAGTTTGGTTGTAGCATTGTATGGTCGTGTTATTTTTTTATTTTTTGAGTGAGTGCCAATTCAACTGGAGCTGGTACAAATCGGCTAATCTCACCACCGTGTAAAGCTACTTCTCTCACGATCGTGGAAGATAAGAATGCGTACTCGTCATCAGGGGTAAGAAAAACACTTTCAAGGCCAGGCATTAGCTTTCTGTACATACTGGTTAAGCCAAACTCATACTCGAAGTCAACTGTGGTCCGTAGGCCTCGAATTAGAATATTCGCGTTTTGAGCTTTTGCAAAATCTACTAACAGACCAGTAAAGCCCTCTACATTGACATTTGAAAGGTGGCTAATAGAGCGCTCTACTAGCTGTACGCGCTCTTCCAAGGTGAACAGCGTCTTTTTGGAAGGACTAGCGGCAACACCAATAGTGATAGAGTCGAACATTTGGGCTGCGCGTCCTATGAGGTTTAGGTGACCGTTTGTGATAGGGTCGAAGGTTCCCGGATAAATGACGTGTGTGGCACTATGACCTTGTTGTTTCATATGCGGCTCGTTGTGTTTGTCAAAAGTGTCAAAAAACGCTTAAAAGTAGTATGATACATCATCGACTCGAGAATAGGTAACACCTACAAACATAGGTTTGATAAGGGCATAACTTTTTAATGAAACTTTTTTACTACATAAAAAACCTGTTGTTAACCATTGCTCCCCGTACGTATTTTGCTAATAACAAAAACAAGCTAGAAAAGAAGTTTCAAGGTCAAATGAAGTTAGTCCAAGATCGAGTGGATTACTATTGTAAAATCAGCGCTCCGAGCGCTCTGAATTCCAGTAAAGCGACAAGTTTAAGTCGTTTTTCTCATAAGGGGCAAAGCGCGTATATTTATGACCTTAAAGAGTTTCTCCGTTACTTCCCTGACACTAATCCGTTTTGCTATTACTTTGGGGATGAAGTCGCAGTAGAGGATTGTCCGACGCTCTATAAGGCTAGACCGATTGAAGGTAATAATGACAACTCGGTGTTGTTCAAACTGAACAAACGTAGGCACTTCCAGTTTGTGAACGACGAATTAGACTTTCGCTCTAAGAAAGATATGGCGGTTTTTCGTGGTTTTGTAAAGCGGGTTCATCGTATTCGCTTTATGGAGACAATGTTTGAGAACCCAATGATGGATGCCGGTCAATCCAATCCTTCTCAAGAGCACCCAGAATGGCAAAAAGACTTTATGTCGATCCAAGACCAATTGAAGTATAAGTTTATCATTTGCCTTGAAGGTAATGATGTCGCGACTAACTTAAAGTGGGCTATGTCTTCTAATTCTGTCGTTGTGACACCTAAGATGCGTTTTGAAACGTGGTTTATGGAAGGTACGTTACAACCAGGGGTTCACTATGTTGAAGTGAAAGATGATTGGTCTGACTTCGACGAGAAAATTAACTACTACCTTGAAAATCCAGATAAAGCTGAGGCTATGATTGAAAATGCACATCGACATGTGGCTCAATTTCAGGATGAACAGTTAGAAAGCTTAATTTGTATTAAGACGCTCGAAAAATACTTCAAGCTGTGTCAGTAATGCTCTTACAACGAAAGCACAAATCATAATGAATTTATTTACTTCTCCTCCATCTCACTTGTGTGTACTGCGTTTGTCGGCAATTGGCGATGTTTGTCATGCGATCTCTGTTGTTCAGGAGATTCAAAAGCACTGGCCACAAACCAAGATAACTTGGATTACCGGCAAAATTGAGGCACAGCTGATAGGTGATTTGCCTGACATTAATGTGATTGTTTTTGATAAGTCACAAGGCCTTAAAGGGATGAAGGCTGTTTGGGGACAGCTAAAAGGTATCCAGTTTGATGGCTTGCTACATATGCAGGCGGCTCTGAGGTCGAGTATTTTGTCTTTAGGGATCAAGGCAAAATACAAAGTTGGTTTTAGTAAGAACAGGACTAGAGAAGGGCAGTGGTGGTTCACTAACCGTCACTTGCCGAACACAACGGTACTTCATGTGCTAGATAACATGGCCGAGTTTGCTAAGTACATTGGTGTTCCATTCAACAAGCCAACTTGGAATATCCCATTACCTAGTGAGGCTGTCGACTATGCTAAGACCATTACTCAAGGTAAAAAGTGTGTCGTGATTTCTGCAGCGGCAAGCAAAGATTCTCGCAATTGGTTGGTTGAGCGATATGCTGCAATTGCAGATTATGCGTCATCTCGAGGACTTCATGTGGTCCTATGTGGGTCGCCAGCAGTAAGAGAAAAGCAATTAGCGCATAAAATTGAGTCACTATGCGAACAACCTGTCACCAACATCGTCGGTGAAACAAGTTTAAAGCAACTGACGGCGATTTTGCGTGAAGCCGCGGTTGTTATTAGTCCAGATTCAGGCCCTGCTCACTTGGCGACAACTCAGATGACGCCTGTGATTGGCTTATACGCTCATAGTGACCCTAGACGTACAGGGCCGTATAACGATTTGGATAATGTCGTGAGTGTTTACCAACAATATGTTGAAGAACAACAAGGTCAGCCAGTGGAATCACTCGCGTGGGGAACTCGTGCTAAGGGCGATAACCTAATGGCCGCAATTACCGTTGAGCAGGTGCAAGAAAAGCTTGAGAACGTGTTAGAAAGTCTCTCTTAACCAAACAGTAGGCTAAGAGAGGAGCATGATTTTATGGTGTAGTCAGCCAACCCCAAATTAGGCGTTAGCTGACTGCTGCTTCATTTTGTATACCGCCAACAGCTGTTGGTAGTTTTTCTCCAATACAGTTTCAACATCCATGGTTAACGCTAACTCACGGCATTGTTCACTAACATTGGTTGTACGTTTTTTATCTGCCCAAGATTCCATGGCTTTTGCCAACTCATCTGGATTTACCTCTGCCCCAATGACGCTCGACACTTCTGGCTTGAGGACCTCTTTGGCGCCACAGTTTTCAGTGGTAATAGACGGTGTGCCGCATGCTAGAGATTCGATAACAGTAAAACCAAAAGGTTCATAGAGAGTAGGCAGTACATAGCAATCAGCCAGCGCAAAGTAGAGCTCTGGTCGCTTGTCTTCTCCCATAAACTTGCATTTGTCTTGTATCCCTAAGCTTTCCGCAAACTTAATGTACTCACCCTCGTGAGTCTCTCGGCCAACGATAACCAATTGAGCATCAATGCTCAGTTTGGAAAATGCAGTGAGCGTTTGTTTTAGCCCTTTTCTTTCATATCCAGTACCTAGGAAAAGGAAAATAGGCTTGTTAGGGTCAAGTTCCATTTGTTGCTTAAGCTCTAAAGACTCCTTTTCGACCCTTTGTGAATCAAAGCGCTTTGTATCGACAAAGTTATGGATTACCGTGACTTTTTCTTCAGGCACATTATGAACTTCTTGGATTTCTTGAGCGCTCTTATGTGAATTACTAATGACATGATAGTAAGCACCTGGAGCCATTGCTTTTTGCTCAATAAGGTGCGTCACTCGATCTTTGATGCGCATTGGTTTATTTAAAGAGCGAGCCATATGAAGACTTGTGCCTGCTCCAATTCTCAAGACATCATGTGTCCACGCGTGAGCTAAGCCGTACACCAAATCATAGTCAGATTCTTTTACATGCTTCTCTACGGTCTTGGCAAACTTCCAAAGGCGGTGGCTTTTGCCAATACTAAAACCGCGTAGCTTCACGAACTTAACGTTAGGGTGCGGAGGCGTGTCGGCATGAGAGCGACATATGATAGTGACGTCTTCTCCTTTCTCTGCCATATATCTCGCCATTTGATTAAGGTACAGCTCTACTCCGCCAGAGTATGCGTGTCTTAAATGGACCAATGCAATCTTCATAAGTAATCCAGCAATTCGTATGGTATTGGTTGTTATGTTACTTGAAGCCTTCATTTTCTGAAAGAAGCTAGTTGAAGAGGTGCGGTGTCAGTGAAGATCAGTAAAAGAGTCTTACTAGATTGTTCCTCTAATAGAACAATGTAAAATGACGCTATGATGTAATCATGAGACATTCAAGTGGGTAATCAGGACAAGCAGAAAACAGAAACCGTTTCAGGAAAACCTGGGAATACGGGCATTCAGCGGATCTTTAAAGCCAGTATCTATTCACTTCAAGGCTTAAAGGCCGCAGTGAAGCATGAAGCTGCCGTTCGACAAGAATTAGCACTACTCGTTGTCGCTGTGTTACTGCTTTGCTGGTTAGACGTTTCTCAGGTAGAACGCATTGTGATGCTCGGTACTGTCGTTTTAGTGTTGATTATAGAACTGATCAACTCTGCGATTGAAGCGGTTGTGGATAGGATTGGTGTAGAAAGACACGAATTAAGTGGTCGAGCAAAAGACATTGGTTCTGCTGCTGTCTTTGTGGGATTGCTGTTTGCTGCCTTTACATGGTCTTATGTTCTCTTTTTCTGAGGGGCGTGATGAAGCACTATCAAGAAAATAATACACATATATGGTATGACGAAAGCTTGGTCACTGAGTCCATTGATAGTTTGTTTGATATCAACTACTGGCGCGGCTGTAATGCTATCGTCGGTAGCGCAATCGGGCGCGGGACTACTTGGTTTGTTCAACTTGATACCATGCAAGCCGCGCTGCGTCATTATCGACGTGGTGGCTTGTTTGGAAAGATCGTTCGGGATCAATATTTATTCCTGGGCGCAGAGAGAACACGCAGCTACTCCGAGTTTGTTCTGCTACAAAAATTACGTACTGCTGGCGTTAATGTTCCTCGTCCAATTGCCGCTAAAGTAGAACAAACAGGCTTGTTGTATCGAGCAGATTTATTGAGCGAAAAAATATCAGAGGCAAGCGATCTCGTTGATAAACTGCAGGCAGAGCGCTTATCCAGTAAAGACTACCAAAAAATTGGCTTTGAAGTTCGTAAAATGCACGATGTTGGTGTCAATCATACTGATCTGAACATTCATAATATCCTGTTAGACAGTGATGATAAGGTCTGGATTATCGATTTTGATAAGTGTCGCCTTCAATCTGGTGAGCAATGGAAAAAACGAAACTTAGATCGTCTGCATCGCTCGTTTAGAAAAGAACTGAGTAAACGGGGTATTCATTGGTCAGAGGAAGACTTTGAATATCTTATGTTGGGTTACAATCAGTCTTAAGTGAAACAAAAAAGGGTTAAGGTAAGTATGTCGCAATCACCCAACTTAATCAGGGTGTTAATTTCGACTCAGAAGGTTTTGCGTTACTAGCGAGAGGTTAGTGCACGAGGCCGGATAGCCCGTAAATGTGGATATAAAATTAAAATGAAAATCTTAGTTACAGGTGGAGCTGGTTTCATTGGTTCTGCTGTTGTGCGTTATATTATTAATCACACGCAAGATTCGGTGGTTAACTTAGATAAGTTGACCTACGCAGGTAACCTTGAATCTCTTAGCGAAGTGTCAAGTAACGAACGCTATGCTTTTGAGCAAGTGGATATCTGTGATCGTACCGTGCTGGAGCGTGTCTTTTCAGAACATAAACCTGATGCGGTAATGCATTTGGCCGCTGAATCTCACGTAGATCGCTCTATTGATGGTCCCGCTGCTTTTATTGAGACGAATATTGTCGGTACTTATACCTTGCTTGAGGTGGCTCGGGCATATTGGAGTCAGTTGGATATCGATAGCAAAGCGGCGTTTCGCTTCCATCACATCTCAACAGATGAAGTTTATGGAGACTTAGAGGGGACAGATGACTTGTTTACTGAGGAAACCTCGTATGCACCGTCTTCACCATACTCTGCATCAAAAGCTTCGAGTGATCATCTTGTTCGTGCTTGGTTAAGAACTTATGGTTTTCCGACGGTCGTAACTAATTGTTCCAATAACTATGGCCCATACCACTTTCCTGAAAAACTGATCCCTTTAATGATCTTAAACGCATTAAAGGGTTCACCACTGCCAGTTTATGGCGATGGTATGCAGATCCGCGATTGGCTATTTGTAGAAGATCATGCCAAAGCGCTCTACAAAGTCGTGACAGAGGGTGTGATTGGGGAAACGTACAATATTGGTGGTCACAATGAAAAAGCAAACATCGATGTTGTTAAGTCAATTTGTGAGATTCTAGAAGAACTTATGCCAAACAAGCCAGAAGGCATTGCACGTTACCAAGATTTAATCACGTATGTAAAAGATCGCCCAGGGCATGATGTTCGATACGCTATAGACGCTTCTAAAATTGCACATGAATTGGGCTGGACACCAGAAGAAACCTTTGAGACCGGCTTGCGTAAAACCGTGGAATGGTACCTAGCGAATAAAGAATGGTGGCAACGTGTTCTAGATGGCTCTTATAGCTTAGAGCGTCTTGGTCAATAATTTAGAATAAGGTAGAAAATGAAAGGCATTATCCTCGCTGGTGGCTCTGGAACGCGCCTATATCCAATTACTCGTGGTGTCTCAAAGCAACTGCTTCCTGTCTATGACAAACCAATGATTTATTACCCGTTATCAGTTTTGATGCTGTCGGGGATTAGAGAAATATTAATCATCACCACTCCCGAAGATCAAGAGGGTTTTATGCGTTTACTTGGTGATGGGTCTGATTTTGGTATTGCATTGACATACGCTATCCAAGAAAAGCCAGAAGGATTAGCACAGGCATTTATTATCGGCGAAGAGTTCATAGGAAATGATTCGGTTTGCTTGGTTTTAGGTGATAATATTTTTTACGGTCAAGGCTTTACGCCAATTCTTCAGAGGGCGGCAAAATCAGTCGATGCAGGAGAAGGGGCTACGGTTTTTGGATACAAAGTTAAAGATCCTGAGCGCTTTGGTGTCGTTGAATTTGACGAACAGATGCGCGCCGTGTCAATCGAAGAAAAGCCAGAACAACCTAAATCCAACTATGCCGTTACTGGACTTTATTTTTACGATAATGATGTTATCGAATTGGCCAAACAAGTTAAGCCTTCAGCACGAGGTGAACTGGAAATCTCTACTCTGAATCAGATGTATCTCGATAGAGGCCGTTTAAACGTTAAGGTATTCGGGCGTGGTTTTGCTTGGCTGGATACAGGCACTTATGCAAGTTTGCTTGAAGCATCTTCATTTGTGGAAACTATTGAAAATGTTCAAGGGTTGAAAGTGGCTTGTTTGGAAGAGATAGCTTTCAACAATGATTGGTTGACGAAAGAGCAATTGCTTGAACTTGCAAAAGGGTTAGAGAAAAACTCTTATGGCCAATACTTAAAAGCATTGGTGAGCTAAATGAAGTTTGTAAATATCATCAATGACGATAAGTTTACAGCGGACTACATAGATTTTGTTGAAGAAAATTTGGACATGAGTGAGCAAGTCTTTTTCGTGTTTAAAACTCATGACAAATTCCCTATCAAAGAGAGGAGTAACATCTTTTCTTATGATAAAAAGAAGCACAATTACTTCGATTACTTGGTGTTTCTCAAGAACTTGATCAAGCATGGAATCAAGGCGGAAAAGATCATCATTCATGGTCTTTTTAAAATCAAGATAACCCAAATTTTATGGGTGTTGAGGTTTCTGCTACCAAAGTGTTATTGGGCAGTTTGGGGAGGTGATTTGTACAGCCGAGATGAGAATTTGTTAACTCGTCGAGGTCGATACAAAGAGTTTTTCCGAAAAAAAGTGATCAAAGATATGGGGTATATCATTACCAGCATTAAAGGTGATTATGAAAATGTTGTGAAATGGTATGGGACGAAAGCGCCTCACTTACCTTACTTTATGTATCCAGCGAGCCTGTATCACGATATCCCTATCGCGGATAAAAAAGACAATAAGCTCAACATTCTTATTGGTAATTCCGCAGATCCAACAAATAATCATGAAGAGGCATTTGCCAAGATTGCACCATTTGTAAATGAAAATGTGCGTATTATCTGCCCTTTGAACTATGGCTCAAAGAAGCATGCAAATGCCATGGTACAGCTTGGTCGTAAAATGTTTGGCAGCTCATTTGAGCCTATTCTTGATTACATCAAATACGATGACTATATGTCGCTACTTACCACCGTTGATATCGCTGTTTTCAACCACAATCGTCAGCAAGCCATGAGCACAACTCGTGTGTTGCTTGGCATGGGGAAGATGGTTTATTTAAGAAAAGAAACTTCATCGTTTGAAACTCTTGAAACTCTCGGTGCAAAGGTGTCCAACATTGATGATTTCAGCTTAGAGATTAACGAAATGAGCTGCATTGAAAGTGCGACTGCGATTAAAGAGTATTACTCGAAACAGAATCTTGTAAATAACCTCAATGCTATTTTTAGCTAAATTGGTGAATTGATAATGAAAAAAATTGTGATCTTAGGTATTGGCAATGCGCAAGTTGATATCTTGAAATCGCTACATTACAGCGGTAACTATGAGGTGCATGCTCTGAGCTATTCGGATGATGGTCGAGGCTTAAAGTATGCAGATCAATTCGCTTTAATCGATATCACTGATAAAGAAAAAGTTAAGAAATATTGTCAGGATAAGGCCATTGATATTATCTACTCTGTAGGCTCAGATGTTGCAATGCCGACAGTTGCTTATGTCAGTGAACAACTAGGGCTTCCTCATTTTGTGTCTTACGAGACGGCATTGAGCTGCAATAATAAAGATCTCTTCCGAGAAAAGCTGAAGCATTGTGTGGGCTCAGTACCTTTTTGTGTGATGGAAAATGAAAGCACCAGCGTCGATCTCTCTTTTCCTTTGTTCGTGAAACCTGTTGATAGCCAGGGACAGAGAGGAGTGACAACTGCACATAATGAAGAAGAATTAAAAGCAGCATTTCGTAATGCTATCCAATACTCAAGATCAGGCAAAGTCATTGCTGAAAAGAAAATTGAAGGGGAAGAAATCTCTGTAAACGCTTACGTAGTAGACGGCGAACTAAAATTCTTCTTGCCGTCTGGGCGTGTTTCTTGGGCTATGTTTGATGGTGGAATCATTCACAAGCATATACTTCCATCAGCACTTTCTACTCTAGCTAATGAAAATGTAAAAGCATTGGTTCTAGATACTGTAAAAGCACTTCAGATCACCAATGGTCCAGTCTATTTTCAAATAAAAATGGAAGAAGAAACGCCTTATTTGATTGAAGTAACCCCACGATTAGATGGTTGCCATATGTGGAGGCTTATAAATCAGTCTTGTGGAGTTAACCTATTAGATATTGCTTTGGAGCATTTGCTGGGAGTTAATGTAGCCATACCAGCTACGTATGATACGAGAAGCACGTGCTTAGAGTTTTACTGTCAGCCGCCATCTGAGAGATTTGAAATGCCAGACATCACAGGGAAAGAAGTTTATCGAGAACTCTACTATGGTGTCGGTGATGAGGTAAAAAGGATGAATGGTAAAATGGAAAAGTGCGGCTATTGCATCTTTCCCATAGCTTAGTGATACAGGTAGGTGGTGAATCGATGAAACTCGTAGTTACTGGTGCTAATGGACTGATAGGTAGGCGGTTTTTAGAGGCTTATTCAGACAAGTACAAGATCCTTGCGCTAACTAGGAGCGAGAGCTTACTGGGTAATCCTCCAAATAAAGCAATCTGGAGGTCTACGGATTATAGTGTAACTTCATTAGTCGATATCTTCTCAGACGCTGATGCGGTATTACATTTAGCTTCAGTGAGACCCTATGCCAAAGGAGACTGCTATTTAGGTAATATTACTCTTGACCGGGCAATATTTGAGGCTGCAGCTGAAGTTCACTTGAAGAATATGACTTACCTCTCTTCTTGCTCTGTTTATGGAAGTATGAATGCTCCTTGGTTAGAGTCTGATGAGGTTATCCCAGAGACTGAATACGCACTTTCCAAAGCTTCATCGGAAATGACGGCTAAATTCTTCAATGCAAAGGCGGATTTGAAAATAAAAGTAATTCGCTTAGCTCAAGTGTTCACTCACGATGAGTACGAAGGCGGACTACTGAATACATTCTTCCAGAATGCTTCATTGGGACAACCTTTATCAGTATCAGTGAAAGGGTTGTCTAGGGAGTATATTTACATTAAAGATGTTGTAGCTGCGCTGCATCAAGTCGTTCAAAACAATAAGACTTCCGGAGTGTTTAACTTGGGTAGTGGAGAGCTAGCCAGTGTTAGAACCATAGGGGAAATTATTGTAAATGCATTTAGTAATCATGAACTTCTTAAGGTTGATAACAATCGAAAAGTCATCGATAGCTTGTCGTTAATGTCATCTGAGAAGTTTTATCGTGAATTCAATTGGTCGCCAAAGTTTTCGTTGCAAGATGCAGCGCATGATATTTATACAAACTTTTACGAAAAAGCTGATGTATGAAAATACAACAAAAGACTAGCTCAATCCCAGATTCATGTGATGTATATCAAGGTGCGAGAGTAAAAGAATCTCAACTTGGTGAGTGCTGCAGTGTTGGTAATTTTAGCCGAGTTGATTATTCGGCACTTGGAGACTTTGTCAGGGTTGATAGAAACAACCAGATATACTCTAGTCAGCTTGGCCGGTACAGTTACACAGGGATGGGAACAGTAATCATGTGTGCTGAATTAGGAGCTTTTTGTTCCGTTTCTTGGAATGTTTCTATAGGTGGGGCTGAGCATGACTACACAAGAATAACTCAGCATTCGTTTTTATATAATGAGCATGATGGAATTAGACCTAATGGTGTCGAGTGTCCTTATGATCGTTTTGAAAAAAAGGTGCTGGTAGGAAGTGATGTGTGGATCGCTACTGGTGCAGTGATTACACGTGGGGTCACGGTTGGGCATGGGGCGGTTGTGGCAGCTAATGCGGTTGTGACTAAAGACGTTCCACCATATGCTATCGTCGCTGGTTCTCCGGCAAGAATCATTAAGTATCGATTTTCTAGAGAAATAATCGAGTTGTTACTGAGCACCGAATGGTGGAGTTGGCCAATAGAGACTATAAAGGAAAACTATAGTGTCTTATCAGAAAAGCCGACAGTACATTCATTAGAATGTTTATTAGAGAAAGTTAAATGATTGAGTTTAATCGTAAGCCTTACACTGGTAATGAAGACAAGTACATTAAAGAAGTGATGCAAAAGCATTCCATTTGTGGTGATGGTGAGTTCACGAAAAAGTGCCATGAGTGGTTTCAGGACCATTTAGGCTGTGAACGAAGTCTTTTGACGCCTTCTTGTACACATGCTCTGGAGCTTGCTGCTTTGCTTATTGATGTTAAGCCAGGTGACGAAGTGATCATGCCAAGCTATACCTTTGTGAGTACAGCAAATGCATTTGTTCTTAGAGGGGCAAAAATTGTATTTGTCGATATTCGTCCAGATACGATGAATATTGATGAAACTCTGGTAGAGCAAGCTATTACTGACAAAACGGTTGCGATTGTACCTGTTCATTATGCTGGTGTAGCTTGTGAAATGGATACGATCATGGCGATTGCGAAAAAGCATCAATTGTTTGTAATTGAAGATGCGGCTCAAGGTGTTATGTCCAGTTACAAAGGGCGTCCTCTCGGTACGATCGGTGATATTGGCGCATTCAGTTTTCATGATACGAAGAACTACACAAGTGGTGGGGAAGGTGGCTTGCTCGTCGTCAATAACCCTAAATTTGTTGAGCGCTCGGAGATCTTGCGTGAGAAAGGGACCGATCGTAGTAAGTTCAAACGTGGCATCGTTGATAAGTATACTTGGATTGATCTCGGTAGTAGCCTACTACCAAGTGAATTACAAGCTGCTTACTTATGGGGCCAGATGGAAGTTGCTGAAAAAATAAATGAAAACCGATTGGCTTCTTGGAATCGATACTACAAATTATTTTCCGAACTTTCTCAAAACGGAAAAATTACGCTACCAAGCATGCCCGAAGGGTGTCAGCACAACGCTCACATGTTCTATATTAAAGTCGCGGATATTGAAGAAAGAACAAATCTTATTAATTTCCTGAAAAAAAAGGAAATTATTAGTGTGTTCCATTATGTTCCATTACATAGTGCACCTGCAGGTGAGCGCTTTAGTCGTTTCTCGGGGGAAGACAATTTCACTACGCAAGAGAGCGAAAGAATTGTTCGATTACCGCTTTGGTATGGAATGGAAGAGCACAAAGTGGATGCGGTTGCTGAGGCAGTTGAAGCGTTTTTTACCTCTAACAATGAATAAGCCACAAGGGCTTATAGCAAATTAGCAAAAAAGCGGCGAAAGGCCGCTTTTTTAATTCAGCACTTCTAACAAAGTATTTTTGATTGCCCCTTGGTTCATATTTACAATCTTACTACCTGCAGTATTGTAGGCGATGCATTTTTCCGGATTCTCAATTAACTGAATGATGGTCTTAACCAGAGTTAATGTGTCTTCAACAATGATTAACCCGTTCTCTCTAACAAATGAATCGACGATTTCTTTAAAGTTAAAATAACTCGGTCCCGTAATCACGGGTACGCCCAAAGCCGCTGGCTCCAATACATTGTGCCCACCAACTTTGTCACCGATTAAACTACCGCCCATAAAGCAAACATCGGCTGAGCCAATTAATATCAGCAATTCACCCATGGTATCGCCGAGGTAAACCTGAGTAGACTCCGTCACTTCTGGCTGTGACGTTCGACGAACTGTTTCAAAGCCTTGGTTTTGGCAAAGTTCAAAGACATTATCAAAACGTTCTGGGTGTCGCGGGACGAGAATCAACAAGGCATTTGGATGTGACTCAAGCACTTGTTTATGAGCCTCTAGTACCTGCTCATCTTCACCTTTGTGTGTGCTGGCTGCTATCCAAACCGGTCTGTGCTCACCAAGGGCAGAACGCAATTTCTTGCCCTTAGCTTTCACATCGTCGGAAATTTGGATATCAAACTTTATTGAACCCGTCACGGAGAGTTTGTTACGTTCGACGCCTAAGCGCTCAAATCTGGTTGCGTCGGATTCTGCCTGACAAAGTATTTGCGTTAGGCAAGGATGCAGCAAATTAAACAGTGCTTGGACCTTGGCGTAGTTGCGACATGACTTTTCAGACAAGCGAGCGTTGACGACAGTGATTGGAATTCCAGCTTTATGTACTGTATTGAGAGTATTTGGCCACAGCTCGGTTTCAATGATCAGCATTTGCTTTGGGTTTATCGCTTTCAAAAAGCCTTTTACTGCAAAGCTAAAGTCGATTGGCATGTATCGGTGTTCGACTAAATTACCTAACTTTTCTACTTGCTCTGCCCCTGTACTAGTCGTAGTGGTCACTAGAATAGGCTGTTCTGGGTTCTGCTTTTTCAGTGCTTTTATCAACGGCGCTGCCGCGATGCTTTCACCGACTGATACGGCATGAATCCATATTGGTCGTTGGTCAGTGTTCAGTTTTGGAGTGATACCAAAATGCTCTTTCCAACGCGGACCAAACCTGGGTTTGTTTGGCTTGCTCTTGTACAAACCAAACAAAAGAACCGGCGAAGCCATAGCCAGCAACAGGGTATATATGAGTCGAATTAACATGAGCTAATCGTAATCGCTTCGAGTTTTTGGATGCTATTTAAAACTTGCTTTGGAGATAACTCTGTCAGGCACTTAAGGTGGTTAAACTGGCATTCACGCTGAAAACATGGGCGGCAATCAATATCGGTATGAACAATCTCGACTTTCTCCGCAAGCGGCGGCGTGTATTTTGGCGACGTAGAACCATACACTGCGACAACATTACAGCCGACCGCAGCTGCAACGTGCATTAAACCTGAGTCATTTGCTACTACCGTTTTACAGGCCGCAAGCAGATCCACGGCTTCGATCAAGCTGGTTTGTCCGGCAAGAACATGGATATGTTGATGGAATTGCGCTGGAACCAAGGCTCGAATCCCATTACATGTCTCAAGATCTTTTTGCGAACCAAATAGCCAGATTTGATGACCTTCTTTGCACATCTGTGTGGCAACTTCCGCATAATGGGTTTCTGGCCACTTTTTGGCCGGGCCAAACTCTGCGCCTGGGCACAAACCAATGATCGAACGTTCTTGATTAAGGTTAAATTTCTGGATAGTCGTCTGTTGCTCTTCTTTACTGATAGCAAGGCGAGGGCGGGGCAGAGTTTCTAGTCCACCGAGAGATGAAGAATCTACCATCTGCGATTTTGGATAAGCCAAAGCCACATAGCGTTCCACCATATATTGGAACGACTTCATGTTAGGGCGAATATCATTGAGCAAGCCAAAACGCATCTCGCCTTTCCAACCTGTACGAAGTGGTATATTTGCAAACCACGGTATCAAAGCGGATTTAGCTGATTTTGGCAGGATATAAGCGTGGTCATATTTCTTCTCACGCAGTGTTTTACCAATTTCACGACGGCCGAGAAGGTTAAACTCTCCATGACCAATTGGCATTTCAATAGCCTTATTTATCTCAGGCATACGCTCTAAGATAGGCTTACACCAGCCTGGAGCAATGACATCAATCTCGCTTTCAGGGTTGAGTTGTTTTAAAACGATGTAGAGGGATTGCGACATGACCATATCGCCGACCCAAGAGGGACCAATAATTAAGATCTTTTTCATTTTTTAACTTGCCAGTCAGTGTCGTATCTCGGCTTAAAGATATTGTAATAGTTATTGCCGTCTTCTTGCGAACGCAATAATTGGAGTACCCACATGTATTGCTCCGGTTTGCTACCTACAAAGTACTCTATTGCTTGGTTGCAGGTACGTGCGTCTTGTTCGTCACCTTTATCCAATTCGAACGCAGGCAAGATTTCGATATCAAACGTCCCATCTTCTGTGTTCATCGAAGCAAACATAGGTAACACTTTAGAGCGCGATAGTTTCGCAATTTTACCTAAGCCTGGCAGCGTCGCTTTACGTGTCGCAAAAAAGTCTACAAACACACTATGTTCCGGGCCATGATCTTGATCGGGCAAATAATAACCCACGTAACCATCACGGATTGATTTTAAGAATGGCTTGATACCACCAGAGCGCTCATAAACTCGCCCGCCATACTGTACACGTTGTTTATGCATCAGCCAGTCTGTGACTTCGTTCTTTTGCTTTTTCGCCATTGCTGATACGGGCATTCCCATTGAAGCAAGCAAGATAGCAGGAACATCGATGGCCCAAGAGTGCGGGACCATTAAGATTACATTTTCGTTGTTATCAATATGATTTTGTAAGATATCCAATCCTCTGATTTGACAACGTTTCTGCAGCCATATCGGAGAACGCAAGCTTAATAGTCCAAAACGGAAAAAGAACAGTGCTGCGGTATAGATTGTTTTTTCAATCAGGACTTCACGTTCTTCAAAGGTTTTTTCTGGGAAACATAACTCAAAGTTTACGCGCGTTCTGTGGGCAGGCCCTTTACGTGACTTTGATAGTTTTTTCGCGACCATTTTTGCTAACCATTTTTGCGCGCTTAGCGGCATTATCGCTAAAGGCAAAAAGAGCAGAACACCTAACCAAGTCCCCCAGTATTTAGGTGATAGAAAGTGGCGCTCAAACTCAGGGTTATAGGCTTTGGGGTCGAAATCATCACGTTTATTGGTCATGGCGTGTCTAGTTACCTATACGTATGGAGACGAGTGATTTAAATGCAGATAAAGGAAATGATACAGGCTATTGAGGCGGAGTAAAGGTGGCAGGTCATAATAGCCGCCACCCCATAATTGCGAACAAAGATACTTAGCGGTTTTGGATAGCTAGGTATTCTGCAACACCTTCTGCAACCGTTTTGAATTCTACATCACAACCGGCTGCGCGTAGCTTGGTTAGATCGGCTTGAGTGAACTCTTGGTATGCGCCTTTAAGATGCTCTGGGAAAGGAATCGTTTCGATTTCACCTTTACCGTGGTGAGTGATCACCGCTTTCGCAACTTCTTCAAAAGATTCGGCACGACCTGTGCCACAGTTAAAGATGCCTGATACGCCTTTTTCTAAGAACCATAGGTTTACTTTACATACATCGCCGACGTAAACGAAATCACGTTTAAAGGTCTCGCTACCTGCGAACAGTTTCGGGTTTTCACCGGCATTTAGCTGGTTATTTAGGTGGAAGGCAACGGATGCCATGCTGCCTTTATGCTCTTCACGAGGGCCGTAGACGTTGAAGTAACGGAAGCCAGTGATTTGAGATAGAGTCTCACCGTGTTCTTCAGCGTCTTGCCATAGGCGACGTACGTAGTTATCAAACTGCTGCTTTGAGTAACCGTAGACATTGAGTGCGCCTTCATATTCACGCTCTTCAACAAAGGTATCTGTCTCACCGTATGTTGCTGCAGAAGAGGCGTAAAGGAATGGGATTTCACGATCTAAACAATAGTGCAGTAGCTCTTTTGAGTACTCATAGTTGTTTAGCATCATGTATTTACCATCCCACTCGGTGGTTGCAGAACACGCACCTTCATGGAAAATTGCTTCGATCGGACCGAAGTCATCACCCGCCATGATTTGGGTAAGGAAGTCGTCACGATCCATGTAATCTGTGATGTCCAGATCAACTAAGTTCTTAAACTTTTTGCCATTTTTTAGGTTGTCGACAACCAGAATATCGTTCATACCAGCTGCGTTGAGAGCTTTAACAATGTTGCTGCCGATCATGCCAGCACCACCAGTTACGATGATCATAGAACTTCCACCATAGATTAAAATTTTCTCAAGAATTTTAGCAAGAAACGGGGGGGAGGGAAACAAGATCCTAGGTTATAGGATCCTAGGCTCTAGGGGAGATCGTTGGAAGTTTTGGTGAACAAACGATAAGTCGGAGAATGCGGTTTTTGGAATACGGAATACAGATTACAGAATCTACAACAAACTCCTCCGTAATCTGTAAGCGAAGCGCTCTGTATTCCAAAACCACGAATGCAAAAACACCAATAAACACTGATATTTCAGCACGCTTTTCCTAGGACCTAAAACCTAGGATCCTAGGACCTTTCTTCTCACCTAGGACCTACGGTTACTCCGAATGATTCGGCCTTTGATACCAAGGGTTTCTCTCGTCAGTCAATTGAATCAAATTATATTTTCGATTCATTTTCTGACCACCATCACGAGTCAGTGGCTGCCAACTGAAGTTAGCTCGGTTGTTACTTGGTTTAACTGTCATGATGTCGTATGGAATCGAAATGTAGAATCCTTTGGTAAAGCTACCTTCACCAAACTCATCGGCAGATAGGTCACTTACGGACGCAAAGACGCCAGCGATAACACCGCTCTTGAATTGTTTGGCAAAATTCAATTGAGCGCCTTTATCGCCACCTAAGAATTGGCCAACGTCCAATTGGAACATCGTATCAGACAGGAACTCCCATTGTGGGAAGTAGTATCCAGATACAAAGCCAGTAAAGCCTTTATCAATGACCTGGAATGGGGCACCATACTTCGGAATATTCTGCCACTTGTCAGTATAAACGCCGAAGTAACTCTGAGGGTCACGCTGCGAAATTAAGTTTACATCAGCACCTATGGCCCAGTTTGAACCTTGCGGACGGTATAGGAGCTCGGTACCTGCACCAGCAAACATGCTTTCTAGGTAACCCGCGTAGAATTGTTGGTCTATCGTATCTGAGTATTCCTGGAACCAAGTGAGCTGCAGGTTCGACATCGTGATGTCATGTTCGTTTTTGTAGGCACGAACCATAGTGCGTACACGAGGAATGGTTGTGCCATCTTCTGGAGTTATATAGTTAAATTTATCGTAGTTGTTATACCAGTCCCAATATAAAGAACCGCCTATTTCTAGATTATCGGTTAACCAGTAAGAGGCACTGCCAGTCAAACCGACGCTGAATAGATAAAAATCTTCTGCACTTCCCAGTGTTTGAGTAACATTAGGTGCAAACCCCCAATCGAAGCGTTCAAAACCATCATAGACAGCGTTGCCTTGTGGTTTTTGGTTTGATATTGAAACCGCATCTTCAATTTTTGCATCTACATAATTTACTTGAGCGTAATCGAGATATTTATCTTTAGATATTACTGCTTGGTTTGCCACTAGCCCACTGTTTCGCTCATTAATGGTAAATGTATCAACGTGGTTAGGCATTTGGTTAGCTAATACGGCGGCGGCTTTTTCATGTGCTTCGTTGCGGTCGCGGTACTTTTTCTGCTCACCGACAATCGATACCGTATCGTCTTTCGCGTAAATTTTGGTATTTTGATATCCCGCGATCTTGTCCAAGTCTTCCGTTACACGTTCCCAATCAACCTGAGAAAGTTCAGCTGGTTGATTATATTCCACTTTAGGCGTAGGTGTATCACGCCAGAAGGATGGCATCTTATTGAAGTTCGTGTACAGATTAAAGCCTGCTACTAGTGTGTCGCCACGCTCATAGCTTAAACGCAGATCAGCCATATTACCCAAGCGGTACAACATACCGAAGTTCCATGGAGTGTGCGGTGCCATGTTTACACCACCACGAACAACGGGAAAGTCTTCACTGTAGTCGTTGCTATCGTATTCCAGTTTAAAGCGTAGCGGGGCGTATAGTGTTTGATATTCCACACCACCAAAAATAGCCGCAGGGCCTTTAAACCAACGTTCAAAATCCACACTGCCACCGTTACCTTTAAAATCGGATGGTCGGTCACAGTAGCGTTCGGAAACTTTACATGCTGGGTTAGTGATATTGTCGCGCGTGCCTAAGTAACCCCAACCCATACCTAAGGTAAAGTCAAATGTACCTAAGTTAGGGTTCGAGTAACGTTTGGTAGCCGCGAGAAACTCACCATCAAATAGTCCGGTACCCGCAAAGTCACGAACACCGACAGAAAGTTCGGGTAAATATTGGGATTCTTCTAATAGGCGGATTTTAAAGTCGACGCCTTTATCGGTGTACTTTGTATCACCAGAAAAATCAGGATCATTACTGTAGAATAAGTCATTGACTAAGGTATAACGTAGCGTTGTCTCTAGCCATGGCATCACTTGTAGGGTGACATTATAAAACTGGTATTCATTACTGAATGTGGCGGAAAAATTAAACTCACCTTCTGGTGCCATACGACCAGTCGGCATTTGCATCAGACCTACACCACCAAAGTCCATCTGTGATGGTTGTAACGGCGGCGCTTCAAACGGCATATCCTGAGCCCAAGCTAATGCAGGACCCATTAATGAAAGGGTTAAAGTATTTCTAATCAGCGTCATAGTGGGCTCTTCAATGAGTTTGGCTTCAGTTGTGTAAGCAACTTAACAATATCCTGATCCATTTCTGAGGTTTCAAATTCCTCAAACGGGATATAAACCATAGTCAATGGTGGTAAGTGATATTGCGTTGTTAACCAAGAACCGTGGTGTGGCTGAACGACGTTACCATCTGGATAAATCAAAACTGGCGAGTGAGCCAACTCACCAATATCGCCTTTTAGACTGGTAATTTGTTGCTTTAATGGAATACCGGCTTGTTCTTTGATGGAGTAGACGTCATCTAAGTTACCAAGATAAATGACCTTTTCTTCTCGCTGTGCAGAAATAAGCGCAAAATTGCCATATAGCAGCGGGTTGTTGAACTTATCTAGACGGACGTTATCTATATCAATGTTAGAGAACACACGCGGAGCAAATTGATGCTTTTGGATGTACTTATAAAACGGATGTGCGACCAGATTGTATTGAATCATTTGATTCAGTACCGAGTTTTTTAAAGCAAGGGATTCACGCAGTGCTTGTTCAGAGCCGTCAAATAACGTTGTTCCAAGTGAGTATTGTAAGATAAGGTTTTGCTGTTGAGCCTGTTTAAGAACATCAGCTAAACGAGCCTTCTGGGAAAATTGCAATTGCTTTCCTGTTCCAACCAGATCGACGTTTAATGAGGAGGTGTTGTCGAGGGCTGGTTGAGCCGACACCACACTAGTGCTTGTTAACAGAGCTAAGCTAAAGAATGATAACAATCGTTTAATCATGACTTGCTGTATCCTTTCAATATCGTTAACTCAATCGGTGCCATATTCGGTCCCAAGTGTTGGCGGGTTTTCACGACTTGGCCTTGTTCATCCACCCAATACAAGTTTTCAACGGTTTCAGACAGGCTAGGAAACTCAACAGATTCTCGATATACATCGGCCGAAGTTGAAGACACAGGAGTTGTAACTACTTCTTTACCTTTGTAAGTTCGCGTGATTTTAGCAGGAAAGCCGTAACGATACTTTTCAGCCCAATCATACGCAAGGTCGAACTTAGTGATTGATGTTGTGTATGCGGGTACTTCGCCATAGATACCGGCAATATTATTCTTCTGTAAGCCAACGGTTTTAACGATATGGCCGTTTTCTGTCACTACCATCGCTTTATCTGCACTGACCCACTTCAGTTGAGTTTTTCCGGTAACAGGGCTTTGCTCGGCGAAGGCTAATACGACGAAAATTTGTTTTTGATCGCCAATCTTTAGATATGCGCTGGCGTACGGTACGTCTTCTATTTCTTGAGGTGTTAGCTCTACATCGATGTAATTACCATAGGCTTCTTGGACGGTTGCGGAGACATCATTAATTTTTTGAGTACATCCGAACATTAAACTAGATATAGGTAGGATAAGAAGTAGACGCTTCCATTTTTGTGCTAGAAAGATATTCATTTTTCCCTCTTGAAAATAAAATCGCCCTGAATAAATCAGGGCGATATCTACTCAATACACAACTAAATTATTTAGTATTAGTATTCACAGTAGTCGTAGTAGAGTCACTGTCTGTTGCTGCTACTGCTACAACAGTTGCTGCTGCTGCTGCACCAACACCTACCGCTACTTCACCACTAGCAAGAGCAGATGCACCTTCAGTTGTTCCTGCTTCAGGTGCTGCAAATGCTGTTGATGCACTTAGAGCCATAAGAATAGCCAGAGCTGTATTCTTCATTATTTATCCTTGTT
>JAAEZQ010000077.1 GCA_018222805.1 Vibrionaceae bacterium
CAAAAGAAGTATTAAGAATTGAAAATCTTAAGCAGCACTTTGTATCTGGTAAAGGGCTGTTTAAGAAAGGCTACACGATTAAAGCAGTAGACGGTGTGTCTCTGTCTGTCGGTGAAGGGGAAACGCTGGGTCTGGTAGGAGAATCAGGTTGTGGCAAAAGTACCTTGGGCCGAACGATATTAAAGCTTTATGAACCAACGGAAGGTAAAATCTTTTTCGAAGGCAAAGATATCACCAAGCTGTCGGTAAAAGAGATGCGCTCTCTGCGTAAAGATATGCAGATTGTATTTCAGGATCCGATGGAGTCGCTCAACCAGCGTCACACAATCGGTATGATTCTGGAAGAGCCGTTTGTTATTCATAAAGTTGGTTCGCCAACTGAACGCAAACAGTGGGTGAAAGAGTTATTGGTTAAAGTTGGCCTGCCGGAAACGGCGGTAAATCGTTATCCGCATGAATTTTCTGGTGGTCAGCGCCAGCGTATCGGTATCGCTCGTGCGATTGCGCTGAAACCAAAATTATTGATTTGTGATGAGTCTGTTTCGGCACTAGATGTATCCGTTCAGGCACAGATTCTGAACCTGTTGCTACAACTACAGCAGGAGATGAATCTGGCAATCATCTTTATCTCACATGACTTGTCCGTGGTGAAGCATGTATCGGATAAAGTGGCCGTAATGTACTTTGGTAAGGTGGTAGAAGCGGGCAACGCTAAAGAGATCTACGCTAACCCACAAAACGAATACACCAAAAAATTGCTATCTGCTATTCCGATTACGCATCCAAAATACAGGAAGAAAAAGCGCGTGGCAGAAAAAAAGCAGCGAGTGGCGTAAACCGTGCCACTTCTAAGTGAAACAATAAACGCTCCGCTAAATAGCTGGAGCGTTTTTCTTTTGTATGCTTTTTGTTCTTACATGCTACACTCAGGCTTATCTCTTTGGTTTTGTTTGGATAATTGACTATGGCGTCAGAGTTACCGAAATCATTCAGCCGACCATTCTTAAAAATCTTCCATATCTTCGAGGCGATATTGTTAGTTGCCATTACTTTGGCCACCTTGTATGCCATGGTGGATGAGTTCATTCACGTTTTTATTGAAAAACGTGTAATGCTAACAGACATCCTACTGATGTTTATTTATCTCGAAGTGTTGGCAATGGTACGGCAATTCGTGATGAACGGGAAAATACCTGTACGTTATCCTATCTATATCGCGATGATGGCGATTGCCCGTTACATCACTCTCGGGATGAAAGAGCTGGATGCGGTTCCCGTTGTATGGCTTTCCTTGGCGGCGTTGATACTTGCGGCGGCGACATTATTAATTCGTGTCGGTCACCATTATTGGCCATACGTAGATAATCGGACTGCAGAAAAAGACGAATAAAACAGACTTTATTTTCAATCGCTGATCTCTTTTTGTCTTGTGAGCGAGGGAACGTATCGGATCTGAACATTGGTTACGCTCGGTAATTTCTTTAAGGTGCTTACAAGGTTTATAAGCCTTAAAGGCAAACGTCATGGTTAAATAACCCGTCCATTTCAATTGGTGGGCCATTACCGAGCAATGCAGTAACTCCTCTGCTCGTTCTAAGTCGACTTCCGGTTCTAACTCAGCCTTACCAAGCGGAGATAAAAGCAGCGTAAACAGTATGCTGCAATGTAAAAGGAAGCGATCAATCATAGGAGTACCTCATCCTTTCTATTTATGACTTATCGAAAGAGTATATACCCATTAAACCTACGGATGTTTAGCTTAGTGAGAATGACTGAGGTCATAGACGCGATAATGTTGTCAAAATCATGAGCTTCTGACGTTATCATATTTTTGAGTGTAAAAATTTCGCTGGCTGGATTTTTATAAATGCATATTTGGGTTAGGCTAGTTTATTTGTGACACGTGACTTATTCCCAGATTACGCATAAGGATATTTGTCACATTTATTATTTTGTGTAATTTACATTGCTCATCTTTTGACTAAAAATGAATTCATCGGTCAAATAGCTATAACTAGTGATGGAATTAGAAATGAGTGATAATCTAAAAAATCAAAATAAGTTATGGTCAAGCTCATTAGCTTGGTATACACACGACTTTGATCTAAAAATTCTTCCTTCTTGCTTTCACGCCTAATTAATACGTCTATTTAGAAACTTATTGTTTTGGTTAAATATTCGTTATCTCTGTGACATCTTTTGAAATTCGACATCAATGTTCTGTATTAATAATTCAGTTCCTTAGTCGTATTTTATCTAAATTTAAATAATTTTTAATTTAACTGATTAATTATTCAGTGCGATCTCTTACGCCAAAAATAAATTGTGGGTGTGATTAACGTCGGCTGATTAAAAAATTTATTTATAGGTAATTATTATGGAAAACTTCAAGCATCTACCAGAACCATTCCGCATCCGTGTTGTTGAGCCAGTAAAAACAACAACCAGAGAATACCGTGAAGAAGCGATTTTAAATGCGGGAATGAATCCATTTCTACTAGATAGTGAAGACGTATTTATTGACCTGCTCACTGATAGCGGTACAGGTTCAATCACACAGAAAATGCAAGCGGCAATGCTAATGGGGGATGAAGCCTATAGTGGCAGCCGCAGTTACTATGCGCTTTCAAATGCAGTAAAAGATATTTTTGGGTATGAGCTGACAATCCCTACTCACCAAGGTCGTGGGGCGGAGCAGATTTATATCCCTATCCTTATCAAGAAGCGCGAAGAGGAAAAAGGCCTGGACCGTTCTAAGATGGTGGCTCTGTCTAACTACTTCTTCGATACCACCCAAGGTCATACTCAGGTGAACTGCTGTGTAGCGAAAAACGTTTATACAGAAGAAGCTTTTGATACCTCAGTTACTGCGGATTTTAAAGGTAACTTTGATTTAGAAAAACTTGAACTAGCCATTGAAGAAGCTGGCCCTGCCAACGTCCCTTATATTGTAAGTACGATTACTTGTAACTCAGCAGGTGGTCAGCCTGTTTCTATTGCTAACCTGAAAGCGGTTTATGAAATCGCTAAACGCTACGATATCCCAGTCATCATGGACTCGGCTCGTTACGCAGAGAACGCATATTTCGTACAACAACGCGAGCCTGGTTACCAAGACTGGACGATTGAAGAGATTACCCGCGAAACTTACAAGTATGCGGATGCGCTAGCGATGTCTGCGAAGAAAGACGCGATGGTACAAATGGGGGGGCTGTTATGTTTCAAAGACGAATCCATGATGGATGTATACACTGAGGCTCGTACACTTTGTGTGGTTCAGGAAGGTTTCCCAACTTACGGCGGGCTTGAAGGCGGCGCAATGGAGCGCTTAGCGGTTGGTCTTTATGATGGTATGCGCCAAGAGTGGTTGGAATATCGTATTGGTCAGGTTCAGTATTTAGTTGATGGCCTAGAAGCCATTGGTGTTGTGTGTCAGCAAGCGGGTGGTCACGCGGCGTTCGTCGATGCAGGTAAACTACTGCCTCACATTCCATCGCATCAGTTCCCTGCGCATGCCCTTGCTTGTGAGTTGTATAAAGTAGCGGGTATCCGTGCGGTTGAAATCGGTTCTCTTCTGCTCGGTCGAGATCCTGCAACGGGTGAACAGCATGCATGTCCGGCTGAGTTGCTGCGCCTAACAATCCCTCGTGCGACTTACACGCAAACACACATGGATTTTGTTATCGAAGCATTCGAAAAAGTGAAAGCAAACGCTGAAAACGTGAAAGGTTTGGATTTCACTTATGAGCCAAAAGTCCTTCGTCACTTCACTGCCCGACTAAAGGAAATTTAATCTAAGACGTTAAAAAATAAATATAAGCGTGCCTCTTTCCTCTGCTGAGGTGCGCTTATTCTTAATATTTACCTCACATTATAAATAAAACTATAAAAATTAATAAATATTCTAAAAAGTTGGCTGATTGTTTACCCCTATTTAAACACAAATTATAGAGACATGGGTCATGAAAAATAGTCCATCTTTAGTCGGCGGAGCTTGTATTATAGCAAGTGTCTGTGTTGGGGCGGGAATGCTTGGTTTACCAAGTGCAGGCGCAGGTGCTTGGACCGCATGGTCGTTGATTGCAATTACCTTTACTATGATTATGATGACAGTATCAGGTTGGATGCTGTTAGAAGCTTTCAAGCGTTATGATTTAAAAGTATCTTTTAATACGGTAACGAAAGATATGCTAGGTAGTAACGTAAATCGAATTAATAATTTAGCCGTATATTTTGTTGGTGGCATTTTACTTTATGCCTATATCACCTCTTCTGGTTTAATATTAGAAGGTGTATTAGGTATTAATAATAAAATAGCTTCCGTTTTATTTGTTGCGATCTTTTCTCTTTTTGTATGGCACTCCACTCGAGCGGTAGATAGAATTTCTGTTGTTCTTATTGCTTTTATGGGACTCAGTTTTATCTTCGGTGTATCTGGGTTAGCTGCAAATATTGATACCTCCATTCTGTTTGATCGCGTTAATCAAGAAACGAGTTATGCGCCTTATGCGATGGCGATGCTGCCTGTCGCTTTAACATCATTTGGTTACCATCACTCTGTCGCAAGCATGCGTTCTTACTATGGTTGCGAACATCGCGCGAAGAAAGCCATCTTAGGAGGTACGGTAATTGCGCTGACGCTTTATTTCTTATGGATGGTTAGTATCTACGGCAACCTACCTCGCAGTGAGTTCGGTCCAGTTATTGAGCGGGGAGGCAACGTAGAAGCATTGCTATCAGCATTAGGTTCAGCGATTGATTCTGATAAAGTGGCAAGTGCTATTAACACCTTTTCTATGGCCGCGATTCTCTCCTCGTTCATTGGTGTTGGCTTAGGTGTCTTCGATTTCTTAGCTGACTTATTCAAGTTTGAAGACACAAAGCAAGGCCGAACAAAAACATGGTTGGCAACCTTCTTACCACCACTCGCTCTATCTTTGCTCTTCCCATTTGGTTTTGTTATTGCAATTGGTTATGCCGGTGCTGCAGCAACGGTTTGGGCATGTTTGATTCCTGCACTGTTGGCTCGCAAATCTCGCCGTTTAGAAGGCAGTAACGAAGGTTTTGTCGCACCCGGTGGCAATATCATGATTGGCGTATTGATGTTGTTTGGTGTACTGACGGCTGTGTTCCATTTTATGTCGATGCTGAACCTTCTTCCTGTATTTAGCATTTAGTCGTCGATATATGACAACCTTATAACACTGTTTTGAGATACGAAATGACAGAAGAGGTGGCAGAACAAGCACTACAATCTTTAAACAATGCCTTAAGTGGTATGACAATTATGTATGCAGTCTAGTCTGGTCTAAAGTAGGACAGACACGGAGGATGTCTTGGGAGAGCAAAGCAAAAAGACGCTATATGCAGCGTCTTTTTTCTTTCAGAATTCTGACGGGCAATAAACTATGCCATAGAAATTAGACTTAACAGTCCAATAACTGCTGTTGTAGAAAAACACATCAGTGCAGCAGAGATTGAAGGCGTTAACACTTTTCCTAATTCAAGATTATTTTTACCGTCTAATATTGATAAAAGTGCTGAATTCATTTTTTCACCGTAGTTATTGGTTCGTGTCTAAGAACGAAGCGTATTTTACTACTGGTGTGATAAGTGTCAAAGATTTAATCAAAAATAGTTTAAATAT
>JAAEZQ010000078.1 GCA_018222805.1 Vibrionaceae bacterium
TATCTTGGTACGACAACGAAATCGGTTACTCAAACAAAGTTCTAGACCTAATCGCACACATCTCTAAGTAATTAGAAATAGTGATTAGCTCTTAACTGAGTTGAAAAGAGGCGGCTTGATAGTCGCCTTTTTTGTATCTGGAATTTGAGGGAAGTATTTGAGTGTGACGCGTTCGTGAACTAAATACTCACCTCTCCCAGCGATAGGAAAATAATCAGATGGATTTAAATACCCTTCCTGCACTAACCGTCCTTTCAGACAATGTCACCGTCGTAGAAGTTGATCAGGTAAAAGTTGTTCGCATCATTCACGATAAAGCAACCGCAGGCATCGCTTTGCACGGCGGTCATGTGGTGTCCTATAAGCCAGCAGGTCAAGAAGACCTTATTTGGATGAGTGAAAAAGCCATATTCAATGGCAAAGCCGCTTTGCGTGGTGGTATTCCAGTATGCTGGCCGTGGTTTGGTCGTATTGCTGCACCAGCCCATGGTTTTGCTCGCACAACAGAGTGGGAACTGGTTGAACACCGTGAAAGTGACCATGGTGTCATCGTTGAACTTGCCCTATTCCCAAGCGAAGAGACACACCAAATCTGGCCGCATATGTTTGAGGCTCGCCTTTTGGTAGAAGTCGGCGATGAACTCAAAGTAACCTTAAAAGTACAGAATATCGATGACGAAGCCTGGACGTTTTCTGGTGCTCTGCATACTTACCTTAACGTGGGTGATGTTTTACAAGTCCAAACTTCAGGCATGGGTAGCGAGTACATCGACAGCTTGAGAGGCGATGAGGTATGTCAAGGTGGCGAAGTTCTGCAACTGACCGACACAATAGATCGTGTATACACGCAGCCTGACGCTCAGATCTTAGTCAAAGACCCTAGCTTAGGACGCACTCTAAGTGTAGAGAACCACGGCCACAACTCGGCAGTATTGTGGAACCCTTGGGCAGAAGGTGCTCAATCAATGGGGGACATGGCTGATAATGGTTACGAAACCATGCTATGTGTCGAGTCAGCTCTACATGCATCCAACCTTGATCAAGGCAAAACCTTGCAACCAGGTGAAAGCTACGAACTGGTTACCGTTGTTTCCGCCCAATAACGACGTCACAGCCGGTTTTAAGCCGGCTTTTTTATTGCTGACAGTCCTTAATCACTCTCTCTACCGTCCATTTACAACAACGTCTTTTATTTATGCTCTCTCTAAATCTAACTGGGCACGCTAACGAATGCTGTTTCGCGGTTTTTGTTTCACTTAAAGTCGTGCTTTTTGATAGAATTTGTCGCCCTACTTTCAGCTCGAGATCGTCATGAACTATCAATGCCCTCTATGCCACCAACCTCTTTCGTTAAGCGGAAAGACGTTTAAGTGTGAAAATAACCATCAATTCGACATGGCAAAAGAAGGCTACGTGAATCTAATGCCAGCACATCATAAACGTTCTAAAGATCCCGGCGATAACAAAGAAATGATGCAAGCGCGTCGTCGCTTTCTGGAAGGGAAATATTACGACCCGATGCGCCAAGAAGTCGCCCGCATTTGTACTGAGTACACCAAGGGAACCACTCACCAATTATTGGATATTGGCTGTGGCGAAGGCTACTACACTGATTTGGTACAAAAATCATTGCTAGCGCAAGATGAGCGAGCAGCCACCTTTGGTTTAGATATTTCCAAAATAGCGATTCGTTATGCGGCTAAACGTTACCCAGATTGTCATTTTAGTGTCGCCTCAAGCCATAGACTTCCATTCGCGGAGCAGTCTTTGGATGCTATCCTGCGAATATACGCGCCGTGTAAGGCAGAAGAACTCAAACGTGTAGTGAAAGACAATGGTGTCGTGATTACCGTCACGCCAGCAGGCCGCCACCTTTACCAACTTCGAGAGCGCATTTATCAAGACGTTCGCCTACACGACGAAACGCCTGAAACCATTGACGGCTACGAACTAGAGCAGCAACTCCAGCTTAACTATGTTATGGACTTAAAAGAGGGTGATGCATTTGATTTGTTACAAATGACACCATTCGCCTGGAAAGCCAATGACGAACTCCGTGAAGAACTAAAATCCGCTACACTTTTCCAATGTGAGGCCGATTTTATGTTGCGTGTATATCGTAAATCCGCGCAATAATACTGCTCAAGCTCTACGTAGGTAAACATAGCTCTCGTTGACTTTAATTAATCTTATCGCCTCCACGAATATCTCTTAGACATTTTTGGAGGCTACCCATGCGCTTTTCTATTTTAGGCCTTGCGTTTGCAATTTTGCTGACAGGTTGTGTCTCGACCACAGCGACAACTTATACTCCCACTTCGCCTGACGTGACCAGCTTTTACGATTACAAGCTGTACTCCCCTTCAGGCTCTGCTGTTTCCCTCACTGATTTGACTTCTGAGCTACTGCAAGCGGACGTGATCATGATTGGTGAATGGCACACACACGCAGGTATACACCGTTTCCAGACAGATATGCTGAAACAGTTATCGAGCGGAAAACGGCCAGTTGCCCTTTCAATGGAGCAAATCAATCGTGATAAACAAGACGTATTAGACGAATATTTAAATGGCCTGATTGGTGAACAAACCTTCATCCAAAAAAGCAACGCCTGGCCAAACTATGAGAGTGACTATCGTCCCCTTATCGAGTTTGCAAAGCGTGCAGATGTTCCAGTAATCGCGGCTAACGCACCAAAAAAAATTGTGCGCTGCATCGGCCTTAAAGGCATCGACTATTTAGGACAGCTCGATAGCGAACAACGTAGTTTTGTCGCTGAGACCATCAATACAGAAGACAGCCAGTACAAAGAAAAGTTTATGGCTTCAATGCATCACGGCAAGCCAGAGCAAACAGAAAAGCAATACGCGGCGCAAATAACTTGGGACGAGACCATGGCAGAATCCATTGTCGATTACCTCACTACGCATCCGAGAACTCAAATCGTACATGTAGCAGGAAAGTTCCACACCGAGGGTGGGCTAGGCACGGCCACTTCGATTCTGAACCGCAATCCAAGCTTAAACGTTGTAGTTGTAACACCAGTCACCGACGTCACCACAGATAGCTCGGATTATCAGCTTGAAGTGTTAGGGCCACCGGTTCGCTACGTGCAAGATAGCAATCGTATGAAAGCCTTTAGTCATCTTATCAAGCGCAACACTGATCTCGAGTGCCAATAAACCGCAGACGAGTTTAAGATCGCAAATCGCATTTTTATTGGTGTCGCAACAGGCAATCTATAACGTGAAATAAATCATATAGGTCTGTTTTTTGCTTAAACCTCAAGATATTCATGAGATGCGGCAAAAACAGGCCTGTTTTTGAACCATTTAAGAATTGCCAAACGTTGCCGATAAAGTCCATAACTGCTTTTTACCCACACTCAATGAGCGAGTGTCGATTTTCAAGGAGTATTCGATGAATCCAGTAGGAAGCAAGACGGTTAATTCCTTTGCTAATTTACAGCCCACTGTGTCTTCAACAACGAAAGCCATAGCGGACATCAATGCGTCACCGTTAAAAGTAGAGCAGAACAAAGTGACACTTTCTCCTGAAGGTAAAGCGCTGCTTACCGCACTACAAGAAATCGACCACGAAAATAAAAAAGCAGAAGCGGAAAATAAGACCGTAGGCGAAAAGGTTGAATCATTCACGCATGGTGCTTTGGGAATGGACCGCCCTGATAAAATCGAGGAAGAAGAAGACAGTTCCTACTCTGCGGGACAGTATCTCTCTGCTGCTTTGAGTGTAGGCGGAATTCTCCTCGCGCTTGCATAATAGCTTAAGAGCAATGCCCTTTCGGCCCTAGCTTCTTTGCTCCATGGGCAATTTACTAGCAAGTAAAAATGACAATCTGGTTAAGATTTCATGACTTACATAAAAGTGTCATGGTTTGTTGTTTTAATGCCTGCGCTTTCAATAGACAAGGAAAATACAATGAAGCGCTTAGCATCCCCTGTAGTTACCGCTCTGGCTGCCTCAACACTCTCTTTTAACGCCCTTTCAGCAGAGATCAAAAACGTCATTTTGATGATTGGTGATGGTATGGGCCCTCAGCAAGTAGGCCTACTCGAAACCTACGCAAACCATGCTCCGCACTCAATTTATAAAGGTGAAACCACAGCCCTTTACAAATTGGCACAAGAAGGTGTGATTGGATCTTCTTTGACTAACCCTGAAGATGCGATTGTGGTGGACTCTGCTTGTTCTGCCACTATGCTAGCAACCGGGATGCCAACCGCTTCAGAAGTGATTGGTATTGATAGCCAGGGCAACCACGTTGAAACCATTTTGGAAAAAGCCAAAAGTAAAGGTAAAGCAACGGGGTTAGTTTCTGATACCCGCATGACGCACGCTACACCAGCGGCGTTTGCTGCTCACCAGCCCCACCGTTCATTAGAAAACAACATTGCTGTCGACATGCTAGATACAGAAGTAGATGTTCTGCTTTCTGGTGGCCTTCGTCACTGGATCCCAAGTTCAGCGAATGACAAAGGCGATACTTACAATCAGCTTGAAAAACTCACTCAAGGTAATGTTGCCCTTAAGTCTAAACGTAAAGACGAGCGTAACTTGCTGACTGAAGCTCAAGAACAAGGCTACAGTCTGGCGTTTAGCCGCGATATGCTAGAGCAAGCAAAAGGTGACAAATTACTCGGGCTTTTTGCTAACTCTGGTATGGCCGATGGCATCACGTACAGCCAAAGTAAAAACGATCCCAAACGCACACAGCCTTCTCTTAAAGAGATGACCGTAAAAGCATTGGATGTTCTATCAAAAGATAAAGACGGCTTTTTCTTAATGGTTGAAGGCGGACAAATCGACTGGGCTGGACACAGTAACGACGCGGGAACCATGCTTCACGAAATGATTAAGTTTGATGAAGCCGTGAATTCGGTTTACGAATGGGCCAAGGGACGCGATGACACACTTATCGTCGTGACGGCTGACCATGAAACTGGCTCTTTTGGTTTCAGTTATTCATCAGCGAATCTACCTAAACCAGAGAAGCGTAGCGGCGAAGCGTTCAAAAACAGAGACTACGCGCCTAACTTTAACTTCGGTGATTTCTCTATCCTTGATGGACTGTACAATCAAAAAGCCAGTTACTACGGTATGCTGGATAAATTCGCCGCATTACCTGAAGCAGATAGAACAGCGGAAAACTTAGCTAAGATCATCAATGAGAATAGCGAGTTCCCAATCACGGCCGGTCAGGCAGCACACATTATGCAAGACAAGCCAAACCCATATCATGTAGAAGGTCATAGCTACCTAGCACAAGAGCAAGTACCAGCCATTCACGATTTTGATGCGTTCTTCCCATATAATGACCGCACAAACTTGATTGCGCGTGAGCACGCTACGGGCCAAAACACGGTTTGGGGCACAGGTACACACACACATACTCCTGTAAATGTATTCGCTTGGGGGCCGGCTGAAAAGATTCTGCCAGTATCTAAGATCATGCATCATTCTGAGTTAGGTGAATACCTTAAGAAGCAAATCAAGTAATCCCTTTGCACTTACTTTACCACTTTGTGGTTTTTCAGACGCTCTCCCACGAGAGCGTTTTTTTATG
>JAAEZQ010000079.1 GCA_018222805.1 Vibrionaceae bacterium
GCAGATACCACAGAAGGCTTCGCCAGTTCGGTTGCCAAAACGCGGTCAAAGTTTTGAGCCAATGCCAGAGAGAAATTACCGTTACCGCAGTAAAGCTCCAATAGATCACCGGTGCTGTCTTGGGTGCAGTCTACCGCCCATTCAAGCATCTTCTCTGCTACTTTACCGTTTGGTTGCGTAAAGCTGTTTTCTACTTGTTGGTAGATGTACGACTGACCGTTCACATCCAACTTTTCGATGACATAGTCTTGATCGAGGACGATTTTCATCTTGCGTGCACGGCCGATGATGTTGAGGTTGAAGCCTTCATCATTCAAACGCTGCTTCATCGCTTTAGCATTTTCAATCCACTCATCATCCAACTGGCGATGGTAAAGCAGAGAAACCAGAATCTCACCGCTAAGTGTAGAGAGAAAGTCCACTTGGAATAATTTACGACGCAGAGACTCGTTGTCTTTCATCGCTTCAATCAGCAGCGGCATCAGATCATTAATCAAGCGGCTAGCTGCAGGGAACTGGTCAACACGGTATTTTTCGCGAGTTTCCTGGTTAAACATGATGTAGTAAAGGTCTTCACCCTCATGCCACACACGGAACTCAGCACGCATACGGTAGTGCTGCTCTGGTGATTCAAACACTTCCAGCTCTGGCACGTTGTATGGCGTGAACATATCAGTGAGACGTTCGACTTTTTCAGCCAGTTGTTCTTGGTAGTGTTGTGGGTTTACATCAAGAGTAGCCATGATCTTACCTTTTATGGTGCATTCAATTTAAGAGCGCAGATTTTATTCAATCTCAACAGTATGTCCAGTTTTGTGCTGGAATTGATTTAAAGGCAGAGTGTACAGGATGAAGATAAAGCGAAATTAATCAAAATGTTACAGTTTATAGGGATAATATTGACTGGACAAATAATCAATAGCTGAATACTATCTGCCTCAAGCTGGTGCTATCTAGCAATCTAGATGGCTGAAATGGGAATCTGGTGTGAATCCGGAACTGACGCGCAGCGGTAAAAGAGAACGAAAGCTTATTATGACACTGCATTAGTTGATGTGGGAAGTCGAGCAAGTAGGAGGGGTAAAAGCCAGGCTCTTAAGTCCGAATACCTGCCAGCAACTGAGCCACAGCACTGGTCTGCCTTAAATGGCAGGGCTCGGAAGGAATTACGCGATTTAGGACAATACAATGAAAAAATCCGCATTGGCGATCACTCTGGCATCGCTGCTTTCACCTGTCTCTTATCTACAGGCCCAAGAAACCTCCGCTGACGAAACCCTCGTTGTTACCGCTAACCGATTTGAACAAGCCCAAAGCAATACGCTTGCTGACGTGGAAGTTGTGACCCGAGAAGATATCGACCGTATTCAGGCTAAGACTCTACCGGACGTACTGCGTCGACTTACTGGTATTCAGGTTACGCAAAATGGTGGCCGTGGTCAGTTAGCTTCTCTATTTGTGCGTGGCACGAGTTCAGACCAAGTTTTGGTACTGGTGGATGGTGTACGTTTTGCTCGTGCAGCAAAAGGAGCGGTTGATTTCAACCAGATCCCTCTGACTTATGTACAGCGCATTGAGTATGTGCGTGGTGCTCGTGCGTCTTTGTACGGCTCGGAAGCGATTGGCGGTGTTATCAATATCATTACCGTGGCTCGCGCGGAAGTTGCAAGCACCAAATTGAGCGCAGGGCTAGGTAGCCTTGACTATCAGGAGCTGAGTCTCGCATCGGGTATTAAAGCTGGTGACAGTGGTCAATTAAACCTTGCATTGGGTACTGAAAGCGATGATGGCTACAACGTGCGCCCGGTTGCTGGCATAAACGATGGTGATCGTCATGGATTTGAAACGAAAAATGGTCTGATTGGGTACGTCCATAATTTTGATAAGCAGTGGTCAGCATATGGTAACTTCCGTGCATACGAGAATGTTTACCAATATGACCGCAGCTATGGCAGTCGTGGCTACTACGAAGCAGAGAAAGATGACTTCTCAGCAACGGTTGGCGGTAAATACCAATCTGACAATCTGATGTCCGAGTTACAAGTGACGGCGCAAAAGCAGAAGTCATGGAATTACGATCAGTCGGCAGGCAAGCACTCGGGCACAGAAGATGAGCTAGAGCAGCAAAACGTACAGTGGACTAACAGCTACCTTCTAAACAACAATACGACGTTTGCTGGTGGAATTGATTGGCGTAACGAATCTTACGTTGATAAGAACGCTAATAAAACGTTCGAACGTACTAATGGCGCGTTATTCGGTATGGCAACCGCCTCGCTTGATAACGCTATGCTGGAAGGTAGTGCCCGTGTCGATGATAACGAAGAGTACGGCAGTGAGTTTACTTACAGTCTAGCGGCAGGTTACCAGTTCATTCCAGAGTTTGGCGCTAAAGCTTCTTTCGGTACCGCATTTAAAGCCCCAAACCTTTATCAGCAATACGACCCAATTTATGGTGAAAAAGATCTTAAGCCAGAAGAATCTGATGTATGGGAAATCAGCTTTAGTGGCGATATTCAGGGCGTTTTCTGGTCACTGACAGGTTACGACTACAAGATCACAAACCTTATTGACTACCATCCGACAACATACAAGTACCTGAATGTTGATGGTGAAACGCACATTCAAGGTGTCGAATTAGTTGCTGAGTTTGAAACGGGTATTGTGCAGCATCAATTGAGCGCTGATTACAAAGATGCAGAAGATGATAATGGCGAGCAACTGCAACGTCGTGCCAAAGAGATGTACAAGTGGAACGCGGTTGTGAATTTTGACAAGGTTGATTGGGCTATTAGCTATCTATACGTAGGTAAACGCCCAGATGTTGACTACAGCTCTTGGCCATTTAAAGACGTGTACATCCCTTCTTACTCATTGGTGGATACAGCAGTCACTTACTACCCTAATGAGTCAACCACAATTAGTGCTCGTATCGATAACTTGTTTGATGAAGAGTATGAAATGGCGTTGGGTTATCCAGCAGCAGAGCGTGCTTACTACGTAAACATCGGTTACCAATTCTAAACCGTATTGATGATTTAAAACCGCCTTCGGGCGGTTTTTGCTTTCTCAGGTTCGTATGGAGATATTATGAGTAAACCAAAACGCGTCGTAATCAGCTGGTCGAGTGGTAAAGACTCAACATTGACTCTGGAACGCTTAAACGAAAACCCGGATTATCAGGTGATTGGTTTGTACACCACTTACGTAGGGAAAGAAGTGCCGTTTCAGGCAACACCTCTTCATGTTGTACAAATGCAAGCCGACCTACTTGGCCTTCCCTTGATCACCATTGAGTTGCCTGAAGTTTTCCCAAGTAATGACATCTACCAATCTACGATTGTCACAGCATTGGCTGAGAGTGAGTTAAATATACAAGCGGTCGCGTTCGGAGACATGTTTTGTAATGGTATTGCCGATTATCGTCGTAGCTATATAGAACCTGCTGGCTGGGAATGTGTATTCCCTCTATTAGGGGAGAACAGCAAAGCGCTGGCGATGGAAATCATCAAGCGCGGTATTAAAACGATGCTTATCACCACTGATGGAGAAGTCTTGTCTTCAGATTGGTGTGGGCGTTGGTATAACAAAGCATTGGTCGAGTCGCTACCTAGTAATATTGATCCCTGTGGCGAAAATGGTGAGTTTCATACTTTGGTGACATCCGCCCCTTCATTTCAAGGTCATATAGAAGTGGTTAAGCGAGAGGTGAAGATAGGAGAAAGATTTAGTCATCAAAGATACTGCGCCAAAGCATTGCCAAAACAAATCTAGCCAGTATGATCGCAGCGTTGGTATTGCTTAGGTAAGACTCGTGCGAGTAGCGAATAAGAAAAAGGTTCTGGTGTTTGACTCTGGTGTCGGAGGGATTTCTGTATTTAAAGAAATTCATCGTCTATTGCCGCAAATGGACTACCTATATCTATTCGATAATCAGGCATACCCATATGGAGAGCTTGAACAAAGCGTTCTCATTTCTCGTGTGAACCAATACGTTTCTGCGCTAGTTAACGAGTATCAGGTCGATATCGTCGTCATAGCGTGTAACACCGCAAGTACTATTGTTCTCCCATCATTGCGTGAAAAGCTGTCGATCCCTGTTGTAGGCGTTGTTCCAGCCATTAAACCAGCCTCATTACTCGCTTCTAAAGGCGTGGGACTGATTGCGACTCCAGCAACGGTTACGCGACAATATACGCAAAAATTGATTCGTGATTATGCTCAGGGGAAACCAGTAGAGCTACTGGGCTCCACCCGCCTGGTCAATATGGCTGAAGAGAAGCTACGTGGAAAAGATGTTTGTATTGCAGAATTGAAAGGTATCCTGGAACCGCTACGTAATAAAGTGGATGTTGCAGTATTAGGTTGTACTCACTTTCCACTTCTCAAAGAAGAAATTCACCAAGCGTTTGAAGGCAAAGTGACCTTAGTTGACTCAGGAGAAGCGATAGCACGTCGAGTAAAGACGTTATTGTGTAGTGAGCAGAAGAGTAAGGAAACCGTAGAGGAGGGAACTAAGCGAATTTTTGCCAGTGCACCTCCTTGGAAAGAAGATGCACTGAATGTGTGTTTGGCGAAGCTAGGTTTTAGTCCTGTTCAGGTTTATCGCCTTCCGGGTGTTTCGGATCGTTAGCGATACGCACTTTAAGCGTACGATCCATATATAGCTTTTCATTTAACTTGGCGATGGCTGGCTTAGCATCCGCAGCCGCCATCACAACAAACCCAAATCCTCTTCTTTTACCGGTACGTTTATCTTTCATTAAGCGCACAGCATAGACTTGTCCATATTCCGCAAATAAATCGCGAACATGACTTTCATTTGCCTTATAAGGCAGGTTTCCGACATACAAGGTTTTCGTTGATGGGTCAGAGTCGGTTGATTGATCAATTGGTGTCTGGCTAGAAAATGAAAACAGAAAAGCAGTAGCGACAACACCGATAAGAAAGCTCAGTACGGGTGAAACGGCGAATTGAGAGAATATCACTCCCCCAATGACGGCGACCCCGGCACATAAAATCAGATTTTTTTTAGACGTCATTTTGATTACTACACATAGGTGATAAAGAGATTGTTTGCCTATTAACATAATAGACACATGAATCTTACGTATATGGTTGGTGTTTTTCCAACCAATTGCTGTGATATGTCTCAAATGTGACGAAGAAATATGCGAATTTCATCGTTTTGGTTAATAACTGACCGCTTGAATGTTTTTTTTAAAAAAAGAGTTGCGCTCCCTGAACATCTCCCTATAATGCCGCCTCACCGACACGGAGTGAGACGAGAGTCACACAGCGAGTCGGGATGAGAGAAAAAAGAAATTTGAAAAAATGCTTGACTCTCTCACGGTGCGGAGTAAGATACGCA
>JAAEZQ010000004.1 GCA_018222805.1 Vibrionaceae bacterium
TGCGTAGTTCAGCTGTTACAGCGTCTTCGATGTTTGCAGCTGGAACAGTAATGTTTAGACGGCGCTCTAGGCCCTCTAGCGTTTCAACAGTAACTTGCATTATATATAAACCTCTAAAGTGGCTCGGTTTTCCGAGCGTATGAGCGTAACTCACCTGAGTTAACGCTTCATCCTTGTGTTGTGTTCTGTCCGAGCACCTAATTTAAATCGAGTATCGATACTGTTCATCAGTACCGGACTAATCAGTGATATCTTCAGCGTCATCGCCAAAGGTATCTCCTATTAGCCTCAGAACAGAATTTTAGACGCGACATTCTAGCGATCTGTTACTACCCTGTCGAGCCAATAGCCACTATGTGGACATTGTCTGCACTAAATTCTCGAATGTTGCCTCATTTTTTCTAAAAAATGCGATAAAAAACCCGCATCAGAAACATCGGCATATCTAGAATGGGGACAATAGCGACTTTTTCAAGGGAATCGACCGCTTTTTTTATTGAAAAGCGTAAAAAGAGATCTTGCTCTTGTTTTACTCCACAGAGTTGGTAAGTAAATCCCCAATCTAATCTACAAGCCATTAACATTTCTTGATTACTAAGAAGTAACAAAGTCAGGAACAAAGGGATGTCACAACGAAACCGTATTCTACTGATTTTTTTCGCCTTATATTTCCTGTGTGCGATTGTTGGCGGCCACTGGGTCTGGAAAAACAGTTATCAATCGCTACTAGATAAACACCAGTCTCAGCTTGAACAGTTTTCTAGTCATATTAAGAACAAACTCGACAAGTACGCACATATACCCAACCTACTGGCAAAAGATGCGCCTTTGTTTGAGGCGTTACTGCATCCGGAGAATAGCGCACAGCTTGAAGTGACGAATCGCTACTTAGAATCAGTGAATCAAGTTATAGCAGCATCCGACACTTACCTCATCGATCAATGGGGAACCACTATTGCCTCCAGTAATTGGCGACAAGAGCACTCATTTGTCGGTCGCAATTTTGCTTTTCGTCCTTATTTCAAACAAGCCATTATCGGTGAGCAGAGTCAATACTACGCGCTTGGTTCGACGTCGGGTAAACGCGGCTACTATTACTCCTCTCCCATCGTTTACGCTGGCGGCGTTATTGGGGTTGTGGTAGTAAAAATGGATTTGAGTAAAATTGAAGACAACTGGCAGCTGCCTGATAGCGTATTCGTCGCCAGTGATCCAAAAGGAATTGTGTTTATGAGCAGTCGAAATGACTGGCTGCTTAAAAGTTTACAGGCACTTAGTGACGACGAGCAAAAACAAGTTTGGGCTAGCAGGCAATATCTTGAAACTCAAATTCGTAGTTTAAATTTCGTCGGCGACCTGAACCCACCCATTACCGAATTAAAGCAAGGTTACCCATACAATAAAGGCACTCTGGTTGTTTCTTCTCTGGCTCTTCCCGAGATCAAGCTGATCATAAGAGTATTGTCACCTAAACAATCTATCGTTTGGATCACCTTAGGTTACCTGTTGGTGCTTACCCTTGTTTTTACCATTTTATTCCTCATCGGCCAGTTGATTTATCACCGTCAACAGCGCCATTTACAACTCGAACTGATTCAACAAGAAGCCAATCAAAAACTAGAGTATCAAGTGATGGCTCGTACTGCAGAATTACAGGCAGAGATCGCCCAGCGAACAGAAACAGAGCAGACTTTACGTGTCACTCAGGATGAGTTAGTTCAGGCCGCTAAACTTGCTGTCCTTGGCCAAATGTCCGCGAGTATTAGCCACGAACTTAATAATCCACTTGCGGCCATTCGCAGCTTCGCTGAAAACGGTAAGTTATTCTTAAAAAAAGAAAAGTTTGAACGGGTCGAAGAGAATTTAAGCCGTATCTCAGCACTCACCGATCGTATGGCCAATATCAGCCAGCAATTGCGTTCATTTGCCAAGAAAACCAGTGGTAATGAGCTAACCAAAACTCGGCTGTTGCCTGTCGTTGCCTCTGCTAAGGAGCTAATGAAGCCCGCTTTCAAGTCAGCTCGGGTTAACTTGTCGGCCGACCTAATGGCACAGGATGCAGAGGTTTTTATCAACACGATTCAACTGGAACAAGTGCTGGTAAACCTTCTGAGTAACGCAATCGAAGCCGTCAAAGATCAAGAGAATAAACAGGTCTGGCTTTCTATAGAACATGACCAGAGTCGGAATCAGATCATGGTTCATATCGACGATAATGGTCCGGGTATCGGGCAACGTTCTCTCAACGAGCTTTGTGAGCCTTTTTTGACCACCAAGAAAAATGGTCTGGGTCTGGGACTGTCCATATCACAGCAAATATTGAATGGAATGAACGGTCAATTAAGTGCATACAACCAAGCGCAGGGCGGCGCTCGGTTCTCAGTTTGTTTGCCTGTTGTTGCTATATACGCCGAAAAAGGTTCAGAGGAATAATTATGTGTCAGGTGTTTTTTATTGATGATGAAGCGGATCTCAGACTAGCAATAGAACAGACGTTCGAATTAGCCGATATCGACGCGCAATTTTTCCCCGATGCAGAGTCCGCACTGCTAGCGATGAAAAACGGGGATGAACCAGGCGTTGTTATCACTGATATCTGTTTACCGGGAATATCAGGAATGAATTTACTGAATACTCTGGTGCAAAGAGACAACAACCTGCCAGTAATCATGATTACTGGGCATGGTGACATCTCAATGGCGGTAAATGCATTACATCAAGGTGCCTATGACTTTATCGAAAAACCATTTTCACCAGAGCAATTAGTTGAAACGGTAAAGCGAGCTATCGAAAAACGCCAGCTTACAAATGAAAACGAGAAACTACGACAATCACTTAAAGCCAGTCAGGCTCTCGGCCCGCGAATTATCGGCGAAACCGCCAGTATCCAGATGCTACGAGATACTATCTCCCACATTGCCGATACTGATGCGGATATTTTGTTATATGGTGAGACAGGCACAGGTAAAGAGCTCATCGCTCGCTCATTACACGAACAAAGCTCGCGCAGAAATCATAACTTTGTCGCCGTAAACTGTGGCGCGGTGCCAGAAAACCTCATTGAAAGTGAGCTCTACGGGCATGAAAAAGGCGCATTCACTGGCGCAGAGAGTCGCCGGATTGGTAAGTTCGAATTCGCTCAGGGGGGGACGTTATTCCTGGATGAAATCGAATCCATGCCTATTCAAGCACAAGTTCGTCTGCTCCGCGTTCTTCAGGAGCGTGTTATCGAGCGAGTCGGTTCAAACGAACTCCTCCCCCTCGACATTCGTGTGATAGCGGCGACCAAAGTGGATTTAAAACGTGCTGCCGAAGAAGGAGCATTTCGCCAAGATCTCTACTATCGACTGAATGTTGTTACGCTGGATTTACCCCCTCTGCGGATGCGCAAAGAGGATATCCCTGCGCTCTTCCATCACTTTTTGCTCGTGGCGGCCTCTCGATACGGCAAAAGCTCCCCGAGCTTATCATCTCAAGATCTGGCGACATTGATGGTGCATGACTGGCCGGGTAATGTGCGAGAGCTGAGAAATGCAGCGGAACGTTTTGTGCTGCTTGGGAAATTGATTCAGCTTGGAGGTGCAAGCCCGGTCCAGACTCTTTCCACTAGCTTGGCAGAGCAAGTGGCAGAATTCGAGAAAGCGGCAATCGAGCGCGCATTACTCGAGCACAATGGCAGCATCAAGCAAACCATGACGCAATTGAATGTTCCCCGTAAAACACTGTATGACAAAATGCAACGCTATCAGATAGATAAAGATCTGTATAAATAAAACCCGCAACCACATTTGTTCCTTTACTCAACGTATCTCATACTCTTTATAGTTCCATGGATGGTAGCGCTGAGCATGAATGAGAAAACGAAGATACCTGTAATTAGGGAGACTGTGGTTGTCGACGGACATTATCAGGAAGAGCGACGTTCTGGAGAGGATCGCAGGAAGAACAAGCAAAAGTGGCATGGCTACGAGCGGAGAATAAACTCTCAGCCCAGAAGACATGACCACAAATCAATAGACGAAGAGGTGTGACATGTCACACCTCTTCGTTGCATTAACGAGTCTGAAACCGTTACTTGGTAATAATCTCCGGTCCCATTAGCGTCGTTGGTAACCAGGTTGAAACCCATGGTATGTAAGTAACGATAATCAGGAACAGGAACATTACAGCCACCCAAGGCAACGCCGCTTTAACTACGCTCATCATCGACATTTTAGCCACCCCTGCAGTAACAAAGAGGTTCAGCCCGACTGGCGGCGTGATCATCCCAATCTCCATGTTCACCACCATCATGATACCCAAGTGGATAGGATCAATGCCTAAAGCAATGGCAATCGGAAATACCAGTGGAGCCACAATGATCAACAAACCAGAAGGTTCCATAAACTGTCCGCCAATCAAGAGCAGTACGTTTACCACGATCAAGAATGTGATTGGCCCCAAACCTGCGGAAAGCATCGATTCAGTGATCATCTGAGGAATGCGTTCTTCGGTCAGTACGTGCTTTAAAATCAAAGCATTAGCAATGATAAACAACAGCATAATCGTCAGTTTTCCGGCCTCAAACAAGGTTTGTTTGGTGTCGTGGTGCACAAAGCTCTGAAGGACTTTCACAATGGCAGGTTGAGTATTCTGTTTATCCGCAAATGGCCCCATATCTCTATAAACAAAGTTAGCGATTAAGAAGGAGTATACCGCTGCCACTGCCGCTGCTTCAGTTGGAGTAAAAATGCCGCCGTAGATACCTCCGAGAATAATGACAACCAGCATCAGCCCCCAGATGGCATCTTTAGCTGCCGAGAAGGCTTCTTTCCAGCCAACAAACGGTTGTTTCGGTAAGTGCTTAACTCGTGCTGCAATGTAGATTGCAATCATCAACATCACACCAGCTAACAACCCCGGAATAACGCCGCCTAAGAACATACGACCAACGGATACGTCTGTCGCTGCTGCATACACAACCATTACGATTGAAGGTGGAATCAGGATACCAAGTGTGCCCGCGTTACAGATAACCCCTGCAGCAAAATCTTTGGAGTAGCCATTTTTGATCATACCAGCGATAACGATACTACCAATCGCAACAACCGTCGCTGGTGACGAGCCTGACAGCGCTGCAAACATCATACATGCCACAACAGAAGCCATGGCAAGACCACCTCGGAACCAGCCGACCATTGCAATCGCAAAACGAATAATGCGTTTCGCTACACCGCCTGTGGACATAAAGCTGGATGCAAGGATGAAAAACGGGATAGCAAGTAAAGTGTAGTGTCCTTCAAACGCATTAAAAAGCGTCTGAGCAACGGATGCCAGCGACGCATCTGAGTGCCACATCAAAAATAAAATACTGGATAAGCCCAGTGATACCGCGATCGGAACGCCCAAAAGCATGAAGCCAATCACCATCAAGAATAACCATAAAATATCCATGGGTTAGCGCTCCTTGTTCTTATTGTTATCTTGGCTTTTGTCTTTGCCTTGTGTGGGTTCCATCACATCGCCCGCATCTTTAAGCTCTTCTTTAAGTGCTTCTAACTCTTCTTCACCTTCATGACTGGAAATAATACGGTCAAGCTTGCCAGTAAGTATTTGATATGCTGCCTGGGCAAAACGGAACGTCAGCAAAGCCATACCAATTGGCAGCGCCATATACGGGATAAATCGAGGCAGCTTCTCATAGCGCTCACCTTCGTTGAGCCAATCAGCCATGAACTGCAGTATTTCTGGCATTGGAATATCATCCGTCTCGTACCATGCACGTTCTGTGGCGAACGGGTACCAGTAATTCCATGAGCCAATAAGTAGTAATATTGAAAACGCCAAACAGCATGACACGGCAAGCAAAGCACAAGCTTTTCTAAAACGTTCAGGTAACAAGTTAATCACCACATCAACACCGATGTGAAAATGCTTTTTCACGCCGTATGACGCACCTACGAGAACCATCCAGGCAAAAAGAAAAACGGTAACTTCAAGCGCCCAAAGAATATTGTCATTGAATACGTAACGCATCACGACGTTGACAAATGTCAGTATCGTCATCGTGCCGAGGAAGAAGGCAATCAAGGCTTCTTCAACCTTGTCGGTAAACTGGCCGACTTTCGAAAAAAATGAGTGTTCCATAACGGTACATCGCTCGAATCAGGTAAGTTTGGCTCCCGACGAACGGGAGCCGCTTATCATTATGTTGAGTTATTTTTGGTTGGCCGCTAACGCCGCTTCAATTAACTCTGAACCAATGTCTTTTTCAAACTTGTTCCAAACGGGTTTAAGTGCAGTTACCCACTCTTCACGCTGTTCTGGCGTCAGCTCCCGAACCACACCACCAGCTTCGATAACGTACTGTTTGTTTTGTTGCTCTACGCGGTTCGACTCCGCGTTACGGGTTTGAGTGACCTCTTTAAGAATGGTCGCTAACTGGTCACGCACGTCGCCTGGAAGTCCATCCCACCACTTCGTAGAAGTAACCACTAGATAATCCAAAATACCGTGGTTGGTTTCAGTCGTTCCGTCTTGAACCTCGAAGAACTTTTTACCGTAGATATTCGACCAGGTATTTTCCTGACCATCGATAACTTTGGTTTGCAAGCCACCGTACACTTCGGCAAATGACATTTTTTGTGGGTTAGCACCCAATTGCTCAAACTGTGCAACCAATACATCTGAAGCCTGCACGCGGAATTTAAGCCCCTTAGCGTCTTCCGGACTAATCAGTGGCTTATTGGCTGAAATTTGCTTCATACCGTTGTGCCAGAACTCTAAACCTCTGATGCCTCGTCGGTTCATCGCGTTCTTAAGATTTTCACCCGCTTCAGAGTTTTGGAAACGGTCAACAGCGTCTACGTCATCAAATAGGAAAGGAAGGTCGAAAAGGCGGAATTTTTTGGTGAATTTTTCAAACTTAGACAGTGAAGGTGCGGCAAGTTGTACGTCCCCATTCAACATGGCCTCAAGTACTTTATCATCATCGTAAAGCGTCGAGTTAGGAAACACTTGCATACACGCTTTACCGTTCATCTCTTCATTCACACGCTTTTCAAGCAGAGAGGCTGCGATCCCTTTAGGGTGCTTATCGGTGTTGGTTACGTGACTGAACTTGATGACCATTTCGCCAGGATCACAGTTTGCGGCAGCGTTAAAACTGGTCACAGCAAGAATTGAGGCAGTTAGTAGGGTAACAGGCTTAAACATTATTATTCTCCTTGATAAATGAACAACCCCATCACTGGGTGTTGATGCATCTACTAGAGCAATTAACGCACCATATTTTTGATTGTGGTTTTCATAATATTAATCAATAAGTTGAAATCACAACCACTTCCGTCTATCTACCTAGATCACAAAATAAATTTCAAAATGGGTGAAATTCACCCATGCCAATTCGGTAAGTGGGTGGGTTTACGCACATTCATTCATCAAACATCAAAAATAAGAATGGCGGCCGCTTGGCTGCCATCTTATTTTCGCATTGAAGCTGGTAGCTTGATGTAATGCTCTTGCTCATGACAAGCTGTGACTTTGATTACTGGGTTATCCTGAACATCCAGAGCGACCATGGCTTTAATGAAGTTCTTCGAAGGTGAATCCATAAAACCAACCACAAGCATATTGTTGGCTTTGTTGTGGGTTTCTTGCGGTGTTCCCAGTTATTGCAACTCATCTTATTAACAACACACCCAAGTAAATCCGCTATGATGAACAGCTGATTTCCATCTTTTTGCCCCACTCTGGTGGCAATCTCGCGTACTCTTCAAACTCAGGCTGAGAATCATAAGGGTGACGAAGTAGTGCGGCCAAACGATTTACTTCACTAAAATCACCTTCTTCCGCTTTATCTATCGCCAATTGAGCCAAGTAGTTACGAAGAATGTATTTAGGGTTAGCGCGGCGCATTTGTTCACAGCGTCGTTCTGTGGTGATTGGGCAGCCTAGCTGATCGACTTCCAACTCACATCGTGCCAGATAAAGTTCCAACCACGCTTGAGCCGCTTCACGGTCTATAAACAAATCAATAACGTCTTGAGGTGAGTTTTGGTCTAAGTTAGATAGCGTTCTAAAGAAGCGCGTATAGTCTGCTTTGTTCTGGTTGAGTAACTCAAACATCGATTCAAACAAGCGGGAATCTTCATCTATTCTGGTTTTTAAGCCAAGCTTGCCGCGCATTAAAAGACTGAATTTCTGGCTTAAACGAACCTCAAACTGGCCAAGTGTTGCCTCTAAATCTGCACGATCCACCAGTGGAGATAATGCGTGCGCCAATGCCGAAAGATTCCAAAGTGCGACTCGCGGCTGCTGGTCAAACGCATAGCGCCCCTGATAGTCGGAGTGATTACAAATATAGCCAGGATCGTAGTCATCCAGAAAGCCAAACGGTCCATAATCAAAAGTTTGGCCAAGGATAGACATATTATCGGTATTCATAACGCCGTGAGCAAAACCAAAGGCTTGCCATTTCGCAATCATGTCCGCCGTTTTCTCAACGATCTTGGCAAACATCGCAGCGTAAGGCTTTTCGGCTTGAGTGCATTCAGGTAGGTGCCACTCAATCACCTTATCCGCCAACAGTTTCTGCTCTGCCAGTTGATTGGTATAAAAGAAGTGCTCAAAGTGTCCAAACCGAATGTGAGTTTCCGCCATGCGAATTAACATCGCGCCGTTTTCAGTTTTTTCGCGATAGACAGGCGTGTCACTCACCATCATACCAAGCGCACGGGTAGTCGGGATCCCTAGCCCTTGCATCGCTTCACTACAAAGGTACTCACGAATCGTCGAACGGAGTACGGCTCTGCCATCACCCATACGAGAATACGGTGTGAGACCTGCGCCTTTTAGGTGGATGTCAAACCAAGTGCCATCCTGTCGTTGGATTTCTGCCAACAACAACCCACGACCATCGCCTAAATCCGGGTTATATACACCAAATTGGTGCCCTGCATATTTCATCGCTAATGGACGAAATTCATCAAAGTTTGCTTGGCCAGAAAATACCTCTAGCAGCTCTTCATCCGGTATAGGGGGCAAACCAAACTGCTGCGCAAATTCACTGTTCCAAACCACCCATTGAGTATTCAATAACGGTTGTGGCTCTATGAAAGTGAAAAACGCCGAAGGCATCTGGCTATAACGATGGGTGAAATTGACCCCTTGCCAAATGGACATATTGGGTTCCTTATCTAAAAAGACTAACTACTAATCAGTATACGTCCGATCCCAATTGCCATTCAGCCATGAATTCAACATGGGTATTTACCCGACGTGATTGGCCCTTCAACCTCGAAAACAAATAAGCCACTCAATGAGAGCGTCTAAAGTGAGATTGGTATTAGTGACGACGTCTCCAACCCAGCAGTACCAGTAATATTAGCGACCAGTAACTGACACTACCGCCACCTCCAGAGCTATTCTCCTTCTTACTACTCTTTGCGACAACTTTTACGCTTATTTCACCTTTCGCGGTCGCCCCTTTACCATCAGAAATCACGTACTCCAATATTACATTATCGACTTCGCTATCTGATGCCTGGTAAGTCACCTTACCATTTTCAACATACGCAGAACCAATACCTGAGACGTTATCGACACTCTGAACCATAAGATTATCGCCGTTCATATCGGTATCATTCGCCACTACGTCGATCACAATGCTTTCATTCACTGCCACCGTCACCGCATCAGCCGTGGTTGTCGGTGCGCTGTTTTGGACTTCAACATCGACCATCGCGCGATCTACAGCAAAACTTGCATCCGTCACCGTCAGTTGAAAAGTAAATTCGTCCCCAGCTCTGGCTCCCTTAGGAATCGTTAAGCTGGAAGTAATGTCTCTTGGATTACTTAAGGATACGGTCTTTCCCGCAACCTGTTTCCATTGATAAGTCAGAGTGTCACCATCTGGATCACTGCTATTAGCGGCTGACAATAAAACCCGACTTCCCACTTTTAAATCGGCGCTGACGACATCAATAACAGCATTTGGTGCAGCATTGAACCCGTTCACCTCAATTGAAACACTGACCGTAGAAGAAGCGAGCGAACCATCTACCGACACCAAACGGTATTGGAAGCTGTCAGAGCCAACAAAATTAGGATTAGGTTGGTACTGATCATCAGTGATGGTGCCGTTGACAGGTTGTTGAAGAACCTCGACCTCAAACTGGTAGCCTGAAGCAACAACATCATTAGACATCAAGTTCAGTGTCATTGATGTGTTCTTATCAGTCTGATAAGTGTCTGGCCTTGCTTCAACAATCTTTTCAATTTCGTTGTTCAGTAATGCAGCAAACGGAACCGTTGAGAAACTGGATTGAAGCAGCCCTACAGAATACTTATCACTGCTATTTCCAACCCACATCTTGGGCTGGGTTAGTTTCTCCGTCTCCAATAAGCGGCCAAAGTTGAAGCTTGCTTCGAACTCACCATCTTCAATTTCAACCACAATGATATGCTGGCCAGCACTTAACTGTGTAGCTTGCGGGAACAGGATCCGAGATGACTTCTGGAAAGTACCTTGTTGCAAAAGCTCCGCATCTTGTTCATTCAGAACCAAGCTAAATTCATTATTCCCCTGGTTTGGAAATCGCCACACCCGATAGGTCATATCACGTTGTAGTGAGTCTTTCTCAGCATAAAGCTGCAACCCGTCCAACTCTGTGCCGAGGCCTAAATCAAGCAACACTGCCAGTACATCATTACTACTGGAAAAGACGAATTCCTGATAAAACGAGTTTAACCACGCCGACTTATTAGCATCACTCGGTTTGTTTAGTAAAAAACTTCCGCCACTTGCACTGCTAGAAATATGTGAAATCGAAACATCTGTATCGAACCCTGTGATGGCATTCAACCCTGGGTTAGAGGCATCAGAAATCGAGCTGCTACCATTAGGGTATAAATCGCCCTGATCGCTCTGAGAGCCAATTTCTAGTTCACCAAGTCCATCCGCCTGTATCACTTGAACTTGCATATCCCCGAGTCCATCGAACTGATTAAGAATGTTCACAGACATGGCAAGTACACCTTCAGCAGCCAAAGCTTGGTCATAATCTCTAAAGGTTCGATTTTCCAAATAAACTCGCGGACCATATTCTTTGAGATATGGATCAAGATAGACTAGCTTAACTTCATCATTTGCTAATGCATGAGGCGAGTTGCTTTGATGAGTAATCGTTGGTATCACGAAACCAGCGGCATGTTTGCTCCATGCACTCATATTGACAGGGGTTTCACCTGGATAGGAATCGCCAGGCTTCATCTCCCATGAACCTCCACCCATGACACCCCAAGTTCCGATCGATGCCCCACTGAATCTAGCGTAAAGATCGGGTAAACCGAGCATTAAATGGCCTAACTCATGAACGATAACGCCTAAGGTAGATTGGTTTTCCACCTGATAATCAGCAAATACGCAGTAATCTTTAATAATCGCGCCATCGAGTTGAACATCCTCATGAGAGTACTTATGAGGCCAGATTGCAGGTCTATCCAGATGCCCTGTCGAGCGGTCACCACCAGCAAATACGAACATGACTGACAACTCAGTCACATCAACTGTGCCATTTTGGTCACGATCGTAACTTGCCAAATCGATGTATGGGTCAAGCTTGCGATACGCTTCTGCGAACACTCGGTTCATCTTTTCTTCACAAAGGCTATCGTTCGCACTGACATGACAGTCTGGATGCCTCTGCGGTACAGTTATGTCAATCACACCATCGTTTACGGTGCCATAACTTTCAATAGCCGGAACAACCTTATACTGCCCCTGTGAGTTCTTTTCATAATAGTCAACGACACTTTGCCCGTTTTGGCCAAAGACTCGTTGCACAAAATCATGCTTCATTACCTGATTGGTAAACGAAACCTGGACGACGAGTAGTGGTTGCTGCGTCACTCCTGAGCGACTCATCGTCTGATAGCTTGCACCTGCACGTAATAGGTTCTTACGCACCATGGGTGCTATCGTTCGTAATGAAGAAACATTGGGCTGGATATGAAAGTCTGGTCGAAATTTGGAAGACTCAGGAGCCACTGAAGCTTGGGTTTTCTTTATACCAGTAGACACTAATTCTAGGGTGTCTGATTCACGCCGAACCTGCGCAAAAAACCAGACTCCGTTTTTCTGTACAAGTGCGTTGCCTTGCTTATCTTCAAACCAGTGGAAATCTGCCGTTCCTCGTAAAATCGCTTCGCTTGAGGTTCCATCAGTCAACGTGATTTCATGCCAGATAGGTGATGGCGGGGTGGTGGCCATGCTCTTTCCTGCCACCAAAGCAGACAACACGGTTAACGCAATTAGATTGAATTTCAAAATACGCCTCCATTTTCTCCATTCGTTTACAGCACACCATGTCAACGACGATAGGCACCGTTTTAATTGATGAACCTTATGCCTGAAAGATAAGTAAGATCGTTAATATAGATTTGCTGGATGGATGCTACAGAAAGGCGAAAACAAAGGCATGAAGGTTCGCTATTTTACAAACAAATTTGCGACGTATTTAGTGTCGATAGGAAAATCGCTGCTTTTTAAACAGCGAAAAAACAAGTTACTTATATTTTTTCTTATAAATCAACCAGTCAATACCGTATCTTCTGGGTATTTAATCAGAGTAGGTTCTGGGCGAGCTAACATATAAGCTAACGTCAAAGGGCCGATACGGCCAATGATCATCACCACGATCATGATGTACTTTCCCGGTTCCGACAATTCTGCAGTTAGACCTGCGGTCAGGCCGACTGTGGCAAAAGCGGATATCGTCTCAAACATGACTCTATCAAACGCCGCATCCTCCGTGATCATCAATAGGAACATTGCGGTTGTCAGTATTGCTCCGCTCACCACGATAATAGCGAGCGACTTAGTGACAGTTGGCCAGTTGACTGTACGTTTGAATATCACGACGTGTTTCTTTTGGCGTAAAAAAGTCCAGGTCGCCAAAAAAGCAACCGTAAAAGTCGAAACCTTAATCCCACCGCCAGTTGAGGTAGAACCAGCACCAATCAGCATCAGAATAATCATGATGAGTAAGGCAGGCTGAGAGAACTGAGATAAATCAACACTGTTAAAACCAGCGGTACGTGCACTCGCCGACTGGAAAAATGCCGCAACCCATTGCGCTGACAAAGGTAGCGATTCCATCGTATTCGGATTACTTCGTTCTAACAGCCAAAACAGTAGCGTGCCCACCAGCAACAGTACTGGTGTCGCAATCAGCATGATCCGGGTATGAAGATGGAAGGAGTTAAACCCTTTACGCCAGTTTAACCAGGTATCCCCGACAACAGTAAAACCTAAGCCACCGAAAATGAACAACCCTGCAAGGGTGAAGATCACCAATGGATCATTCACAAATCTGGTCATGCTATCTGAGAATAGGGCAAAGCCAGCGTTATTAAATGCAGAAATTGAATGGAACAACGCGTAGAACATTCCGGTCTGCCAGCCCATTTCCGGCACCCAACGAAAAGACAGGATGATAAAGCCCATTGTCTCGGCCACTAGAGCAAATACCATGATCTTTTTAATAAGATTACGCAGGTTGACATGCCGATCCTGACCGAGCGCTTCTTTGGCTAACGCTTGTTGGCGTAAACTCAACCGCATACCGAAAAGATAAAGCAATACAGCAGACAAAGTCATTTGCCCTAATCCACCAATTTGCATTAGGCACATCAAGAGAATTTTACCCGCCAACGTGAAGTGCTGACCTGTGTCCACAACGCCAAGGCCAGTTACACTAATCGCGGAAGTCGCAGTAAATAGAGCATCAGTGATCGATAATCCGCTGACAGAAAAGACGGGAAGCGTGAGTAGTATCGCTGAGGGCAATAACACTCCGAGAAAACTCAGTAAGATAATTCGAGGCTCACTGCCCTTCTCTTTCGTCCTTTGGCTATCTGGGACGTAAAAGACGCCTTTTTGGTGAAAATGCATCATAGTGACTTCAGTGTGCGAGCCAGTTTTTCCTCTGGGCCAACCACAATCATAAGGTCTCCAATTTCTAAGGTCACATCCATGCTAGGCGCTTTTGTGATCTCCGGCCCTCGTTTAAAGCCGAGAACTTGCACCCCTTCAACCTGACATAGAGACAGCTCGCCCAGCCTTTTGCCCATCCAGCGAGAACCAATGACAAACTCGGTCATTGCCAAGTCGCTGCCTAATGGATGGAAATCTAGCACTCGCCTGTCCAGCATCTTACGGGCGACACGAATCCCCATGTCACGCTCAGGCATGATGACATGATCAGCACCAATTTTTTGCAGGACTCTGGCCTGAAACCGGTCGTTCGCTTTTACCCAAATCGATCTTACCCCAGCTTCTTTCGCAATCAAGGTGGCAAGAATACTGGCGTTAACGTCGGTGCCAATCGCAATCATCACCATATCGTAATCATCGAGTTTTAGCTCAGCGACCGTCTCTTCGTGGGTACAGTTTGCTACGATAGCCTGACTCACAAACCCAGCAACTTCTCTTACTTTTTCTTCATCAATATCTACCGCTAAAACTTGAGAACCCGCATCTTGCAGCTCTTTACATACCGCCAAGCCAAACCGACCAAGGCCGATAACAGCGAATTGCTTATCACCTTTTTTCATTTATGCCTCTTCTATGCATTTAGTAGCAAAAGCAAAAGTCTGCGCCTATTTTTTCCCTGTGCAAACCAGACGACAGAAAATTAACGAAAGCCTTACCAAGCTTTGGTTACAAATGTTAAGCGTATGACATGATTTGTTTTTTTTCATCGTCATGATTAACAAAAGATAGATATCTTAAGATCAAGAATACAAAAAAAGCCGCATTAAAATGCGGCTTACTATCAAGCGGTGTTTACCCAGCGATCAATCTCTCGTCTGACGTTTATCAGATCGAGAGCGGTCTTCCTGAGGCTTACGCTTATTCTTTGGCACATAGTTCAGAATAGAAATTGGTACTGGTTTTCTTGGTGCAAATCCGTCAATTTCAACACGCTCGAGCAAGTGGCCTAATCGGCTTTCAATCATGCACAAGTTTTTGAAGTCGTCCTTTGATACCAGTGAAATCGCTTCACCTTGCGCACCAGCACGACCAGTTCGTCCAATTCGGTGTACATATTCATCCGCCGGATAAGGTAAATCGTAGTTAATAACCACAGGCAGATTATCAATATCAATACCGCGAGCCGCAACACCTGTCGCGACCAAGTACTGGATCTCCCCTGCTTTAAACTGCTCAATTAGCTCCTGACGCACACGCTGATTGCGCCCACTGTGGAACGCTTCCGCTACGATGCCACGCTTCTCCAGTTGGCTGACTAATTTTGCAGCGCCATGCTTGGTTTCAATAAAGATCAAAACTTGAGACCAGTCATTCTCTTTTAGCATGTGGCTTAATAATGACGATTTCATGTCTTTATCAACTGTTGTAATCCACTGCTTAATGTTTGACTTCGACGCACTATGTTTGGCAATCGTGATCTCTTCAGGATCGACAATCGCATTCTTAGCTAGGTCTCTAACTGGGTTCGAAAGCGTTGCAGAGAACAGCAGGCTCTGTACATCCTCTGGCATGCAATCGACGATTTTATCTATTGCATCGATGAAGCCCATATCCAGCATCTTGTCTGCTTCATCTAAAACCAGCATCTCTACTTCATCAAAGTGAATCGATCGTTGACCGTACAGGTCAATCAGACGCCCCGGCGTACTGACAACAATGTCTACACCTTCAATTAATGCTTGCTTCTGCGGTGCGTATTCAACGCCACCGAACATCGCCATTGAGCGTAATGGCAGGTTCTTACCGTAAGCTTCAATACTTTGGTGAACCTGAAGAGCCAGTTCACGCGTTGGCGTAAGAATGATGGCACGCGCACGTTTTTTACGCTGCGTTTCACCCTGACTGAGCTTCTCTAAGATTGGTAATACAAAGCTGGCTGTTTTACCGGTACCGGTTTGTGCTGCTGCGATCAAATTACGCCCGCGAAGTACAATCGGAATGGCTTTTTGCTGAATAGAAGTCGGTTTTTCATAACCCAGCGCCGTCACTGCGTCAGTGATTGGTGCACTTAAACCAAGCTTAGAAAATGGCATAGAAACGTCTCTACAGAGGAAATGGGCGCGTAGTGTATCAGTAACAGAATGATTAATCAGCATAGCTGTACTGAGAAGTTCTACCCTATAAATAAAACATAAGCTTAGCAAGAAAACGGGATTTATCCGCTACTTCACATTTACTCAGCCGGAATCTCGCTATGCTACTAACGTGTGGATAACTGGAAGGCTTCATGGATATTTTATTGCTAGTAGGATTGATAGGATTAATTACGCTCAATGGCATTTTTGCGATGTCGGAAATTGCGTTGGTCGCAGCCAAAACAAGCCGCCTCAAAACAATGGCTGAAAGCAGCAAACGCGCAACAATAGCTTTAGAACTCAAAAATAACCCGACACAATTTTTATCAACGATCCAAATCGGCATCACTGTGATTGGCCTACTCAGCGGCATCTTTGGCGAAGCCACGCTTTCTGTTCCTTTTGGCCAATGGTTAGTCAGCCAAGGGTTAGAAAAAGAGATTGCGAATTTTGTATCTACGTTTAGTGTGGTTTTGTTGATCACATACTTCGCCATTGTGATAGGTGAATTGGTACCCAAACGTATTGCTCAAAATAATGCAGAAATGATTGCTATCAATGTGGCTTACCCAATTCACTGGTTAGCCAAATTAGCCCGACCATTTGTTTTTCTTTTGACCTTTACCACTGACACCTTGCTCAGGATATTGAGGCAAAGTGAGAGCAAGAGTGAAGTCGTCACCGAAGAGGATATCGTCGCCATCGTCAGCGAAGGCTCCGAGTCCGGCGCCATTGAGCCTCAGGAACAATTGATGATCCGCAATCTTCTCCATCTTAACGATCGCCTTGCACTTTCATTGATGACGCCACGCTCTGATATCCACTACCTAGACGCGACACTTCCTATTGATGCAACCCTAAAAAACCTTCGACAAACCCAGCACTCGGTTTGGCCAATATGCAAAGGAGGCCTAGATACCATCATTGGTACGATTTCTTCCAAAGTGCTGTTGGATGAGTATGACAAGATCTCCATTGAACGGCTCAATAAACGTCTAAAACAACCGCGTTTTGTACCGGAGTCTATGAAAGGACTGCCTTTACTGAACTATATGCAACAAACCAGTACCGAGATGGTATTTATCGTCGACGAGTATGGTGACGTGCAAGGTTTGGTGACGCTCTATGACTTACTCAAATCCATCGCCGGAGAGCTAGGTATGGAACCACAACAACTATGGGCGAAACAACAAAAAGACGGCAGTTGGTTGATGGATGCACTCATCCCATTGAATGAACTCAAAAACAAACTCCAACTTAGCAACATCGAAGGGGAAGAGAGCGAAGGTTTTCAAACCTTAAATGGCTTCCTTACCTGGTTAATAGACCGTGTGCCATCTCAAGGAGAAATCATCGAATACCAGAACTGGCGATTCGAAGTGCTACTGATGAAAAGTAACCGCATAGTGCAGGTGAAAGCATCGCATAAAGAACCAGCGGTAAATTCAGAAGACTCAGCAGAGTAAACCGCCAATACGATATAACCCGCCTAGAAAAGACGTAGTTTTAAAGCTTAATTGAAAAGCGTTTCCAAGAGCTCACATTAGACTTCACACTTACTTGACTATTTCGCCAACTACAAACGCCAAAAACGACAAAGCCCCGATAACTCATCGAGCTATCGGGGCTTTTGAAAAATGGCACGCCCTGTAGGATTCGAACCTACGACCACATCCTTAGAAGGGACGTGCTCTATCCAGCTGAGCTAAGGGCGCTTTCTACCGTGAGCACAGTCACGCGGGATGAATCGTACAGGACTGTGCCTGAGCTTTCAACCAATCTACGCTTAAAAATGAAGCAGATAGTTTTACTGTTTGGACATTGATAGTGCGTAAAACGAGTGCTCATTTTCCATATCATCCAACCAGATCCCTTTAACCTAGTGGCAACTCTGCCTTCTAGAATTAGAGATAATCACCATCAACCTCAAACGCTTTTTGCTAAAGCGCTAGCAGTTACACTGCCTGTTAATTGACCACAACCTTTCAATACACTGTCCATATTTAGCTCGGTAAAATGCCGCCAGAGTGCAGACATAGCGGGGGTCATTTCTTCCGTCGAGAAGCGATACAGTTTAATCTTGGCTGGTATTGCAGCAATAGAATCCGAGAATCGAGTCAATCGCCGTTCCTCTAGTTCTTCTTGAACAAAACCCGCGGGTAACCACACAACACCATGGCCTGATAGCGCCATCGACTTCAATGAATGAGTCACCGCATTTTCATAAACAATTTTAAAGTTACATTTGCTCTGTCCCAATGAGCCGTGTTTTTCTAACACCTGCGCAAAGAACGTGCTAGATGGATAATTCAACAGCGGGATAGTAGTATTTTTAGCATCTCTAAAAAGTGGTGAACCATCTTCTTTTGTTGCCACAACAGGAATAAGGCAGTCAGTACCAATCGTGACAGATTCCACTTCTGGGTTAGGTATATAAAGGCGGGTACCTTTGAATGATAAGCCGATCAAGAAATCAGAACGGTTGTCTAAAAAGGATTGTACGGAATCATGCAAATTTTTTGGACAAACGCACACTGTTGCACATTTAAATGCCTCTGTGTTGTTGTTAATCATCCGATTTACCACATATTCAGACAGAGAGTGCTGAGTATGAAATGTGATCGTTGTTTCATTATTGTTAACTTGTTTAACTGTTTCTAGTCTCGCGAACTCTATCTGCTGCTTCAACTCGTTTGCGTGTTTTAAAAATCTAAAACCGGCTTTGGTGAACGTAGCCGGATAAGTGTTTCTATTCACTAAATCAGCGCCAAGCCATTCTTCCAATAGCTTGATTCTTCTACCAAATGCAGGCTGGGTAACATTTCTCGCCTTGGCTGCTTTCGCAAAGCTACCATACTGAGATAGGTACAGAAAATCCTCTATCCACTTTAAATCCATCTTCTTTCCTTGGACTCCTCGCCCTTTAAACCTTACAAGTCGTTAAAAAAATATTAACAAGGGTGTTAAAAAAAAGCATTATCTTTCGAACCACGTCGAGCGCTAATGTAATTGGGTGTTAAACATATCACTTACATTAACAGGAGACATAAAATGCATTTAGCACGTTATCCACGTTTGAAGTTTGCTCATTTAGACACACCGCTTGAGCTAATGGAAAACCTAAGCAAGGCACTGGGCGGTCCGAACATCTGGATCAAACGAGATGATTGCACTGGTCTAGCTGGTGGTGGCAACAAAACTCGTAAGCTTGAGTTCTTAATGGCAGATGCTATTGAAAACGGTGCCGACACGATTATTACTCAAGGTGCAACTCAGTCGAATCACGCTCGTCAAACCGCAGCTATCGCAGCCAAATTAAATATGGATTGCTACATCTTGCTAGAAGACCGAACAGGTAGTGACGACCCTGACTATAAATTCAATGGCAACGTCATGCTGGATCAGCTGTTTAATGCAAAATTATCGAAATACCCTGGCGGTACAGACATGAATGCAGCGATGGATGATGTTGCGGCAACACTACGCTCAGAAGGTAAAAAACCGTACATTATCCCTGGCGGAGGTTCTAACCACATCGGCGCGCTTGGCTATGTAAACTGTGCACTAGAGATCCTAAAACAAAGCAATGACCAACAGCTAAAAATCGACCACGTTGTGCATGCAACAGGTAGTGCGGGTACTCAGGCTGGTCTAGTAACTGGTTTCGCGATGACAAACAGCCAAATCCCTGTCTTGGGTGTCGGTGTTCGTGTCGACAAACAAACTCAAGAAGGCAACGTGTTCAAACTTGCGCAACGTACAGCAGAACACCTAGGCGCTAAAGATGCGGTATCACGTGAAGATGTAGTAGCAAACTGTGATTACGTTGGTGAGGGCTACGGCATCCCTGCTCCTTCAACCATTGAAGCCATCAATATGTTCTCTACTTACGAAGGCATCCTGTTAGACCCAGTTTATTCTGGCAAAGGCGCAGCAGGCTTGATTGATCTGATTCGCAAAGGACATTTCAAGAAGGGCGAAAACATCGTATTTGTTCACACTGGAGGCGCGCAAGCACTCTTTGGCTACCGTGACAGCTTCGATTTTGCTAACTACGAATAAGCGCTGAGGGAAGAGAAAGTCATGGCCAATATCCTAAGTAATAACGCACATATTGAGCAGCTAGCAAGCCTCAAGAACACCTATGCTCCAGGGGTTTTAATCTCTGTTCTTGTTGGTTTAGCCGCCCTGTATCTATCAAATAACTATGGTGCGCCAGCGATGTTAATGGCTCTCTTACTGGGTATGGCCTTTAACTTTCTTAGCGTGGAGCCCGCCTATGCCAAAGGGCTGGAATTTACAGCCAAAACTGTCTTAAGAATTGGCGTTGCACTGCTTGGTGTAAGAATCACCTTAGGTGATATCACTGCGCTTGGTGTAACCCCGATTATTACAGTATGCGCGGCTGTTGGTTCCACCATTGCTTTTGGCATCTTCCTGGCAAAACGAATGGGGTTTAATTCTCACTTTGGGTTGCTCACGGGTGGCTCAGTGGCTATCTGCGGCGCTTCGGCGGCGATGGCTATCAGTGCCATTTTACCTCAGAGCGAAGAGTCAAAACGTAACACCTTGTTCACCGTGATCGCGGTCACCACGCTCAGTACTGTTGCAATGGTGCTTTATCCGCTCGTCGCCCTTGCACTAGAGCTAAATACAACGGAGATAGGCTTCTTTTTAGGTGGAACGATACATGACGTAGCACAAGTTGTGGGAGCTGGGTATAGCGTGTCAGAGGAAGCCGGCAACTTAAGTACCTTTGTTAAGCTATTACGCGTTGCAACGCTCGTCCCTGTGGTTTTAATCGCATCATTTTTCTTAATGAAGCATAATGCTTCGCATCAAGGTAGCAAAGTTCAACTGCCCTTTTTCCTCGTCGGTTTTGTATTGATTTTTATTGTTAACAGCACCGGAATAATCCCTGCCGCTCCACTGGAGTTACTTAACGCGCTATCAGCGAAGTTGCTTCTAATCGCGGTTGCTGCACTCGGTGTGCGAACGTCGCTAAAAGACGTATTAACGGTCGGTATAAAACCTATCTTACTCGTTATTACGGAAACGCTATTTATAGCAGCAGTTATTTTACTCTGTATTTTCTTCACTAGATAAACACTCAAGGAAATAAAATGGAATTTATTAAAACAGCCAACAAAAAAGACAACGTGGTTGATAGCGATCTAGAAACACGCGCAATTGTCGAAGGCATGCTGAAAAGAATCGAGCAAGAAGGTGAGCAAGCGGTCGCTGAATACGCTGAAAAGTTCGATAGCTGGACGTCTGAGTTTGTTTTATCGAACGAGAAACTGCAGCAACTCATCGACTCTGTGCCCCAAAGCGTTAAAGATGACATCGACTTCGCGCATAAACAGATCAAGCGTTTCGCTGAAGCGCAACGCAACAGCCTAACTGAGTTTTCTCTGGAAACAGAAGAAGGCGTCACTTTGGGGCAAAAAGTCCTACCGGTACAAGCAGCGGGATGTTACGTACCAGGAGGCCGATACGCACACGCAGCTTCAGCACTAATGAGTGTCGCGACCGCCAAAGCGGCGGGCGTTCCAAATATTATCGCTTGTTCTCCCCCGCGCGGTGAAAGCATTAACCCAGCCGTTGCTTATGCGATGCACGTTGCAGGTGCGGATATCATTCTAGAGATGGGTGGCGTACATGCGATCGCAACCATGGCGAATGGTCTGTTTGGTACACCAAAAGTCGACATCATTGTTGGCCCAGGCAACGCGTATGTAGCAGAAGCGAAACGCGCTCTGTTCGGCCCTGTTGGAATTGATGTTTTTGCTGGCCCAACCGAATCGGCCATCATCGCGGATAAACACGCTGACCCTATGACGATTGCCGTCGATCTGGTTTCTCAGGCAGAGCATGGCATCAACTCCCCTGTTTGGCTATTTACCACGTCACGCAAAATTGGCGAAGAAGTGCTGGCGATCATGCCATCTGTCATTGCAGATATGCCAAACGCAGATGTGTGCGAAGCGTCATGGCGTGATTACGGCGAGATCATTTTCTGCGAAGACAAAGAAGAGCTTGCGAAAGTCAGTGATGAATACGCGTGTGAACACCTGCAAGTAATGACTGAAGATCTGGAATGGTGGAAAAACAACCTCAACAACTACGGCTCACTTTTCCTCGGTGAAGGCAGCACAGTCACTCACGGTGATAAGTGTTCGGGGACCAACCATATTTTGCCAACCAAATGCGCAGCGCGTTACAGCGGTGGCCTTAACGTACAGAAGTTCATGAAAGTACTGACTTATCAACAGATCAGCAACGAAGCGAACCTGATTTTTAGTGCCGCTGGGTCTCGTATTTCCCGTACCGAAGGCATGGAAGGCCACGCACGTGCTTGTGACTGGCGACTAAGAAAGTACTTCCCTGACATGGAATGGGATTTCGACGTTTACAACCAGAAGTCGTACACATCTGAGGAAGTTTAGATGGAAAGGTTCACCAAATCATTCACTCAGCAAGGACCTATCCCCGAAGAAGGGATCGCACTCGCCGTAGAGGTTATGCGTTCTGGTCGCTTGCATCGCTACAACGTTGAGCATGGTGAAAAAAGCACAACCGATCAACTTGAGCTAGCCTTTGCTCAATACATGGGCGTGGATAATTGTTTGGCATGTGCATCATGCGGGTATGCCCTTCATATCGCTATGCGCAGTGTTGGGGTCGGTCACGGTGATAAAGTGCTGTGCAACGCGTTTACTTTGGCACCTGTACCGGGCGCGATTCATAATACAGGGGCCACTCCAGTACTGGTTGAAATTGATGAAAACCTGTGTATCGACTTAGATGATCTTGAATATAAAGCGGACCAAAGCGGTGCTAAGTTCTTATTGCTCTCCCATATGCGTGGTCATATTGCAGATATGGATAAAGTGATCGATATTTGCCATCGCTACGACCTAACGCTAATTGAAGACTGCGCACATACCATGGGTGCGAAATGGAATGGGAAACTTAGCGGCAGTTTTGGCGATGTTGCCTGCTTTAGTACTCAAACCTATAAGCACATGAATTCAGGTGAAGGTGGCTTACTGGTTACTCCGCACAAGAAAATCATGGCGAGAGCGATCATCTACTCAGGTTCATACATGCTTTATGACCGTCACCATGCCGCGCCAGAAAGGAGCGAGTTTGATGATGTTCGTCTGCAAACCCCTAACTACAGTGGTCGTATGGATAACTTGCGCGCCGCAACGTTGCTGCCGCAAATAGTCAAATTGGATGAAGATTGTAAAGCATGGAACTTACGCCACGATATTGTTGCAGAAGTGCTAGCCACCAGCGACAAGCTCAAACTAACTAAGCGACCACAAAAAGAGCAGTTTGTTGCCAGTTCCATTCAGTTTAGCCTGCCTACTTTCAGTGCAGAGCAATGTATTTCTTTGGTAGAGCGATGTGCGAAACGCGGTGTGGTGCTTAAGTGGTTTGGCAGCAACACCCCTGAAAGTTACACCAGTAAATACGATAGTTGGGCCTATCTTAACGACGAAACGCAGTTAGTTAAAACCGATCAGGTGCTGTCTACCCTAATTGATATGCGCCTGCCTCTTACTTTTGACGAAGAAGATTGTAGCTTAATTGCCAAAATAATCGTCCAGGAAGTGGAGGCAAGCGATGAGTAACCAGCTCACTCCTGGTGTTATTGGTGGTATGGGCCCCGAAGCGACAATTGATCTGATGTACCGCGTGTTTGAACAGACGTCAGCATCAGACGACAGTGGCCACATTCGACTGCTAGTCGATAACAACCCTAAAGTACCTTCACGGATTAAAGCCATTATTGAAGGCACAGGCGAAAGCCCAGCTCCTTGTATGGTTCAAATGGCGCAGGGGCTTGTAAGCCAAGGGGCCGACTTTTTAGTTATCCCTTGCAACACCGCTCATTACTACTACCAAGACGTCGCAAGTTCGGTTGATGTTCCGGTGATCAATTTGCTCGATATTACAGCCGAAGCAATGCGCTCACTTGGCTACTTAAAAGTCGGCTTGCTGGGTTCCACTGCTCTACAGATAACCAATATTTATGGTCCGGTGTTTAGCAAGCATGGCCTGACCCCTGTTTATCCAGATCCACATCATCAGGATGATTTGATGGTGCTGATCAAAGCAATCAAAGCCAAATCATTCACCGATGATGACCTGAAAACTCTGGACGAGTTACAAAAGCACATGGCAAGTCAAGGTGTGGATTGTCTAGCTCTCGTCTGTACTGAGCTTTCAGTTATTAAAAACAAAATAGAGTCTGATGTACCTGTATTCGATGCGGTAGACATTCTATCCAAGGAAATCATTGAACGCGCACAACAAACTAAACCTAATCTATGAGGGAACGAACTATGAAAAAGACGATTATCTTAAGTACTGCCATGCTTTTATCGTTTTCAGCCAATGCCGCAAAATGGAATATTGCGATTGGTGATGGCGCAGGATCAACGCAAGAGATCATTGCTCAAAAATTTTCAGACATTCTTGCAGACGAAACTAATGGCCAGATTGAAACTGCACTGTTTGTAAATGGCCAATTAGGCTCCGAACAAGCCACCGTCAACGATGTCTCTATGGGGCTTCTTGATATGTCTGTTGTGGGTAGCTCCAATCTAGCAGCATTGTCCCCTGCTATTGGCCTATTTACTTATCCATACATGTTTCACAACATCGACGACGCTAAAAAAGCACTAGAAAGTGACGTGACGAAAAAGATTGAGCAAGATGTTCTTAAGCAAGCCAATGTACGCATTGTTTCTTGGACTTACTCTGGCTTCCGCCGTTTAACAAACTCGGAGCACCCAGTCACGAAGCTAGAAGATCTGCAGGGTTTGTCGGTGCGTGTCCCGAAAAGTAAAGTGATTCTTGATACCTATAAATCGCTGGGTATTGGCGCAACACCTATCGCATGGAGCGAAACGTTCGCGGCCTTACAACAAGGTGTTGTTGATGGACAAGAAACACCTTACGCAGCTATTCAGTCGATGAAATTTGGTGAAATTCAAAAGTACCTGACTGAAACACACTATCTATTCCAAATCGAGCCTGTACTGATGTCAGAAAGCTTATATCAAGCGCAGTCTGATGAGGTAAAACGCGCGATTGATAAAGCGGGTGACGAAGCGGAACTATACAGCTACGAGTACCTAATCAAGGCCGAAGACAAAATCAAACAAGACTTGATTGCTAATTACGGCATGAAGATCAGTAAGCTCGAAGATGAGCAAAAGTGGATCGAAAAACTACAAAAAGACGTATGGCCAAAATACTTTGACGAAGTCGGTGGAAAAGATCGTGTAAATGAGCTTCTGGAAGCGATGGGTCGTGACACTCTATAAACAAAACTAGTCAATGTGGGGAGTCATCCCCACATTATCTCTACAGGGAAGTAGTATGTTTAAAAATTTCATTGATAATTTCGAAAACTACATCTGCCGAATTCTACTCGTTGCATTCACCTCTATTTTATTTATGCAAATAATTGCGAGGGAAGTATTCGATCATTCCATAAGCTGGAGTGAAGAGTCCGCAGTTTATTTATTTGTTTGGTTTGTTTTTTTTGGTGCAAGCAGAGCGATTCGCATAGAAACTCATAATAGGATTGACTTCCAATATAAATACTTACCTAACAAGGTTGTGGCGACTTTCAAAGTATTAGCTGAGCTATCTTGGTTTATATTTAACCTCTATTTTTTCTATTTATGCTACGACTTTGTATTTAATAAAATGAATTTATATTGGAAGTCACAAACATTAGGGGTTCCTATGAAAATGATTTATATGATCATGCCTATTGCGTTCCTATTGATGACACTGAGGCATATTCAGGTAAATCTAAAAAAGTTATTTGATCGTGGCGTTGCCGCTGATGCTAGTTTAAGAAACAAACAAGCCAAGGAGATGACATGATTCCTTTAAGTATCACATTTGTTCTTTTTGCAACGTTTTTCTTGCTGTTGCTTATCGGCTCCCCTATCGCGGTGGCTCTAGGCGGCGCATCGGTACTCTCTTATCTTCAGCTTGATCAAAACCCTATTAAACTGGTCCAGCTAGGCTTTAATGCTATTGGCTCTTTCCCGCTTATGGCAATCCCTGCATTCATCTTCGCGGGAGCCATTATGGAAGCTGCTGGCATTTCAAAACGCTTGGTGCATATCGCTGAAACGTTATCGGGTTCATTCACGGGCGGCATAGGTGCATCAACGGTTGTCGCTTGTATTTTCTTCGGCGCGATATCGGGTTCTGGCCCGGCAACAACTGCAGCGGTTGGGATGTTAATGATTCCAGCAATGATAAAGCATAACTACGGCAAAGACTATTCTTCAGCTTTAACTGCGGCCTCAGGCGGTTTAGGTATTATCATCCCACCTTCTATTCCAATGGTTATTTTTGGTATTTCGGCAATGGGAATCGCAGCACCGTTTGAAGCAATCGAAGAATTTGGGCAGTTTCAATCTATATCGATCAGTAAAATGTTTGTAGCGGGCGTGATTCCCGGTTTAATCATGTCGATCAGTATTCTGATCTATAATTACTTCTATTGTAAACGCTCAAAGATCGCACGCTCCAATCATGCTTGGTCTTTCAAAGAATCCGTTCAAGCTTGTAAAGATGGTATATGGTCACTCAGTGCACCCGTGGTTATTCTAGGTGGTATCTACACTGGCTTATTTACCCCGACTGAGTCTGCCATTGTCACTATTTTCTACGTACTGTTTGTTGGAGTATTTATCCATAACGAGCTAACTTGGAAAGAATTCACTAAATGCATTGATTCGACCGCTTGGTTGTCTGGCCGCATCATGCTGATACTGCTTACCGCGACTGCTTTCGGCCGTTTATTAGTAGAAAACCAAATTCCTGTTGTGATTGTTGATGCATTAACAGCCCTAACAACTAATCCTTATATAATTTGGTTGCTGATTATTGGTATTCTTCTGTTTGTCGGGATGTTTATGGAAACATTAGCGGCGATCATGATCTTAACGCCAGTGTTACTACCGGTCACTTATACACTAGGTATCGATCCTGTACATTTCGGTGTTGTGATGATTTGCGCTCTGTCCATTGGCTTTTCAACGCCACCTCTTGGTGAGAACTTATTTGTAGCGTCTGCAATCGCGGAAACGCCTTTTGAAAAAATTACAGCAAAAGTGACACCTATCGTTTTTATTGCGGTAGTAGCTGTTGTCATTATCGCGTTTGTTCCCCAAATTTCGCTCTGGTTACCTAGCCTGATCTATTAACCAGCAAAAAATAAAGGTGCTGTGCTTTAAAAGTACAGCGCCTTTTTGTTTCCTACAGTTCTAATATAAGGGAATAAGAGAAATGAGTAATTTCGCTAGTACGGTGAGAAAATATACCGATGAGATGTCAGAACAGACTAAAGGGGTCTTCTCCTCTGTACTTTGTTCATTGCTATTTGCACTTATTCCAGCCTATGTACAATTGCAGCCCACTCTTACAGCCAGTCCTGTGGAAGGAGGAGAAACCCACTGGCTTGCTGTACAGCGCATAATCTGGAGCTCAATGCTGTTCTTTGTACTATTGTTAGTAACAAATAGAGTCCACCTTTTCAGACAAGCATTAAGCCAATGGAGAATGTGGCCTAAGTATTCCCTATCCGCTCTTTTAGTTGCCCCACAATATTGGCTATTTGTCTGGGCCCCCTCTAATGGAGAAACTTTATCGCTAGCCCTAGGTTACTTCACAATGCCTATTGTTATGGTTCTAGTTGGACGGTATTTTTATAAGGAAACATTGTCACCTTACCAAAAATTAGCTTGTTATTTCGCGCTTGCGGGTACGCTGTACGCTTACGCCCTATCTGAAGGTATTTCTTGGGTTGTGCTTTGTGTTGCTTTGGGCTATCCCGTTTATTTTATTCATAGAAAGACTATGTCATTATCCACGGATATTGGATTAGCCATGGATCACCTTTTTCTGATGCCATTGGCCATGATAGGTCTATTTTATCTCTATCCTGCCGACTATTTTTTCACTCTTCCTACGAGTACATATTTATATTACATTGGATTAGGTATCGTAGCGGTTACACCTATGCTTCTCTATCTATACGCTTACTCCAAACTTAAAGTATCTGTTTTTGGATTACTCGGCTACGTAGAACCCATGTTTATATTCATTGTTGGCCTGATGATCGGAGACACGATATCTTCACAAGAAGTACCGACCTACCTATTCATTATTCTCTCCCTAATCGCACTTTTATTAGATAGCCTTAAGAGGCTGAGGTGAAGGTACGGGGTGGACCAAAACGCTATACCCCCTCCCCCACAACAACATATCGGCATCAGAAATTTATCTGATTTTTGAACCCAGAAACTTTCCCTAATGTCGTTTGCCAATCTAATCAAAAAGCCTTGCCGCTAAAACTTCAGCATCCAACTTCACATACCTACTCAAAACACGGTGGTCCCGATGACCAGAAACCTTGGACACCAACACGCTGTCATGCCCTGCTTCGATCAGCTTGGATAACCTGTAATGCCTAAGAGAATGTAAGACAAAATGACGTAGCCCTTCTTCGTCGGCGGCTTTTCGAAACTTTTTACTAACGTATTCAGGTAATGCACTAAAGACAGGGTATGTTGGAGCTCTGTCTGTGGTTAACTCCATCCTTTTACCTAGAATTGCCATTGCTGTAATAGAAAGCGGAACCTTACGGTCTTCCCCGTTCTTTGTATTCCATAGCTGTATGTATCGATGTTCAAGGTACACATCGCACCTTCGCAGTTTCAGAACTTCATTCCTACGACAGGCTGTTTCACTTAACAGCATACAAATGTCGCGTAGCTCTTCCGAGGGTAATCTGGCGACTACTGCCTTAACTTGCTCATGCGTTGGAATGAACTGGCGAACGCCGTAATCTTTTGGTAAACGTATCTGTTTAAAAATATCTGGTATTTGTAAGCCGATATCCCGACGAAGCCAATTGAGCATCGCTTGCAGAGCTGCGGCATCTTTCCGAACGGTACCTGGCTTAACACTAGATAGACGATGAGTGATGAAAGAGTTGATGTTATCCCTAGCATAAGGGCTTGTGGTGAGATCTTTGATTAAATAAGAAGAAAAGTAGCGGCTGATTCGCTCTAATCGGTACTTTAAGGTTCCAATGTAAGTTTTATGGTATTGCGCACGAATTTGAACGTAGCTGTCTATACAAGACGGAATTGGGGTGTTTAAATTAAGGTTTTGTGGTGGAGTTTTTGTGAGATTGTTCACTAAATACATGGCACAGTCCTAACAGTTTTGGATAGGAAGACTGTGCTGAGGGGAGGAATGGCACGCCCTATAGGATTCGAACCTATGACCACATCCTTAGAAGGGACGTGCTCTATCCAGCTGAGCTAAGGGCGCGCTATAGGGAGAGGATTATACGAGTTAAAATGGGTAAATCAACGGCTTTTAGTAACATTCTGATCTAAATGCCTAAAAAAAGGTCACTGAAGCAGTAGATGCTCAAAAACGCCTCAGAGCAAACGTTTGCGTATGGATGTTAAAAAGAAATTCTGCGACAATGCGCCGCAGATTATCTGCCTTCTAAAATTTATAAGGAAAGTCATGACTGCTCAAAATATAGATGGGACTCTCATTTCCCAAACTGTTCGTTCTGAAGTTGCAGCACGTGTAAAAGCTCGCGTTGAAGCTGGATTACGCGCCCCTGGCCTTGCAGTTGTTCTAGTTGGTGAAGACCCTGCTTCTCAAGTTTACGTTGGCAGTAAGCGCCGCGCTTGTGAAGAAGTGGGTTTTGTTTCCAAGTCTTTTGACCTTCCTGCATCAACCACTGAAACAGAATTGCTAGCGCTGATCGATGAGTTGAACAATGATAACGAAATTGATGGCATTTTAGTTCAGCTTCCACTTCCTGCTGGCATTGATAGCACTCATGTTTTAGAGCGTATTCATCCAGAGAAAGACGTGGATGGCTTCCACCCTTATAACGTAGGGCGTCTTGCTCAGCGTATCCCTAAACTGCGCTCTTGTACGCCAAAAGGTATTATTACCTTGCTCGACCGCTACAACATTGAACTTCGTGGTAAGCACGCTGTTGTTGTAGGTGCTTCAAACATCGTTGGTCGCCCAATGACACTTGAGCTGCTACTGGCGGGCTGCACAACCACGACCTGTCACCGCTTTACTAAAGACCTAGAGAGCTACGTTCGTCAAGCAGACGTTGTCGTTGTCGCTGTAGGTAAACCAAACTTCATTCCTGGTGAATGGATTAAGAAAGGCGCTGTGGTTGTCGATGTGGGTATCAACCGCCTAGACTCTGGTAAATTGGTTGGCGATGTGGAATACGATAAAGCACGTGAAAGCGCGAGCTTTATTACACCCGTACCTGGCGGCGTTGGCCCAATGACTGTAGCGAGCCTGATTGAAAATACCATGCTGGCTTGCGAACAATTCCATACAGACAAGTAATAGCTGGGTGCTAAATACTAAAAAGGCTCCTCGCAGAGCCTTTTGTTGTTTTGAATCCAATACACTTCAATGATTAAAGACTCAAAATCACACCTGCAATTGACGCACTCATTAAGTTCGCCATCACACCCGCGATAATTGCTCGGAAGCCATGCTTAGAAACAAAGGCACGCTTCTCTGGTACCAGTGAGCCTAAACCACCAATGAGCATCGCCATGCTTGAGATATTCGCAAAGCCACACAGTGCAAACGTCACGATCGCTTGAGAATGTGCACTTAGTTCAGACTTCACTTCTGCAAGTTGGATGAAAGCAACGAATTCATTCACTACGATCTTATTACCAATCAGAGAGCCTGCAGTTATCGCCTCTGCCCATGGCACACCTAATAGCCATGCAACTGGTGCAAACACGTAGCCTAGAACCAACTCAAAACTCAGTGGTGTGCCAATAAGATCACCAAACCAACCCAGAATTCCGTTGAGCAAGGCAATCACACTGATAAACGCCAATAGTGTGCCACCAACCGCAACAGCGATACGAACACCCGCCATTGCACCATCTGCCAAAGCTTCAACCACATTGGTTGCTCGAGGAATTTCAACTTGGTTAAGATCGATTTCTTCGATTTTCTCTGAATCTTCCGGCATTAACATTTTGGCCATTAATAGACCCGCAGGCGCAGACATAAATGCTGCCGCGATAAGGTAGTTTAAATCAACGCCTAGTGATGCGTAACCCACCAACGTACCACCAGCAACAGAAGCCAAACCACCTGTCATTACCGCAAAGAACTGTGAGTCCGTCATGTGTTTCAGGTAAGGCTTTACCATTAAAGGTGCTTCAATCGTACCAACAAAGATATTTGCCGTGGCAGACAAAGACTCGGCGCGACCAATCCCTAACAGCTTTTGAATGCCCCCACCGATGAAGTTAATCATTCTTGGCATTACACCAATGTGATAAAGGCCAGCGATGAGAGAAGAGAAAAAGACAATAATGCCCAGTACATTGATCGCGAAAGTGAAGCCGCCTGTCGCCAAATTGCCGAATAAAAACGAGATGCCTTCCTGACCATAGTTGATTAAGTTAGATACAACGCTACTCACTGAGTTTAGAGCGTCACGCCCTGCTGGCACATACAGAACCAATAACGCGAAGAATACCTGTAACGCAAAGGCAAGAGAGACTGTTCTGATCTTTATATTTTTTCTATTTGTAGAAAGTAGCCATGCTACGAATAGTATGGCTACGATACCAATGAGTGAGTTCATAAGTTGGGTCCGACAGAAGGGAAATGATAAAGGCGTCGGATTGTATAGCGGACTCAAAATGCTGCAACTTGTGGTTGTTAACAGTGTGAAAAGTTTCAGCGGCCAATATTTATACTACGCATTAACTTATTGAATTAAAACAAGATAAACGTTTGCCTTTTCTTATTATTTCCATGTGGAAAAATTGTTTCTAGGTTTGGAAATTATTTTGTGACACAAATCACTTTATGAGTGCAAATATCATGACTTGGGAATGGAGATATATGGCGCTAATCGCTGGTCCCAATGACACGGGTGACCAATCTTTTGCTTTATAAAGTTGATCACTGCCGATATTTTTTTCGGCATGTGCTGTCGGCTCGGATAAACCGCATAGAATGGCATCGACTGGCTTGCCTTCCAGTCTGGCAATAATTGAATCAGCTTGCCTGTTCGAAACTCATCACCCAACAAATACGTCGCAAGGTAAGCTATCCCCCACCCTGCAATCGCTGCATCACGAACGGCTTCTGCCAAATCTACAGAATAGTTACCAGAAACTTTCACGTTGAGTTCCTGATGTTCTTTTGTAAACGCCCAACTGGTGTAATCACGTTCCCAACTTCTGTAAATCAGGCAGTTGTGTAAAGATAAATCGTTCGGCTCTGTTGGCTTATCGTGTTTAAGCAAGTAATCCGGGGATGCCGCGACAACAAACTGACAATCTGTCAACCGCTGGGCAATGTAACCTTCGGGCAAGTGTTCATTGTTGGTTACCCATAAGTCCAAACCTTCAGCTAACATATCCACCTTGTAGTCGAACAAGTGCACTTCAACTTCAAGCTGAGGGTACAGTTCTCTTAACTCCTGAATCGCAGGGATAATATGTAACGTGCCGAAGGATTGTGATATGCCTAAGCGAACTAACCCAGCCACTTCATCTCTCTGGCTTTCCATTTCCAGCGTTGCACTGCTGACAGCCTGGACCACTTGCTCACAATGATGATAAAAGGTTTTGCCCGCTTCTGTCGGGGTAAAACTTCGCGTGGTGCGCTGGACCAACTTGATACCAAGTGAATCCTCTAAATGGCTAAGCTGCTTACTCACGTGAGACACGGATACGCCGAGGCTTTTTGCTGCCGCCGTGAAGCTTTTATGTTTGATCAATGCAGAGAAAATGACCATTTGCGCGGCACGTTCAGATAACACGTATTACCTCGATTTTAAATGCAGGAAAAACAAAGGGCTCCGAAGAGCCCTTATGAACGATTATTTAATAACAAACTAGTATGTGATGCGATCAGCTAAGTGGCTGACAGCAAGAGCAAAGTAGTAAGAGCGGTTCCACTTCATCAACACATTGTAGTTATTGTAAACCAGATAAGTCCGACCGTTTTCATCATCTGGCATAATCAACCACGCTTTGATGTCTTCATCCAGTTTAGGTAACGGGCTACCATCATACTTCGTGATGCCTAACTTACTCCACTCTTGCAGGTACTTACCTTTCTCTTCGGTTCGACCTTCCAAGTTATGGTCAATGCCTTTCGGGACTTTTACCTGACGTCCCCAGGTGTACTTGTCATCCCAACCAGACTTGCTCAGATAATTGGCCGTTGAAGCAAAAACATCCGCTTCGGTCTGCCAGATGTCTTTCTTGCCATCGCCATTACCATCAGCAGCAAAACGCAGGAAGGAGCTTGGCATAAACTGACACTGTCCCATCGCACCAGCCCATGAACCTTTGAAATTCTCAAGTTCAATATGGCCTTGATCCAGAATCTGAAGTGCAGCCATGGTCTCTTTGCGGAAAAACTCTTCACGGCGACCTTCAAACGCCATGGTAGAAAGCGCGTCTATTACACGGAAATTACCCGTAAACTTACCGAAGTTACTTTCCACGCCCCACAACGCAACAATAAAACGTGGCTGAACACCAAAGGTATCTCCAATGCGTTTAAGTTCAGTGTAGTGCTCTTTGTATAATTCTTTAGCTTGCTTAACCTTCCACTCAGGTACCGCGCGTGGGATGTATTCATCCAGCGTCAGTTTTTTCTCTGGTTGGTTTCGGTCTGCTTTCACCGCTCGGGGTTTATATTCCACATTAGCGAAAGCGGCGCTGATGACCTGCTCGGAGATGCCTTGAGCACGTGCTTCTGCACGCAACTTATCTAAGTATTCCTCAAATCCTTCACTACTTGCAAAAGCTGAGGCACACATGCCAACGCTAAGCAGTGTAGCCAGTATTTTTTTCATATTGCCCTCCTTGAGCAAGGCAGAAGTCTCAGCAAGATATGGAATTATTTCCCGTCTTTTTGCTGAGCTTTTTGTTCTTTATATTTTTCTAATAGGTTTTCCGGTGGTGGCGGAACTTGAAGGAAGAAGCCATCGTTAAGTAATGATACTTTCACTTTTTCGATATCCACCTGTGCCAATGTACGACCATCAAGTTTAATCGTCATGACAGGGATAGGCTTACCGAACATCTGCATCAAGGTGTCAGGAACCTGTGAAAAATCATCCTTTTTCGGAATATAGAGATAAGTACCTTCTTTTTTAGAGCTTTTATAAATAGAACAAAGCATGACACGCCTTTTATGCTGATTTAGCCGTTTTTATTACGGATTTAGTTGGAAACGTAAAATTGCCGCAAACTTAATAGCAAATTTGAGATTATTTCACCGAATTGCTTGCTAGAGAACTTGCTGCGCCAAAAGATGAAATATAACATGATAGGCCTAGTTTAAGGCAACGCTCTTTCAACAGAGGCAAGAAGTCCGCGATGACCCATTCACCAGACCTTAAAGGTAGCAGCTTTACTTTGTCAGTTTTACACCTTTCTGACAGCAAGATAGAAAAAACTATCGAATTTTTGCAAGAAAAAGTGTCTCAGGCACCTTCGTTCTTTGCATCGGCACCTTTGGTTATCAATATAGCAAAAGTCGAAAGCGACATTGATTTCCCCATACTCAAGCAAGGCATTGCAGGTGCTGGGTTTATTCCTGTCGGTGTTACGGGTTGTAAAGATAAACGTGTACAAAACCTTGCTTCTGAAGCTGGCTTCGCCATCATGTCTGCAAGCAAATCGCCAAGCCAGGCACCCGCGAAAATAGCACCAACTAAATTCATTCGTACGCCGGTTCGTTCTGGTCAACAAATCTATGCAAAAGATGGGGATTTGGTGGTGCTGGCGCATGTTAGCGCTGGAGCAGAAGTCATTGCCGATGGTTCTATCCATATTCACGGAACTTTGCGCGGGCGCGCAATAGCTGGTGCAAGTGGGCAGCATGAAGCGCGGATTATTTGCCACGATTTACAAGCAGAACTAGTATCTATTGCTGGAGATTACTGGTTAAGCGATCAAATTGAGAGTGAGTATTGGCAGAAGAAAGTAATGATCAGTAAATCCGAAGAATCATTACATCTCGAAACACTCACGATTTAGTATAAAAAGGAAAACAAATGGCACGCATTATTGTAGTAACGTCTGGTAAAGGTGGCGTCGGTAAGACCACTTCAAGCGCAGCCATCGCCTCTGGCTTGGCTCTAAAAGGCAATAAGACGGCGGTAATCGATTTCGATATCGGTTTACGTAACCTCGATCTTATTATGGGTTGTGAGCGTCGCGTAGTTTATGACTTTGTGAACGTCATTAACGGTGAAGCGACACTAAACCAAGCGCTGATCAAAGATAAGCGCACTGAAAACTTATTTATTCTCCCTGCATCGCAGACACGCGATAAAGACGCACTCACTAAAGATGGTGTGCAGCGTGTATTGACAGAGTTAGATGAGATGGGTTTTGACTTCATCATCTGTGATTCTCCAGCAGGTATCGAGCAAGGTGCTCTGATGGCGTTGTATTACGCGGATGAAGCCATTGTTACCACCAACCCAGAAGTCTCATCAGTACGCGATTCAGACCGTATTCTGGGTATTCTGGATTCGAAATCTCTACGAGCTGAGCAAGGTTTAGAGCCTGTGAAGCAACACCTTCTGTTGACTCGTTACAACCCTATGCGCGTAAACCAAGGTGAAATGTTGAGTGTTGAAGACGTTGAAGAGATCCTTCACATCCCGCTTCTGGGCGTGATTCCAGAAAGCCAAGCGGTACTGAATGCATCAAACAAAGGTGTGCCGGTGACGTTTGATGAAGAGACAGATGCAGGCATGGCTTACTCTGACACCGTAGACCGCTTACTTGGCAATACGGTTGATTTTCGTTTCCTTACTGAGGAGAAGAAAGGGCTCTTTAAACGACTGTTCGGAGGCTAGACATGTCACTATTAGAATTTTTCCGCCCACAGAAGAAAAAATCAGCAAGCCTAGCCAAAGAGCGTTTGCAAATTATCGTAGCAGAGCGCCGCAGCCAAGATGATCCTGCACCGTCTTACTTGCCTCAATTAAAAGAGGATATCCTAAAGGTGATCGGCAAATACGTAGATATTGACCCGAATATGGTTGATTTAACTTTTGAGCATAAAGATGACGATATTTCAGTGCTTGAGCTCAATGTAAAACTGCCTGACGACGAAAAGTAATCCTTTGATGTGAGCGTCTATACCTTTTCTCACTTGGGTTCATTGGAATGACAGAAGGTTAAGGTTTGTTGACCTAGTGAAGGTCACTCCTTGAAAACGTCGTCTCAAGCAAAACACAATATGAGTGGGATTAAAAAAGGTTGGCACTAAGGCCAACCTTTTCAGTCTGTTATTATTTTAATGATTTACTCATTTTTTCGCCGATAAGTTCCAGACGCCAGTTCTGCATCACATCAGGTAGTCTTGCCTGATCACGTTCCTTTTTCCATACCCAACTAATTAGCTGATTGATCTGCTTTTTAGAGGCAAGGAACTCTGTCGCTAAACCCGACTTCTGTGATGCACTTTTGACGATATCTTTCATGCTCTTGAAGACCTGCTTATAGCTCGGATAGTCCATAAGTCGCTCGATTCGAGCCGGATAGTCATCTTCGGGCGTCTGCTTGGCTTTTTTAACGATTTCAGCAATCTTTGCACCGTGACGGTTAATAGCACGGATATCAATGCCTTCCGCTTCCATTTTCTTAAAGCTTGTTAGGCCAAGACGGGCAACCGTTAATAAGTCCCCTTCTTTAAAAACAAAGTTCAGAGCAAGGTCTCGTTTGATTGCCTGGCGGTAACGCCAAGTCGCCAGCGGCTTTAAGATAGCCAACTCAGACGGTTTCAGTTGCCAAGCGCCTTTGATATCAAGATAAGCATTTTCTTCGTTCACTTCGCGAATACGCTTCGAAACCAGCAAATCGCTCTCCTGCTGCACCGCATGCCACCAGCCAGCTTCAGTCACTTTGTCGAGTAGGATTTCGTAGAGCGGCAGTAGGTAATGAACGTCAGCCGCTGCATAATCAAGCTGCTTTTGTGAAAGTGGACGAGCCATCCAGTCCGTGCGAGACTCGCTCTTATCCAATTCAACACCCAAGTATTCTTCCACAAGCGTAGAAAAGCCTGTTGATAGCCCATGCCCAAGAAACGCAGCCATTAGCTGAGTATCGACCATCGGAAATGGTGTGCAACCAAACGCATTATGGAACACTTCCAGATCTTCACCGCAAGCATGCAGGACTTTGAGTACCGAGGTATCTTTTAAAAGCTCAACGAACGGAGACATGTCCGTCAATTCAGTCGGATCGATTAAGGAAAGATTATTGCCGTCGAAAAGCTGAATCAAACCTAGCTGTGGATAAAAAGTCCTGATACGTACAAACTCCGTATCCAACATGACTACATCTGCGTCTCTGGCTTGAGCACAAATTTGTTCTAGGTCTTTGTTTTTGATAATAATCTTATAATTCACATGCTTCTCGCTATAAAAAATGCCAGCAAAACGCTGGCATTCTATCATTTTTTAATTGCGTCTACTCCAACGAAATAGGCTTATGCGCTCTTCTTCGCGAGTTCTGCATCGTTTTCTTCACGAAGAACACGACGTAGAATCTTACCCACATTAGTCTTCGGTAATTCTTCACGGAACTCAACCAGTTTTGGAACTTTGTATCCCGTTAAGTGTTCACGGCAATGAGCAATTACTTCATCTTTCGTTAGGCTCGGATCGCGTTTAACGACATAGATTTTTACTAGTTCACCTGAGACTTCGTGAGGTTGACCAATCGCTGCGACTTCCAAAACTTTACCATGCAATGCAACAACATCTTCAATCTCGTTCGGATAAACATTGAAGCCAGAGACCAGAATCATATCCTTTTTACGGTCAACAATATGCAGGAAGCCTTCATCGTCAAATTTAACGATATCCCCCGTTGATAACCAGCCTTCTTCGTTGATCGTATCTTTACTTGCTTCCGGGCGCTGCCAGTAACCTTGCATCACCTGAGGCCCACGAACCTGAAGCTCACCCGTTTCTGTATTTGGCAGGGCATTGCCTTCTTCATCAACAATACGAACTTCTGTCGACGGGACAGGCAAACCAATAGAGCCATTGTATTCAACCAGATCATGCGGATACGCAGCCACAAGAGGAGAACACTCTGTCAGGCCATAGCCTTCTAAAAGATAGCAGTCAGTCGTCTTCAGCCATTTTTCTGCTACTGAGCGTTGGACAGCCATACCGCCGCCTACCGATAGGCGCAGGTTACTAAAGTCCAGCTCATGGAAGTCTTCATTGTTCACCAGCGCGTTAAACAGCGTGTTCACCCCAGTAATGGCCGTAAATGGATATTTGTGTAACTCTTTTACAAACCCCGGAATATCACGTGGATTGGTAATGAGCAAGTTACGACCGCCCATTTCGATAAACAGTAAGCAGTTCACGGTTAATGCAAATACGTGATATAGCGGCAATGCCGTCACAACCAACTCTCTGCCTGGAGTCAGAACTGGACCATATGCCCCTTTTGCCTGCAATACGTTTGCAATCATATTGCGATGGGTCAGAATTGCCCCCTTCGCTACGCCCGTTGTACCACCGGTATATTGTAAAAAGGCGATATCATCACCAGACAAAAATGGCTTCACGTACTGCAAACGACGACCTTGGTGTAACGCTTTACGCATTGAAATTGCGCCAGGCAGGTTATATTTAGGCACCATGCCTTTTATGTATTTCACGACGAAATCGACAACCGTACCTTTTGCTCGTGGCAGCATCTGTCCAAGACTGGTCAATACAACGTGCTTTACTGAAGTATTATCAACGATTTGCTCTAACGTATTGGCAAAGTTAGAAACAATCACGATCGCCGTCGCACCAGAGTCGTTCAACTGGTGTTCAAGTTCACGAGGAGTGTATAGCGGATTGACGTTTACCGCGATACAACCTGCACGCAAAATCCCAAACAACGCAACCGGGTACTGAAGCAAGTTAGGCATCATGAGAGCAACTCTGTCGCCCTTTTTTAGCTTTAACTCATTCTGTAGGTATGCGGCAAATGCGCGACTACGCTCTTCCAGCTTTCGGAAGGTCATAACCGAGCCCATGTTCATAAATGCAGGTTGATCTGCGTACTTTTGTACAGACTGCTCAAACATTTCAACCAAAGACTCATATTGGTCTGGGTTAATGGTTTCAGGTACGTCACTTGGATAACGTGAAAGCCATGGTTTATCCACGATATTACTCCTCGTTCATCGCTGTCTTACGATAACAGCCTTTTTATTTTGAGGGCCATTACAGCACAGCGAAGGTGCTTGAGCACGAAACTCTCAAACACTTGTTTAAATTTTGTTAACTACACCAAAAATTCCGTCTGAAACCTCGAGCATTTGCTCTAAATGACAGTGATGACCTCCCGAGACAGTCATCACTTGTGGTGAATTCTGCCCCCAATCAACTTGGCTGGAGGGTAAGTTTTGAAATCCTTGGTCGCCCAATACGATCAGGTGTGGACAACGTATTTGGCTGGTGATTGAGTTCGCATGCTCTTGCGCCATACGGTAAAGCGAAGCGCATTTTAACTTGGAGTCATGACGCCAATACCATACGTTTCCACGCTGCACAGTTCCGCGTTCTACGATTGGCAGAAGCTGTTCAGCGGTCAACTGGTTGGCCTGCATGCGTAACTTTAAAGCCAGATCAAAGGAAGATAAGGATCGTTCAGGCTTGTTTTGTTGCCGATGTCGACTTATAACGCCATCACGAAGTCTTTGCAAACTATGAGAAGGCTCCTCAGTGAGAGGGCCCGCACCTTCGATTTGCACTAACGCTTCGACCTGCTCAGGAAACGCAGCACTATAGCAACTTGCGACTAAAGCACCAAGTGAATGGCCTACTAATATCAGCCTGTTTGGCGACAATTCATCCAATAACTCATATAAGTCGGCAATATAATCATGGAAGAGGTAATAATTGTCGGATGATTTGTGGCTAGACAAACCGTGTCCAAAGTGATCAATGGCCAATAGGTGGAGAGCTGGATTGAGCTGATGCATCTGCTCCATCAACGCTTTGAAACTGCCTGCGTTGTCTAGCCAACCATGAAGAAAAACGACTGACAAGTCAGCCGTTTTTTCATTCCCTATTTCAAGGGCTGCCATTGTCCCTGTAGCAAGTTCAAATCGACGCTCATGCATGGCAGATTACTTGACCTGTTTGATGACTCTGCCATCTTGCGGGAAATCATGACGTAGCATACGGCAGTTAATAGAATAACAAGGATAGAAATAGCTTGGCGTATCGTACGTTCGTACTCGCTCTTCTATCTTCCATAAGCGGTAACCCTGACCTTTAATCAGCGGGAAGATATATTCATGCTCACCAATTTTTCCTTCTTCTTCACCCGCACTCTTACCAACCACAGTGACTAGTCGCCCCTGACTAAATGCCACAGGCTCTAAATACCCATCGAAGTAAACCGCAAAACGGCCTTCGGGTTCATCACTAATATCAGGCTTACCAGACTCGCTGATGGGTAGATTGACTATCTCAACACGCGTTTTGTCTTTGAAGTTATCGACTTTAGCAATGATGCCCCCAAGGCGAACATCATGGTTTGCCACTCCTTGAGACTCAGCAAATGTTTTATAGTCTGTTAATACTTGTTCAGTCCTTGCATTCAACTCTTCAGGAAGAGAGCTGCACGCTGACAGTCCAACCACCGCAAAGAAAGCCAGGAAGATGTGTCGAGATAAAGTCATAATTCACCATCTAAATCTATTGTTCTTGAACGAAACCGTTCCGCCCTTTACACATAAATATCGACACCAAGTAATTGAGCCAGTTCCTCTTTTTTCGCTCGATTCATAACATCCATATACTGTTCCATCGCTTTTCGTGCATTTCCCTCAGGAAGATCGTATTGCACTTGTGCACGGTGAATCTGAGACTCATCAACTTGTTTTATGGAGTAAGCAACAGCATCAGCAACCTTAGAAGGCTGGCCTACCGATTTCTTTGTCTGAGATTTTTTTACCTGATTCTTTTTACTGATTTTGTTCGTGCGAGTTGCACTTGTTATCAGTGAGGGTAGTAAACCATTAATTGATGCCATAACGCTCCATAAAAAGGCGGGGCAACAACCGCCCCGCCCTTATGTCATTCTTCTGATTACTCGCGCCCCGGAAGTTTCTTCCATGTCACGTTATCACGCAGATAAACAGGGCTTGATTCTTCAACTGGAACCGTGTTGCCTTTTTCTAACTCTTGCTTAGCCAGAATAACGATGTCTTGTGAATCTGGATATAGCACATCACTTGAACTAACACTGAATGGTAGGTTAGCCAACTCTTCCTGATAAGCCCCCCAACCTGTACCTGCTGTTGTCCAGGTTTTATCGTCGGCTTGAGCTTCTTCAGCCAGACGTGCTGGAGGAATCACACACTCTTCATCCACACCGGTCCATTCACCATTTTCTTGGCGAGAGTAACGAGCCCAGTACACTTCACTCATGCGCGCATCAATCGCGACGGCAACATCAGTCGAGCCATGAAGACGGTAGCTTGCTTGCGCCATCGCGGCGAGTGTTGAAATACCAATCATTGGCAACTCTGCACCAAACGCTAAACCTTGTGCAATACCAATACCGATACGTACACCCGTGAAACTCCCCGGACCACGACCAAATGCCAGTGCGTCCAGTTCTTGTAGAGTCAAACCCGCTTCTTTCAACACTTCGTCAACCATAGGTAAGACTTTTTTCGTGTGATCACGCGGTGCGACTTCGCTGCGTGAAATCACTTGGTCATTAACCAGTAGCGCAACTGAACAGTTTTCAGTTGCTGTATCGATGGCAAGAATTTTTGCGCTCATTTAACTCTCTACAACTCTATTTATTTGGTTAGGCCACAACATTCGTCTGTGACCGGCTATTCTGCTTTAAGAAAAGCTTTGATTCGTTCTAAATCTCGTGTTCTTGGAATTGGCGGTAAGCTTCCTAAGAAGGTGCCACCATAATCTCGGGTCACCAAACGATTATCACAGATGATCAATGCTCCATGATCGTTCTGATCCCGAATCAAGCGTCCTACGCCCTGCTTTAACGTAATCACCGCATCTGGAATTTGCACTTCAGCAAAAGGCTCTCCACCACGTAATCGACAATCTTCGATTCGGGCTTTGAGTAACGGGTCATCAGGAGCTGTAAACGGTAATTTGTCGATGATAACACAGCTCAGTGCATCACCTCTAACATCGATCCCCTCCCAAAACGCGCCCGTTGCCACCAGCAACGCATTTCCGAGCTCCATAAACTCTGCCAAGGTCTTTTGTTTACTCATTTCACCTTGCATAAGAACAGGCAAATCCAGTTTTTCACGGAACTGTTCTCCCAACTCACGCATCATGCTGTGAGAAGTGCAAAGAAAGAAGCAGCGACCTTGGTTCTCTTCAATTACTGGCGCCAACATTCTCACTAATTTGTCTGCCAAGCCAGGACTATTTGGTTCCGGTAAATAACGAGGTACACATAGGCGTGCTTGCTTCTCATAATCAAACGGGGAAGGCAAAGAAAACTTCTGTTTGGGTTTCAAACCTAAGCGATCGGTAAAGTGTTTAAAATCGCCAGACACCGCCAAAGTTGCGGAGGTAAATATCCACGCCCCTTGCTTGATTTCAATTTGCTCGTGGAACTTATCAGCAACGGAAAGAGGCGTAATGTGCAACGCAAAATGTCGTGGTGAAGTATCATACCAATAAGAATAGCCTGTTATGGCGACATCACATACGCGGTCGATCCGGCCTTTAATTAAGTTGGCACGTTCAAACGCCGTATCCAACAGTTGGCTGCGACCTAACGCAATTTTGAGAACATCAATGGCCAGTTCGAGACTATCGGTTAGCCTAACTAGTTCACGCTTGATTGATTCCGACTGCATCGCCTCTCGCCAGTTGCCACGAAAGCCCGGCTCGCCGAGTACAATGCGCATATCCATTGCACTTTGCAGTAACTTATCCCCGACCTTTTGAAGTTGACGCATGTCTTTAGCTTCAGTGCGGTAAGCAATTTCAATGTCTTTAGCGAGCTCATGAATTTGACGACTTGAGACCGTCTGGCCAAAGTATTCACTGGCAATGTCTGGTAACTGATGGGCTTCATCGAAAATGAATACATCTGCTTCTGGGATCAACTCGCCAAAGCCGGTTTCTTTAATCGCGAGGTCAGCAAGAAACAGGTGATGGTTTACAACCACAACATCGGAGTCCATAGCGCGTTTACGAGCTTTCAACACAAAGCAGTCAGTATAACTAGGGCACTCTTTCCCCAAGCAATTATCATTTGTCGAAGTAATTGTTGGAATGATCATGCTGTCTTCCGGCAAATCCTCACAGTCACCCAAGTCACCCGTTTTAGTCTCAGAAGACCATGATCTCACCTTAACCAATTGAGTCAGCAACGTGGGGTCTGATTCGTTGGTGTGACTTTCTACCATCTGGCGACTCAGGCGATCCAGGCAAAGGTAATTCGCACGCCCTTTCAGAAGCGCTACCTGACCATAAAAGCCTAATGCACTGACCATTAGCGGTAAATCTCGATGGTACAGCTGCTCTTGCAGATTTTTAGAACCGGTACTGATGATGACTTTCTTTCCGCTTAGCAGAGCGGGAACTAAGTAAGCAAAAGTTTTGCCAGTTCCAGTCCCGGCTTCCACCACCAGTTGACTTTGATCTTTGATCGCACTACTGACGGCTTCTGCCATATCAATTTGCGGCTGGCGAGCCTGAAAGCCCGGTATGGCTTTACCTAAAGCGCCCTCAGAGGAGAATGTTTTTGCGATCATATCTGGGTCTGATTAAAAAAATTGCCGAGATTATAACAGACGATTGACGAAGACATCAGCCCACAATATGACCTGCTCATTACTCATCGTTGATATTTTGTTGAAACCAGTCCAAGAATAGATTATTTATGGTGGAACATTGCAGTACGGTTGGTTCCTGTAAGCCAACGCTCTTTTCGTACGCTTAATTTTTATTGCATGGAAGTCCCCAATTTATGGAAAAAAAAACCCTGTTAACCCATTGTTCAGACGCTCCGGGTTTAATCTCAAAAATCACTAACATTTGTTACAAGCATCAATTAAATATCGTTCACAATAATGAGTTTGTTGATAACACCAGCGGGCACTTTTTCATGCGAACGGAGTTGGAAGGTTACTTCAACGATCACACTCTTCTCGCCGATTTAGACCAAGCTTTACCTGCCGGAGCAAAACGTACGCTGGTTAGCTCTCGCCGTAAGCGCATCGTTATCTTGGTAACAAAGGAAGCGCATTGTCTGGGCGATATTCTGATGAAAAATTACGATGGTGGCTTAGATGTTGAAATCGCGGCTGTCGTCGGTAACTACGACAAACTGCAAACACTGACTGAGCGATTTGATATTCCTTATCACTATGTGACTCATGAGGAGCTCAGCCGTGAAGAGCATGAACAAAAAATGCTCGAAGTGATCGACCAATACGACGCAGACTACATAGTGCTAGCGAAGTACATGCGTGTATTAACTCCGTCATTTGTTGAGAAATATCACCACAAGATCATCAACATTCACCACAGTTTCTTACCAGCGTTTATTGGTGCGAAGCCTTACCAACAAGCCTATGACCGTGGGGTGAAGATCATCGGTGCTACAGCGCACTTTGTGACGAATGATTTGGATGAAGGCCCAATCATCAAGCAGGATGTCATTCCAGTCGACCACAACTTTAGTGCTCAGGACATGGCGCAGGCTGGTCGAGATGTTGAGAAGAACGTCTTAAGTAAAGCGCTGAATAAAGTGCTGAACGACCATGTCTTTGTCTACGGTAATAAGACTGTGATCCTGTAATAACCTCTTCCGTCACATACCAGAACGACAAGTAAACCCGCCTCATCGGCGGGTTTTGTCTTTTCAACATAATCCTCAGCTTTTAACGTCACAACATAAGCGATCTGCGTCGAAACTTTTTCATTTCCCTACAATCATTTACCTCATGAATGATTCGATTTATCATCCAACCACCTTATAATAAACCACTTTAATATTAAGGAATTGAAATGCAAAAAACGTTAGTGGCTTTTCTGATTGGGCTGACTTTACCTGCAACCGCAATCGCAGATACCCTTAAGCCCGTTCAGAATGATGTATCCACACGAATTATCGGCGGAGAGCCCGCCAATACTACCGACTGGAAATTTATTGCTTCTCTGGTACGTAAAGAAAAGCCTGCTTCTATTGGTCACTTTTGTGGCGGTAGCTTCCTGGGTGGGAAATACGTATTAACTGCTGCGCACTGTGTTGAAGGCACCAATGCGGGTGATATCGATATCGTTCTTGGTCTTTATGACCAAAAAAACGAGTCCCAAGCGCAGCGTATCGCGGTGAAAAATATCTACACACATACCTCATATGATAATCAAAAACTTAGCAACGATATCGCCCTTATCGAACTAGAACGCAGTATCGATGGCGCTACTATCGAGCTGGCCACCCCAACGGTGTTGGATAGTGTGCGTGCAGGGGATAACGTTATTGTGGCTGGCTGGGGCAACACCTCGACAACAGACACGGTATACCCAACCGTGCTACAACAAGTTGATCTGGAATATGTAGACCGAACCACGTGCCAAAGCCTGAAGGGAAATTATACCAACGTGTCAGATGATGGCATTTGCGCTGGATACTCTTCGGGAGGAAAAGACAGCTGCCAGGGCGATAGCGGCGGGCCACTCATTTTCAATGATAACGGCATCAATAAGCTGCTGGGAGTGGTTAGTTGGGGTGCAGGATGTGCTCAACCTGACGCTTATGGCGTTTACGCCAACGTGGCTCACTTTCAGCAAAACGGCTGGATAGATAGCCATCGCAATACCATCAGCTATACCCAGTACCGCGACCTTCATCTGGTTGAGAGAAAAGCTCAGCAAGAGACCTTTACCATTCGTAATGACGAGGTAGATTCTCCACTCAACATCACTGGGGTCACCCTATCAAGCGGACTCACCATCGCCGAAAATACTTGTATTGAGACGCTGAGTCCTTCTGAAAGTTGTCAAATTACGGTGGGTTACTACCCTAGCTATAGGCGTTCAGAGGAAACGATCGAAGTCACCACAGATCACCCGAAACTATCCAAGCTTTCGACCACCTTTGAGTATATAGGTGTTGATAAGGCCAGCGATTCGCTGAGCAGTGCTGTTCCGCTAACAAGTGCTAATGTTTATACCAATGGCTACGCTTGGACAGCCGTAAATGGTGAACTTCAGTCTGCAGATATGGGGACTTCTATCGGCGCGTCTATCTTGTATCTCACCGATCTGCCGAAAGGTAAACTGACGATGGACCTAAAAGTGTTGTCCAATGGTTTCGACGATTTTGTCGTCTACATCAATGGCCAGATCTATGATCACACCAACCAGCTTCTCGATTACACCGAGGTTTCCGCTGATCTATATAGAACGTCAAATACGGTTATGTTTGCTTACCTAAAAAACGACTCATCGACCGGTGGTTATGACGCACAAGCGTATATTCGCAATATCAAAATGTCAGTTAGCGCAGATACCAATAACGACAATAGTGTAAAAAGCAAATCCAGCTCAGGCGGCAGTTTATCTATTGGCCTGGTGATGTTGCTCGCTGCTGGCTCATTCCTTCGCCGTAAAAAAGGATAATCAGATGCAACATGCGTTCAAGATAGTACTGCTTGGTTTGAGCTCTATCAGCTTAGCCGCTTGCTCAGCGAATGCGGAGATGCAGGAAAGCCCGGAACCTGAGCACCAGACAATGATGATAGAAGCTTACCGTACGAGCGGGAGTACGATTTCATTTATCGCCGAGTCTAGTGGCTGTAGTCAAAACGATGACTTTAGCCTGAAAGTAGAGCAAAGCTCGCAAACGGAGGCTCTGCTCACCATCGTTAGAGACAAAGTGGATCATTGTAAACGAATGCCGTTTTCCAAGACCTTCACATTACCGCTGGACGAAGAGTTGCAAGGCAAAAAGCTTTCCATCACAAACCCAAGAGGCTAGTCACTGACTAAGTAGTGATTAGCTTATTTAAAGGGAGCCCTCGCTCCCTTTTCATCTTCTACAACAAAGAAAAGTACGAACGAGCCTAATGAGATGACAATGATAAGCCTACATCTCAGTTCTCACCCTCTCGCTTTTATGCTTCAGACTCAACAATCGCCTTTAGTGAATGCGGATGAAGTTTGATACATACCCCTTGGTATTTAAATGCAACCGTTGGGTTATTCAGTCGCTCCCCCTCTCCTTTAGGGCTGGAGAGTTTAATTTTCACTCCCATAGCTTCGAGTTGAGCCAAACGCCCACCAAATGCGGGGTAAGTGTGTTTTAGGTCAGCTAGAAACTCATCCGCCGTCTCCGCATGAGACGGAATGACAAACTCTACGTGCTCCCAGCCTTCTATTGGGTAAATTTTTCCCTCAGCCGGATACGGCAACTCCAAGCACTCCACTTTCCAGCCTCGGCTTTCCAGCATTTTATCAAACTCAATCACGATAATTGGACGGCCATTAATTTGCGCTTGAGAAATGACTTTACCGTACTGAGCCCATGCTTGATGGGCTTGTAGCGCCGTTTGAGTATCGTTGATACGCAACGCAATATGGTCGGCTTGAGCCAAACTCAGATCCAGACTAAGCATTGAAGCCAGTGCTTCAATTTTTTCCACAAACGCGTCCAAGTCTTGGAGCATCAATTCAGGTGTTAAGCGTTTTTCTACTAATTCAGTCGTCATCGGTATTCTCGGAGATGAGGATTTTGTCTTTTATAAAGGCTCAATAGTAAACCTAAAGAGCGTCATACCCAAATAGCTTCACTATGATTGGTTCAGCGAGGATGAGGTTGTTTGGAGGTACATATCCATTCAGTCGAAAAAGTATAAATTTCCCCAAATCCTCTCTGTATGAAAAGCAATAAAGTTGTTATCATTAGCGCCATTTTTGTGAACTCCAACAGAACTCGACTCCGATTATAACGAGTTCTTAGTCCTCGAATTGAAGGAAACACGTGTGAATATCCAAGCACTTATTAATGACAAAGTATCTCAGGCTCTAGAAGCCGCTGGCGCACCTGCAGGCAGCCCTGCTGCCGTTCGTCAATCAGCAAAGCCACAATTTGGTGATTACCAAGCAAACGGCGTAATGGGCGTTGCTAAAAAACTGGGTACTAACCCACGAGAATTTGCACAGAAAGTACTGGATGTTCTAGACCTTGACGGTATCGCGAGCAAAACAGAAATCGCTGGCCCTGGTTTTATCAACATTTTCCTAAGTGAAGAGTTCTTGGCAAAACAAGCTGATGCAGCTCTGGCAGATTCACGTCTGGGCGTGGCAGCAGAAGAAGCGCAAACTATCGTTGCTGACTACTCTGCACCAAACGTTGCAAAAGAAATGCACGTTGGTCACCTGCGTTCAACTATCATTGGTGACGCTGTCGTACGTACTCTTGAATTCTTGGGTCACAAAGTGATTCGTGCCAACCACATTGGTGACTGGGGTACTCAGTTCGGCATGCTCATCGCAAACCTTGAACGCGTACAACAAGAGTCTGGTGAAGTTTCTATGGAACTTGCTGACCTTGAAGCCTTCTACCGCGAATCTAAAAAGCTTTATGACGAAGACGAAGAATTCGCAGTTAAAGCACGTAACTACGTGGTAAAACTGCAAAGCGGCGACGAGTTCTGTGCAGAAATGTGGAAGAAACTGGTTGACGTAACCATGATCCAAAACCAGCGCAACTACGATCGTCTAAACGTATCGCTGAATCGTGATGACGTAATGGGCGAGAGCATGTACAACGACATGCTACCTAAGATCGTTACGGATCTAAAAGAACAAGGTCTTGCGGTTGAAGATGACGGCGCGCAAGTTGTATTCCTAGACGAGTACAAGAACAAAGACGGTGAGCCTATGGGCGTGATCGTTCAGAAACGCGATGGCGGCTTCCTATACACCACAACAGATATCGCATGTGCAAAATACCGTTACGAAGAACTAGGCGCTAACCGCGTGCTTTACTTCATCGACTCACGTCAGCACCAACACCTAATGCAGGCGTGGACTATCGTGCGCAAAGCGGGCTACGTGCCTGAATCAGTCTCTCTCGAGCACCATGCATTCGGCATGATGTTAGGCAAAGATGGTCGCCCATTTAAGACTCGCGCGGGTGGTACAGTCCGCCTTGCTGATCTTCTGGATGAAGCAGAAGAGCGCGCAGCAAAGCTGATCGAATCAAAGAACCCGTCGCTAGACGCTGAAGAAAAAGAGAAAATCTCTCGCACAGTAGCGATGGCTGCGGTGAAATACTCTGACCTTTCTAAGCACCGTACAACTGACTACGTGTTTGACTGGGATAACATGTTGGCATTCGAAGGTAACACAGCACCATACATGCAATACGCTTACACTCGTGTTGCATCAATCTTTGCAAAAGCTGGCGTTGCAATGGACGAGCTTCAGGGTGATATCCAAATCACTGACGAGAAAGAAAAAGCGCTTATTGCAAAACTTCTACAGTTCGAAGAAGCAGTCCAATCTGTTGCTCGCGAAGGTCAACCACACATCATGTGTAGCTACCTGTTTGAGTTAGCAGGTCAGTTCTCAAGCTTCTACGAAGCGTGCCCTATCCTAGTTGCAGAAGACGAAGCAGTTAAGCAAAGCCGTCTGAAACTTGCAGCACTAACAGCGAAGACCATCAAGCAAGGTCTGTCTCTACTGGGTATAGAAACGCTAGAACGCATGTAGTTTAGCTTCTAAGACAGTAAAAACAGTAAAGGTTGGCGTTAAGGCGTCAACCTTTTGTTTTATCTGGCGTATACTGTTCTCAATGGAAACGAATGGAAAATAAAATGAGTTTTGAACTGCATCCTCAACTAGCAAAAGATACCACCGTTATTGGTCACTTTCCTCTTTGTGTTGCCCTACTGCACAAAGACAGTGCGGTACCTTGGGTTATTCTGGTTCCCAAGCGCGCAAACCTCAGAGAGTTACATCACTTGCCAATGCATGAACAGCAACAGTTTCTATTAGAGTCTCAAGCAGTAAGCCAAGCGCTCGAAGCGACGTTCCGTCCTGATAAACTCAACCTGGGCGCACTTGGAAACATGGTCCCTCAACTGCACATTCATCACATCGCTCGCTTCAAAGATGACATTGCTTGGCCGGGGCCACTATGGGGCAACACTAAAGGTGAGTTCCGCAGTGAAGATGAACAGGACGAAGTGCTTGGTCGTATTCAGAATGTGTTATCACTCAGCTCGATCTTCCATAAAGTCTAAAACTTGTTTGCTTGTCATCAGAAACTAAAAAGCCGCCCCACAAATCAGGCGGCTTTTTTTATTCGACGGTGTCACATTGTCACTGTCAGTGATAATCCATCTTGCCTTGTCACAGCATAACGCACGCGAGTCACATGCTGAACTTTATTGGTGTCTACCAAACGGGTGATACGACCTTTGTTTACCCACACACTTAGCATTGCGTCGGCACCATCATCACTCATGCCAAACTGCTTTGCCAACTCTGACTGGGACACCGCCCCGTGGTCTTCAATATATTGATAAAGCTGTTTTAAGATCATGCCACTTGCGCCTCCAGCGAACCTTGCTGTTTCTTACCAATGCGCTTAAAGACACGATAAGTACCAAAGAAAATCGCTACGATCACTGCCATCCATATCCCGCTGGTAATTGGACTGTCCGCAAAGTGCATCATTTGATGATAGAAAGTCGCCGTTAGATAAGCTAGCCCCATCGTCCATACCGCAATAAAGCGCGCAAAGTTGCTACCAAACTCACGAACATACGCCCCCATTGCTGCAACACATGGTGTGTACAAAAGGATGAAGATTAAGTACGCAAACGCAGCATGGCCAGAAACAAACTGAGACTTAATATTGCCAAAAATAGAGGCATCCAGATCTTGCTCTTCCGCCACCGCATTTGAATCGGTTAAATCACCAACCTCAATACCCAGTGGATCTGCGTAGCTAAGACCTGCAAGGTTCTCAGGTATGCTCATTACTGCTTCTTCCAAGCTACCCAATAGGTCAAACTCAGCGTCTTCCTCATCAGTTGGAGAAGTATAGAGGCTATTTAGTGTGCCTACGACCGCCTCTTTAGCGAAGATACCGGTAATAATACCCACTGTGGCTGGCCAGTTATCCTCTTCAATACCAATTGGGGCAAATACTGGAGTGACCACCTGTGATGCTTTTGAAAGTACAGATTTCTCGCTATCTTCATTACCAAAGCTTCCATCAGTACCGAGTGAGTTTAGGAAGCTAAGCAGCGCTACCACAATAACAATGGTTTTACCTGCGCCTAATACAAAACGCTTTAGCTTTTGCCAGGTTTTAATCACAACATTCTGTAATGTCGGTAGCTCGTAATTAGGCATTTCCATCACAAAACTGTCACTACTACCTGGGTAAAGGGTCTTTTTCAGAAACAGGCCAGTGAATATGGCAGCCACAATTCCGAGCAGGTAAAGAGCAAATACAACGTTTTGGCCTGAGTCAGGGAAGAACGCGGCCGCAAACAATGCGTAAACAGGTAGGCGAGCACCACAAGACATAAACGGAACCATTGATGCCGCTAGTTTACGTTCACGTTCTTGATCGAGCGTTCGGGTTGCCATAATAGAAGGAACGTTACAACCAAATCCCAAAACGAGCGGTACAAATGCTTTACCTGGTAAGCCAATTTTCTGCATCACTTTATCCAGAACAAATGCCGCTCGCGCCATATAACCAGAACTTTCCAGTACAGCGAGGAATAAGTAAAGACAAGCAATCACTGGAATAAAGGTAGCGACCGTCTGAATACCACCGCCGATACCATCTGCAAGAACGGTTACTAACCATACAGGTAAGTGATCATCAAGCAGGTAATGTCCACCATCGACCAGTAACGCGCCTACACCGATATCAAAGAAATCAATAAATGCACTACCGATATTAATAGAGAAGATAAACATCAGGTACATGACGACAAAGAAAAGCGGAATACCTACCCACTTATTTAAAATAAATTGGTCTATATTTTCTGTCACACTACGACTAAGTTTGCCTTCACTACGGCGAACCTTCTTACACTGCTCATGCAAGTGCGTATATTTGGTATCGGCGACATGTAAGTCAATATCCAGATCGAGGCTTGTAATGGACTCCAAAACAGTGTTTCTGTCGCTTTCTGAAAGACTGTTCAGAACTAACGTGTCTTTTTCTAACGCACGAATAGCAAGTGCACGATGGGAGACCGTTTGGTCACTAAAAAGCGTCGAGACATCTTCAATCGCCGCTTCCATTTGTTCGCCATAGTTCAACGACAAATCTTTAAGAGCAACACCCTGAACGATGGATTTATGCAATTGTTCTTTAAATTCTGCTACTTGTGCTCTGTTTGTAGCCGACAAGCTAAGAACTGGGCAACCCAACGTCTTCTCTAGCTCTGCAACATTAATCAGTTGGCGCTCGCGCTTTAGCGCGTCCATCTTATTCAAGACAACAATCATTGGACGGCCAAGCTCGCGAAGTTGCAGCGTCATATATAAGCTACGCTCTAAGCTCGTTGCATCAACAACATTGATGATCAAATCAGCAGGATGAGTTAATACGGCACGTGAGGCAATTGACTCGTCAATACTGTTACCGTCATTACCACTATCTAGCGAGTAAATACCAGGGAGGTCAGTAAGTAAAAAATCATCACCGGCATGTTTAAATTGCCCTGTCTTTTTCTCGACAGTAACACCAGCCCAGTTGCCGACCTGTTGCTTTGCGCCAGTTAATCCATTAAAAAGAGTCGTTTTGCCACTATTAGGATTACCTACAGTGAGTACTTGATACTGCATTACACTCTCTCCACTTCGATTTTTTTAGCAATCGCGTCTCTCACCGCAACAGACACACCACGAACTTCAACTTGTAATGGGTCACCCATCGGAGCTCGTCTAATCACTTTGACTACTGTATTAGGCAGTAGTCCCATTACCATTAGCTTTTTCCTAACCTCAGGTGAAAGACCATCTAAAAGACGAATTGTCACTGAATCGCCGGGTATTATTTGTGATAGTTTCATAGCGGCTCCAACACTATTGCTAATGATAAATATTTTCATTTATAGAAATTAATGCTGCAATCTTACTCCTATGTATCCTCTCATTTATTGTGTGAAATCAAAGTTACCATAAATGTTGCCACCCGATTGGTACGTTAACTACGTCAACTTTGACTACGTCAATTTCGTCAAAACGTACTTATTTGGTCAGCCTTAGTTTGGGATAAAAAGAACAATTATTGGAAAAACACATAAATATAACTTACATATCAGACACTTAAATAAAGCACTTGAATATTGTCGCTTTTTTCATATTAATGTGTCGTTATTTTTATAAGAAAAATAAGTAAGCCCTCGTATAGTTAACCCATCGAGAGGGCGACCTCTCAAATGTATTCCAGAGGTGGCATTTCTCATGCCACTCCGGCAGCAAGCGAAGGTGTCTTTGACACCCGTGGTATAGTCCCCCCGGCTATACCACGATATTTTTTTTCGTTGCTTCTTACCCCGACCTCTCCTATCCGACAACGTATTTACTCCTCTGATTAGCTCAAAATTTCACTTCTAAACTTACAGATTGATTTATTCATTTTTGATAAGAATGCTACTTTGGTTTAACTGTCATAAGGTTACGTAGGAAAAAGCGTGAATAAGAGTCGGCCCTTCTTAGTTCACTGATATTAGATTCCTAGCTCGCGAGGGCTATCGGGAATTGCACCAATGAAAATGCTCTAGATCTCGTCTCTTAACTTCTATAAGAAAGGGGGTACGGTACTTAACAGAGAGCACACTCCGTCATCCTAGACAGCGACGAAGGAGAGTGATTCAGGAGCTACTCACCAACTGTGTTGGTGTTAAAGGAGTTTGTTTCAGCCAAGAGCTTGCAGTTAGTAGATTCCTGATGTCACTCAGCGCCTCTAACAACACTGGTGAGTGAGAATTGTGCGCACTCAGCCTATAAAATTGTTAAGCGCTATTTGTGGGAAAAGTTAGTTTACTTCCTGGCTTTCTTGAGTCATTGCAAATTTTGAAGGGGGCAAACCGAAGTGTAATCTGAACTTCTGGCTAAAGTAAGAAGGGTCATTAAAACCACAATTGAATGCAACTTCACTGATTTTCTCTCCGGCGAGTAACTGCTCACAGGCGGTTTCTAAACGTACTTCCGTTAAATAATCTTTTAACGTTCTTGAGGAGGCTGACTTGAAGCGTCTTTGCAAGCTGCGTTCAGACATAAACAACATTTTTGCCGCTGAAGCAGTACCGAACTCAGCATCATGGTAATGCTCAGCCACGAGCTGGTATACCTTTTTCAGCCACTCATCTTCAGGGCTCACCAAGTCCTCAATCTCTTTTTCTGGCTCAAACTCTGACACCACTTCTTCTTCATGACTGAGTTGTCTTGCTATCGGCCATGTGATCTCAATTTTGTTTTGCGCATCAGAAGTAAAAACGGCCAAATGACCTCCGCTCTCGCTGACCAATTGTGACAAATTATCCGTTACCAGGTCGGTATAATTACCATTTGAAACTCGACCCAACGATAACTTGTTTGGCAATTGTTTACCGTAATCAATAAAACTTAACCCGACGGTATCACTACCCTTAGCCAGCATGATCTTTATCGTTTGCCCACGATAAGAACGCTTAATGATATTGGCAAAAATACTGTTAAAAATGACGTCTAAGTTGAAACTTTCCAGAGCAATTCGACTCGATTTATGCTCATCAATAAGCTCAACCAGAATACCAGCTTTCGCGAAATCTTCTTTCCATACATCGACTACAGATTGGGTTATCTGGCTCAAATTATAGCTTTGGCTTCTACCACAGGAGTCATCCGGAACACTTCTTAATTCGTTTAATTGCCAATAGGCTTTAGCAAAGTGATCTTGTGTTGAAGTTTCAACCTCCTGAGGAAACTTAGAAGCGAGATGATCAACGCTTGATTTGATTGATTGCGCAACATGATCCACCAATAAGTTTCTCACCTGGATCTGTTTACGAAGCTGATGGTTGCTGGTCAGCAGTACGCGACTTTGATGTCTCAGCTGGTTGGTTTTGAGCGTAACTTGCGAAGCCAACGCCCGATTGACTTGCATCATATAGCGAGAGCGCCAGTACGTGAGTACCCCCATAAGAATGAGCGTTGAAGCCAGGAAACCAAAAATAGCCAGTGAAGATAAATACCATGGTTGCTTAACCTTAAAGCGAGACTCTAATCCAATCAAACCCTCAGAAACTTGAGACTGGCTACTTACCTGAAGATGATACTCGCCAGAATTAAGGTGTTCTAAAGTGAGTTGTCCACCTTCCAATGTTTGCCAAGGTTCATCTTCACTCAATCGATAGTACAAGTTTTGGCTATCGGGCCTTGGCATGGTACCGAAGCGGAAACTTAATGATGAACCATGAGGTAATTGAACTCGATCAAGGTTGGCACTGCCTACCTGAATAACTTCATTTTCGTGTACCACCTGACTAACGATAAACGTGGACTCGGGAGCGTTTGATACTAGCAGTGTAGAGGCTTTGGCTTTGACCAAGCCATATTTCGAGCCTAATACTAGCTCTCTATCCTCACCTTCTTCTCTCTGTATAACGGTACATATTCCTGGTAGAAACTCATTGTTTATCAAGCCAGATGAAGAAGAGAAACGCTTTACCAATTCTCCAGAAAGTTGGTAATAGCTTAATCCGACGGACGAAGCAAGCCAGACGCCTTGAGCGTCACTGATCATGCAAGCAGGTCTGGCATTAGAAACACTTAACTCTACGACTTGTTTTGAATCATCGACATTAGCCGTTTTAAATAAACCATAAGACGAAGCAAACCAAAGGTTGCCATCAACAGCAGTAATAATATCTAGGGATTCACCATATTTTTCCGAAAAACGCTTGAAACGAATTTGTTCATTGTCGTATTCATAAACACCATGATCGGTACCAATCAATAATCGGTCTTCCGTATCGTACAAGCTTGTTATCTTTGCAGGTAAGTACTGGCTAACCAACCATTCACTGCCAAGGTTCCTTACCCGCTTATTGGTGATATCAACGTTATATAGTTGATAGCCACTTGCTACCCAAAGACGTGAAGCATCATCTGCAGCAAGGTGTTCAACAGCATGTCCGGCCATCACTTGTAAGTAGGGAAAAGTGACCTCTTTTAAACCATCGAGCTCGAATACTTCTAAACCTTCCGATGTTGCGAGCCAAAGCATCCCCTCTTGAAACACAAAATCATTTATTGGAGAGCGAGATTCGAGGATTACTTCATTACCGTGCGACCCTCTATGGTAGAGTTTGTAATAATCAGCAAACCACAACGTACCATCAGGTCCAGTCACTGTTTTTTGGATTCTCCCCGATAATGTATGTGAGTCGTAACTACTGAATGTAATCCGCTCAAACTTTTTACTGAACATAGAGTAGTAGCGAATTCCCTGACTAGTTGCTATCCACATACCGCCCATGTTGTCACTCAAAAGTGAAAATATCTTGTTACTGTCCAACTCCAACTCAAGGAAACTCGCGGATTCAACTTCCGTCACCTCCCCGGTAAAAAACGAATATAGGTACAGACCATGCTCGGTTCCAACCCAATACTCTTGGTTGGTCTCTGCAAACGTTAACACATGTGAGCCACCTACCTGGGTGGCTTGCTTATTCGGCTCATCAATGTTGAAAATTAACGCACCGCGAAGCGTGCCAAGCAATATTTCACGTCGCGTAGGAGAATAGTAGATTTTTTCAATATAGTTCTGACCGGATGCAGCGACATGATCAAATGCAATTCCTTCAGACAGATAAAAGCCCGAAGTCGTGGCAAGCGCCCACTTACTTTCTATAAAAATCGCATCGTTAATATTAACGTAACTGTTGTCACTGTGGTGATAAAGGTGGAGTAATGAAAACGTTTTTAACTCACCGGATTCGGTATTGTAAGTATAAAAATGTGCACCGTCACTGACCCAGATATAGTGATCAGAAGCGCCGATTTTTCTGATTTGAGAGCCGGGATTGAGGCTGAACACCAAACGCCGCTCTTGATTTGGATAGCTTTGGTAGACCTCATTCTCAACAAAAGTCCAAAACGCTCCTTTATAGTAGGCAAGCTGCTTGGCAGGGTTCTTTAAAAAACTACCTGATTTAGGGAGTACGTTCTGACCATCATAGAATAAAACACGCCCATGAACGTCGTGTATCCAAAGACCACCTTGCTCGCCTAAATACAAATTTTCCGCTGCAACAAAAGTCCCCTTAACCTGAGTAGGCAAAGGGTAAAAAATAGCATTGGCTTTATTGAACGCGAATGCATGACATGAAATAACCGCTCCCACTAGTATGAGAGCCAGACAGCGCAGCAAGACGAAACCTTTAATATGTAAATTTATACCAACTCGTAATGCTTCATGCCTTCCTTAGCATGGTTATTTCGAGTCGCTAATTATTGGATAATAATATCTCAATTGTTTTTAGAGAAAAGGTTCGCCTAACCAAAGGTTGCAATTCTTACTGCCAGATCACGTAAAAACAGAAAATTCAGACAGAGAGTAACAATCTCATCACTATTTTTTGCTTAAACACTGTTCGAAGCTATCTGCCATACCGGACAGGAAGGTGAAGTAACTGCCGGGTTTATTTTCAACTGCACTTCCTAAAGGATCCAGCTCTCCTTTAGCCACGTGACTTCCGCGCATAACGCTTTCAACGACTGCCGGCGTAAATTGTGGCTCAGAGAACACACAGGCAACATCCCCAGAACTGAGCGCTTTACGAATTTCAATCAATGTTTTTGCTCCAGGCTTGCGGTCAGGACTTACGGTAAAGGCACCAAGCTGATTAAGTTGATACCTCTCTTCAAAGTAACCATAAGCATCATGAAATACAAAGTAGCCTTTCTCTTTTACTGTATCGAGTTTGCCCTTAATTTCACTATCAGTAGCCGCCAAATTAGCTTCGAAGTGAGAAAGGTTTTCTTTGTACTTATTCGCATTGGTAGAATCAATCTCGATAAGTTTTTCCGTCAACGCTGCAGCTACTTGTTTGACTGGTTCAACGCCTAACCAAAAGTGCGGGTCGTAAGAACCATGGTTATGCCCTTCATGTTCATGATCGTGCTCATTATCAAATTCACGTAATGCTAAACCTGGGATACTACTGATTGTCATGGCATTTGCTTTACCTGCCACGACTTTTTCAAGAAAAGGCTCTAAGTCATGTCCGTACCAAATGACCAGATCCGCTGAGGCGACTTTCTTCACATCAGAAGGGCGCAAAGCATAATCATGCGGGGAAGTGTTTGACTGCAGCAATACCTCGGGTTCGGTAACGCCTTGGGTAAGCTCTGTTACCACAAGTTGGATAGGTTTTATACTGGTAAGCACTGTTACGGCCTGCACAGGTAAAGTAAGTATTGCCGAAGCAATAAGAGTTAAGGCTCTTTTCATAGTTTTACTTGGGATATCGAGTGGAAAGTGTAATAATGTTACATTATAACATTATTGATTTGCAAACGAGTTTCATTCATGTCTTCATTAGTCCATCTGGAACGCTTAAGCGTCGAATTCGATGAGCGTAAGGTTCTGGATAACATCAGCATGGAACTAACCAAGGGTAAAATAACGACCCTGATTGGTCCCAATGGCGCAGGGAAATCAACTTTAGTAAAAGTCATTTTAGGACTCCAGAAGCCAACCAGTGGGAAATTATCTAAGAAAAAAAAATTAAAAATTGGTTACGTCCCACAAAAGTTGAAACTCAATGACTCCCTACCACTCAATGTCTCCCGCTTTTTAAATTTAGCGGGGAAATACAGCAAACAAGAATGCATTGATGCGCTGAGGCTTGTCGGAGCCGAGCACTTAATCAGCAGTAATATGCACAGCCTGTCCGGTGGTGAAAATCAACGCGTCCTACTCGCACGTGCTTTGCTTCAGCGTCCTGAGCTTCTTGTCCTTGATGAACCCGCTCAGGGCGTGGATATCCAAGGCCAAATTGATCTATATGATTTAATAGAGAGTATTCGTCACCGCTTTGACTGTGGTATTTTTATGGTCTCTCATGACTTGCACTTAGTGATGGCAAAAACCGACGATGTGATTTGCTTACATCATCATGTCTGCTGTTCAGGTTCTCCAGCAATGATTACTCAGGACCCATCCTACATCGCCTTATTTGGCAACGCAGGCAGAGAGTCATTAGCCTTTTATCATCACGACCATCACCACCATCACGACTTATCTGGTGATCCGGTTTCCGGAGATGCGTCATCTTGTGCCAAGCATAACCACGGACACCATCACCATGATTGAGTTTCTTCTCCCATCTATTCTTGCCGGTATTGGCATTGCCATCATCGCTGGGCCATTAGGCTCATTCGTCGTCTGGCGAAAAATGGCGTACTTTGGTGACACACTGGCCCATGCTTCACTAATGGGTTTGGCACTAGGTTTTTTACTCAATGTAAACATTTACCTTGCGTTGCTTGTATGTTGCTTAGCCTTAGCAATACTACTGGTGACACTACAGAAGCAGCAATTAGTTGCCACTGACACCTTACTCGGCATTCTAGCTCATAGCTCACTATCAATAGGCTTAGTATCGGTTAGCTTTCTGGACAACGTGCGCGTTGATTTGATGAGCTACTTATTTGGTGATTTGCTGGCTGTTTCATTGCAGGACTTGATATTTATTTATGCTGGTGTTGTTGCCGTTAGTGCGTGTTTGTATATTTTCTGGCGTCCACTGCTATCGAGCACTGTCAGCGAAGAGCTTGCCGCCGTTGAAGGTGTGAACACAGATCTTGTTCGTCTGGTACTGATGCTGATGGTAGGTGTAGTGATTGCGGTAGGAATGAAATTTGTCGGTGCGTTGATTATGACATCACTGCTTATTATTCCTGCAGCAACAGCTCGTAAGTTCTCTTCAACACCCGAACAGATGGCATTGTTTGCCTCTATTATAGGATCGATTTCTGTATTAATGGGATTAAGCCTGTCTTGGCACTTTGATACTCCAGCAGGTCCATCTGTTGTGATCAGTGCAACTTCTTTGTTTATGCTAGGCCAGATAATCCAACGCAAAGCATAGTGAGTACTTTTAGTCCTATACTGCATTGCCGATTTATATAAAACAAAAAGCCTGGCATTTTTAAATGCCAGGCTTTTTATTAGAACCAGTTACTGATTACCAGCCTGTTACCTCACGTAGACCTTGGCCGATCTCTGCTAGAGATTTAACAGTCTTAACGCCAGCCGCTTCTAGTGCAGCAAATTTGTCTTCAGCAGTACCTTTACCACCAGAAATAATCGCACCAGCGTGACCCATACGTTTACCCGGAGGCGCAGTTACACCAGCGATGTAAGAAACAACTGGTTTAGTCACGTTCTCTTTGATGAACGCTGCTGCTTCTTCTTCTGCTGTACCACCGATTTCACCGATCATTACGATCGCTTCAGTTTCAGGGTCTTCTTGGAACAGTTTTAGGATATCAATGAAGTTTGAACCTGGGATTGGGTCACCACCGATACCAACACACGTAGACTGACCGAAGCCTTCGTCTGTAGTTTGTTTAACTGCTTCGTAAGTTAGAGTACCGCTGCGAGATACGATACCTACTTTACCTTTCTTGTGGATGTGACCAGGCATGATACCGATCTTACACTCATCAGGAGTGATAACACCCGGACAGTTAGGACCGATCATGCGAACGCCAGTTTCTTCTAGCTTCACTTTCACGTCGATCATATCTGTTGTAGGGATACCTTCCGTGATAGTTACGATTAGCTCGATACCCGCGTCAATCGCTTCTAGGATTGCATCTTTACAGAAAGGTGCTGGTACGTAGATTACTGTCGCTGTTGCGCCAGTCGCTTCTACTGCTTCGCGAACTGTGTTGAATACAGGAAGACCTAGGTGAGTTTGACCGCCTTTACCTGGAGACACACCACCAACCATTTGCGTACCGTATGCGATAGCTTGCTCTGAGTGGAAAGTACCTTGACCACCAGTGAAACCCTGACAGATTACTTTAGTGTCTTTGTTAATTAATACAGACATTATTTAGCCTCCGCAGCAGCAACAACTTTCTGAGCAGCGTCAGTTAGCGACTCAGCAGCAATGATATCAACATCAGAATTAGCAAGAACTTCGCGACCTAGGTCTGCGTTAGTACCTTCTAGACGAACAACAACAGGTACGTTTACACCTACCTCTTTAACCGCACCGATAATCCCTTCTGCAATCATGTCACAACGTACGATACCACCGAAGATGTTTACTAGTACCGCTTTCACGTTGTCATCAGATAGGATGATCTTGAATGCTTCAGCAACACGTTCTTTGGTTGCGCCGCCACCTACGTCTAGGAAGTTAGCAGGTTTGCCGCCGTGTAGGTTTACGATATCCATCGTACCCATTGCAAGGCCAGCACCGTTAACCATACAGCCAACGTTACCGTCTAGTGCTACGTAGTTCAGTTCCCACTGAGCTGCGTGTGCTTCACGTTCATCTTCTTGTGATGGATCGTGCATCTCACGAAGTTTAGGCTGACGGTAAAGTGCGTTTGAGTCGATGTTGATCTTGCCGTCAAGACATAGCAAGTTGCCTTCAGCAGTAACCACAAGCGGGTTGATCTCTAGTAGAGCAAGGTCGTACTGAGAGAACATAGTGCCAAGACCCATAAAGATCTTAACGAATTGTTTGATTTGGTCACCTTCAAGACCAAGTTTGAACGCAAGCTCACGACCTTGGTAAGCTTGTGGGCCTACTAGTGGATCGATTGCTGCTTTGTGGATTAGCTCCGGCGTTTCTTCCGCAACTTTTTCGATTTCCACACCACCTTCTGTCGAAGCCATGAAAACGATCTTACGGCTAGCACGGTCAACTACCGCACCTAGGTATAGTTCGTTTGCAATGTTTGAAGCTTCTTCAACAAGGATTTTTGTTACAGGCTGACCATTTGCGTCTGTTTGGTAAGTTACTAGGTTCTTACCTAGCCATTTCTGTGCAAACTCTTTTACGCCGTCTTTTGTATCGTGTAGTTCTACGCCGCCCGCTTTACCGCGGCCACCAGCGTGAACCTGACACTTCACTACTTTCTTCGCTGTGCTGATACGGCCTGCGGCTTCAAAAGCTTCTTGTGGTGTATCACACGCGTAGCCTTCTGGCACAGGTAAACCGAATTCTGCAAACAGCTGTTTGGCTTGGTATTCATGCAAATTCATTTCGATATTCCGTTTGTTTTTCCCCAAAGGGATTTATTATTTCCATAACGCTGCAGTCTTGGCTGCTTGTACGTCTGTAGGGTCTTCTCAAATCAATCACTTAGTGATTCAGATGAAGGCCAGACGTCGAGCTAGTCTAGCCATTGAAATTTTTAACGTCTAGCCACCCAAGGCAACTAGACGTTTTAGCGATATTAAACGTCTAATAGGAGACGTGCTGGATCTTCTAGTAGCTCTTTAATGGTTACTAGGAAGCCAACTGACTCACGACCATCGATTAAACGGTGATCGTAAGATAGCGCTAGGTACATCATTGGCAGGATTTCTACCTTGCCGTCCACCGCCATTGGACGCTCTTGGATCTTATGCATACCAAGAATCGCCGATTGCGGTGGGTTGATGATAGGTGTAGACATTAGTGAACCGAACACACCACCGTTAGTGATAGTGAAGTTACCGCCCATTAGCTCATCTACAGTTAGTTTGCCATCACGACCTTTAATCGCTAGCTCTTTGATACCTTTTTCAATATCAGCAAAACCTAGTGTGTCACAGTCTTTTAGTACCGGAGTTACTAGACCACGTGGCGTAGATACCGCCATGCTGATGTCGAAGTAGTTGTGGTAAACGATATCATCGCCATCGATAGACGCGTTGACTTCTGGGTAACGTTTTAGCGCTTCAGTTACTGCTTTCACGTAGAAAGACATAAAGCCCAGACGGGTACCGTGACGCTCTTCAAACTGGTCTTTGTACTGCTTACGAAGATCCATGATTGGCTTCATATTGACTTCGTTAAACGTCGTCAGCATAGCTGTGCTGTTCTTCGCTTCTAGTAGACGGTTTGCAACGGTCTTACGTAGGCGAGTCATCGGTACGCGTTTCTCACTGCGTGCCGCTGCAGGTGCTTCAACTACTGGCGCTTCAACTTTTGTCGCCGCTTTCGCGTTCGCTAGATGAGCTTCAATATCTTCACGAGTGATACGACCGCCAACACCTGAGCCTTTCACTTGGCCAGCTTCTAAGTTGTGTTCAGCCAGTAGTCGACGAACTGCTGGGCTTAGCGCATCGTTAGTCTCTTCAGTAAGTGCCGCTTTGTGACGCTTATCTGGAGATGCCTGCGTACCTTCCGTTTTATCTGCGGTTGGCTCACCTGCGACTACACCAGGCTTCAATTTAGCAATAAGCTGCTTTGAAAGGACCGTCGCACCTTCGCCTTCAACAATGGCCTCTAAAACACCAGCTTCCGGAGCTGGTACTTCTAGCACTACTTTATCTGTTTCGATATCAACCAGTACTTCATCACGCTCAATAGTGTCGCCTGGTTGTTTGTGCCATGTCGCAACGGTTGCATCTGCAACTGATTCAGGTAAATCTGGAACCAGAATTTCAATTGTCATATCTGTTTCTTCCTTTAACTTCTAGTTCTTAATTCGAAGTTTTTGAGTTCACGTTCAGAGCGTCTTCAACCAACGCTTTTTGTTGTTTCAAGTGCACCGACATGTAGCCAACTGCTGGCGAAGCAGAAGCTGGGCGACCTGCGTATTTAAGATCTGCACCTGCAGGAATAGCGGCACGGAAGTTATGTTGACTACAGTACCAAGCACCTTGGTTCTGAGGCTCTTCCTGACACCACACGAAGTCTTCAACGTTAGTGTATTGAGCAATAGCTGCTTGTACTTCTTCCAATGGGAATGGGTAAAGCTGTTCAATACGTACAATTGCTACGTCTTCTTGCTCGTTGTTGCGACGCTGCTCAAGAAGGTCGAAATAAACCTTACCAGAACAGAATACAACACGTTTCACTTTGCTTGGCTCCAAGCTATCAACTTCTGGGATAGCGGCTTGGAAAGTGCCTTCTGCAAGGTCTTCGATTGTAGACGTACAAAGTGGATGACGAAGCAATGATTTCGGAGACATTACAATCAGTGGTCGGCGCATTGGGCGTACAACCTGACGTCGAATCATGTGGTAAACCTGCGCTGGAGTTGAAGGAACAACTACCTGCATGTTTTGCTCTGCACACAACTGTAGGTAACGCTCTAGACGCGCAGATGAGTGCTCAGGACCCTGACCTTCATAGCCGTGAGGCAGAAGCATCGTTAAGCCACATAGACGAGCCCACTTCTGTTCACCAGAAGAGATAAATTGGTCGATAACCACTTGAGCGCCGTTAGCAAAATCACCAAACTGTGCTTCCCAAATTGTTAAGCCGCCTGGCTCCGCTGTCGCGTAACCGTATTCAAACGCCAATACCGCTTCTTCTGATAATACAGAGTCGAATACCTGGAAAGGACCTTGCTTATCATGAACGTTCGCTAACGGAATATATGTGCTTGCATCCGTTTGGTTGTGAAGAACTGAGTGACGGTGGAAGAAAGTACCACGACCTGAGTCCTGACCAGAAATACGGATACGCTTACCATCGTCAACCAATGTTGCATAAGCCAGTGTTTCTGCCATACCCCAGTCAATCGCTTTTTCACCAGTCATCATTGCTAGACGGTCGTTGTAAAGCTTGTTTACACGACTTTGTAGCTTATGACTTTCTGGGTACTGACATAGACGAGTACCAAGCTCAATTAGACGTTGCTTGTCGTATTGCGAGTTCCACTGCATGTCCCACTCGTGACCTAGATAAGGAGACCAGTCAACAGAGTGCAATGCCATTGGACGCCACTCTTTCACCACAACTTCACCGTGATCAAGCGCATCACGGTACTCGTTAACTAATTGAGTCGCAGTCTCAATGTCTGATTCATTTCTATCTATCAGAACATCAGCGTATAGCTTGCGTGGTGTTGGGTGTTTCTTGATTTTTTGGTACATCAAAGGCTGAGTTGCATTTGGCTCATCTGCCTCATTGTGACCATGACGGCGGTAACATACCAAATCAATCACGACATCACGCTTAAACTCGTTGCGGTAATCCAATGCAATACGCGTCACAAACGCAACGGCTTCTGGGTCATCCGCGTTAACGTGGAAAATCGGTGCCTGTACCATCTTAGCGATATCGGTACAGTACATGGTTGAGCGCGTATCACGTGGGTTAGATGTTGTGAAACCTACTTGGTTGTTAACGACAACGCGAACCGTACCACCAACACAGAAACCGCGAGAGAGAGACATGTTAAATGTTTCCGCAACCACGCCCTGACCAGCAACGGCAGAGTCACCGTGAATAGTGATAGGAAGAACTTTACTTCCCTCTTTATCACCTAAACGGTCTTGACGAGCTCGCACAGAACCGATAACCACTGGGTTTACGATTTCTAAGTGTGATGGGTTAAATGCTAGCGCTAAGTGAACATCACCACCCGGCGTTGCAAAGTCTGCTGAGAAACCTTGATGGTATTTAACGTCACCCGTTCCCCACGTTTCATCGTGCTTGCCTGCAAATTCATCAAACAGATCTTGTGGCTTCTTACCTAGCACGTTCACCAACATGTTCAAACGACCACGGTGAGCCATACCGATAACCACTTCACGCATACCGCTTGAACCAGCATGACGGATCAATTCTTTGGTCATTGGGATAAGCGCGTCACCACCTTCTAGAGAGAAACGTTTTGCGCCTGGGAATTTAGCACCTAAGTAACGCTCAAGGCCTTCCGCTGCTGTCAGTTCTTCTAGGAAAGTTCGTTTCTCATCGTTGTTGAATGATGGCTGGCCTACGACAGACTCAAGTCGTTGTTGAATCCAACGCTTTTGCTCTGTGTCAGTCATGTGCATGTATTCAGCACCGATGGAACCGCAGTATGTTTTTTTGAGGGCTTCGTAAATGTCTTTCAACTTCATGGTTTCTTGCCCAATAGCAAAAGAACCTACGTTGAAAGTTTCTTCGAAATCTTCTTCGGTAAGATTATGAAATGCTGGGTCTAGCTCAGCAACGGTTGGACGTTGCCATAGACCTAGTGGATCTAATTCTGCAGCTTCGTGTCCGCGGAAACGGTATGCGTTGATTAGCTGTAGAACTTTTACTTGTTTTGCATCGACATCAGGGTCACTAACTTGGACATTGTAATGCTTTGTTTCTTGAGCGAGTCGTCGGAAGTAGTCACGGACACGTGAATGTGGCTGTTCTGCCACTTCTTTTGATGGCTTAGGCAAGCCGTCAAAAACACGTTTCCACTCCTCACTTACCAGATCGGGATCACTTAGATACAGTTCGTAGAGTTCCTCTACATACGTTGCATTGGCGCCAGCCAAGTGTGAAGACTCGAGCCATGCCTTCATCACGCCGTTGTGCATATTTTCCCTTAACCAGTAGTTTTCACGTTTGCTTCGGTCTACGCCGAGCTATAAATAGCCGACAGAAATAATCGGCAATTTTAATATTCTTCTACTCGAGATTTGCAGTTGCAGTGAAGTGATGGGGTTGCTTTACACAACACTGCAACTGTACCAATTGCGAGTAAATTACACCGAGCGATTTACCAACATCGACTTAATATGGCCGATAGCTTTCGTCGGGTTAAGTCCTTTAGGACAAACACTTACACAATTCATGATGCCGTGGCAACGAAAAACGCTAAATGCGTCATCAAGATCTGACAAACGTTCATCTGTCGCTGTATCACGGCTATCAATTAACCAGCGGTAAGCCGCTAGTAGGCCTGCAGGACCAATAAATTTGTCCGGATTCCACCAGAATGACGGACAAGAAGTTGTACAACATGCACACATGATACATTCGTACAAACCATCTAAATGAGCACGGTCATCTGGTGACTGCAGATTCTCACGCGATGGTGGCAATGCACCATCATCGATTAAGAATGGCTTAACTTTTGCATAGTTATCATAGAACTGCGTCATGTCAACAATAAGATCACGTACCACAGGTAGACCTGGTAGAGGACGAATTACGATCTTATCGCCTTGAAGTGCAGACAAAGGTGTTATACATGCCAAGCCGTTTTTACCGTTCATGTTAAGGCCGTCAGAGCCACACACACCTTCACGACATGAACGACGGAATGCGATGCTTGGGTCTTGCTCTTTAAGCAGAATCAACGCATCCAGAACCATCATATCTGAGCCTTCTTCTACCTCAAGCGTGTAGTCTTTCATGTAAGGCTTAGTGTCTACGTCCGGATTGTAACGGTACAAAGAGAAGTTCAGTTTCATAGTCATATCCTCCCTTAGTATGTACGTACTTTCGGTGGGAACGCTTCGCGGTGTACAGGCGTCATGTTTACATCACGCTTAGTCATCGCTTCAGTTTCCGGGTTGTAGATTGAATGGCACAGCCAGTTCTCATCATCGCGCTCAGGGAAGTCGAAACGAGCGTGAGCACCGCGGCTTTCCGTACGGTAGTTCGCAGCAACAGCTGTTGAGAATGCCGTTTCCATCAAGTTGTCCAGTTCCAGACACTCAATACGTTGAGTGTTGAACTCTGAAGATTTGTCCGCTAGGTGGGCATCTTTCAGACGTTCACGGATGACTTTCAACTCTTCTAGACCTGTAGCCATTGCATCACCTTCACGGAATACCGAGAAGCTGTTTTGCATGCAGCTTTGTAGATCTTTACGGATTTGTACTGGATCTTCGCCACCTGTGCTGTTTTCCCAACGCATAGTGCGCGCCAGAGAAGCTTCGATGTCAGATTCAGTTGCAGGACGAGCTTCAACTTGTGCTGCCAATGTTTCACCTAGGTGAAGACCTGTCGCACGGCCGAATACAACCAAGTCTAGTAGTGAGTTACCACCTAGACGGTTTGCACCGTGAACCGATACAGAAGCGATTTCGCCACAAGCGAATAGACCTTGAACTTCCGCTTCGCTGCCATCAGCTAGTTGTTTAATTGCTTGACCAGAAACCTGAGTTGGAACTCCGCCCATCATATAGTGACAGGTTGGGATTACTGGAATTGGTTCTTTAACCGGGTCAACGTGCGCGAATGTACGTGACAGTTCACAGATACCTGGTAGACGTGACTCAAGCACCTCTTTACCAAGGTGATCCAGTTTCAGTTTAATGTGAGGACCCCATGGACCATCACATCCACGACCTTCACGGATTTCGATCATCATTGAACGTGCGACAACGTCACGACCGGCAAGGTCTTTCGCGTTTGGTGCGTAACGTTCCATGAAACGTTCGCCGTCTTTGTTTAGAAGGTAACCACCTTCACCGCGACAACCTTCTGTTACAAGAACACCTGCACCAGCAATACCCGTTGGGTGGAATTGCCACATTTCCATGTCTTGCATAGGAACGCCCGCACGCAGAGCCATACCAACACCATCACCAGTGTTAATGTGCGCGTTAGTTGTTGAAGCGTAAATACGACCTGCACCGCCAGTAGCAAGGATGGTTGCTTTTGATTTGAAGTAACAGATTTCGCCCGTTTCCATACAAATCGCAGTACAACCCATGATTGCGCCATCTTGGTTTTTCACAAGATCCAAAGCGTACCATTCAGAGAAGATGGTTGTTTTGTGTTTTACGTTTTGTTGGTAAAGCGTATGTAGAAGAGCGTGACCTGTACGGTCTGCCGCTGCCGCTGTACGCGCAGCCTGCTCACCACCAAACTCTTTTGACTGACCGCCAAATGGACGCTGATAAATACTGCCGTTATCAAAACGAGAGAATGGAAGACCCATTTTTTCTAGTTCGATAACAGACTCTGGTCCATTTTTACACATGTATTCGATGGCGTTTTGGTCACCAATGTAGTCTGAACCTTTTACGGTGTCGTACATATGCCACTGCCAATCATCCTTATGCGAGTTACCTAGTGCAACGGTAATGCCACCCTGCGCAGATACTGTATGAGAACGAGTTGGGAATACTTTAGATAGCAAAGCACATGAAAGGCCTTGCTCTGAAATTTGTAGTGCAGCGCGCATACCTGCACCACCAGCGCCGATTACTACGGCGTCAAACTCACGAACTGGAATAGACACTTACGCACCCCACAAAATAAATAGACCAGAGAAGACATAGCCGAATAAAACGGCAATAACACCAAGTTGCAATGCGCCACGAAGTTTCGCGCACTTAATATAGTCGGTGAATACTTGCCACATACCAACCCAAGCATGAATCAGTACCGAGACAAGAGCCAACATGGTGAATACTTTGGTGAAATTGCCACCAAAGAATTGGGTCCAAGATGCGTAAGAGATATCTGAGAATGCACAGAAGCTAACCAGATAAATCGTGTATAGAGTCATAATGATGGCGGTAGCACGAATCAGTAGGAAATCGTGTACACCATTACGACCAAATGAAGAAACGTGTTTTACCATACCATTATCCCCGCCAATAGTGACAATACTGCAGTAGCACCGAAAGCGACTTTCGCGCTCATCGTGCCTGAATCTAGCTCTTCAAAATAGCCTAGATCCATCATCAGGTGACGGACACCACCAGCAATGTGGTATGCAAGTGCAGTTAAGATTCCCCACAGGATGAATTTTACGAAGAAGCTATCGACAATATCGGCGGCTTCCATAAAACCCATTGGGGATGACAGAGAAATGGACAGTAACCAAAGTAGTATACCCACCGCAACAAACGTAATTACCCCGGACACACGGTGCAGGATGGATGCGATTGCTGTGATAGGAAAGTGGATGGTCTGTAAATCTAAATTAACAGGTCTTGACTTTCTTTCTTTCACGGGCTTGCTCACTCAGCTCCATTGAGCATTTATTGTTATAACCAATTTCAGCGTCCAAATGTACAAAAGTTAACATTTATTTAACAAATAGAACGGATAATCACCGAGATAATTGTAAACTAGTTGTTAACACTCAAAGCTATCAACAAACCTCACTCTTTGTTTTAGCCCCGAATTTATAAGGATTTAACTAAAATTTTCTGTGCCAATATACGGCCAGCAACATTCTAATACAATTGGTGTAACAAATTATGCTACATAGAACAGATTTTTAACGATTTTCAAAGAAAAAATCATAACAAGTGCACACAAAGATGTAGAAAAATTGACTTTACGCCTTAACAACAGTAAAAACATTGCACACAAACATCCTGGACGGATTAAATAATAAACAAAGGAGATTGTTATGGCGGATAAGAAAGCGACCCTTCATGTTGAAGGCAAAGCGCCAATCGAACTGCCAATTATGGATGGTACGTTAGGTACACCTGTAATTGATGTTCGTAAACTAGGGCCCAATGGTTACTTTACGTTTGACCCTGGTTTTCTTGCCACTGCATCTTGTGAATCATCAATCACGTACATCGATGGCGGCAAAGGTGTCCTTTTGCACCGCGGTTTTCCGATTGATCAATTAGCCAATAACGCAGATTACCTAGAAGTATGTTACATCCTTCTTTATGGTGAAGCCCCAACCCGAGAGCAATACGAGCAATTCAAGAAAACCGTTACTCGTCATACTATGGTGCATGAGCAAATCGCAAGCTTCTTCCACGGCTTCCGACGTGATGCTCACCCGATGGCGGTAATGTGTGGCGTAGTCGGTGCATTAGCAGCCTTCTACCACGATTCGCTCGATGTTAATAACGACGAACACCGTGAAATTGCGGCGTACCGTCTAATTTCGAAAATGCCTACACTGGCGGCAATGTGCTACAAGTACTCTGTCGGTCAGCCATTTATCTACCCACGCAACGATTTAAGCTACGCGGAAAACTACCTACACATGATGTTTGCAAACCCATGTGAAGAGTACGAAGTGAACCCTGTTGTTGCGCGTGCAATGGATAAAATCTTTACGCTTCACGCGGATCACGAACAAAACGCATCGACGTCAACAGTACGTCTAGCTGGTTCTTCTGGTGCTAACCCATTTGCATGTATTGCCGCCGGTATTGCATCTCTTTGGGGCCCGGCGCACGGCGGTGCTAACGAAGCATGTCTGAAGATGCTGGAAGAAATCGGCAGCGTCGATAACATTCCAGAATATGTAGAACGTGCGAAAGATAAAGATGACCCATTCCGTTTGATGGGCTTCGGTCACCGTGTTTACAAGAACTACGATCCACGTGCAACCGTAATGCGTGAAACTTGTCATGAAGTTCTAAAAGAGCTAAACATCCAAGATCCTCTACTAGACGTAGCAATGGAACTTGAGCGTATCGCGCTTTCAGATGAGTACTTCGTTTCTAAGAAACTGTACCCGAACGTAGATTTCTACTCAGGTATCATTCTTAAAGCGATCGGTATTCCAGTATCAATGTTTACGGTTATCTTTGCCATTTCTCGTACTGTTGGCTGGATTGCTCACTGGAACGAGATGCACAGCGATCCACTAAACCGCATCGGTCGTCCGCGTCAGCTATACACTGGTGAGGCGCAGCGTGAATTTTCGCCACTTCATGAACGCGAATAATCACTTAGCGAAATGCTAAATAAAAGAAGGGGTTGAGATGTAAGTCTCAACCCCTTCCTATTTTTGAGCGATTGACACGCGTTAAACCGGATTATCAATATCCACAAACTCGACTTGTAAACCGTATTCATCGGCTAACCACTTACCAAGCGCTTTGATACCATAACGTTCTGTTGCATGGTGTCCCGCAGAGAAATAATGTATGTCCATCTCTCGCGCTGTATAAGTGGTACGCTCAGATATTTCACCAGAGACAAAGGCATCTAATCCTTGCTGAACAGCCAGCTCGATAAAATCTTGCCCTCCCCCAGTGCACCAACCTACGGTCTCGATCATTTTATCTGCATTTTCTGGGGCAATATGCAGGGGAGGCCTATCAATTACTTGATTGATTTTGCTAGCAAATTCAGCACCTGTTATCGGTTTTTTCAAACGTCCAAACATCGCCACCGACTGTGGATGACCTTCCAGGCCACCTTCAACATCAATTTCAAGCAGTCTTGCCAGCTCAGCGTTATTACCAAGTTCCGGGTGAATATCTAGAGGAAGGTGATAACCGTATAAGTTAATATCATTTTTAATTAAGCTACGAATTCGCTTTCCTTTCATACCACGGATTGGCTCAGGTTCGCCTTTCCAGAAATAACCATGATGGACAATCAATGCATCAGCACTAAGCTCAACTGCTTTGTCGATCAAAGCCTGTGAAGCCGTCACACCAGTGACAATACGATTAACCACTGACGTACCTTCTACCTGCAATCCATTTGGGGCGTAATCTTTAATTAACTGTGGTGACAGTTTATCGTTAAGGATCTGTTCTAGCTTTAAGTTATTCATCATCACTTCCAATTTCTAATGCATGTTTAAAGTGTATATCGAACCTAGATACTGATGCCAGACATCCTGTCCCCATCGTTAGCAAATTTCGTTACAATAACGCCGCTTAATCACTTTATTGTTAATGCTATCGGGTTAAAGGAAACGGGATGAATCAACTGCAACGCTTTTATGACTGGATCGCATCATCGCCACCACTTTTTCAACTGCGACTACCGTTTGCAACTCTTGAAGATTTATCTGTTACTCCTCTATGCGAATCTGAAGAATATACTGGTAATCCTAGGCTTGGCTTTCTCTATCAGCACTTATGTACCACTGCGCTTTCTAATTCTCATCGATACCATGTTGTCGCGGAGGAGATCCAACTAAATGACTCCAATGGAAGAACCATTGGCGCAGTGGATTTAGTGTTGAAAAATACGGAGTCAGGTCAGTTGGAACATTGGGAAGTTGCGATTAAGTTCTACCTTCTTCATCAAGGCATTTGGTACGGGCCCAATGCCCACGACCAATTACACAAAAAGCTGGATAGAATGCTCAGTCATCAATTGAAGATGAGTGAAAGGCCAGAATTTCAACAAATACTGCCTCTCGAAACACCACCTCAAGAGCGCCTGTTGATGCAGGGACGCCTTTATATCAACCCATTTTCAACCGAAGTTACGCCTTCCGACTGCTTAGGTTATGCACTTAACCCCAGTCAAATAAGTGGATACTGGTGCTATCAAAGCCAATGGGACTTAATTAAAAAGCCACTCTATCACCTGAGCAAATCGTGTTGGGCAATTGGCACGGATAACTACTCCCACCAGATTGAGAAGCCATCTGGTCGATTTGAGCATGCACAGACTCAAGATGGCGAATTCTGGTTTATTGTGCCGGACGACTGGCCAAATCAGCGTTGAGAATCTGAGCGTTATCTTTCTTAAATCTCGGCAAAACCGAAATAAAAAGGGTTGATGCTTTCACATCAACCCTTCACTTTCCCATCAAAAAACTGTTGAATCTTACAGGCCAGCGGCTGCAAATACCTGATTAACAATCTCTTGTGCTTCAGCTTCGATTTGTTTTAGATGTTCTTCACCCTTGAAGCTTTCACAGTAAATTTTGTAGATGTCTTCCGTACCAGACGGGCGAGCCGCGAACCAGCCGTTTTCAGTGGTGACTTTTAGACCGCCGATCGCCGCTCCGTTACCAGGAGCATGAGTGAGTCGTGCTGTTATTGCATCACCAGCCAATGTTTCTGCAGAGACCATTTCAGGGGACAGTTTCTTCAGTACATCTTTTTGTGGACCATTCGCTACCGCTTGGATACGGTTGTACTTAGATTCACCGTGCTTCGCCGCCAACTCTTCGTAGTACTCTTGTGGGTTCTTACCCGTCACTGCCGTAATCTCAGCCGCTAACAGGCAAAGTAAGATGCCGTCTTTATCAGTTGACCAAGGTGTGCCGTCTTTACGTAGGAAGGAAGCGCCTGCACTTTCTTCTCCACCGAAGCCGAATTTGCCAGTGTAAAGGCCATCAACAAACCATTTAAAACCTACTGGTACTTCACATAGCTCGCGACCAAGATCAGCGACAACACGGTCGATAAGTGCACTCGAAACCAGTGTCTTACCTACTGCGACGTCTTTACCCCATGCATCACGATGACGGTATAAGTAATCTATACAAACTGCTAAGTAATGGTTCGGATTCATTAAGCCTTTTGGGGTAACAATACCGTGGCGGTCATAATCAGGATCATTACCAAACGCCAGATCATATTCATCTTTCAGTGCTAACAGACCTGCCATTGCGTATGGAGACGAACAGTCCATTCGAACAACGCCATCTTTATCCAGTGACATAAATTGGAAGGATGGGTCAATTGCTTCACTAACCAGTGTAAGATCTAGGTTGTAAGCTTTACCAATTTGGCGCCAGTAGTCGATACCGCTGCCGCCCAGCGGATCAACACCAATTTTTAGGTTGGCTTTTTGAATCGCTTCCATATCGATCACGTTAGCCAGATCATCGATATATGGTTTTACTAAGTCGACTTCCACAAACAAGTCAGAAGCTTTTGCTTCTTGTAGTGGTAGACGTTTCACCCCTTTTAGTCCTTCGGCGATCAGAGCATTAGCTCTGTCTTCAATCGCCTGAGTCAATTCCGCTTCCGCAGGGCCACCATGAGTTGGATTGTATTTGATACCGCCGTCTTGTGGTGGGTTATGCGATGGGGTGATCACAATGCCATCCGCTTTCTCATCGTGTTTGATGTTATATGTCAGAATAGCGTGGGAGATACCTGGAGTTGGTGTGTAACCATTGTCTTGCTGAACGATCACTTTTACACCGTTCGCAATCAATACTTCGATAACACTAGAAAAAGCAGGCTCTGATAGTGCGTGGGTATCTTTACCGACAAACAGTGGCCCTGTCGTGCCCTGCTCTGCACGGACTTCTGCAACCGCCTGTGCAATGGCTAAGATGTGATTCTCATTAAAGGTATGCTTATCTGCAGTACCACGGTGACCTGATGTACCGAACTGAACCTTATGATCTGGGTTAGTCGCATCAGGTTGAAGCAAGAAGTAATTAGCAACTAACGCCGGAATATTATGAAGATCTTCCTGCTGCGCTTTTTGCCCAGCACGAGGGTGCATAGCCATGTTTGACATCCTTTCTTTAAATATAACAAACTAAAAAGCCTCATAATATCCGCTAATTGCTACACATTATGAGGCTTCTATCAGGTTTCTTATATTGAACCTGTTACTTTTTCTATTAAGTCCGTTTGGAAACCCATGTGTGTCATCACTTGCTCAACCATCTGTCTCTTGCGGCTGGTATTATTATTCGTGATAACCCAAAATGGTGTTTCTGGAATGGCTTTAGGTTTCGTTGTATTGCCGTTAGCCAGCAAGGTTTCTTCATTATCCGCAAAGTAGAGGCGCTTGCGTCCCTTCACATTTGTCGCTTGGGCGAACCCTTCTGGATTTAATTTATGTAATGTTGATAGAACCAACATGAAGCGATCAATCGCTTTCTTAAGATCTGCAAACTCATCAGAGATTAACAGTGAACGCATTGCTTTCACTGTATCAACCTGTTCGGTTTTACCTGCATCTTTACTTACTACAATCCCTTGTGGCTTCTCTACTACAGACACAGTTTCTGCTGCCTGCAACTGACCATCAAGGTTTAAAAGGCGTCGCAAAATATCCGAGGCACTTTCACCGATATGCTTAGTTTGGCTAGCAATGTAACGGTAAAGATCCTCATCAACCTCAATTGTTTTCATTCGCTTTTCACATTCTCAATGTTTAAACTCTGGGGGATTATAACGAGATCCTCTCGGATACTCCACGTTAAACCCATCGCGAATAAGATAAAATGTCAGCATTACTCAACTATAAGCAGGAAGGCCAAGGCCAAACAGTTGTTCTAATTCACGGATTGTTTGGTAGTTTAAGTAATCTGGGCCTTTTGGCTCGTGATCTTATCAAAGATTACTCTGTGATCAGTATTGATCTGCGAAATCATGGTCTTTCCTTCCACTCGGATACACATACCTACACTAATATGGCGCGAGACGTTGCCGAATTGCTTCGCCACTTGAATATTGAGCCAGCGATTATTATTGGACATTCCATGGGAGGAAAAGTCGCGATGAAGCTCGTAGACATCGCCCCACAATTTGTGAAACAGTTAGTTGTACTAGACATGGCTCCCGTTGCCTACACGACAAATCGTCATGATAACGTGTTTAACGGTCTGCAGGCCGTCATAGCCCAAAAGCCAACAAGCCGCCAGCAAGCGCTGGACGTGCTCGCACAACACGTGGAGATCGATGGTGTCAGACAGTTTCTTTCGAAGTCGCTATATAAAGACGGAGATAAAATGGCGTGGCGCTTTAATGTAAAAAGCCTGTTGGCCAATTACGCCGAAATTATTGGCTGGCAAGAGATAACAGCAACTGAGATACCAACCCTCTTTATCAAAGGTGGTGAATCAGACTATTTAATGCCAGAACATCAACCAGCAGTCCAAAGACAATTTAAGCAAGCTAAAGCACATATCATCGCCAACACAGGCCATTGGTTACATGCAGAAAAGCCAGTTGAAGTCATGCGAGTGATCAGGAAATACATTTCGGGTTAACAAATTCACCAACAACCCTTGATTATTGAAATAACCGCTCTGGTATTGCATTAACTTTACGGGTTAACAGTGGTATAGTGCGCGCAATAATTTTCGGCATGAAGGACTACAATGCTCTACGACTACATGGATATGCTCGAATCTATCGGGCTCGATCTTCTTTTTGCTGCTATCTTCTTCTTCATCGGGATGGCAATAAAAGATGTGCTAAAGCAAGGCAATGTACCTGTTTTTGGTCGTCGTATTGTATGGTTAGTCCTTTTTCTAGGCTGCGCTGGTTTTATCGCGAAAGGGATAATTCAGCTAACGTGGGAAGGCTCGGGGTTAGGCTAAACCCTTAGTACCATCGCCAACAACAAACAATGTAAAGGTATAGACTCTATGGCAAGTGTAGGTATCTTCTTCGGTAGCGACACAGGTAATACTGAAGCCGTTGCAAAGATGATTCAAAAGCAACTAGGTAAGCAACTGGTTCACGTTCAAGACATCGCGAAAAGCAGCAAAGAAGACATTGATAACTTTGATCTTCTACTTCTAGGTATCCCAACTTGGTACTATGGTGAAGCACAGTGTGATTGGGATGACTTCTTCCCAGAACTTGAGCAAATTGACTTCTCTACGAAGTTAGTCGCTATCTTTGGTTGTGGTGACCAAGAAGACTACGCAGAGTACTTCTGTGATGCGATGGGCACAGTACGTGACATCGTAGAATCAAAAGGCGGCACTATCCTTGGCCATACATCGACTGAAGGCTATGAATTCGAGGCGTCTAAAGCTCTTGTAGAAGGCGATGATAGTCAATTCGTCGGTCTGTGTATCGATGAAGACCGTCAACCAGAGTTAACGGACGAGCGCGTTGAGAACTGGGTAAAACAGATTTACGAAGAGATGTGTTTAGCTGAGCTTGAAGGCTAATACAGAATCTTAGTTAAGACCTCCTTTCCGGAGGTCTTTTTGTAGGTAACGGTTACGAGACTTCCGTTGCGACCTCTCCCTCTCGGTACTGAGGTTTTTTACGAACATACAGCTTGCGTTTTACTTCAGACACCACGCTCCCGTCCTTATCTTTGATATGAATTATGAACTCGGGGAACCATTTATCGCCATTACGTGTCTTTTGAAATATCTCTTCAACCATCCCTTGTGAGATTTCAAAATCTGCGAACAAGTCACTGTGTCCAGGTTTGATAAAGTTAATGCTCGCTTCTTTATCCCAGACATAATATTCCTCCCGTAAAATCCCGATCAGCATCATCGAATAAATGGGATCAGTAAGAGAAAAAATACTTCCTCCATATTGAGTTCGATTGGCGTTCTTATTCCACCACCTCAACTTCAACCGTACTTTAACCAAACGAAAGTCTTCAGAAATATGTAAGATTTTAATTCCAGCCCCCCAGAATGGGGGCCAAAGATTGAGCCCAAATTTTATGATTCCTGGTTTATAAATTTTGGCAATCCGCTTATCCATTGCAGTCCTTGCTCTCTACGCGATTATGTTAGTAAATTGTAACTGGTAAGAGTTCTAATATAATTGACCAATTTCTAATTTACAAAGAAAGAATATATTAACCCTTTGAAGTTCGTGGTTTAATGTTTTTTGCCATTCGCCTATAATGGTAGGAATATTGAATTCTGTTAAATCGCTGCAGATGATCCAACGGGAAAGTATATGTCAGATAATAATCAGGCGCTGAAGGATGCGGGCTTAAAAGTAACCCTTCCAAGGCTAAAAATTCTAGAAGTACTTCAGCAGCCAGACTGCCAGCACATTAGTGCTGAAGATTTGTACAAAAAGTTGATTGATCTAGGTGAAGAAATCGGTCTAGCAACCGTTTATCGTGTACTAAACCAATTCGACGATGCTGGGATTGTCACTCGTCACCACTTCGAAGGTGGTAAATCAGTATTTGAACTGTCAACTCAACACCACCATGACCACCTAGTTTGTCTAGACTGTGGTGAAGTTATTGAATTTTCAGACGATCTTATCGAAGAACGTCAAAAAGAAATTGCTTCTAAATACAACGTAACTCTTACTAACCATAGTCTTTACCTGTACGGTAAATGTGGCGATGGTAGTTGCAAAGACGATCCAAACGCACATAAGCCAAAGAAATAATCATTCATTAAAAATAAAAGCGCTCGATGAGCGCTTTTATTTTAACGGTTATCTGTTCGCCAAATATAAAAAATGCCAGTCTTAGGACTGGCATTTTTATTTTTATATTCAATTATTTGGCTTCAATCTTCGCCCATGTATCACGAAGACCGACAGTGCGGTTGAACACTAAGTTATCTGAACTTGAGTCTTTCGAATCAGCACAGAAGTAGCCCATGCGCTCAAATTGGTAACCTTTTTCTGCTTCTGCAGACGCTAAGCTCGGCTCAACGAAACCATTGATCACTACAAGTGACTCAGGGTTAATCGTCGTAGCAAAATCTTCAGCTGCAGCAGGGTTTGGCACTGTAAATAAGCGGTCGTACAGGCGAATTTCCGCAGGCAGTGCTTTATCCGCTGATACCCAGTGAATCACACCTTTGACCTTACGGCCATCAGCAGGGTTCTTACCTAACGTATCAGCATCGTAAGTACAGAAAATCGTAGTGATATTACCTTCCGCGTCTTTTTCAACACGTTCAGCTTTGATCACATAAGCACCACGCAGACGAACTTCTTTGCCTAGCACCAAACGCTTGTACTTCTTGTTCGCTTCTTCGCGGAAGTCTTCACGTTCAATCCAAACTTCACGAGTAAACGGTACTTCGCGCTCGCCCATTTCTGGTTTATTCGGATGGTTAGCAAGAGATAGGCTTTCTACCTTACCCTCTTCAAAGTTCTCAATCACAACTTTTACAGGGTCGAGTACAGCCATTGCACGCGGTGCATTTTCGTTCAGATCATCACGAATACAAGATTCTAGTGAGCTAAACTCAATCATGTTGTCTTGTTTTGTGACACCAATACGTTTACAGAACTCACGAATAGATGCAGGTGTGAAGCCACGACGACGCAAACCAGAGACCGTTGGCATACGAGGATCATCCCACCCATTTACCAAGTTTTCAGTCACTAGTTGGTTCAGCTTGCGCTTAGACATTACTGTGTATTCTAGGTTTAGGCGGCTGAACTCGTACTGATGAGGACGACAATCAATGGTGATGTTGTCTAGTACCCAGTCGTAAAGACGACGGTTATCCATGAACTCAAGAGTACAAATTGAGTGAGTGATACCTTCTAACGCATCCGAGATACAGTGAGTAAAGTCGTACATTGGGTAAATGCACCACTTGTCACCTGTCTGGTGGTGAGTCGCGAAGCGGACACGGTATAGTACCGGGTCACGCATGACCATGAATGAAGAACCCATGTCAATCTTAGCTCGAAGACAAGCTTTACCTTCTTCAAACTCACCCGCGCGCATTTTTTCAAACAACGCTAGATTTTCTTCTACAGGGCGATCACGGTACGGGCTAGGTTTGCCTGGCGCTTTTAGTGTGCCGCGATATTCGCGAATCTGCTCTGGACTTAGCTCATCAACATACGCTAAGCCTTTATTAATCAATTCAATTGCATATTCGTAAAGCTTATCGAAGTAGTTTGATGAGTAACATACTTCACCACTCCACTCGAAGCCTAACCAGTTTACATCTTTCTTGATAGACTCAACGTATTCGATGTCTTCTTTTTCAGGGTTTGTATCATCAAAACGTAAGTTACATTGACCCTGGTAGTCCTGAGCAATACCGAAGTTCAAACAGATAGACTTAGCATGACCGATGTGCAGGTAACCATTCGGCTCCGGCGGGAATCGAGTATGCACGCTAGTGTGTTTGCCATCCGCTAGATCCTTATCAATGATCTGGCGAATAAAGTTTGATGGACGAGCATCAGCTTCACTCATCTATAGCACCTCAAAAATATTAGTATTGTCAGTGAAAACGGAACTCTGCACCCAAGTTAGGATTTGCAGAGTGAATTACTCCTAATGATCCACAATTCTAAGCAATTAGACAACAAGAACTCGTGCTAAATCGGCAATATTTATCGAGTTAGCACGAAACCGCAGCAGAATAGAAACCACAATATAAAAAAAGACCTCCCGAGGGAGGTCTTTTCCGATTTATTCGTACAATGTGATTATGGTAGTTTCACATTCGAAAGGTCTTCGTTAGCGCCGATTGCTTTCATTTCGCCAGCAACGATTTCTGCTAGCGGACCAAGGATAACTTGAAGGTTGTTCTCACCTAGTTTTACAACACCTTTTGCACCAAGCTTCTTCAGTACCGCTTCATCAGCTACAGAACGGTCTTTCAGAGTCAAACGTAGTCGAGTGATACAAGCATCGATTGCAGTTAGGTTCTCATGACCACCAAGTGCCTTCAGGTATTGGCGAGCTAAGTCACCACTTTTTTTCTCACCAGCAGGAGTTGCTGCTTCGCTGTCGTCATCTTCACGGCCTGGCGATTTCAGGTTGAAAGCGCGGATAGCAAATGTGAAAGTGATGAAATAAAGTGCACCAAAGCCAAGACCAACAGCACCAAGCAGCAGTGGTTTCGTCGCTAGACCGAAGTTCAACCAGTAGTCAATTAGGCCAGCAGAGAACGTGAAACCGTGCAGCGTACCAAGCATGTTAGCCACAACGAGCGACAGACCAGTGAACACGGCGTGAATCGCGTATAGAGCAGGCGCTAAGAACATGAACATGAATTCTAGTGGCTCTGTGATACCTGTTAGGAATGAACAGAATGCAACAGAGAATAAGGCACCACCTACTTGGTGACGTTTTTCAACAGGAGCAGCAAAGTACATCGCCAGAGCCGCGCCAGGCAGACCAAACATCATGATTGGGAAGAAGCCATTCATGAATGTACCAGCACCTTTGTCACCACCAAAGAAGCGATGTAGGTCACCAGATTTAATTGTCTCAGTCACTTCTTTCACTGTTGCTGTGATTTCAGGAGTTACTGAGTTAGCGAATTCAAATGTGTGAGTTTGACCAACAACAAGCGTTTTAGCTAGAGCCGGGTCAACACACAACTGCTGTACTGCTGGTAGAGCTTGACCCGCAGCAGAAGCACCTGCAATTACGATTTCCTGACAAGAGCCCATACCGAACCAGAAGAACGAGTTTAGTACGTGATGTAGACCGACAGGAATCAGCGCACGGTTAAGCGTACCGTATACAAACTGACCGATAGCACCAGATGTAGAGATAGCGTGAGCAAGTGCGTCCAGACCACCTTGGATCGTTGGCCATACAATGCCACCAACGGCACCAGCGGCTAGAGCAAAAAGGCCCGCCATAATAGGCACTAGACGTTTACCAGAGAAGAATGCCAACCACTCAGGAAGACGGGTAGCGTGAAAAGCATTGTAAGAGTGACCGGCAATGATACCTGCAATGATACCGCCGAAGAATGACATGTTAACTGATGGATCAATTGTTTCCGCTGTAGCTTTGAGCACAAAGTACGCCACCGCACCAGCAAGACCAGCCGCACCTTGGCCGTCTTTAGATAAACCGATCGCAATACCTAAGCCAAACAACAATGGAAGGTTAGAAAAGATTGAGTTACCAGCTTGTGCCATAAATGCAATATCAAGTACATCAGGTTGGCCCAAACGCAATAACAAACCTGCGATTGGCAAGGTCGCGATAGGAAGCATAAGAGCTTTACCCAACTTCTGCGCGTATCCGAGAATATTCACCTTTAGTTCCCCCTATAGGATTAGATGTTATGTTGAATAACTTATTTTAGTCGTTCAATTTAGTCCTGTTCAGTTTATGACATTAATTTTGCTCCGCAAATTAAAAGCTCACTGTTTGTGATCATAATCACCAGAATTCACCCTAAAAGGAGGTTTTTGCTAGCGGGATCATAAAACTTATTTTATCATACAAAAAAATGGCATTTCAAAGATAACATCCTCGCACTTTATGCAAGGAAGAATCAGTGTTATTTTAGTCTCCAGCGAGTAATCTACGGTAACTTCGCTCTGAAAAAGAATCCGTTAAAAGTAGTTCATTTAACATTTTCAGTCCGTTATGGTTAGTTACTCCACCATGGTCGAAATAAACACAACTTGCCTTATGTAACTCGTTATCTAATTTCATGGTACAGACTAAGTAACCACATGACTCAAATCGTCATCCTTTAGATAGCATTACAGACATGAATTCTCACTATAAGGACTAGCTGACTATGTACGCGCTAAGTAACTGTAAAATCTATACCGGTAGTGATGTTCTACACGAACATGCGGTCATCATCGAAAACGACCTAATTCAATCTGTTGTACCAGTTGCCGAACTACCGAAAGGCATCGAGGTGAAAGATCTAAATGGTGCGAACCTAAGTCCGGGATTCATTGACCTTCAACTAAACGGTTGTGGTGGAGTGATGTTGAATGACGACATCACCCCCAAAACAATGCAAATCATGCATGAGGCAAACCTCAAGTCAGGTTGTACCAGTTACTTACCGACACTAATTACGTCTTCAGATGAAGATATGCGTGCAGCGATCAACGCAGCTCGTGAATACCACAATCAATACCAAAATCAATCTCTAGGTCTACACTTGGAAGGCCCGTATCTTAACGTCGCGAAAAAAGGCATCCACAATGTCGACTTTATTCGCCCGTCAGATGAAGACATGATTGATCTGATTTGTGCAAATAGTGACATCATAGCGAAAGTGACTCTCGCACCAGAACAGAACAACCCTGAGCATATTCGACGCTTAAAAGCGGCTGGCGTCGTAGTTTCAATCGGCCATACCAATGCTACATATAAGGAAGCTCGTAAAGGCTTTGAAGCAGGAATTTCTTTCGCAACGCACCTGTTTAATGCGATGACGCCAATGGTTGGTCGTGAGCCTGGTGTGGTCGGTGCTATTTACGATACACCTGAGGTTTACGCAGGAATTATCGCTGATGGTTTTCATGTAGACTACGCAAACATCAGAATTGCTCATAAAATCAAGGGTGAGAAGCTTGTTTTGGTGACGGATGCCACAGCTCCAGCAGGTGCTAACATTGATCACTTTATTTTTGTCGGTAAGAAAGTATATTACCGAGATGGTAAGTGTGTTGATGAAAATGGCACACTAGGCGGCTCAGCCCTGACTATGATTGAAGCAGTTCAGAATACGGTTGAGCACGCAGGAATCGCTTTAGACGAAGCTCTACGCATGGCCACATTGTACCCGGCAACCGCTATTGGGGTTGAGGATAAACTTGGCCGAGTTCGAACAGGCATGGTAGCAAACCTGACTGTTTTCGATCGTGACTTCAATGTAAAAGCGACGGTTGTTAACGGACAATACGAGCACAATTAAGCATGAATGGCGGACAAATTGGTAATGTAGATTTAGTAAAACAGCTTAACAGCGCTGCGGTATACAGGCTGATAGATCAGCAAGGTCCTATCTCCCGTATTCAAGTCGCAGATGTTAGCCAGCTGGCTCCCGCGAGTGTTACCAAAATAACCCGCCAACTTTTAGAACGTGGCCTAATTAAAGAGGTCGCGCAGCAAGCTTCTACTGGTGGTCGTCGAGCTATCTCGCTGACCACAGAAGTAAAACCTTTTCATTCAGTCGCAGTTCGTCTAGGACGTGACTACATTCAGTTCTGCTTGTATGACTTAGGCGGCACAGCGCTTGCTGAAGATCAGCATGAACTGCACTATACCAATCAGGAAGACTTGATTGCTGGTTTAATCGATTTACTGAAAAGTTTCGTTAATCGCAACCAAGATAAAATTGATCAGTTGATTGCCATTGGTATTACTTTACCAGGCTTGGTCAACCCGACCACCGGTGTGGTTGAGTACATGCCAAATACAGACGTTGATAACCTAGCACTTGGTGAAATCGTCAGTGAAAAGTTCAATACCGCTTGTTTCGTTGGTAACGATGTTCGTGGGATGGCTTTGGCTGAGCATTACTTTGGCGCAAGCCAAGATTGTCAGGATTCCATCCTCGTAAGTGTCCACCGCGGTACAGGAGCAGGTATCATTGTTAATGGCCAGGTATTTCTCGGCTTTAACCGTAACGTTGGTGAGATTGGCCATATCCAAATCGACCCGCTGGGTGAACAGTGCCAATGTGGTAACTTCGGTTGTTTAGAAACGGTTGCAGCAAACCCAGCAATCATACACCGTGTAAAGCAGCTCCTCGCGCAAGGTTACGAATCCAGCTTGACTGAGCTTGAAAACATCACAATTCAGGACGTATGCGCACACGCAATTAACGGTGATGAACTCGCAAAACAGAGTTTAGTTCGTGTTGGTAATCAACTAGGTAAAGCGATTGCTATCACTATCAACTTATTTAACCCACAGAAAATAGTTATCGCTGGAGATATTACTGCGGCGCAAGAAATTGTATTCCCGGCAATTCAACGTAACGTTGAAAACCAATCTCTAAAAACTTTCCATAACGCTCTTCCTATTGTTGCCTCACAAATCGATAAGCAGCCAACAATGGGGGCATTTGCCATGATCAAGCGTGCAATGTTAAACGGGGTTTTGTTACAAAAGTTATTGGAAGACTAAGTATATTTCATCAATTGAGTTACAATCTCGGGCTGTGCTTGCACAGCCCGTTTTTGCATATCAGGAAACTCAACCCAATTACTGCAAACTTTGCCTTGCTCTAAACGATTTTTCCTGCGCAATTACCTGACGTTAATTTACTGGCATGGGTATTACTTATCAGCATGGAAATAATTCTAATAACAACGGCATTTTTGGCTGGCTTCGTTGCCCTAAAGTGCTCACTTCCTCCTCTAGTTGGCTTCTTGCTCGCAGGATTTGGACTGCACGCGTTTGGCTATCAAAGCAATGAAGTGATCGTTGACCTAGCCGATCTCGGCGTTACCCTCTTATTATTCACAATCGGCCTAAAGCTCGATGTAAAAACGCTGTTATCAAAAGAGATATGGGGAGGTGCTACAGCACATAACATCCTCTCCACAACGGTGTTCACCATCGCGCTCGCGGGATTAAAACTACTCGGCCTTACCTCTCTGTCAGGTATGGATATTGGCCAAATTCTACTACTGGCTTTTGCTTTGTCGTTTTCGAGTACCGTTTTTGCAGTCAAAACACTGCAAGAAAAAGGTGAGATGAGCGCAACATATGGCACTATCGCGATCGGCATCCTAGTCATGCAGGACATCTTTGCCGTCGTATTTCTGACCGTATCGACTGGCAAAATTCCAGAGTGGTATGCGATTGGTCTGTTTGCCCTACCTCTGCTGCGCCCTTTGTTTTACAAGTTACTGGATAAAGTTGGCCACGGTGAGATGTTGGTCTTATGCGGTATATTCTTCGCTCTGGTCGTCGGTGCAGGTTTATTTAACCTCGTAGGCATGAAGCCAGATCTTGGTGCACTGATTTTAGGCATGTTACTGGCTGGTCATCGAAAAGCATCTGAGCTCTCAAAATCGCTGTTTAATATGAAAGAGCTCTTCTTAGTTTGCTTCTTCTTGAATATTGGCTTATCGGCATCGCTGAGTTTTACCGGCATCGCACTCGCCATTTTATTCATCCTCTTACTACCGATAAAAGGCTTGCTGTACTTTTTAACCATTAACTATTTTAACTTTCGGGTCCGCACATCGTTACTCGCATCATTGTCCCTGTTTAACTACAGCGAGTTCGGCCTAATCGTCGGCGGTCTGGCGTATAAAATGGGCTGGATGCCAAGTGACATGCTCGCCGCAATCGCTGTTGCCGTATCAATTTCATTTATTATCTCTGCGCCACTCAACCGTCTGAGTAATAAAATTTATCAACATTCAGGCAAGTGGCTACAAGAGACAGCAGCGGAAAAACTTAACCAACGTGATCAGCTGATCAACCCAGGACATGCTCAGGTTCTAATCCTAGGTATGGGCCGAATAGGGACTGGTGCTTACGATGAGTTATGCTCTCGTTACGGGAAGATCTCGCTTGGAGTGGAAATTCGCGAGGAAGCAGCCGTTAAGCACCGCGCCGAAGGCCGTAATGTCATTTCTGGTGACGCAACGGACCCAGACTTCTGGGAGCGTATCCTCGATACAGGACACGTCCAACTGGTGCTATTAGCAATGCCTCATCACCAAGGTAATCAGACCGCATTAGAACAGCTGCAGCGCCGACACTATAAAGGCCAGATAGCCGCGATTGCAGAGTACCCAGACCAACTTGACGGTCTGCTGGAAAAAGGCGTGCATGCTGCGTTCAATATCTATAATGAAGCCGGTAGTGGTTTTGCAAGACATGTTTGTCAGCAGTTAGAACCCAAATTCACACCAACAAAATAAGCACTCAAGTGAATAACCTACAAAGCCTTCATTCAAAAAGAAGGCTTTTTTTGTGTTCTTTTTATACCAAACCTTGATTTTATCCACCAAAAGCCAAGAATAATTAGAAATCATTCACCCACAAGGGTCTTTTATCAATTTTTTAATCACAAAGCGTTGCTTTTTTTACTCAAACTGGCAAATTGAAGCCATACCGATTAGAAATTGTTTAGTTTAAAAAGGAAGTTGTATGTGTTCAGTATTTGGCATTTTAGACATTAAAAGTGACGCAGCAGCGTTGCGCCCTATCGCATTAGAAATGTCGAAAAAGCTTCGTCACCGAGGCCCAGACTGGTCTGGTATCTATTCTTCAGATAAAGCAATTCTGGCTCATGAACGCTTGGCCATTGTTGGTCTTAATAGCGGAGCACAACCACTATACAGCCCTGATAAAAATCTAATCCTTGCAGTAAACGGTGAAATCTACAACCACAAAGAGATCCGTGCACGCTACGAAGGCAAGTATGAGTTCCAAACTGACTCAGATTGTGAAGTTATTCTTGCGCTATACCAAGATATGGGCGCAGACCTTCTTGAAGAACTAAACGGTATTTTCGCTTTCGTTCTTTACGATGAAGAGAAAGACGAGTATCTCGTAGGCCGTGACCATATCGGTATTATTCCTCTTTACCAAGGTCATGATGAACACGGCAACTTCTATGTTGCTTCTGAGATGAAAGCACTTGTACCTGTATGTAAAACAGTGAGTGAATTCCCTCCAGGTAGCCACTACAGCTCTAAAGACGCAGAGCCACAACGCTACTACGTTCGTGACTGGAACGAATACGCTGCAGTTCAAGGTAACAGCACGAGTAAAGAAGAGCTAACTGAAGCGCTTGAAGCCGCGGTAAAACGCCAGCTAATGACTGACGTACCATACGGTGTACTTTTGTCAGGTGGTTTAGACTCGTCTATCACATCCGCGGTTGCTAAACGTTTTGCGGCAATGCGTATTGAAGATGACGAAAAATCAGCAGCCTGGTGGCCACAGCTGCACTCATTTGCAGTTGGCCTTGAAGGTGCTCCAGACTTAAAAGCAGCACGCGAAGTTGCGGACCAAATCGGTACTGTACACCATGAAATGACTTACACCATTCAGGAAGGTCTTGATGCGATTCGTGATGTGATTTACCACATCGAAACGTATGACGTAACCACAATCCGCGCTTCAACGCCGATGTTCCTAATGGGACGTAAAATCAAAGCGATGGGTATCAAAATGGTGCTGTCAGGTGAAGGCGCAGATGAAATCTTTGGCGGTTACCTGTACTTCCACAAAGCACCAAACGCGCAAGAGTTCCACGAAGAAACGGTTCGTAAACTGCTTGCTCTGAACATGTTTGACTGTGCTCGCGCAAACAAATCGCTTGCAGCATGGGGCGTCGAAGGCCGTGTACCTTTCTTGGACAAAGAGTTTATTGACGTCGCAATGCGCCTAAACCCTGCAGACAAAATGTGTGGCAACGGTAAAATGGAGAAGCACATCCTACGTGAGTGTTTTGAACACTACTTGCCAGAAGCAATCGCTTGGCGCCAGAAAGAGCAATTCTCTGACGGTGTAGGTTACAGCTGGATTGATACGTTGAAAGAAGTAGCAGAACAGAAGGTTACGGATCAACAAATGGAAACGGCTCAGTACCGCTTCCCTTACAACACTCCAACCACTAAAGAAGGTTATGTGTACCGTGAAATCTTTGAAGAACTATTCCCACTGCCATCAGCAGCAGAGTGTGTTCCGGGCGGTCCATCTGTAGCTTGTTCTTCAGCAAAAGCGATTGAATGGGATGAGTCATTCCAAAACTGTGTAGACCCATCAGGCCGAGCAGTACAAGCCGTTCACAACGACGCTTACTAATTACTAATGAAAAGCAAAAGGGCTGGTTAAACCAGCCCTTTTATTTATATATCAACAGGTTATTTTAAGTCTAAGTCATTATTATCAATACTGACTGGAACACGCTTGGTAATCATCTGCACGAGCATAATTGAACGCTTCTCTCCATCTTGCTCTTGGAAAATGGCATCAATACCAGCAAACTGACCACTTTTGACCCGAATCTGATCACCGGGTTTAGGCATATCATCACAAGCCGCTTGTTCATGACAACATTTTTCTATTTTCTTTAGTTCAAAAACTAAATCACCCTGAACTTCTTTTGGCTGCGCACCAAAACGAACAAAGTCAACAACTCCACGTGTGGAACGAACGGATGTAAAGTTCGGCCCCTCTTCGTAATCAAAACGAGCAAAGACATACGATGGGAACAGTGGCTCTTCGACTTTTTGTCTTTTGCCACGTAATATTTTTTCGACTTCGACGGTCGGATAAAAACACTCTACCCCTTGATTTTCAAGGTGCTGCTTCGCCCTAACCTGCTCTCCTCGTTTACAATAAAGTAGATACCAACGTTTCATTTCTTACTAGCCATTTATCTTTTTCAAGCATCCTAGCATTAAGCCAAAGATGAGTCATGAGCAATTCATTCATCTATATAATTATAAATAAATATCGCCCGCATAAATCAATTTCTCTTTGATATTTGTATAAATATCGCGCACAACCAAAAATGGGAAATTAGTTTTAACCACAGAAAGAAACCATCAATTATTCCACAAATAAAATCAAAAACAGTAAGTTATAAAGGAAAAGGCGCAATTGTACAAAATTCTTTGTTTGTGATTTGTTAATTTTAAAGGTATATATTTGCCTCGGAAAATGTAACAACTATTACTAAAAGATCCTATGACAAACCAACATCAATATTTTGGCCACCCTCGAGGCTTATTTTTACTGTTCGGCACCGAATTGTGGGAACGTTTCTCTTACTATGCAATGCGTGCCATTCTCGTCCTTTACCTCACAGATACCACAATGAATGGCGGTCTGGGCTGGTCGACTAAAGACGCACTAGACCTATACGGCACTTATACTGGCCTTGTTTACATCACACCACTGATTGGTGGCTACCTCGCAGATAACTACTTAGGCCAACGCCGCTCCATTTTACTTGGTGGTGCACTGATGGCTATTGGTCAATTTACTTTAGCATTGCCAGCAGGTGCACTGGGCCTTGGCTATCTTCACACCTTTTATTTAGGCCTTGCGCTTTTGATCGCAGGTAACGGTCTGTTTAAGCCTAATATCTCGACTATGGTTGGTGACCTATACAACGAAGGGGACAACCGTCGAGATGGTGCATTCACCATCTTCTACATGGGTATAAACCTTGGTGCTCTGCTTGCTGGTGTCGTTTCTGGCTCGGTGACCGACTCATTCGGTTGGAAAGCGGGGTTCGTCGCTGCGGGTATCGGTATGCTTATGAGTCTTGTGATGCAAATGACCTTCGCTCAATCATGGCTAGGTAACATCGGCCGCGAGCCTGCTGCAAAACGCGCATTAGCGAAGCAGAAGTCAACTAAGAAACAACCACTAACTAAAGAAGAAGTGGATCGCATTAAAGTGATTCTGGTCATGAGCCTTTTCACTATCGTATTCTGGGCTGGCTTTGAACAAGCGGGTGGCTTGATGAATATCTACACCCAGCAATACACTGACCGTATGATTGGCAGTTTCGAAGTCCCTGCGGCGTGGTTCCAGTCACTTAACCCGTTCTTTATTATTACGCTTGCACCTGTGCTTGCGGTACTGTGGGTGAAGCTTGGTAAACGCGAGCCAAACTCACCAGTGAAATTTGCATTGGCAATGTTCTTCCTCGCTCTGGGCTTCCTATGTATGGTTGGTGCCGTACTTGAGCAAGGCGGTGATACCACGGTGAAAACTTCAATGCTATGGCTAGTTGGTGCTTTCTTCTTCCATACTCTGGGTGAACTTTGTCTGTCTCCGATCGGCTTATCTATGGTAACGAAGCTTGCGCCTTTGCGTTTAGCATCGTTAATGATGGGTGCATGGTTCGGTTGTAATGCGATTGCAAACTACGTAGCCGGCTATGTGGGCTCTCACGTTGGTGAGCTAGGTGCGATGGCCATCTTTAGTGGCATTGCAGCTAGTGCGACTGTCAGTGGCCTGATTCTACTGCTGTTCTCTAACACGCTAGTACGCTGGATGCACGGTGCTGAAGGCACATCGAGCAACGCCGAACAAGTAGAAGAGCAACAAGTACAAGTGGCTTAATACGCTTTTCAAACTGAAAAGGGTCGCACTTGCGACCCTTTTTGTTAAGAACGTTTCATGACAACAATTAAAGCTTATTACGAACCAACTCAGCCATCATGTCGATATGTCGGTCAGCATCATTCAGGCAAGGAATGTAATTAAACTGCTCACCGCCTGCTTCTAAGAAAATTTCTTTGTTCTCTCCCGCGATTTCTTCTAACGTTTCCAAACAATCCGAAGAAAACGCTGGCGTCATGATGTCGATCTTTTTCACGCCTTTTGCAGGTAACGTTTCCAGAGTTTTATCAGTATAAGGCTTTAACCATTCTTCACGCCCAAAGCGGGACTGATAAGACATCCCTATCTGCGTTTCTTTCAATCCAAGTGCTTCACCGAGCAAGCGGGTGGTCGTTTCACAATGCTGAGGATAAATGTCACCGTTATCTGCATAACGTTTTGGAATACCGTGGTATGAGCATAACAGATAGTCCCCTTGCCCATGTTCAGCCCAGTAGGCTCGCACAGATTGAGCCAAGGCATCTATGAATATTGGATGATCATGATAATCACGAATTAAGCTAAATGCAGGTATGACTGGTAATCTCTTAAATGCTTTGGTTATCCCATCAGAAACCGCTGCTGTTGTCGTACCTGAATACTGAGGATACAAAGGCAATACGATGACCTCATCAACACCTTGTGACAGTAAGGCTTCAAAACCAGCGTACAAACTTGGGTTACCATAAGTCATACCGAGTTCTACTGGTATGTCTAACTGCTGAGCAAGTTTCTTCGCTTGGCGCTTTGAGTACACCATGAGAGGGGACCCCTCTTCCATCCAAACGGACTCATAAAGCTTTGCAACTTTTGGCGCGCGTATAGGCAAAATAACCCCGTGCAAAATTGGACACCACAGCCATCGTGTCATGTCGACCACACGGTGATCATGAAGAAACTGGCTCAAGAAGCGCTTTACAGCAGGAGCAGTTGGTTCGTCAGGTGTACCCAAGTTAACCAGAAGCACACCTTGTTTTTTTATTTTTTGCATAGCGTCCCTTTGTTTCCAGCGTATACCAATGCCAGCTATTTTAACCAGCAAGAATGAAAAGATAGTGACTGGAATTGGTATTATAAAAATGTATAAAAAAAGCGACCTTACGGTCGCTTAACTATAACAAAATTCTTAAAAATTTTGATAATAGGTATTACCTATTATGCTAATGCCTTCTCGATATCAGCGCTTACTTCAGCAACTTGCTTAGTACCATCGAATTTTAGGTACGTAGTTTTACCAGCTTCTGCTTCTTTACCGTAGTAGTTGATAAGTGGCGCAGTTTGCTCATGGTAAACACCTAGACGTGCACGTACTGTTTCTTCTTTGTCGTCATCACGAACAACAAGATCTTCACCAGTTACGTCATCTTTACCTTCCACTTTAGGCGGGTTGTAAACAACGTGGTAAGTACGACCTGAAGGAAGGTGAGCACGACGACCAGCCATACGCTCAACGATCACGTCATCAGCAACGTCGAATTCAATAACGTAATCAACGTCAACACCCATTTCTTTTAGGCCATCAGCCTGAGGGATAGTGCGAGGGAAACCGTCTAGTAGGAAGCCTTTTGCGCAATCGTCTTGAGCGATACGTTCTTTGATAAGGCCAAGGATGATTTCATCAGAAACTAGCTGACCAGCGTCGATAACAGCTTTAGCTTGTTTACCAAGCTCTGTACCTGCTTTGATAGCAGCACGAAGCATATCACCAGTAGAGATTTGTGGAATACCGTATTTATCCATGATGAAGTTTGCTTGTGTGCCTTTACCTGCACCTGGAGCACCTAGAAGAATGATGCGCATGATTTATCCTCTTTAATATTTAAGATTTATACCGAAGCTCACAATAATCGGGCTTTTAAGAGATCAAACCTTAGAAGCACTCGCAACGATAAGTTTCGGTATAACGTTAGGCGGCAAAAATACACGCCTTGTGACTGACATTCAAGTCACAGATTCTAACACAGGTTATGTGAGCGAAGAGTGAATTAAGACTAAAGAATGTTAACAACCGCATCTTTATGCCGCTATTGACCATTAACTCAACACCTGGAATGCAAATTTATGCGATAACAAACAAAAAGCTCGCTATAAGCGAGCTTTTTGATGTCTATCGACTATTAAACCTTAGTCAAAAGCTTGTTGATCGCACCTAAGAACTGCGCAGGGTCTTCCATTGAACCTCGTTCAGCCAGCATAGCCTGACCTAGAAGTACCTCAACCCAGCGGCCAAAAGCTTCCTCATCAGCTTCATCAGCCATGCGCTTAACCAATTCATGCTCCGGGTTGATTTCGAAGATGTACTTTACTTCTGGTACAGCTTGGCCTGCTGCCTCAAGAAGCTTAGCCATTTGTGTACCCATCTCGTAATCATCCGTCACGACAACCGCTGGCGTTGAAGCCAGTTTAAACGTTGTGCGAACGTCTTTTACGCGCTCGCCTAAGTAAGACTTAGTGCGTTCAACCACTGACTTAAACTCTTCCTCAGTCTCTTTCTGCTTTTCTTTCTCTGCTTCGTCTTCGAAGTTGCTCAGATCCAGGCCCGCCTTAGTGATTGACTGGAACTGCTTACCATCAAACTCTGTCAGGTAATTCATCAACCATTCATCAATGCGGTCGTACATCAGGATAACTTCGATGCCTTTTGCTTTGAACTGCTCTAGGTGAGGGCTGTTTTTCGCTGCAGCATAGCTGTCTGCTGTCAGATAGTAGATCTTATCCTGACCTTCCTTCATGCGCTCAACGTAATCAGCTAGTGCAACAGTTTGCTCAGCAGAGTCAACCTCGGTAGACACAAAACGTAACAGACCAGCGATCTTCTCTTTGTTCGCGAAGTCTTCAGCCGGGCCCTCTTTTAGTACCAGACCGAACTCTTTCCAGAATGACTGGTATTGTTCTGAATCATTCTTTGCCATGCGCTCTAGCATTGTCAGTACACGCTTGGTACAGGCGTTACGCAAAGATTGCGTTACTTTGTTGTCTTGCAGGATCTCACGCGATACGTTCAGCGGAAGATCGTTTGAATCTATTAAACCACGAACAAAACGCAGGTAAGACGGCATAAACTGCTCAGCGTCATCCATGATAAATACACGTTGAACATACAGTTTCAGACCAGATTTATGGTCGCGGTTCATCATGTCCCATGGTGCTTTAGATGGGATGTACAGTAGGCTGGTGTAGTCGTTTTTACCTTCTACACGGTTATGACTCCAGGTCAGTGGATCTGCGAAGTCATGAGAAACATGCTTGTAAAACTCTTGGTACTCTTCGTCTGAGATATCTGATTTACTGCGAGTCCAAAGTGCTTGAGCCTTGTTGATTTGCTCCCACTTTTTCTCTCCAGTTTCGTTACCTTCTTCATCGCGTACCGCAGTTTGGATAAAGACTGGGATACCGATATGATCAGAGTACTTACTGATCACTTCACGCAGACGCCATTCGCTCAGGAACTCTTTACCTTCTTCACGCATGTGCAGAATGATGTCAGTACCGCGAGACTCTTTTACGATGTTTTCAATCGTGTACTCACCTTCGCCGGCAGAATGCCATTGCACGGCTTCTTCTGCTGTTACACCTGCAGCACGCGTGCGCACAGTAACGGCATCTGCCACGATAAACGCAGAATAGAAGCCCACACCAAACTGACCAATCAATTGTGAGTCTTTGCTTTGATCTTCAGACAGTTTTGAGAAAAAGTCTGCCGTGCCAGATTTTGCGATGGTACCAAGATGCTCGATCACATCATCACGGCTCATACCGATGCCATTGTCAGAAATCGTTAAGGTATTTGCGCCTTCATCAAATGACAATTTTACGCCAAGGTCAGCATTACCCTGATACAACTCTGGGTTAGATAGCGCCTGAAAACGCAATTTGTCTGATGCATCTGATGCGTTAGAAATCAGCTCACGCAAAAAGATCTCTTTGTTGGAATAAAGAGAATGGATCATTAAATGCAGTAGTTGTTTTACTTCTGATTGAAAACCACGAGTTTCTTTATTTTGAGATACAGTTTCGCTCATGTTTGCTCCATAACATCTAAACTAACAAACTATCTCACGGAGAAAAATAAACACCTCAACTCCATGAAATAGCTTTTCTAATATGTCATGTAACATGTGGCTGACAAATGTAAATTCAAGGTCAATCCAACTAAAAACAGTGTTTTTTTACAAAAATTTAATTATCCTACCCTGCTAAAAGCACCTAAAACGTTGTGCATATCCCACACACACAGTATTAATTTGTGATATAAATCACCATAATTTCAACATCATCCATCTAAGAAGAACTAAATGACTAGCATTGGCACCAAATTTCTACTTGCTCAAAGGTTTACTTTTGACCCAAATAGTAATTCGCTCGCTGACCAACAAAACGACAACGATGTTGTACGTTTAGGAAGCAACGAAAGTCGCATTCTCCTGATGTTGGCAGAAAGACCCAACGAAGTGTTAACCCGCAACGAACTCCACGAGTTTGTTTGGCGTGAACAAGGTTTTGAGGTGGATGACTCAAGCCTTACTCAAGCGATCTCAACCCTGCGTAAGATGTTGAAGGACTCAACAAAATCTCCAGAGTATGTAAAAACCGTACCAAAGCGTGGATACCAGTTAATCTGTTCTGTAGAACGATTAAATCCGCTTTCCTCTGTTGTTAACTCAGACACTGAAGAGCTAGCTTCAGACGATGAGTCAGACAAAGCAAAAAGTATGGTTATTTCTGACGAGCCACCAGCAGAGCCGCTCTCGAAAACAAAAGTAGAGCATGAGTTTCGTAGTGAACAAGCTCAGGTTCAGCCTCAAAGGAAACCGAATATGTGGTTGCCTCGCCTGATTTTATTGTTAGCTATATTGTTTCCAATTGGCGTACTGCTATTCACGAACCCCGCGGAGTCCCAATTCCGTCAGGTAGACATTTATCAAAATGTACCTGTGCTAACGCCTGTGAATCACCCTCAAATTAATGACTGGCTGCCTTCCATCAAGCAATGCGTGGAACGCTACGTGGAACATCACGCAAAGGGTTCCTTGCCTGTTGAAGTCATCGCAACGGGGGGCCAGAACAATCAACTGGTGCTGAACTATATCCATGACATTAACCACTCTTATGAGAATGTCACGCTACGTATTGTTTCTGGTCAAAGTGACCCAACCGATATCTGTAAATAAGAGGAGGCCATTATGAAGATAAAGTTTGCATCTGCGGTTTTGGCCGTATCCGCTCTATTCAGTGGCTGGTTATATTGGGGGAGCGATCTAAAAATTGAACAGGTCCTGACCGCTAACGAATGGCAATCTGCCATGGTGACACTCATTACTGATAAGTTGCCGCATGACACGGTAGGCCCTCTGCGTAAGGTCAATGTAGAATCCAACGTGAAATACCTGCCGAATGGCGAATACATCCGTGTAGCCAACATTAAGCTTTTTGCCCAAGGCTCTACGGCGGAATCTACCATCAATATATCAGAGAAAGGGCGTTGGGAGGTCAGTGACAATTACCTGCTCGTTTCACCTTCTGAATTCAAAGACATTTCGTCTTCTCAGTCGAAAGACTTCTCTGAAGAGCAGTTACGCTTGATCACACAGATTTTCAGGCTTGATGCAGAGCAAAGTCGTCGTATTGATGTGGTTAACGAGAAAACGTTGTTATTAACTAGCCTGAATCACGGTTCTACGGTACTGTTTAGAAACTGATTTTCTGATTAAAGGGGGGCGAGATGCCCCCTTTATTGTTCACATGGACTGGCTAGACACATTCTCTCTCTTTTTTGGCTCTCTTATCGCAAACACGTTAGCCTCGCTTTCCGGTGGCGGTGCGGGCTTATTGCAATTCCCGTTACTCATTTTTTTAGGCCTACCTTTTTCTGTCGCACTCGGCACTCATAAAGTCGCGTCCGTTGCCCTAGGCTTGGGTGCAGCCAGTACACATTTAAAAACCGGTACGATAAAACTCCCAGCGGCTCTCTATCTGATACTGGTCGGCAGTATTGGGGTCATTATTGGTGCCAATATCATCGTACATATTCCTGATGTTATTGCTGAGAAGATGTTAGGTACCATGATCCTTGCCCTAGGTATCTACTCACGGTTGAAAAAGCAGTTAGGGCAATCAGAGATGATGCTGCACCGCGATTGGTTCGGTTGGATCGTTGGTGGCGTTGGACTAATGTTGATTGGAATCATTAATGGTTCACTCACCGCAGGATCTGGTCTGCTTGTTACGTTGTTTTTAGTTCGCTGGTTCGGGTTTGATTATAAACAGGCCGTCGCTTACACCATGATTTGCGTTGGGTTATTTTGGAATGGTATAGGAGGCGTAGCGGTAGTGCAGGCTGGCGCACCTATTCACTGGGCATGGTTACCTGTTTTACTGTTGAGCTCCTTCTTAGGAGGAAGTTTAGGAGCTTGGGGGGCCACCAGATACAGCAACCGCGTAATCAAAATCGCCTTTGAAATTCTTACCTTTGCCGTTGGCATTAAACTGCTGGTGTAATGCCAATCATAGTAATTAATTGGCCATTCTAGTGAAAAGGAAAACAACATGGAAAAAGCTGTAATTAACATTTATTACTGCCGTCAGTGTAATTGGATGTTACGTTCAACCTGGCTTTCGCAAGAGCTACTACATACGTTCAGCGAAGAAATAGAATCCGTCACTTTACATCCAGATACTGGCGGTCGATTTGAAATATTCTGTAATGGGACGCAAATCTGGGAGCGTAAAAAAGATGGTGGTTTTCCGGAAGCAAAGGTCTTAAAACAGAAGGTCAGAGACATTATTGCACCAGACAGAGATTTGGGGCATTCGGATACAAAATAAGGGAGTACGGTACTCCCCCTATTCATGTGAACCAAACCAATATCTCAGGCTGACATCAAGCCCTATATCTCTGTCTGAGCCAACACAGTGCCCTCTGGTGTTTGTACTGTTAATGTCTTTCCATTCATCAAGCCGTAGCTTCGTGGTAAGTCATTGCGCGGAAACGTCATGGAGCCAGGGTTGAAGATAGTAACGCCATCTTGTAACTCCGCGACAGGTATGTGAGTGTGACCATGGGCGATCACATCCCCCTCTTTCAACTCAGGACGATTACTACTATTGTATAAATGACCATGGGTTAAAAACAGACGCTGCCCGGACTCAAGCAACACCCAAGCATAGTCCATCATCATCGGAAAGCTTAATAGCATCTGATCTACTTCACTATCACAGTTACCTCGAACCGCGATAATCTGCTTGCTGTACTGATTTAAAAGCTCAGCCACTTGTGCAGGGTTATAACCTTCAGGTATCGGATTTCTTGGTCCATGGTAGAGAATGTCTCCCAACAGAACCAAATGATCCGCTCCAGACTTAACAAACAAATCGATGGTTTCTCTCGTCGCAGGTAAAGAGCCATGCAAATCTGAGGCAAAAAATAGTTTCACAGCATTATCTCCTCATAAAAATAGAGGCTATTCTACGCCATTCTGACCACAGCTCAACTTACTGGTCACGCACAGACTCAATCAGCATCGGCAGCAAATAAACCCAGGCTGCATAACCTGCCCCCACTAGTACCAGCAACCAAAAAACCATTGATATAAACTTTGACTTTGCTAAATGATTCAGTGGATCCGGCTCCCCACATCCCGGACAGGTATGAGCTCGTTTAGAAATCTGTTTATCACAGATCGGACAAGCAACTAAAGGCATGATAAAAATCCTCGACTATAAGCTTATTCTTGATTTGTTTTTATATTCAATCTCTTACCATGCCATTAATCACGATATTGTTGTAACTCACCATACCAACCACCTCACCATCCTCAATAACCGGTGCGCGGCTAATGCCGAAGCGTTCAAACAATCTGGCACAATATTTCACATTCATATCCGGCCCAACACAAAGAGCTGGCTTGGTCATAATCTCGTATATATTCGTTCGCTTTGGTGGTCGATTATTCGACAACACTTTTTTGGCAATATCATTCATTAATACTATGCCGAATTCATCATTGTCATCGCGCTTTTTAACCACCAACGCTTTAACTTGATATTTCTTGGCTAGTGTAATCCCTTCATAAACTGTCATCAGCCCATCTACCATGACGTAAGTCGCAGCCATGACATCTCGAACCCGTACTATTGCCTGATTACTCATAACTCGTCCTCAACAACCTTAGTCAATGTTTCAACCTGATGGGCGACACCGACCGCATCTTCAATATCAATTTGAATCGCAATGCCCTGCCCGGACTCTTTATCAAACTCACCGACATCACTAATGGTTTCTAAAATGTGCCGAGAGAGGTGCTCCTCCACTACAAACAGCAGCACATCTTTTTGTACTTCTAAAGTTAAACCAAAGAAAGTTCGCTTCTGGTTTAACCCTTGGCCTCGTGCATTATTAATCACCGTCGCGCCTGTCGCCCCGGCATCACGAGCAGCATCAAGTACCTTATCTGTTCTGGCATCCTCAACAAACGCAAGTATCAATTTAAAGCGCATTTTCTTCGTCCTCCGAGGTGTCTTTATTAAGCCATTGAGTTATTTGCGCATATCCCATAACGGATATCATTGGAAACAAACTGGCAAAGGCAATTAAACCAAAGCCATCTATCATTGGGTTTCTCCCTGGTACGGTAGACGCGAGGCCTAACCCAAGTGCCGCCACAAGTGGTACAGTGACAGTCGATGTCGTCACACCGCCAGAGTCATAAGCCAAAGGGACGATCATCTGGGGAGCATAAAAGGTCTGAGCAACCACCACGATATAACCAGCCATAATGTAATAATGAATCGGATCTCCGACTACAATCCGGTAACTACCCAGCGCAATACCAATCGCCACCCCAAGTGCAACCGCAATACGCAGGCCATTCACACTAATACTGCCACCAGACACTTGATTAGCCTTGATCGCCACTGCAATTAATGATGGCTCCGCAATCGTCGTACTGAAACCAATACAAAAAGCAAAAGCGTACACCCAATAATAGTCGACCCACTGCAATTGCTGCCCTACCGATACTTTGAACTCTCTTACAAAGTCGGGAGTGGTAAGTTGTACGGCCATGGTTTCGCCGAGGGGAAACAACGCCATTTCCAGCCCGAGTAAGAACAGCGACAAGCCCAAAATGACGTAGGCAAAACCAAAAAGCACTTTTCTCAGGTTATTCACCGGACGACGAAGTACCGCGAGTTGAAAGCCAAAAATAATGGCAGCGATAGGAATAACATCGCGAATGGTGGACAAAAGCGTATCAAAGAATTGTTCAAGTGAAATCATGCCACGACCATCCCATAAATCATGACAAACATCATTGGCAGTAACGAAGCAAATGCAATTAAACCAAAGCCATCGACCATTGGATTCCGCCCTTTAATTGCCGAGGCGAGTCCTACTCCGAGCGCCGTTACCAATGGAACAGTAATAGTCGACGTCGTCACTCCACCAGAGTCGTATGCCACGCCAATGATCGACTCAGGTGCAAACCAAGTTAACACCACCACGCCCACATACCCACCTATGATCATGTAATGGATGGGCCAACCTTTGAGAATACGAAGCACACCAACCACAATTGCAATACCAACAGACAGCGCAACGGTCACACGAAGCCCTGTGCCATATTCTTGGATCGATAACTCCGAGTTCGTAATCATGCCTCCCTCGGCCGCCACCTGAGCAGCTTTCTCCGCAACGGCAGTCAGTGCTGGTTCAGCGATTGTTGTGCCAAACCCTAAACAAAATGCAAAGACCAAAAGCCAAAAAACACTGCCCTTTTTAGCAAACGCCTGAGCCATACTCTCACCAATAGGAAACAGACCCATTTCCAATCCAAAGATAAAACACGTCAGCCCTAGAACGACGAGCAATAAGCCGAAAAGAATAGAGACCAGATTGGGTAAAGGCTCTTGTAACACAACCAGTTGAAAAAAAGTGATGACAAGAACGATGGGCATTAGATCGCGCGCACTATTTAGGAGAGCCCGAAAAAGAGCAGTAAATGCTTCCATACCTCCTCCTTGTGAACGCTATGAGTAATCGAGCTTTAACTGATTAGTATGCTTAAGCAGCTAGTATCAGTCTGGCATAAATTTCTTAATGCAAATGTGAGGGAGCCATTGTCACCAATAACAACTAGTTACAATTTTTCAATATGTGAAGTTGGTGCGGGCCCCAAGATTTTCCTAGCACGTGACGGTTCACAACGAATCACAAGAGAATATGATCAAGCCACAAACAAAATGACTATAATGTTTTCATGTTTTGTCACTCAATGAGACGCCATGAAGATATTACTAACCGGCGGAACAGGATTTATAGGCTCAGAGCTACTGAAGCTAATCACCACTCATCACGTGGTTCTGCTAACACGTTCACCAGAAAAAGCGAAACAGCGCCTACAACATGCTGATGTTGGTAACATCGAGTATATTGATTCTCTCGACCAACTTGCCGATCTCAATCACATTGATGCGGTCATTAACCTCGCGGGTGAGCCGATCGCTGATAAACGTTGGACAAACAAGCAGAAAGAAAAAATTTGCCAAAGTCGCTGGAAAATTACAGAAAAAATTGTAGAACTTATCCATGCGAGTACAAAGCCGCCCTCAGTATTCATCAGTGGCTCTGCTGTCGGCTATTATGGCGACCAACAAGAACACCCCTTCGACGAATGCCTTCATGTTAACAGTGAGGAGTTTCCACACCTTGTTTGTGCAAAATGGGAGCAGATTGCCAAGCGTGCAGAATCAGAAAATACACGAGTTTGTTTATTACGAACTGGCGTTGTACTCGGCACAAATGGAGGCGCCTTGGCAAAAATGTTACTCCCTTATAAGCTAGGGCTGGGAGGACCACTTGGAAACGGTAACCAATACCTACCCTGGATTCATATCCTCGATATGGTGCGTGCCATCATGTACTTACTGAACACCCCTCATGCCCATGGCGCGTTTAACATGTGTGCCCCTCACCCAGTAAGTAATCGAATTTTCAGTGCGACGTTAGCTAAAACGCTGAAACGACCACATATTCTATTCACACCTAAGTGGGTTATGGAGTTGCTAATGGGAGAGTCAGCCTGTCTATTGTTCGACAGCATCAGAGCCAAGCCGAAAAAACTCACAGAGTTAGATTTCCAGTTCAGTTACTCGAGAATTGAACCAGCGCTTAAGCACTTGCTTCATGAGCGTAGCTATTGAATGATAAACCTTATTCTACGTTTACCCTGAGCTTAAATTATGAACAAGTCTATTCTTATCACCGGTTGTTCGACTGGTATTGGCTATGTGTGTGCCCACGCTTTGAAAACGCAAGGCTTCAACGTCATTGCGTCCTGCCGGAAACACGATGATGTCCAGCGACTGCAAGCAGAAGGGTTAACCTGTATACAACTCGACCTCAATGATCCCATCAGCATCACGCGTGGTGCTGAACAGGCGATAAGGTTAGCTCAAGGAAAACTGTACGCTTTATTTAACAACGGGGCATACGGCCAACCTGGCGCATTAGAAGACCTACCAACCGAAGCGCTCATAGCACAGTTCCAGACAAACTTTTTTGGCTGGCATCAACTGGTACAAGAGGTTCTCCCTCACATGCGTTCACAAGGTGAAGGTCGCATCATTCAAAATAGCTCAGTGCTTGGCTTCGCCGCAATGAAATATCGAGGGGCATACAATGCGTCAAAGTTTGCTCTGGAGGGATGGACCGACACCTTAAGACTTGAATTAGCCGATACCAATATCAAAGTAGCTCTCATTGAACCGGGACCAATCGAAACTCAGTTCAGACAAAATGCACTTAAAGCATTTGAAAAGTGGATTGACGCGGAATCCAGCCCACACCGCATTGCTTATGAAGGTCAGAAACAGCGTTTAGATAATGACAAATCAAACAATAAATTTGTCCTGCCAGCAGAAGCGTGTATCCCCCCAGTCTTACATGCACTCACCAGTGATTCACCGAAAATCCGCTACCGTATTACCACACCAACCAAGCTGTTCGCCGTGTTGAAAAGGGTGTTACCAACACGGATGCTTGATAAAATTTTGCGACAAGCAGCATAGAATTATTTTGTCGTAGTGTAATTTCATCGTAACAATGTGATGTCATTATGAACATGTAGGTTAAAAAAACCTCACCTATTCGAATCAATATCTGGGCAAATCTTACACAAAATGAATGCAATTTTGGGTATAGGCTTGATTAGATTTGGTATCGCCACCCGTTCTGTTTTGTAGCAGTTTTTTGATCCGATGCGAGACAATAATGACATTAAATCAGCTTAACTGGCTTAGTGTGGGTGTAGTGGTGACCTTGTTCATCCTATTCTGATACCACACCTTGCACGATGAAAATGATAATCACCGTGCAAGACTCGCCAATTTCATAGCACTTTCGCTTGCTATTAGGGCAACGCTGCTTCGGCAGCGTTTTTCCTTGCTATAGAATCTAAATCTCACCAATCCATACATCTCGAGGTTATTTAGCGATACTGCTTGATTTTCCTCTAAATCAACTCCATATCTACAAGCAACGACAAGAAACAAAAGCAAGGATACTCTGATGCAATCCCCATTTATCGTTGAGATCACAGAACAGAACTTTCGCGAAACGCTTGAAGGATCAATGAACACGCCCGTTCTGATCCATTTCTGGGCTAACGCTCAGCCAGAAAGCGCACAAATACTCCCTGAGTTACAAACTCTGGCTCAACAGTACAATGGAGCTTTTACCCTTGCTTTACTTAACTGTGAAGACCAACCAACCTTAGCGTCGCAGTTTGGTGTTCAGGTTCTACCGACTATCGCGTTGTTTATCAATGGACAGGCAGTAGACGGATTAGGTGGCCCCCAACCGATTGACGCCATCGCAGCCATGCTCCAGAAGCACCTGCCAAGCCCAGACGAGCAACTACTTAAACAAGTCACTGAGCTTTTGCAACAAGGTCAGCACGCAGAAGCTCTGAGTATCATCCACACACTGCCAGCGGAGCTACAATCTCGTGGCGATGTCAAACTGGCTACGGCAGATTGCTTACTGGAAACTAAGCAGTTTGATGTTGCTCAAGAGCTATTAGGCTCTATTCCACTTGAGTATCAGGATAATTACTACAAAGGCTTAATCGCTAAGCTTGAATTGCATCTGCAAGCGGCTGACAGCCCAGAGCTTCAGCGCTTGGAACAAGAGTACGCCTCAAATACAGACAATCTGGAACTGGCATGTGAGTTAGCGGTTCAGTACAACCAAGTTGGCCGTGATGAAGAAGCATTAGAACTACTTTGGAACATTCTAAAAGTGAACTTAGGTGCTCAGGATGGTGAAGTGAAGAAGACCTTCATGGATATTCTTAGCGCGTTAGGTCAAGGTAATGCTTTAGCGGGCAAGTATCGTCGTCAGTTGTACTCGATCTTATACTAAGTTCGCCAAAGTATGGATTTGATATAAAGGCCGGAGTTTTCCGGCCTTTATTTTGTCTGACATCAAGCAACTTCACCTGTTCTCATATCTTCAATTGTCTAATCGTGATAAATGAGTAAAAATGAATCAGACTTTATGCATTTAAGGGAATATTCCATGCCAATTGATTCGTTGATTACTATCGGTATTTTTGTTGTCCTTGCCATTATTATTATTTCATCCGCCATAAAAACCGTTCCTCAAGGGAACAACTGGACCGTTGAGCGATTTGGACGTTATACCCACACTCTCAAACCCGGGTTAAATTTAATAATCCCTTTTATCGACCGTGTTGGTCATAAAATAAACATGATGGAGCGCGTCTTAGATATCCCCGCACAAGAAGTCATCAGTAAAGATAACGCTAACGTGACTATTGATGCCGTCTGTTTCGTACAAGTCGTGGAAGCTGCAAAAGCCGCCTATGAAGTTAACGACCTAGAGCATGCGATTAGAAACCTTACCCTAACCAATATTCGTACCGTATTAGGTTCAATGGAGCTCGATGAGATGCTCAGTCAGCGCGATATGATCAACTCAAAGCTTCTACTCATTGTTGACCAAGCCACCAACCCGTGGGGTGTAAAAGTGACGCGTATTGAGATCAAGGATGTACAGCCACCAGCCGATTTAACAGCGGCGATGAACGCACAAATGAAAGCCGAACGAAACAAACGTGCAGAAATCCTTGAAGCAGAGGGCGTACGTCAAGCCGAGATCTTAAAAGCAGAAGGTCACAAGCAATCACAAATATTGAAAGCTGAAGGTGAGAAACAGTCTGCTATTCTTCATGCAGAAGCTCGTGAACGCTCGGCGCAAGCGGAAGCAAAAGCAACTTACATGGTTTCCGAAGCAATAGCAAAAGGTGATATGCAGGCCGTCAACTACTTCATCGCACAAGGATACACCGAAGCGATCAAGAGTATTGGCCAAGCTGAAAACGGCAAAATCATTATGCTACCTCTGGAAGCAACGGGACTCATGGGCTCTGTCGCAGGCATAGCAGAAATGTTTAAACAGCAAAACAAAGATTAGGACTCATTTATGGACTTGTTCAGCCTGCTCGATGGCATAACGTTTTGGCACTGGCTTGCTTTCGGCTTTATGCTGCTTGCCGTTGAGCTACTTGGTACTGCGGGTTACTTTCTTTGGTTGGGACTATCGGCTTTATTAGTGGGGGCGTTGCTAGCAGTGCTTCCGTTAGGCTGGCAACTTCAATGGTTATCCTTCGCGACTTTTAGTTTGCTAACAACTTGGTTATGGTGGCGACGTCAATGGTCAAGAGACAAGCAAGGTGATCAAGCTAGAGATCTCAACCAAAAGTACAAGCAACTAATCGGACAAACTCTTACAATAGACGAAGACTTCTCTGTTGGATTGAACAGAATCCATGTTGCAGATACCACTTGGTCTGCTCAAAGTGACCAAGCCCTTCCTGCAGGGACTAGAGTAAAAATTATTGCTGTAGAGGGTATTATTCTGGTAATCGAACCTGTTGATGATTAATTTATGTCAAAATAATGGAGCTTACATCGCTCCATTATTATCTTTTCTCACTACTTCTTTTATTTCATCACCTTATTTTAATTCCCAATAAAAATTAAGTCCCAGAGTATTATTAGCATCCTATCTATAAACGCTAGAAGAGTCTTAGCCAAAATAATAGAATCAAATAGATATTAAAGAACCTGATATATATACTCACTCTAATTTAACATTAAAAAATTAACTTACCGTGAATATTTTTTTGATCTTTATTGGTCTACATACATACTTAGTGAATAAGCATCGTAGTTAAATGCTTATATTTTAGGTAAGTGAAGGGTGTACTATTGAAGACGATATTGTTTGGCTTAGCGATGATTATCACTCGCCACTGTAAGATTATACAGCCAACTGTGATAGCAACATCATCACACAAGTAATAGTTTAAACCCATTATAGCAACTGTATGCTTATAGTGGATTACGAATACTTAACATCCAAGCGAAACCAAACCGTATTTAAGTTTAGTCATCTTTTAATAATTAATCTGATTATAAATTAATAATATAGAGATTACTCTAAATTGATTATTAAGTATGAGGTTTACCATGAAACGAATTATTACTTTAATTTTTGCTTGCTTGGTATTTTCTTCTCCTATTTCGTTAGCTCAAAATGCCGGACATGTATTTGGTGCAGGTGTAGACTGTACTTTTAATGATGGCACGGTTAAGCAACTACCTAGAGAATTGTGCAAGATGTATGGTGGAGTATTTAAATAATGGCTAATGTTAATTAATTATACGAAGTTTATCTGGGTCAACTAAGCTACTCAGGTAAACTTCGTAATCTATGCCAAAGATATCGCTTCATTGTTACTTGGTACTTAAAGCTTGTAAAAGTCAGAACCGATAAAAGCATCAAAACCTCTCTGCCACTCAGCTTTAATCATAATTTCTCTAGGGTGACCGCTGCACTGTCCATTATAACGAATGCCTTGTATCCCCTTCTCGAAAGCTTTAAACGGGTCGCAATACTCTTCTTTACCAGCTTCATAACCTTTCTTATATGACGGTTCATCAAAAGCGACCGACTCTTTAATCGTCGTCAAAATGTCATTGTCATACTGATAACCATTAGCCCCGAAACGCTCACCTTGACCATACCAGTAATCTTCGGCCGTTTTAGGACTGGTGCTGCATGCTTGCAGAGTAAATAATGCGACTGAAACTAAGAGAACTTTCTTCATAAAACTACCTAATTAAATAGTGAAGAGATATGGTGGAAAACTAATGGTTAAGATCAAAAAAGCTGGGCGATTGCCCAGCTTTACCTTTATTCACTAATTATTTTACGCCGAATGGCATAGTTAGAATTAGTTTAAAGTCTGTTTCATCGTTAAATGCGTTTGAGTATGGACCCCAGTCTGACGCATCTGAATCATTGTAGAAGTTAGTGTAGTAGAAGCTGATATTAGCATCCTTAAGCGCGCCACCCTGAATTGCGTAGTTTGCGAAGAAGCTGTATGCATACTCTACTAACTCATCGTAGCCTGAAGCTTTAGCGCCTGCACCGTATGCACCGCTTAGACCTGCGCTAAATCCGTTACCACCGATGTCTGCAAAGTCACGAGAAGCAGATAGGAAGAACGCATATTCGCCATCGTGGTTAAAGTCAGAACGGTTGTTCCACCAGATTTCGTATGCGCCGTTTGAACCACCGTATTGCTCAGTCAGACGGTAAGATAGGTTACCAACTTGGCCACGCTTGTCATCCGAGTCTGCTGATGTGTAAGTCGCTTCTGCACGGTACGAGTACTGACCTGATGAAAAACTAGTCAATAAAGCAGCTTGGAATGCTGTACTATCAAATTGGTTGTCATCATCAACTACGTAAAGTTGTGGAGACCAGTATAGACCGCCGTCTGTAGTGCCTTTCACTTTAACGTGGAAGTTCTTACGATCTCCATCAGTCAGAGCACCATACCCAGCATCAAAAGAGATACCGTTGTCAAGAGCGTAACGAGCACCAAATGAGTATACATCGCCTACGTCTTTACCAGCGCCACCCCAGAAAGAACCTTCATTAAATTCGTAAGTTTCTTTGAACCATGGAGCCTTGTATTCATCTGCGTAAACAAAGCCAAGTGCAAGTGCACCAAAGTTCGCACCGATTTCACCACCACGGTATGTACCAGGAGCAAATGACCAGTTAACACCTAAAGTGCTAGGAACAGATGGTTGGAAGTAACCTAGTTTAGCGTTAAAGTTATCACCAAACTTAAACTTAGCAGCAGCTGTTGCGAAAGAAACGCCATTATCAGTTTCGTATGAATCACATGAGCTACCTGCACCGTATGGAGACTTACAGTCAAAGAAGTTCATCTCGTGTTCAAATGAAGCGTTGTTCCACATATCAAATGTTGAGTAAATAACAGCATCAAAACCTACCGTATCTGCCACATAGCCAGAATGAAAGCCAAGGTTTGCAAAGATTGAGCCGTGGTCTAGGTTAGCAACTTTAGATGTGTCATTTCCGTTTGCATCTTTACCTGCACGATCACGTGCACGCATAAAGAAGTTAACGTTACCGCTGATAGTAGACTCAGAGAAAAACTCTGAAACCGCACCCGCGTACTCTGGGCCGACTGGATCTTCAGCCATTGCAGGAGCTGCAACTACCGCCCCCATCATTGCCGCAGTTAGGGCAGATACCTTAAAAAATTTGTCCATGGATAAACTCCTAAAAATAGATATAGCTGTATTTTTCTATCTCACCTTTAGTTGGCCGCCGAAGGAGAGAAGTAATTTCGTGGTAAAGCTTCGTTATTCCTAACTCGGCTTTTTAATTCCTGCATACACACCTTGTGTAACACGTTATCAAGACTAACTTCGCGACTAAAAACATCCAAATGGAACTTATTTTTTTTCTAAAAAAATATGAGCCACAACAAAGTTCCATATAAGTTATTGATCCAGATCTTATTTTTACAAACCTTACAAGAACCAAGAAAAATCACATATAAATCAAAAATATAAAGGCAAATGAAAAATTCCACATGAAGTGCCTCGCAGAGTATTAAACAAAATAGTTCCAATCCCCTAAGGAGAGATCTTGATCACTGAAAAGATTAAATCATTCGAACAATAGATATATCAGGGCTTAATAACAGGTATGAAAAAACCCCAGAAGCATAGCTACTGGGGCTTATTAGAAAGGTGTTTACGTTTTGGCTTAACTTAATTCATTAAGTCGAGTAAGTCTTGTTCGGTTTTAATTTCAATCCCCAGCTCTTGAGCTTTTGCCAATTTAGAACCCGCATTTTCACCTGCGAATAAAATATCGGTTTTCTTCGATACACTTCCGGCAACTTTAGCACCCATCGCTTGTAGTGCTTCTTTCGCTTCAGAACGACCTAGTTGAGAAAGAGTGCCTGTTAACACAACAGTCTTACCTTCTAACGGTAGCTCAACTCCTTCCTCTGGGGTGCTTATCTCTGGCCAATGTATCCCCTGCGCAAGCAAGTCTTCAACCACCGCTTGGTTTTTCTCTTCACCAAAGAAGGTGGTAATGTGCTGAGCAACAATTACACCGATATCCTGCACTTTAATCAACTGCTCTTCCGTAGCAACCTGAATCGCTTCTAGCGTTTTGAAATGTTGAGCTAAGTTAGCAGCTGTCGCTTCGCCGACTTCTCTTATACCTAGTGAGTATAAAAAGCGAGGTAATGTGGTTAATTTCGACTTGTCTAACGCATTCACAATGTTCTGCGCTGACTTAGGCCCCATACGCTCTAAAACCGTCAAAATACCCGCAGACAACTTAAACAAATCCGCTGGAGTTTCGACCATTTCGCGATCAACAAGCTGCTCTATTACTTTATCGCCAAGACCATCAACATCTAACGCTTTACGTGACACAAAGTGCTTCAGAGCTTGTTTACGCTGTGCTTGGCAAACCAAACCACCTGTACAGCGAGTCACCGCTTCTCCCTCTATACGCTCTACATGAGAATCGCAAACTGGGCATAGCGATGGGAACACAATATCTCGCGCGTTTTCTGGACGACGCTCGCGGATCACTGAGACAACTTGAGGAATCACGTCACCAGCACGGCGGATCACGACTTGATCACCGATTTTAACTTGAAGACGTTCAATTTCATCAGCGTTATGCAAAGTAGCATTACTTACCGTCACGCCACCGACAAAAACAGGTTCAAGTTTTGCTACTGGCGTAATCGCACCAGTACGCCCTACCTGAAATTCCACATCATTCAATGTGGTGATCTCTTCTTGCGCAGGGAACTTATAAGCAATAGCCCAGCGAGGAGCACGAGCAACGAAGCCCAGTCTTTCTTGGATCGCTATATCGTCGATTTTTATAACGACACCATCAATCTCGTATGGCAAAGCATCACGTCGCTGTAAAATATCTTGGTAGTACGCTTTAACATCAGCCAAGCTATCGACACGCTTAGTCTCGGGACACATAGGTAGTCCCCATGACTTAATTTGCAGAAAGCGCTCATAATGACTCGACGCTAATTCTGCTCCCTGAACAACACCCACACTGTATGCATAGAAGCTAAGTGGACGCGAAGCAGTAACACGAGAATCTAACTGACGTAAGCTACCAGCCGCAGCATTGCGAGGATTAACAAAAACTTTGTATCCCTTTTGGCGAGCCAGCTCGTTCAGTTGTTCAAAGCCCGCTTTAGGCATGAAAACTTCACCACGTACTTCAAGACGTTCAGGCCAATCATTTCCTCTTAGTTTTAGAGGGATGGCATTGATGGTCCGAACGTTTTCAGTAATGTTTTCACCCGTTGTACCGTCACCGCGCGTCGCAGCCTGAACAAGAACACCATTTTCGTACAATAGGCTTACTGCTAAGCCATCCAGTTTAGGTTCACAACAGTATTGTTTAACACTTTGATTGCCAACTCTGTCTTGTGCTCGTTTGTGGAAGCTGTCCAGCTCGCTGTCGTCAAAGGCATTATCTAATGACAGCATCGGAACTTCATGCTTAACTTCGCTAAATTCAGATAACGGCTTTCCGCCAACACGCTGGCTAGGCGAATCAACAGTAACTAGGTCCGGGTGTTGAGCTTCAATATCCAGCAATTCACGCATGAGTCGATCATATTCAGCATCCGGAATCTCTGGGTTATCTTCCACGTAGTAACGAACGGCGTGGTAATGCAACGACTCTTTTAATTCTTCTAGTCGTTGAAGTACTGATTCAGACATATTAAAGCCCCGTGTATTGTCAATCAATGAGGTTGGGAATCGAAGAAAAAGGGCTCCAACCGGAGCCCTTTTAAAAATTGGTGTCAAGATTATGCGTTCGCCGTCTTAAACTCAACTATTTGACGTCGATAAGCCGCTAATCGGTCAGGAGTCATCAAGTTTCTTTGATCATCAAGAACATTCCCTCCCATGTCGTCAGCAATCTGTTGTGCTGTACGAAGCATTAGGTTGAAGTTTTGTTCCGCTTCACCAAAGCAAGGTAGCGTCATAAAGAATGAGATGCCTTTAGTTGTAAATTCGGCTGGGTCTCCGTGTTCTAGCGTTCCTGGATGCATCATATTAGCGACGCTAAACAACACTTTTCCGTTACCTGACAGATCAACATGGCGATGAAAGATGTTCATCTCGCCATAGATAAGCCCATTCTGCTGCATGCTATCAAACAACTCTGTACCAACGAAAGGCTCTTGACCAGCACAATGCACGTTGAGAACAATCACCTGCATTTCTGGTTCGGGTTTAGGCTCTTCTTGCGGCTCAGCCACTACTGCAGGTTGCTCAGCTTCTGCCTTTGGTTTTTCAAACGCTGAAGGTGCCGCTTGCTCAACAGTTGGCTGAGCGGGCTCTTGCATCACTGGTTCTTCAATTACGACTTCGTCATCATGACTTTTCTGTGCAACAAATGAAGGGATCTCTTCTGACTCGTCCTTAAACGGCTTGTCTTCAGGAACACTACCAAGTAAAGGATCCGCCTCAAACTTCGAATCAAACGCGTTGTCCATCCCGAAGCCTGGTTCTTTACGGTCTTTACGAATAATTTCAAAATCGTCTTCAGAAGCAGCGCCGAAGTTTGGCTCTTGCTCTACTGAGTCTGCATCCCCTTGGTCAACCTCTAATTTACCCAGAGGCTTGTTACCAAATTTCGCTTTGCCTTCTTTCTTACTGCTCCATAAACCATGAAACAGTAATGCCGCAATGGCTAAAACGCCAACAACAATGAGTACGAATCGCAATTCCTGCATTATTTACTCTCAATATACTTGTTTGTACTACTCGCAGTTCCTTGAGCAGCAACCCAAGTGTAATTATTCTGAATGATACGTTTACTTTACCAAAACTATATGGAGGTTTAGAACAACTTAATGCAAGAAGTTCACTTTTTTGTTGTGATTCTTGCCACGATTCCACTTTACGAGAGGCCATTTGTTAAGGCATTGAAAGAAAAGTCGCGACAGGTACAATGAATTTTCTTTCTCTCAGAACGAAATGGATATGACGCTAAACAATCAGCCAAAAACCGGATTCGGATATTTCCTGTATGGAATAAAGCTAGCACTCACTCCTAAGATCAGACGCTTTGTTGTATTACCACTACTAGCGAACGTTCTTCTTGTTGGTGGTGCCATTTTTTATTTGTTCTCTCACCTTAATATATGGATTGAGGGTTGGATTGGGCAACTGCCAGAGTTTCTATCCTGGCTTACCTATGTACTTTGGCCTTTACTTGCGCTGACAATAATTGCCACGTTCTCATATTTCTTTAGTACCTTAGCAAACTTTATCGCTGCACCGTTCAACGGACTGTTGGCTGAGAAAGTAGAAGAATACCTAACCGGACAAAAAATCAATGATGACGGTTTCGCCGCTGTGATAAAAGATGTCCCCCGGGTGTTAGGGCGAGAATGGCGTAAACTGCTTTACACTCTTCCTAAAGCGATTGGCTTATTTCTGCTACTACTGATCCCAGCTCTAGGACAAACGGTTGGCCCCTTCCTGTGGTTTATCTTTACAGCGTGGATGTTGGCTATCCAATATTGTGATTATCCATTTGATAATCATAAAATCCCATTCAACGATATGCGTTACAAATTGAAACAAAAACAAGGTAAAGCATATGGGTTTGGCGTTTTGGTTTCCGTGTTTACTACCATTCCAATTTTGAATCTTATCGTGATGCCCGTTGCGATATGTGGTGCCACTGCTATGTGGGTCACAGAATTCAAACATCAAAGATAATCTATTAGTTGCCCCAAAGGGGGATGCGTCAGCTTTTCCCCTTTCTTTTGCTGAAACTAAGGACAACCTAATAAGATATAACTTTTTAATCCTTTTCCTTTTTTTTAGACCTAATATTCTTCTAACTATATTCACAAAACGTGTAATGAAGGAACATAACTATGAGCAAGATCTACGAAGATAACTCTCTTACTATTGGTAACACTCCCCTAGTTCGCTTAAACAAAGTGAGCAAAGGTAACGTTCTAGCAAAAATCGAAGCGCGTAACCCAAGCTTCAGCGTAAAGTGCCGTATCGGTGCAAACATGATTTGGGATGCGGAAAAGTCTGGCAAACTCACGTCGGACGTAGAGCTAGTAGAACCAACCAGTGGTAACACAGGTATCGCACTAGCGTTCGTAGCAGCCGCTCGCGGTTACAAATTAACTCTGACAATGCCTGAGTCAATGAGCCTTGAACGTCGTAAGCTTCTTAAAGCACTAGGTGCAAACCTAGAACTAACTGAAGCAGCAAAAGGCATGAAAGGTGCGATTGCTAAAGCAGAAGAAATCGTTGCTAGCAACCCAGACAAGTACCTACTTCTTCAACAGTTCAACAACCCAGCGAACCCAGAGATTCACGAGAAGACAACCGGCCCAGAAATTTGGGAAGCGACTGACGGTGAAATCGATGTACTTGTAGCTGGCGTTGGTACTGGCGGTACGATTACAGGTACAAGCCGTTACATTAAAGGCGAGAAAGGCAAAGCGATTACTTCTGTTGCAGTAGAACCTGCAGAATCACCAGTCATTGCACAAGCGTTAGCAGGTGAAGAAATCCAACCAGCTCCACACAAAATTCAGGGTATCGGTGCAGGCTTCATCCCAGGCAACCTAGATTTAGAACTTCTAGACCGCGTTGAACCCGTTACTTCTGAAGAGGCGATTGAGATGGCTCGCCGCCTAATGGAAGAGGAAGGTATCCTTGCTGGTATTTCTTCTGGCGCAGCAGTAGTAGCAGCCAATCGCATTGCAGAACTACCTGAATTTGAAGGGAAAACGATTGTAACAATCTTGCCAAGCTCAGGTGAACGTTACCTAAGTACAGCACTATTTGCAGGTATCTTTACGGAAAAAGAGAACCAACAGTAATATGTGTTCAAATCAATTTTTCGTCTAAAAAAGCCCCGTTCAGGGGCTTTTTTGTTGATCCCAGCCTCACCTTTGGTAATATCAGGGTGTTTTATTTCTAGCTTCAAAATAAAGAAGCAGAACACAAAAAGGTTTCAAAGTGATTACGCACGCAAACAGTTGCGCAATCGCGAATCTTTTGACTAGTATCAGAACTAACACGCTTTGAACTCTCCCGCGCTAGCGCACAAGGTATAAAGCAGTTAAGCTCAAACTAGCCACTACTAACAAAAAAATACATTTATTGGGGTATATCACATGTACGAGAAGCAAGTAGAAATCACAGCAGAAAACGGTCTTCACACTCGCCCAGCTGCACAGTTTGTTAAAGAAGCGAAAGCATTCGATGCAGACATCACTGTGACTTCTAATGGTAAAAGCGCTAGCGCTAAGAGCCTATTCAAACTACAAACACTAGGCCTAGTAAAAGGTACTCAAGTAACTATTTCTGCTGAAGGCCCACAAGCTCAGCAAGCAGTTGATCACCTAGTTGCTCTAATGGACCAGCTGCACTAATCGGTGTTTCCTACTCCAAAAGCCATTTTGTGAAAACAAAATGGCTTTGTTGGAAATAGGCTCTAAACTAAGCTAAAACTATTCGTTAGCACACCCATTATTCTCCCGTTTTATAAAGTTGACCAAACTTAAGGTAAGGCTATGATTTCAGGCATCCTAGCATCTCCTGGTATTGCAATCGGTAAAGCACTACTACTTCAAGAAGATGAAATTGTCCTAAACACAAACACTATTTCTGATGATCAAGTAGAAGCTGAAGTTCAGCGTTTCTTTGACGCTCGTGAAAAATCTTCCGCTCAACTAGAAACAATCAAGCAAAAAGCGCTTGAAACGTTTGGTGAAGAAAAAGAAGCGATCTTTGAAGGTCACATTATGCTTCTTGAAGACGAAGAGCTAGAAGAAGAAATCCTAGCACTAATCAAAAACGACAAGCTGACTGCAGATAACGCTATCCACACAGTTATCGAAGAGCAAGCATGTGCTCTTGAGTCTCTAGACGACGAATACCTGAAAGAACGTGCAACTGACATCCGTGATATCGGTTCTCGTTTTGTTAAGAACGCACTAGGCATCAACATCGTTTCGCTAAGCGACATCAATGAAGAAGTTATCCTAGTCGCTTACGACCTAACACCATCAGAAACTGCGCAAATTAACCTAGATTACGTTCTTGGTTTTGCTTGTGATATCGGTGGTCGTACTTCGCACACTTCAATCATGGCTCGCTCACTTGAGCTACCTGCTATCGTTGGTACTAACGACATCACGAAGCAAGTGAAGAACGGCGACATGCTGATTCTTGACGCGATGAACAACAAGATTGTTGTGAACCCGTCTGAAGCTGAAGTAGAAGAAGCGAAAGCAGTTAAAGCTGCATTCATAGCGGAAAAAGAAGAGCTAGCAAAACTGAAAGATCTACACGCAGAAACGACTGACGGTCACCGTGTAGAAGTTTGCGGCAACATCGGTACAGTGAAAGACTGTGACGGCATCATCCGTAACGGTGGTGAAGGCGTTGGTCTGTACCGTACAGAATTCCTATTTATGGACCGTACTGCGCTACCAACTGAAGACGAACAGTACCAAGCGTACAAAGAAGTTGCGGAAGCAATGAACGGTCAAGCTGTGATCATCCGTACTATGGATATCGGCGGCGACAAAGATCTACCATACATGGATCTACCTCAAGAGATGAACCCTTTCCTAGGCTGGCGTGCAGTACGTATCAGCTTGGATCGTCGTGAAATCCTTCGTGACCAGCTACGTGGTATCCTACGTGCATCAGCACACGGCAAACTACGTATCATGTTCCCAATGATCATCTCTGTTGAAGAAATCCGTGAGCTTAAGAAAGCAATCGAAGAGTACAAAGCAGAGCTACGTGCTGAAGGTCATGCATTCGACGAAAGCATCGAAATCGGTGTTATGGTTGAGACTCCTGCAGCAGCAGCAATCGCGCACCATCTAGCGAAAGAAGTGTCATTCTTCTCTATCGGTACTAACGACCTGACTCAGTACACACTAGCGGTTGACCGTGGTAACGAGATGATTTCTCACCTATACAACCCACTATCACCAGCGGTACTAACTGTGATCAAGCAAGTTATTGATGCATCTCACGCTGAAGGTAAATGGACTGGTATGTGTGGTGAGCTTGCAGGTGATGAGCGTGCAACTCTGCTACTTCTAGGTATGGGTCTGGATGAGTTCTCTATGAGCGGTATCTCAATCCCTAAAGTGAAGAAAGTTATCCGTAACTCTAACTTCGCAGAAGTGAAAGCAATGGCGGAAGAAGCACTTTCTCTACCAACAGCCGCTGAGATTGAAGCAGTCGTTGAAAAGTTCATTGCTGAGAAAGCTCAGTAATACGTAGTACCAAGTAATTCAATACTTAATGGCCATTAGACGGCGAAAAAAGTCGTCTAATGAGCTATATTGGTATACTATAATTCGACAGAATAAAACTAAACCTTAGGAGCATGACACAATGGGTCTGTTTGACAAACTTAAGAAGCTTGTATCTGATGACAGCGCTGACGCTGGTGCAATCGAAATCATCGCACCACTATCTGGTGAAATCGTAAACATTGAAGATGTGCCAGATGTTGTTTTCGCTGAGAAAATCGTTGGTGACGGTATTGCTATCAAGCCAGCAGGCGACAAAATGGTAGCTCCTGTAAACGGTACTATCGGTAAGATCTTCGAAACTAACCACGCATTCTCTATCGAGTCTGACGACGGTGTTGAGCTTTTCGTTCACTTCGGTATCGATACAGTTGAACTAAAAGGCGAAGGCTTCACACGTATCGCTGAAGAAGGTCAATCAGTTAAAGCTGGCGACACTATCATTGAATTCGATCTAGCTCTTCTTGAAGAGAAAGCGAAATCAACGCTAACTCCAGTTGTTATCTCTAACATGGACGAAATCAAAGAGCTTAACAAGCTTTCTGGTTCTGTAACTGTTGGTGAAACTCCAGTTCTACGTGTAACTAAGTAATTTATACTTACTTTCAAACACGGATAAGCGCTGCCAATGGCAGCGTTTTTTATTGCCTGTTTTTTACGTCAAGTCTGTAGGTTCAGTGAACGGTCAGGTTATCGCGCTGAGGTCAAAGTGTAGATATCCGTAAACCGTAACTCCCTTCGCAAAACTTATAACGCCGCTAATTTATATCGCGACTAAAAGCGATGTTAACCAGAGAATAGTTTGGACTGACTTCGATTGGACTGAGTAAGGCGGGAAAGAAAAAGCCCCTTTTCCTTTGAGAGAACTGGGGCTAGGTTGGTTGCCAGAGCCTATGTGGAGATCAAGAGAAATGAACACATTTCCGGCATACCGAGTGCAACTTTACATTGAAAATGATTGGCAGGTGAGAGATGAGAGAGCCGCTCATTCTGTTATAAAGCTGCTTGCCAATAGCCCGCATTACCATCCACGTCTGGATACATTGAATACAGGCTCTATACCCAAACAACCTCGAGATGCTAGGTTCAGCGAGGTCGATTGGGTATAAAAACTACTGCAATAGTGACATTGCAGAGTTTGGCAACTGTTTCGCTTGAGCAAGAATCGATGTACCTGCTTGTTGCAAAATTTGTGCTTTGGTCATTTGCGTGGTTTCTTTCGCAAAGTCTGTGTCTTTAATTCGGCTGTTCGAGGCATCGACGTTTTCCTGGATATTCGCCAAGTTATTGATGCTGTGGCTCAGGCGGTTCTGCTTTGCACCTAAATCTGCACGCTGTGAATCAACGTACTTCAGCGCACTGTCCAATACAGAAATCGCATTCTGAGAGCCCTGCACTGATGTCATATCAATGTCCTGTACAGATGTTCTAACAGGTTCACTGTTTAAGCCTAACTCAGACGCGAGACCACCCGAGATAGAAATGTCACCTTGAACATTTGGATGAGCAACAAAAACCTGTAGCTTGCCATCTTCGCTCACTGACGCGTTAATCATATCAGACTGACCGTTAATATACGTCGCAAGCTCCTCAATATCATCACCTGCTTTAGCGGTGATATTAATCTCTAGATCATCAACATTACCGTCTTCATCCTGACCCATACCTGGCAGGGTAATGTTGAGATCCGCTTTAGTCGGATCGACACTCCAATCTTTACCTTTACCAGCTTCAGAGAAAAAGGTTACGCCACCCATACGTGTATCGTCAGCACGGATACTGGTGAGGCCCATTATCATGGCTTCACCAGAGCTCGCACCGATCTGAAACGCCGCAGCACCGAATGAACCGTTAAGTAGGCGGCGGCCACCGAATGAGGTTGTTTCTGCGATACGATTTAGCTCGTCAATCAGAGCAGAAGACTCTTCGTTAATCGCCTGGCGCTCCGCCGGAGAGTTAGTACCGTTTGATGATTGAATCGCCAAATCACGCATACGCTGCATTACTGAAGTTGCTTCGTTCATTGCGCCTTCAGCGGTTTGAGCTATCGATATACCATCGTTCGCGTTACGCATAGCTACATCCAAGCCACGAGATTGCGCGGTCAGACGGTTCGAGATCTGTAAACCTGCCGCGTCATCTTTCGCGCTGTTAATCTTATGACCTGATGATAAGCGTTCCATCGAAGTATTTAGCTCGTCTGTCGCTTTGTTTAAGTAACGCTGCGCGGTCATCGCAGAGACGTTAGTACTTACTGTTACAGCCATTTTGCTCTCCTATGAGTTCGCAAGCTTTGCGAAGCGGCCAGCTTTACTCTCATTTGGATAAGCACTGACCGTAAAAGTTACTCACTAAATCTGCCTGAACACAGGGTTTAGAATTTAAAAATCCGTTCTGACAATCTCAATACAATATGCATGCCAACTTGGAACCTACATAAAAACCGAATGATTATATAAATATAAACAATAAGTTACATCAAAACAGCCACCAGCTCCATTCGATAAAGACCGAATGCGAGTTACTGATTTTTGCCGCTTTCGGTAACAATATGCCGCTAAAACACCTTAACGTTGGTTGGAAGTTTTCGCACTTAAGGCATGGCACATAAGGCATTAAAATCTTCCCAAACGATTCAGATAAAACTGAGTATGAGCCCTAGATATAATTAAATAACGTCAGGTCTTTGGTTTTACCAAAAGCTTGTTGTGAGGCTTGCAAAGCGCGTGAATTCTCGCTGAATTCAATAACGGCTTTCGAGTAATCCAAGTCTTCAAAATTGCTCTTTGCCTTGGCCAGCGACAGATTAAAGTCTTCGTGGTTTTGCTCCTGAATATCGAGGGTACTTAGCCTTGCCCCGACATCCGTGCGTGCCTTGTTGAGATGAATAAATGCTGCCTGAAACTCTTCGGTCATTTGGTGTAATTTCGCTGTTGACGATGTATCCGAAACCGACTTATCCGACCATGACATGGCTTGTTTAAAGGTGTCGAAAATGCTGAAAGTCTCACGCTTAGCAATACCAATACTGTCGCCGGGCATGATCTGCCCTTTCACCTGCATTTTTAACCCGTTGTACTCAATGCCTTTCTCTGGGGAAAACTCATCCGCTTTCACGACTGTGCCGTCACGCTCTAACTGATAGCCAAACTTACCGTTATTCATATCAACGAAAGTCACTCGGTAGGAAGCCGTATCTTTAGTGTCAGCGTTGGTCGCTTTGCCTAACAACAACTCTGAGCCGTTCTGCAACTCGTAATCTGGCTGGTAATCACCAAACGGGTTGGGGATGTCCATAAACAATTTGCTGCCCGGGTCGTTCATTGGCATCTCAAGCATGCTGGATACTTTCATCTTGCGCTGATAGTCATCACCGGCGTACTGCACACTGCCGTCTTTATCTCGATAAAAAGGCTGATTTTTCGGCTTAGTGCCCGCAAACACATAGTTGCCTGATTCGTCTTGTGCGTTTACTAAGTTCAGAAAGTTATTGGCAATTTCTTCCAGCTCACGCTTTTTGGCTTGTCTGTCTTCGACAGAGAGCGCACCGTTAATCATTTCCATGGTGAGACGTTTTGATTCGTCAGCGAAACTCTCTGCGTTGGCGATGTTCACTTCGTGGTTTTCTAAACGGTTACGTACTAAAACAATCGAGCTTAAGTACTGCTGTATTTGCTCTTGTTGCTGACCAATATTCTGAACGTAATGCGCGGCCAAAGGGTCATCACTTGGCTTGAGCAACTTCTTACCCGATGCAAGTTGTTCTTGATTGTGATGAACTTTATTCTCTTGCCGACGCAAGTCATTTTGTACGGACTGATAGTTATGGAAACTAGAAATTCGGGTTAACACTTATTTCTTCTCCTTACCTCAGTTGTAAAATGGTGTTGAAGGTATCATTCGCAGCCTGCATCACACGTGACGACGCCATATAAGCCTGCTGAAATTTCATCATATTGGCAGCTTCTTCATCTAAATTGACGCCGGAAATGGACGCCAAACGTTCTTGAGCTGATTCGTGTTCCAACTGCGCTACAGATGCCAAACGGTTAGCCGTTGCCGATTTCAGCCCCACCTGCGTATTTAGGTTGTGGTAAACATCAATCAGAGTGCTCGACTTGCCATCCATCATTTTGTTGGTCTGCAACTGCTGCATTTTCCTCAAGTTGCCGTTACCACCAGGTGATGGTACTAAGTTGGCGGTAAATTTGTCGTTCAGCAGCGCGCCTTCCGTAAGTTCAAAGATCGTCGTATCACCATTTTTATACAACGGATGGCTCTTCGGCACTGAAATTTCAATGATTGGATTATCTTTATCTAACGGGTAAGAGTATTTGTCTGACAACAAGTTACCTTTGTTATCGGTAATCTTTAGCCACGCTTTGTCATGTTTTTCATCCGCGGGCTGAACCGTCACCTCGAACTCTTTGACATCACCTGCTTCATGAATCTTGAATTTTGCACTGCCTTGAGCAAACGTGGTTGACGCTTCATAGCTTTGCGCCGCAATGGACTTCGCATCGTTGGTTTCCATTTTAATGATGGCAGCACCACTGCGGGTAGGACGCAACAATACTCGTTCGCCAGCGGCAAGGCCTTCACCAATCTGCACTCTCATACCATCCAGTACAAAAGAAGAGTCCGACTGATCGATATCCAACTGAACCGGATCACCTTTCGGAGTCGTGACACTATACTGGTCGCCATCATAGCGCAGCGTATACTCCCCACCTTTGAGTGCCGAGATATCATCCACATAAACGGCCACTTCTGCCTGAGAGTCAGGCGCGGCGGACACACGTGATTGCGCAACCAGCTCCGAGTTTATATCTGTAAATACGTCTTTACCGATTTTGCCATTGAGATCCAAACCTTGGGATTGCAATTGATTCACTTTGAATGAGAAGCCCGTAGCCAGCCTGCCCATCTCATCGAGCAACTGGGGAATGTGCTGGTCACGCATATCAAGTAAAGCGCCAATTTTTCCGTCGATATCATCTGCTTTAATCGCCTTAATACCATTCCCTTCCACCATGGCTAAACGTCGCTGGTGAACGTCTGGATAGCCATCAATCATTTTTAACTGACTGGCTTCGGTGCCAGATACTAAGGTGTGGCCATTACCAATGTGAACGTTAAACCCTTCTGCGTTTTTACGTGGGGTGACCGTTACCTTAGTGTATTCAGACAGTTCCTTAATCAGTTTTTCATGTTGATCCATCAGATCATTGTGAGGCCCCGGAGTACGCATCATTAAACGGTGAGTATCGCGAACCTCTAACGCGATTTGATTGATACGTTCAATGCCCATATCCAACTTTTTGTTGGTCACATCAGACTGTAAACGCACTGTTTCATGGAAATCGTTCAATGTGTCAGAAAAGATTTTTGATTTTTCAAGCACCACTTTACGCGCGCCTAAATCATTTGGCGTGTCAGACATGGTTTTAACCGCATCAAACCATTCATTGAGATTTTCAGGGATCTTCTTCGAGGCAACCGAGCTCAACATACCTGACAGCATGTCGAGATTATCTTGAGTATCTACTTTGTTAGCATTGTTGGTCGACGCCAAGTTGAGTTCATTAACGGCAAACTGATCCCAAGAGCGGCGAACATTTTCCACATGTACGCCCATGCCATAAGTGGCTCCACCAAACTGGCGCGGATCGTTCGTACCTTGAACCACCGACTGACGACTGTAACCCTCTGTATTAACATTAGAAATGTTATGACCAGTGGTGTTCAACTGTCTCTGAGCGGTAAGCACACTTTGAGTACCTACATTCAGAAGATCTGACGCCATACATGTCCCCCAAAAACGAAAAAACCGGTAAAAGTCCGATCACTAATACAAATAAAGCAAAAGGTATGCCAAACGTAGGAACAAGGAGGAACTGTCGATAAAATAAAGGCTTGCTCAATGGCAAGCCTCAGAAATGAGAGAAAAACAACGGGAGACTACATGCTTTCTATTTTCTGTTTAACTTGCAGAACTTTATCCGCGTAGCCAGGATCAGTTGCATAACCGGCACGTTGAATGTCACGAATGAATGACTCAGAATCGCCACGTCTTTGCAGAGCGACCTCATAACGCGGATTATCGTTTAAGAATCGAACGTAATCGTTGAAGCTATCTTGGTAGCTTGAGTACGATCGGAACGCCGCAGTTTCTTTCACTGGTGTATTGTCATGAAACTCTAATGTTTGAGTGGTGATTTTATCACCCTGCCAACTGCGATCAGCTTTGATATTAAATAGATTGTTGCTGCTACCACGTGCATTCTTAATCACTTTTTGCCCCCACCCCGTTTCCAACGCTGCTTGGGCAAGAAGCAATGATGGTTCAATGCCTAGCGCTTTGGCCGCCTTTTCTGCATAAGGCTTCATTGAACTGACAAAAGATTCTGGGGAATCGAATCGAGCCGGTACACTGTTAGAGCGAGTTAATTCGCCAGATTCAATCAAGCGCTGCTCTATTTCACGTGCTTTTTGCGGGTCAACACGGCGATACTCCACGGCATTATTTGTCGCATCACGCACAGCGGTTTCACTCTTATCGCCACCCTGTCCTACTGTCAGCTGAGCCACAATCATATCTGCCAGCCCCATTGAACCCGAAGCACTCAACTCACTCGCCATCTGCTCATCCAACATCTGACGGTAAAACTTTTCGTTCTGACTGTTCATGAAGTTCGACTCGAAACCTTCGTTTGCTTCACGCATCGATTTGAGCATCATAGAGGTAAAAATGGATTCAAACTGACGCGCTGCCGCACGTAACGCTTCGTGCTCACTATCTTTACCCTCTTTTACTGCTTTCTGTCTTAGCGTATCGAGTGAGCTGATGTCGTGGATAAAGCCAATATCGTTAGGATTCTTAATCATTGTCGCCTCCTAATGACTTAGATGATGATCAACTGGCCTTCAATCGCACCAGCTTGTTTTAATGCCTGTAAAATCGCCATCAAGTCTGAAGGCGCAGCGCCGACTTCATTGACCGCGCGAACCAAATCATCCAACGTCAGGCCCGGCTCAAACTTGAACATCTTGCCCTGCTCTTCGTTTACTTCAATGTCAGAATCCGGAACGACAACAGTCTGGCCGCCCGAGAAGGCATTCGGCTGACTCACGCTGAGGTTTTCTTTGATGGAAACCGTCATACCACCATGCGTTACGGCTGCTGGCTTAAGGCGCACATGCTTACCGACAACAATGGTCCCCGTACGGGAATTAACGATGATTTTTGCGGCACTATCTGCTGGTTCGAATTCCAGGTTTTCAATCGCAGATAGAAACGCGACTCGCTGGCTAACATCACGTGGTGCGCGCACACGAACGGAAGTCGCATCGACCGGACTGGCCATTTGAGGGCCAAGGAAGTTGTTAACCGCATCGGCCATACGTTGGGCCGTCGTGAAATCAGACTCTAGCAGGTTGAAAGTGATGTAGTCGCCGCGACCAAATGGGTTAGGAATTTCTCGCTCTACCGTCGCACCACTAGAGATAAGCCCCACTGTTGGGTTATTGCCAACTATCTTTGAGCCATCGGCACCTTCCGCACTGAAGCCACTGACAACCAGATTACCTTGTGCAACGGCATACACCTGACCATCTAAACCTTTTAAGAAGGTTTGTAGCAACGTACCACCACGCAGGCTTTTCGCACTGCCGATGGATGACACGGTGACATCGACTTGCTGACCTGGCTTAGAAAAAGGCGGCAATGTTGCCGTTACCATCACAGCGGCAACGTTTTTGATTTTTGGCTTGGTGCCCGGCGGCATTTGAATGCCGAAGTTTTGCAGCATGGCCGCGAAGCTTTGTTCCGTAAACGGATTGGACTCTCCGGTACCAGGTAATCCTGAAACTAAACCATAACCCACAAGTTGGTTGCTACGAACCCCTGCCACTTGCGCGACGTCTTTGATGCGTGCGGCTTGAGCAGCAGTTGAAAACAGGGCAACACTCAGGAGGAGTAAAAAGATTTTTTTCATGCTTACCTATCTCTAGCAGTTAAATTGCCGCCGTGCGGCATCTTAAAGCGCTACATTAAAGAATCGTGCCAAGAACCCCGGCTCTTGCATATCTTGTTGCAAACCCGTCCCTGAATACTGAATGCGGGCATTCGATACGCGGTTTGAAGCGATTGTATTATCAAAATTGATGTCATCAGGACGAATGGTGCCACTCAAACGAATGTACTCATCACCCGTATTCAGCGTCATCCACTTCTCGCCGCGGATAACCAGATTACCGTTAGCCAGTACTTCAATCACTTCGACAGTAATGTAACCGCTGATACTGTTACTCTGTTTCGCTGAAGAGTCCCCCACAAAGCTGTTACTGCTGTTCAAGTCGTAAGAAAAGTTGTAATTGCCGCCGACTTGCAGTTCTTGCCCACCGACAGACAGCGGGTCCATGGTCGAATCGTTGCTTTTCGATAAATCCGCGTTAGCACTCTTGGTCGCGCTCGTGGTTTCATCTAACGTGACAGTGATGATGTCGCCAATACCACGAGGCTTGGAGTCGTCATAAAGATCAGTTATGTGTTCTGAACTGAATAATGAACCTGTTGCCGCAGCATAGTGTTCCGGCTTCTGTTTTGGATGGATTGGAGCCCATGCAGGATCGCCAGCCACCGGATCACTTCTGCCGCGTAAAGTGTCGACAATGCCACTGCTGTCTTCTGATTTATCACCTTCAACCGCGTCAACCACCGTCGTTGCTTGAGAGACTTCATCGGCTTCAATCGGTTCTAACATGGCACAGCCAGACATGGTGCTGATGAGCACAAGCAGGTAAATACGCTTCATCACAAGCTCCTTCTTAATCACGATGATTAACCGTTAAAGCTGTTGGTTAACGAAGCTCATCATCTTATCGACGGACGAGATCACTTTAGAGTTCATTTCATAAACTCGCTGCGCTTCGATCATATTGACCAACTCTTCGGTCACGTTAACGTTCGACGCTTCCAGCATGGATTGGCGAATTTCACCCAAACCGTCCAGCCCTGGTACACCTTCTTGCGGGTCACCGCTTGCACCAGTCGGCAAATAAAGGTTCTGACCAATTGGTTCAAGGCCGCCCGGATTGACAAAATCGGTGATTGTCAGCTGACCGACGACTTGGTTGTCTTGCTGACCACGAACACGGACAGACACTTCACCGTCCGTACCAACAGTGATTGAGATTGCATCTTCAGGAATGACAATTTCTGGTTCTACTGGGTAGCCAGAACCTGACGTCACTAGGGTGCCTTCACCGTTCAGCGTGAATTGACCATTACGCGTATAACCGATGTTGCCATCCGGCAAAGTCACCTGAAAGAAACCATCGCCTTCCACCATCATATCCAGCGCATTAGTGGTGGTTTGTGCGTTACCGTGGGTGTGCACTTTTTGCGTGGCAACCACTTTAGAACCCGCGCCCAGCATCAAACCACTTGGTAACTCTGTGTTCTGCGAAGACTGGCCGCCTGGCTGATTAATGTTCTGATAAAACAAGTCTTCGAATACGGCACGGCTCTTTTTATAGCCAACCGTTGAGGCGTTCGCTAGGTTGTTTGAAATCGTTGCGATATTGGTTTGCTGGGCGTCTAAACCGGTTTTACTAACCCATAGTGCTGGATGCATTGTGAACCTCTAACTCTGTTAACTCATACGAAGCAGTGAATCTGAAGACTTATCCATCTCTTCAGCGGTGCTCATCATCTTGACTTGCATTTCAAATTGGCGCTGAAGGTCAATCAGTGCCGTCATTTCACCTACGGCATTGACGTTACTACCTTCAATGGCACCCGTTTGGATACTGATGGTTGCGTCTGCTTCGTAAGGCTGGTTTGGAGTTTTATGGCGAAATAAGCCATTGGTGTCTTTAAATAAGTTTCGATCTTCAGTTTTTACAAGCTTGATACGATCAACTACTTGTAATTCTTCTGCTGGTGCACCTTGCGGCAGTACAGAGATGGTGCCGTCACGACCGATTTCAATTTTAGAGAGAGGAATAGGCAACGTAATCGGTGCATCATTCTCACCCAGTACAACGTGGCCACTTGCGTTAGTCAGTAAACCATTTTGATCGACTTTTAAGTTGCCGTTACGGGTCAACCCTTCTTTGCCGGTATGGTCTAAGACAGACAGCCAACCACTGCCTTCGATAGTAATATCTAAATCGCGACCAGTGGTGATCACACTGCCTTGAGCAAAGTTATGTCCTGGGCGCTCAGTCATGCTAAACACTCGTGAAGGATGTCCTTCACCATAGGCTTGCATCGAACGAGCTTGTGCCAAATCAGCACGAAAACCTGTTGTGCTTACGTTGGCCAGGTTGTTGGCACGCAATTGCAGAGCCTGCATGTTTTGCTTGGCGCCGCTCATTGCGAGAAACAGTGCGCGATCCATAAATTACTCCCTAAAGTCCTCTGTACTTGAGAGTAAAAGCAATACTTATGCCAAAGTAAAATAAGCTTAATATTCAATGCATTAAGTTGACAGTAAAAGGTGTGGAGGCAATTTTTCGAGAATGAGTAAGGAAAGAGGCAAGCTTTTGATCCACTAAGCGGCAATAGCGGCAACTTGGAGATCAAATTGTGCTTAGCCCAAAATGAGTTTTTTTGGGCTAAGCATCAGATCAATATCATGAGGTAATCAAGTGAGCCGCCGAGCAGCGTCACTGATAAAGCAGATTATCGGGCTATCGCTCTAGCGCTCTAGCGGATCTGCAAGATATTTTGTTGTAACTGGTTATGCACTTCTAACGAACGGGAGTTAGCCTGGAAGTTCCGCTGAGCAGAAATGAGATCCACCAGCTCCTGAGTCATGTCAATGTTTGACTGCTCCAGTACACCGTTATTGAGGGTACCAAACGAACCTTTATTGGATTCACCCCAGATTTTGTCACCTGAAAACTGAGTCGAATCCCACTGAGTACCACCTTTCTTATCCAAGCCCTGCTCATTAGGAACACGAACGAGCGCAACGCGACCCAAAGTTACGTTTTCACCGTTTGAGTACGTACCCAATACGCTGCCGTTTTCATCGAAGTCAACTTTAGTCAGAAAACCCGTCGTTGCACCATCTTCATTAAACTTGGTCAACTCAAACGGAGCCGCAAACTGTGTGGCAGAGTCCAAACCAAAGTTAAGTGTTTGAGCGGGATCGGCACCATTCAGATTCACAGGAGAGGTGTTTGTAGCCTGATCACCTAACGCAACAGAGGTAATTGGATTGCCACTATTCAAACTTGCCAAGGTACCATCGTTATTGAATTTCATGGTGTGACCAACATGACCAGTTGCCGTTTGAGCATCACCTGCCGCAACGTTAAGCGGCTTCTCACCGTCTTTATCCGTTACCGTGTAGTAAGTGTTCCAGGTATTCGGTTGAGTCTGATCTTTCAAGTAGTAGGTGGTTAACTTGTAAGACTGGCCCATTGAGTCATAAATAGTTGAAGACGTTGAACGGTTATAAGTCTCTGGATCAGAAAAATCAAACTGGGTTGGATCTTTCAAATCACCGTTAGCTGGTAAGTTTACGCCTACTTCAATATTCGCTGTCTGTTTTGGCTTACCAAACTCGGCTGGAATATTGATTGGCTGTGGCTCATAGGATGTCACCTCGCCAGAGTCTGGGTTTACCTGATAACCTAGCAGGAACTCATCGTTCGCCGTTACCATGTAGTTGTCTTTATTCAAATGGAACGCACCGTTACGTGTCATTTCATTTTGCTGTGGAATCAGGCGGTCTTTCGCCACGGCGAAGAAACCCGTTCCAGATACGCGTAAATCCATCGGGTTATTGGTGTAAACACTTGACCCTTCATGGAACTGCTGTGCCACCTGGCTAGCTTGAGCACCACCACCCGGCGTGGTTTTGGCGTTGGTGAACAAAGAATTGGAGTATACATCAGCGAACTCTGCACGAGACTCTTTAAAGCCGTACGTATTGGCATTCGCAATATTGTTACTGGTGGTGTTTAAATCCAATTGAGCAGCGGACAAACCGCTTAAAGATACATATGACATTCCAAAGTCTCCTGATCTCGCGTGTTATGATTTACGCTTTGCCAACTTCCAATACTTCTGCAAGTCGAACTGGCGATTCAAAACCCGCCAGATTGAGTAATACGTTTCCGTCACCCTTACCTAGTAATACACTGTTTACGTTGGCATAAGTGGATACTGGGAACTCTTGCGACTCCCCATCAACTAAGCCAGATGCTTTCACTTTGTATTTACCGGCAGGCAATGGATTCCCACTTTCATCATTACCGTCCCAGAGTACACGTGTGTCACCGGCTGGTTTCGCCCCGACCTCAAAAGTACGAACCAATTGACCAGCTTCGTCTTCTACACGAACAAATAAATTGTCGATAGATTGCGAAAGCTTAACCATTGCTGCCATTGGTGCCTCGTCTTGCTTCACACCCGCTGCGCCAGGAACCAACACATCTCGCCCAACCAGAGAGGAAGCTTGTAACGCTTGGTTCGATGTCATTGACGAGTTCAGACTCTCAAACTGAGTGTTCATTTTGCCGATGCCATCGACTGTCGCAAATGATGCCATTTGCGCAATCATCTGGTCATTACTGACTGGCTTAAATGGGTCCTGCTGAGACAATTGCTTCGTGAGCAGAGATAGGAAGTCTTCCTGTTTCAGGTCCTGCTTACCTGTACTCTCTTCCGCTTTTTTGTTCTCTTGTAGGCTTTTGAGCTGGTCGATGTAGGACAAGCCGCTTTGACCAACGTTGTTAAATCCGGCCATACGCTACCTCCTTATCCTTATTGACCCATCTGCAGCGTACGCAGCAGCATTTGTTTACTTGAATCTGCAACTTGAACATTGGTTTGATATGCACGAGAAGCCGAAATCATGTTTGCCATTTCTTCCATTACATTAACGTTTGGCTTGTAGATATAGCCTTCTTCGTTAGCAAGGGGATGATCAGGGTTGTACTCCGCATTTAACGGTTTATCACTTTCTACAATTCCCAACACTTTCACTGGCACGGTATTGCCGCCACGCATGGCGTTACTTAATTCAGCCCCAAATACAGCATGACGCGCTTTATAGGTATCTTTCGCAGAGCTGCTGACACTATCGGCATTCGCCAAGTTGCTTGAGGTAGTATTCAGACGAACAGACTCAGCGCTCATTGCGGAACCTGTCACATTGAAAACGTTAAATAAGCTCATCTAAATTAATCCCCTTTGATTGCCTTGGTTAAGTTCTTAAATTTGCCACCTAGAAAGTCGAGCGATGCCTGGTGTCTGATTTGGTTTTGCATGAACAGGTTACGTTCTAAATCCAAATCTACCGTGTTGCCATCACCCGTATCAGGTTGGGTAGGAAGACGATATAACTTATCCCCTGTCAACGTTGTAGTGGCAGGAATATGCCGACCATCAGTTCGGCTAAGACTCATGCTTGCCCCAGATGTTGCCGCTTGTAATTCCTTTGCAAAGTCTAAACCTCTTGCTTTATAACCAGGCGTATTAGCTTGCGCGATGTTGGTGGAAATCACCTCAGCATTGCGTTCACGTACGCCCACCGTGTGTTGGTGGATGCCTAGTGCATTGTCAAAAGATATAGCCATGTTTGCCTCTACAATTAAGAACTGACCGGTATATAGAACAAAAAGCAATTACTGTGCCAGAAACTGGCGCACGTTTATGGCTAAAAGTTATCGATGCTTTGGGTTGCAATAGGTAAGCCAAGGTGATTGATGGAATGTCAGTGTCAATTCACTCAGCCTAAGCGTAAAGATACCTGTGTTTGGCAATGCTGGCAAAAATGGTACAAGGCACATACAAAAAGCCTGACGCGAAGTCAGGCTAAATATTTGGTGTATTAACGAATAGATAAGGCTATTTAAGCTTATAGCTATTTCAATTTATAAATGATACCCGGGTTACAGCGCACCATTTCAAAACGATCCGTCAGACCAGTTAAAGACTCGGAAGCCCCCAACAGCAGATAACCGCCCGGATTGAGCTGGTTTGCCATTTGATTGAGAACTTTGGATTTCATCTCAGGTGAGAAGTAAATGAGTACATTACGGCAAAAGATAATGTCAAACTTGCCCACCAGCGCATAACTGTCGAGCAAGTTTTGCGAGCGAAAGTTGACCAGACGCTTTACATTGTCTTTCACTTTCATGCGACCATCACTGGTCTCTTCAAAAAATGTGCGACGACGCTCAGGAGAAAGACCACGACCCAATGCTAAGTTGTCATACACACCAGTACGACACATCTCTAACATACTGGTCGAAATATCGGTCGCAGTAATAGAAATGTTTGGCAAAAAGCCCGGTTTACGCTGCTGCGACTCCAAGATTGTCATCGCGATAGAGTACGGCTCCTGGCCCGAAGAGCTGGCTGCCGACCAAATTTTAATTGGGCGCTTATTTGCCGCGACTTCCGGCAGTAATTTCTCAGCTAAAACCGTGAACGGATACGTATCTCGAAACCACAACGTTTCGTTAGTTGTCATCGCATCCACAGCCGCAATACGTAGCTCCCGATTGCGGCCTGAGACCACATCACGCAGTAAATTAGACAACGAAGCGAGCTTGAACTTGGTCACTAACGGACTTAATCGGCTACGCACTAAGTACTGCTTACTATCGCCTAGCACAATCCCACATTGCGCTTCTAAAAAACGGCTAAAGTCACGATACTCTTGATCGCCAATGGTAATAGCAGTCATTAATGTCTCTTTATTCTATTAATGCAGATTTAACCGCGTTACCCAATTCGTCTGGGTTAAATTTCGCAATGAAGGTGTTCGCTCCCACGCGATCAACCATGGCTTGGTTAAATACGCCACTTAAGGAAGAGTGGAGAATAACATAAAGATCCTTCAAGTCAGCATTTCTACGAATTTCAGCGGTTAATGTGTAACCGTCCATCTCTGGCATTTCGATATCAGAAATCACCAAAGATATTTGCTTGTAGATGTCCCCTTCCTTCGCCATTTCAAGTAAGGTCTGGTACGCTTCTTTACCATCTTTGACCGACAACACCTCGAAACCTATCGAACGGATAGCTCGCTCCAGTTGTTTACGTGCAACGGTAGAGTCATCGGCAATCATGATTCGGCGTACAATAGGTTTTACCTGTTCCGCCTGAGCGATTTCTTCACCAATCGAAGCGTCCATCGTCTCATCCACTGGCGCGATTTCAGCCAATACTTTTTCCACATCGAGAATTTCAACCAGCTCATTATCAATATTGGTTACCGCGGTGAGGTAATGTGCTTTACCTGCGCCTTCTGGTGGTGGCAAAATGGCTTCCCAGTGCATGTTAATGATGCGCTCGACCGAAGACACCAAAAACGCTTGGATGGTACGGTTAAACTCAGCAATCACAACAAAACACTTATCAATGTCGGTAGTTGGACGGCCACCAATCGCCAGGCTCAAATCAATCACTGATACAGTATGGCCACGGATATGAGCGACACCTTTTACTAACGGGTGCAGATTGGGCATTACCGTCAGCTTTGGACATTGCAACACTTCTCGAACTTTAAATACGTTAATACCGTAACGCTGCCGCCCCATCAATCTAAAGGTCAACAATTCCAATCGGTTCTGACCGACGAGTTGCGTACGCTGATTCACTGAGTCAAGAATCCCCGTCATATGCTCATCTCCATCTCAAACTTTTTGTTTTTAAATGATACTCTACCACTGGCAAGCATTGTTCCAGGGAGACCTTATGGCGTATTTCACTATCACTTCGACCACATTGACTAAGACAATATGTAGAGCGGTATTCACAAAGTACGCTAAGACTATCGGCATTTTGCTCAGTATATTTAGCTTTTTTGTTCATTCAGCTACTGAGAATCAACTCGAACAGATAAAAACGGCGGCAGAACAACATGTTCTAGCCACAGTAGAACAACCCGCAGGCGGTGAGTTAACCGTCAATGCAGCAAATATCGATTCCCGGATTAAAGCCACGAGCTGCCCTGATGCTCTCAACACATCGGCTTCTACCACCAGCAGCACGCGCAGTAATATTAATGTCTTGGTTGAATGCCCTGCTGATGACTGGAAAGTCTACGTCCCAGTGCGTATATCGTTTTCGGTCCCGATGATTGTTAGTACTCGCCAGCTTGTCCGTGGAGAAATCATCAGTGCTTCAGACGTCACCACCTCGATGATTGAATTACAACGCTTTCGCAAAGAGGGCTTTACCGACCATTCTCAAGTCGTGGGCGCTAAATTAAAACGTAGTGTTCGCCTTGGAGATGTCGTTGAGCGTAATGATGTGTGTGTTGTGTGCCGTAACGAGAAAGTCACGATTCAAGCGGTAAAAGCGGGGATGACGTTAACGACCCAAGGCACCGCATTGCAAGACGGAGCAGCAGGCGATCAAGTGAGAGTGAAAAATGATAAGTCCCAACGTATAATAGAGGGCATAGTGACTGGCATCGCGGAAATCACCATCACCTTTTGACCATCCTGGATAACAAAAGAGCATTGTGAAAGTCGATCCATAAAAATGATTAAAGTTATTTTGGCATTGGTCGATAGTTTGAGTACCAGTATTACGATACAAGGCAAAGGTTAAACATGGCAGGTATAGATAATATACGTTCAGGTCAGATGATGACGACTAATAAAAGTCGCGCACCTGCACGTCATGACTCGAATGCTACCAGCGCAGCAGAGTCACAAAAAGTGTCATCACAAAAAGATGCGGTATCATTGAGCCAACAAAGTAAAGACGTCAATAAACTCCAGAAGGATATGGCAGCTTCTCCGGCTTATGACAGTGCGAAAGTAGCAGCAATCAAAGAAGCAATCGCAAACGGCTCATACAAAGTTGATCCAGAAAAACTGGCCGATAATATGATTAAACTTGAAAGCGAATTGCAAGGCAAAAGCTAACCGCTTAGGCTCAAGGTAAGTATTCATGGCAGCATTAGTCGATCTCGTAAACTTCCAATTAGAAAATGCAAAAGCACTTTCTGTCGTTTTACGTCAGGAAACACAAGCCATTACTGCGCGTGTCTCTGCTGATATCGAAAGTATTGCCAAACAGAAGATGACACTCATTGGTCAGTTAAAGACCACTGATCAGCGTATCGCCTCTCACCCGCATGTCAATCAACTTACCGAAGATAAGCATCTAAGTCAGGTCGTAAACCAGATCCAGTCGATCGTTATTGACTGCCAACAAGTCAATCAAATGAACGGCGAATCGCTCAACCGAGCGCAATTGAGCTTCGCAAAGCTCAATAACATGCTACAACGCACCCACGGTAAAGTCGGTATGACTTACAACGCTGGAGGCCAAACTCACACCATTTCGACTTTAGGCACCAACATCAAAGCCTGAGTTTTACTCTTCGTTTTACCTATCGTTTATCTACTCTGAGTTACGCGCATAAAAAACGACCCATTGTTCCCAATGAGCCGCTAAAGAGCTTATCTGAGGTTACTTAAGTATTAGAACAGGGTCTGTTGACGCTTTTCAGGCACCTGCTGTACTTCACCATAATCGCGTAGCTTATCCATTTTGCGGATATCCAGACGAAGCTCGGTGACATAACTGTCTTCTACCAAGTAACTACGCACCACTTCTGCACCACGAATAACACCATCCACTGCACCGGTTGTGCTTTCAGTACCTAAACGCTGATCTTGCAACTCAGCACGGCCACTAACCCGCATGCCATAAACCTGTTCAGCAAGTTCTCGGTAGGCATCGATCTTCGACGCGCGCATTGCTCGCACTCGCTTCTCTTCCACTGTACGACCAGTTTGTTCACTCACGCTCGCATAACCCACTGCGACGAGCAATTCATCTTGGCGCATCTGCTGCAATGGTTGGCAACCCACCAACACCAAGGTAGCGATAATAAATAATAGTTTCTTCATGGCTCTATCCTATGGGCGGAGAATTACAGTGTATGGCTGACGAATCGTTGGGTCTGAGCGAATCAATACACCGTCTTGAGTACGAATACTGTTGAGCGTATCTAGGTCGCGGCCAATACGATCAGCTGGTAAGAACCCTTGTGCTGTTGCCACCACGATACGGCTTTGCATACCAACCACACGGGCGTTTACTAACACGCCACCTTCTTGTCGTAGCATGGTGCCAGTTAACACGTATTGGATCTCCTGCTCTTTAGCGAGATCTTTCCAGTCTCTGCTCAGTGCAAAGTCCCCTTGTTGAGTGACTTGAATCGAGCCCGTCGTTTTAAAGTCCACTACTTTAAAACCACGGCGCTGAAACTGATGGATAAAACCTTCAGAAACTGAGTTACCCAGCCAATTTGTTGCATCCATATTTTGCAGATCAACAAACGACGTGATCGCAATAGGCGTACGCGCGGAAACCGCAACGTTAGACACCATCAGCTCTTCCGTCATGCTTTCAATAAAAAAGTCCATCGTATGACGTGGGCTGTCCATCAGCATGAACTGGCTGCCTGAATAGGGTTCTTTACCATTGTAAATCGGTGAATACGCGCATGATGTAAGAAGCGTCATCATCGATGCGGCAACAAGCCATTTTTTCATGGATTGATTCTCCAGATAATCTTGGGTGTCACTGTTCCTTATCATTCATGACAAGAAACGAAATCTTGGAACAGTCTTTGCTTTTCTTTTGTCTGTCCAAACTAGAAAGCGCTACCAAACTTCACTGATGTTTGTTTTAGCAATATTTATACCCAAACGGTTACAAGCTATGAAAAAAATAATAATCGGCGTGTTTTCAATCACTTTCGTCCTACTTCTGCCTTTTCGCGCAGTTGCTGCCTGGTATGAAGTGACAGGCGTTGCCACGATCGTTTCTTCTGACGATGCGGCAAGGCTACACGCCTTGGAGGATGCTCTTTTTAAAGCCGTCAACTTTTCGGGTGCCGATATCGGCAGCATCAGTAATTTAATGCCGCTATTAGAAGAAAACCGCAAAGAGTACCAGTTCACTAACCATGAAGTACGGTACATCCTGGTAGAATCAGTGCGTAAACGAAATGGAAAGATGGTGATGAAACTCCGTGTCGATATCTATCCATCGGCAATGGGTTGCCACACAGCTCAATACAAGAAAACAATCCTAGTCGGGAATATTGATGTTGCCTCTCCTCAACAAGCCGTGATGGGACAAATTTATCAAGTTGGTGATGACTTTAGTCACGTTGTGAATCGTCAGCTCGAGCAGACTTCGCGCAGTTTCGTCTCTGTGGGCACAACCGACTACTCAATTAGCCGAAGCTATCCTGCTCGTACACAGATGATTGCTGAGGATAATGGGGCACAGTACATTATTGGCGGAGTGATTACTGACTTGACCGCGACGATTGAATCTAAAGTACTGAAAGATGACATCATCAACAGGCAATTTGCCTTAGAGATGAAGGTTTATGACGGTAAAACTGGTCATGAAGTCTTTTACAAAACTTACCGCGAAGTGGCTCGTTGGCCGTTTGCGAAAACCAGCCAGGTAGACACTCGAAGCGCACGATTCTGGGCATCAACATACGGGGAAATGATGCTGCGCGTTAGTCGAAATATCATGTTAGATCTGGAATCAGAACTGTCTTGTAAGATAACCTTACCGGAAGTAGTAGCCATCTACGGTAATATAGTCACCGTGGATTTAGGCCGGATGCACGGCGTTAAAGAAGGTGACAAATTGCAGTTGTGGCACACCGCTTCTTTTATCGACCAAAGCGGTTTACCTCGTAATAAAGTGTCGCAAAGCGAAGTCACATTAACCGTCTCTCGAGTCTATGAGCACGAAGCAGAACTGAGCATCGATCAACCGAACCTGTCATCAAGTGTTCAAATCGGCGATGTAATGAACAAGATACTCTAAAAGACAACATTAGGCCTTGAGATATGCGTACTTTTGAATATTATAGGTGACGCATCTTATTTGATTATACCAACTGTAGTACTTGGTATTACGCCCTCATGGCACAGCTGGATAGCGCAGTCCCCTCCTAAGGGACAGGTCGTAGGTTCGAATCCTACTGGGGGCGCCACATCAGAGCCTTAGTTCGCTATTGAACTAAGGCTTTTCTTTTCTCTTAATCTGATACCACTTGAGACAAGTCACTAACAGATCACTCAACACCTCTTTTTCCAGAACATTTAATGACGGCTAAAAATCAATTTGAAAGGCAGCTATTTACAGTTTTATATTTTATGACTTTAATTATTGATGAGTTTTGCTTACCCTTTTTAGCTATTAATAAGAATATTAGTTAGCACTATGTCTAAGAGCAATTTAGTTACCAATACCGGACACCGTTTCATATCTAAAGGCAAAACAGCCTTTAAGATCCACATTCACACCCCAGAGGATACGGTACTTCACCGCTCTGTAGGGTTCGTGCGCATTGGAGAGGAGAAGGGGCTAAAGAAAGCCATTAAGTTGAGAAATGAATTGGGCCTGCAGATGTGGGGCAAGTTTTGGCGGCGTCTTTTGAAAGATCCTTATCTGATGACAAGATTACCGCACAGTGTTGAACCGAAAATCGTTCATAAACCCAATCCAACCCTCGAGAACCCAGACAATCGAGACACTTGTTACATTGCCAAGTGGCGTGAGTTTAACGAACACGGAGAATATAAGTACAAGACCGTTGTGCGCTCAATCAGTAAATACGGCAAGCTTGCCGCATATATGCAAACCAAAAAAGCGTTGCTGGAAGCACATAAGGAAAATCTGGAAATACTCACCTTTATGGGACGCCTAAACAGTATCAATCTTAAATAACCCACTTTATCTAACTGTTTTTTCGATCTAATACTGTTGAGCGTAACAAAAGCTAACTTACACTAGATGCAAAAATGCCCCAAAGAAGGAGCGCTTTGGGGCGTTTAAATTCAGGATTCTATTCGTTCAAATAGTATCTTATTGCTGAACTTGGTATTCAAATTCAGGAACAATCACTTCTACGCGACGGTTTTGTTGACGACCTTCACGTGTTTCGTTAGATGCGATCGGGTTGTTTTCACCTTCACCGCGAGCGTGGATGCGTGAAGCATCGATGCCTTTTTCTACTAGAGTGTTAGCTACAGACTCTGCGCGTTTCTCAGAAACTTTTTGGTTGTAAGATGCAGCGCCAGAAGTATCTGTGTAACCAACCACTTCAACGTTAGCTTGTGGGTGCTCGTTTAGGAAAGCAACCAAGTTATCTAGTTTAGCTGCGCTCTCAGGTTTTAGCGTTGTGCTGTTTAGATCAAAGCCACCAGTACCGATTGTTTGAGTTTCGAATGTTTTCGTTACGACTACTGGTTCTTCTACAACAACCACTTCTTCAACTACTGGCGCTTCTTCAACCACTGGCTCTTCGCTGCCACCGAACTTGAATGAAACACCTAGCGTCGCAGTGTTGCCTGTTGCGCGAACAACATCGTTGTTGATGTCAGTGATAGTTTGGTATTCCGCACGAGCTGTTACATTTTGGCTCAGGTTGAACTCAAGACCTGCAGCTCCTAGGTAAGAGTAATCGTCTTTACCGTCGAACATTACGTAAGCGCCACCCACTTTACCGTAAAGTGCGATGTCTTCAGTGATTGGTAGGCTGAATTTAGGCGCAAGGGTGATAGCTTCTACGTGACCACCGAAAGAGGTGTTATCAAAATCACCAACATTGTCAAAACCTGCTTCAACTGCAATGTAGTCATTGAATTCGTAACCAACAAAAGCACCAAGAGTTGAGTCGTCTTTATCGCAAGATTGACCTGCTACACAAGCATCTTCCAACCAAGATGTACCCATTTTACCGCCAACATAAACTTCGGCTTGCGCCGCTGATGCCATAAGTAAAGATGCTGAAATTACCGCTGCTAGTTTTTTCATTATTGATTCCTATTAAGAATTACTTTTATTCGTTCACGAAATGCGTCGCCAACTGACGTTGTATTCCATTTGATTCATTCCTTGAGCGTATTACCGAAGCCAACTTCGTGCATATGCATGCAAATTATTTATCAAAAGTTGCTCGGGTAGCATTCCTGTACAGTATTCGGGACCGCTATTTGGGTCTCACTGACGAGATGAACTATAACGCTAAGAAATCTCGAGAAAAATCCCAAAACTGTCAATTTAGTGTCATCAAAACCACAAAAATTATGTGATACAGAGCACCTAAAACCTAGCGCGACAATGAAGCAAACGTTTGCGTCAGGGTGTGAAACACAATAACTAATGCTGACATTTGTCTCATTAGTGAGATGAGATTTGAGGATGTTTATGGATAGTAGATATTAATCAGAGGGATAGTTTAAAAATCAGCCATTGAATTTTCATCAAAAAGCATGGTTTTTAATTACAAAAATTTATCAAAAATTAAACACAACCACGTCAACATATCACGTAAATAAGCAAAACCTGTTCAACCCTTTCGCTTTCATTACACTCTCTGGGCATAAAAAAGCCGCGGAAATTACCACGGCTTTTGAATTATTATGCAATTTAATTATGCATTGGCTTCACGTTCAGCGATAAACGTCAATGCCATTTTGATGCGAGCAATACAACGCTCTTGGCCAATTAGAGCCATAACGGCGTCAACAGATGGAGACTGACCGCCACCTGTTACTGCTACACGTAGCGGCATACCAATTTTACCCATGCCGATTTCTAGCTCTTCACAAACCGCTGAGATAACACCTTGTTTGATATTTTCAGTTGTCCATTCAGTTAGTGATTCTGCTTTTGCAAGCGCAAGCTCTAGCGGCTCTTTTGCTACACCACGTAGGTGTTTCTTCGCAGCACCCGCTTCAAACTCAGAGAAATCTTCGTAGAAGTAGCGAATCTGTTCAGCCAACTCAACAAGTGTATTACAACGCTCACCAACCAACTTGATCACTTCCGTGATTGCTGGGCCGCTTGTTACATCTAGTTTTTGCTGATCCAAGTGCCATTGCAAGTGCTCTGCAACGTACGCTGGATCAGAATTCTTAATGTAGTGGTTGTTTAGCCACTGTAGCTTATCCGTGTTGAATGCAGACGCTGACTTAGATACTGCGTCTAAGCTGAACAAGTTAATCATTTCTTCTTGAGTGAAGATCTCTTGGTCACCGTGAGACCAACCCAAACGAACTAGGTAGTTGTTTAGTGCTGCTGGTAGGTAACCCATATCACGGTACTGCATTACTGACACAGCGCCATGACGTTTAGACAGTTTCGCACCGTCGTCACCCAGTATCATTGCACAGTGAGCGAATGTTGGTACTGGTGCACCTAGTGCTTCGTAGATGTTGATCTGACGAGGTGTGTTGTTAATGTGGTCTTCACCACGAACAACGTGCGTGATGCCCATATCCCAGTCATCAACCACAACACAGAAGTTGTACGTTGGTGAACCATCGGTACGGCGAATGATCAAGTCATCCATTTGCTCGTTACGGATTTCGATACGACCACGGATTTGGTCGTCAAATACTACGCTACCCTCTTTCGGGTTACGGAAACGAATTACGCAAGGATCGCCATCTTTTGCCGCTTCGTTTGCCGCTTTGATTTTAGGATGGTTTGCATCGTAGCGAGGCATTTCTTTGTTAACTTCTTGCTCTGCACGAATCTCATCCAGTAGCTCTTTAGATGCGTAACATTTGTATGCTTTGTCTTCCGCTAGAAGCTTATCAACCATCTCATTGTAACGATCAAAACGTTGAGTTTGGTAGTAAGGACCTTCATTCCACTCCAGACCTAGCCATTCCATACCTTCCAGAATCGCATCAACTGCTTCTTTAGAGTTACGCTCAAGGTCTGTATCTTCGATACGCAGAACGAATTCACCACCTTGGTTTTTAGCATATAGCCAAGAGTACAGTGCCGTACGAGCACCACCAACGTGTAGATAGCCAGTTGGGCTAGGAGCAAAACGAGTTTTAACCGTCATTTGAGTTCCTTAGGGTTAATGTTCAACGAGAGGGTTCTCGTTGTAATGTCAAGGATAAAAGTGGCGACATTTTACCATCGTAAGTCAATACTACAATCATTCCGTGTTCATATACCTAAATAACCTCGAGATGCATAGTTCAGCGATAATGACTTCATTGATCACAAACCTTGACCTTACCCTTGCAGGAAGGTTTAAGCTCACTATATTCTTATTTGTGAGGACAAGTTATGAATCAGTTTGTAATACCATTGTCAGGGCTTAATTGCATGGGCTGTGCAAGAAAAGTTGAGAAGACTCTGCATGCAAATCATAGTGTTGAAATCCTCAACTTGTCTCCGACCTCTGTGGAAGTCAAAACCGATGCCTCTTTAGAAGAGATTGTCGAATCCATTGAGTCCTTGGGCTATCAAGCAGGTCACGCTTATGACTTTCATTTATCCGGATTGAGCTGTGGCGGCTGCGTCAAAAAGCTTTCTTCTTTATTAGAGTCAAATGCAAACGTTATCTCATTTGAAGCTTCGACGACGAAATTAACTATCCGAACTCTTCTTTCTGAGCAGCAAGTCATCGACCTTGTCGCAAGCTTGGGCTATACCGCGAGTAAAGAACTCATCACAGACACCGAAAGCACAGAAGCTAAAAGTGCAAAGCCTGAAGATGAAACCCAACCGGCAAAAAGCGAAGCACCAGATAACCAACTGGAAGACATTCCACCAGCCAGCAACACTCAACTGCAACTACTAATTCAGGGGATGACCTGCGCAAGTTGCGTTTCTTCAGTCGAAAAAGCATTAACTAAGGTTGAAGGCGTAGAAAAAGCTCAGGTAAACCTTGCTGAACAAAGTGCGTTGGTATTTGCTACTCAAGATTCAGAAGCTCTACATGAGGCGATTGTCGAATCTGTCAGACAAGCTGGGTACCAAGCGGAAATATTACAAGATGCTGCGACACAACAAGAGAAGCAAGCACAGCAACAAGTGGCCCAACAAAAACGCTTTAAATTTGATGCTATTGCAGGCTTAGTCGTTGGTGCTCCTTTAATGCTGTGGGGTGTGGTTGGCGGCAATATGATGATTCGCCACAACAGTGACCAGTTAGTTTGGGGGGCGGTCGGACTTTTATGTTTGCTACTTCTGGCAACGGCTGGTCGACACTTCTTCAGTAACGCTTGGTTAGCCGCGACTCACAAACGCGCGACCATGGATACACTGGTCGCGTTAGGCACTGGCGCAGCGTGGTTTTACTCCATGCTCGTGGTGACTTTCCCAGACTGGTTTCCACCAGCATCACGCCATGTTTACTTCGAAGCCAGTGCGATGATCATCGGTTTGATTTCTCTTGGCCACTATATAGAAGCTAAAGCCAAAGCCAACACCACGCGATCTTTACAGGCTTTGATTAACTTGCAGCCACAGAAAGCAACGGCAATCACCGAGCAAGGCGATCAGCCAATCAGTGTTGAACAAATCACTCAGGGTATGAAGCTGCGAATCAAGCCGGGTGAAAAAGTACCAGTAGATGGAACCGTATTAGAAGGTGAATCCTATATTGATGAGTCAATGCTAACTGGTGAACCTGTGCCTGTATTAAAAGGACTAGATGCAAAAGTCTCAGCTGGTACGCTCAACACTGACGGTAGCTTGATCATCAAAGCGACTGGCATTGGTGCCAATACCATGTTAGCGCGCATCATCCGTATGGTACGAACCGCTCAAAGCAGTAAGCCAGCCATCGCTAAACTAGCCGACCAAATCTCCGCAGTATTTGTACCCGTTGTGGTAGGGATTGCCATACTTGCAGCCTTAGTGTGGTTTGCTGTTGGTCCAGAGCCGAAAGCCAGCTATATGTTAGTTGTGACAACGACCGTATTGATTATCGCCTGCCCTTGTGCGCTTGGCTTGGCTACACCACTGTCTGTCACTGTTGGGGTTGGTAAAGCCGCCGAGTTGGGCATTTTAATAAAAGATGCTGATTCACTACAGTTAGCAAGCAAAGTCGATACCGTAGTCTTCGATAAAACCGGCACGTTAACGCAAGGAAAACCAACGGTACAACAAGTCTTCACTCACGCCATTAGCCAGGATGATCTGCTTGCGATGGCCTATGCCGCGGAGCGTCAGTCCGAGCATCCACTAGCCAAAGCTGTATGTGATTTTGCGAAACAACAAGAAGCAAAAGAAGTCATTTTAGACAAATTTGAAAACGTCCGCGGACGCGGTGTTTTAGCCACTTACCAAGGCAAGCCCCTGCTTATCGGTTCACTGCAATTTATTCAAGCAGAAAACATTGATACTGGTAACCTAAAACAAGCGATAGAAGAAAGCGCAAAAAACGCCTGGACTCCGGTCGCCGTGGCTCTGGATAATGTGTTAGTCGGGCTTATTGCCATTGCCGATCCAATCAAATCAGACGCCAAGGGCGCGCTTTCAGCTTTGAAAGCTCAGGGGATAAAAACCGTGATGTTAACGGGGGATAATCAGCACGTTGCAAATGCCATTGGTAATGAGCTCGGCATTGATGAAGTGATTGCCCAAGTGATGCCAGATGAAAAAGCACAGCACATTGAGCAGCTTCAGTCTAAGGGACACATCGTGGCTATGGTCGGAGATGGCATTAATGATGCTCCAGCTCTCGCACTTGCCAACCTTGGCATTGCAATGGGAAGCGGCAGCGATGTGGCTATCGAAAGTGCACAAATGACGATTCTCAACACATCACCAATGGCCGTGGTGCACGCAATTGAATTGTCACGCGCTACACTTAAAAACATGAAGCAAAACCTGTTTGGTGCCTTTGTTTATAACTCGTTGGGCATACCTGTTGCGGCAGGCGTACTTTACCCGGCATTTGGCTTTTTGCTCAGTCCCGTTGTCGCAGGAGCGGCAATGGCACTGTCTTCAATTACTGTCGTTAGTAATGCAAATCGACTACGACTGTTTTCAGTAAAATGACGACTTCTTTCTGAGGATATTATGAAATTGAAACTTTTGACCTTTGCAATGCTTGCGACCGTATCCGCCAATGTATTGGCAGCCGATGTCATTAACCATAAGTCACCATACTGTGGTTGCTGTGGCGAATGGACAAAACACATGGAAGAGAACGGCTTTACGGTCGAAGAAAAATTGCATGATGATATGAACGCCATCAAGCGCGAATTAGGTATGAATAACCAACAGCTCTACTCTTGCCACACGGCAGAAATCAACGGCTATTTGTTTGAAGGGCACATTCCAGCTGCCGATATCAAAGCGTTCTTGGAAAACCCACCAAAGAATGCGAAAGGTTTGACTGCTCCGGGAATGCCAGTCGGCTCTCCAGGTATGGAATATGGCGACAAGAAAGACAGCTATACCGTCTACGCCTTTAATGAAGATGGCCAAGTATCCGCATTTAGCCATCACAAAGGTAATGACTAATAGAAATAAAGCCCAGCTCTTCACACAGATGCTGGGCTTTTTCTTAGCAACTTAATGGACAATTAAGATGAATTCGTTAGAAACCGTAAGAGGCACCAAATACAAAGGCGTTGTTCACTAGGCTGTCACCATTTGCATTTTCTGCACCGTGAGCCTGAGAACGAAGTTCAAAATATGGCTGAACACCTTTACGAGTCCATGTCGCACGGAACTCGTGATCCATAGTATCCGCATCAATCATGTATACATTGTTGTAGCTTAGCGTCACATCTTCATTCATTACGTAACCGATGCGGTTATCCATGCGGTAATCCGTATCTGCATCCGCGTCTGTCGCATCAATGTGCGCACGAGTACGGTTACTCAGAGAAATGCCGTTATCGAAGTTGTAACCAATCTTCACAAGAGGACGGTATTGAAGGTTTTCGCCCGCTGAGAACAAGTGTTGGTAACCTGCTGCAACCCAAAGACGATCAGTGATATTAAATGACTGCTCACCCCCTACCGTAATGTAAGGTGTTATGTTTCCAGCCCCACCATTTTCGCTTTCTAGTTTGCCAAGTTGAATGCCATCAAACTCGGTGTAAACCGTAAATCCACCAAATGAATTATCGAAAGTATGACCAGCTTCTAGTGTAGAAGTCACGTCCGAGCCGTGAATTCGGCCATCATCGTGAAATTGAACGTTACCTGTTACGTAAGAAGAACCAGCAAAAGCGCTAGAAGCGAAAGCGAGAGAAAGAGCACTCAGTGCAAACATGTATTTCATAATTACTGCCTTTATTTATTCACGTTATGTGATGGTTCCAGGTTCGTAGGTTCCCTTACATAACAAAATTTGGAATTTGCCTTAGTGGGCGGAGGCAATACTGAAACAATTATTTTTCGATGGAAAATAATTCCTTTAAAAAGGTGATCGTGTTCAAAATGAACAACACAAGCACGAGAAAAATCGCTTAAATACAAACAATTATAGTGAATCGCAAAAATCCATCAAAAAGGCGACATCCGACAATCATCACGAAAAACCAAATAATTAAGGCCAACTTCATGATTTAGATCGCATTCCTAAATCAAATCTTTACGCCGATCTTTTTTATCGATGCAAAATAATTAGATTTCGATCACACTTAATTTACGGGTAAAAATAAATACTCCCTCACCAAAATGGCCAAATATATAGTAACAATTCTATCGTGCTGCTTTAGGGAGCATTTCGCATTCAAACGAGTTATCAAAAACGTGTTCTATGCTCAATATGGCATCTCGCTTTGGATTAGGTATAAAGTGATGTGCAGATGTGCTTTCAAGATGCTGGATACAAAGTGTTATCCGGGATTCAGTTCGAGGATAATAATATGTTTCGCCTAATGACCTTTGTATCATCTTTTATCGTTCTTTTTACTTCCTTTTCGTCCTGCGCGGAGCCACAACATTGGTTAGCCAAAAAAGGCGAAACAGAATATATGATTATCGGCTCAGTACATGTGGGTGATAAGACAATGTATCCCTTGCCTAAAAATCTACTGGATCACCTGAGCGAAAGTTCGGGGCTGATCATTGAAGCGGACGTAAGAAGTAATGAGGGTGCAGTTTACCCGCCAGTGTCTACGCGAACCAAAACTGTACTGGACAAAGCACAGCGTCAACAGCTGATCAAAATAGCAAAAGATTTGCAGATACCAGAAGCTCAGCTGCTCAATGCCCCACCATGGAATGCCGCCCTCACTATCCAACTCGCTTTAGTGAATAAACTGGGGTACGTCTCAACGGAAGGTGTCGATATGCACTTGATTGACTTGGCTGACAAAAACGACATTCCTGTCATTTCACTCGAAACCGTGCAGTTTCAAATCGATTTGATTACCGGCCAACCTGATGAAGGTAAAGAAATGCTGCTCTCATCCATCAATGAATATGAAGCAGGAGAAGAACTCGTCGAGTGCCTGATTGAAAGCTGGAAAAGTGGTGATGGTAGCATGCTAGAAGAGGCATCTTTAACTGACAAGGCGACAGAAGAGTTCAATGAAGCCTTTTTGTATGCGCGCAATAAAGAGTGGGCAGAAAAGCTCGACATCGGCAACATACTCCCGCAAAAGCAAGGTCGCTATACCGTTGTGGTTGGCAGTTTGCATCTCGTCGGTAAAGACAACCTAATTGATTTACTGGCCAAGCGAGGCTTTGAAATTACTCCGCTTGGCAATACCCGCAAAGCGAAGTGCAATATCCAATAACAGATACTGAATGCAAAAAAGGCTCTGTATTTCTACAGAGCCTTTTTTAGAAAGTGGTCGGTGAAGAGCCGTATTCTAACGTCAGGCGAACCCCGCTTTGGTTCAATCCATCCATATAATTTATTTAAGCTCTAAACGACGAAAGCCTGCTACAAGAGCAGGCTTTCTTAAAGTGGTCGGTGAAGAGGGATTCGAACCCCCGACCCTCTGGTCCCAAACCAGATGCGCTACCAAGCTGCGCTATTCACCGAGATGTTGACTTGGAATTTTGCCATGACTAAGAGGGTCGCCCTCTGGTCCGCTACTCCTAACCCCGGAGATGCGTTACCAAGCACGCCAATCTTCGAGATGTTTAACTGGGAAGTTGTCCCCGTCAACGAGAGGGTATATTACGGATTCTGATCTGAGACGCAAGTGCTTTTTCTAAAAAAATGTAATGTCTTAATCCGTTTGGTGAATTACTGAACACAAGCACGCAAAATGTGACTGACAACCCACTACAAAATACAGTTTATTAACCTCAGCAACATAATTGATCCAGATCAGTGTGCGAAAAAACGCCAACTATTAATTTGTGGCTATCGGGAAAATCTTGGAGGAAACATATGGACTTTTGGCTTGATCTCCTATTTGGTAATGCAGTAGGTCTATCATCGATGATAGTAATCTTCGGAGCAATCGGTCTGATGTTGTTTTACGGCGGTTTCTTCATGTACAAGATCATGAACGATAAATCTCCTCACTAGATCTCGCTTAGCCCCTTAAACGCTTTGCACCGGAGTCGGTTACTTGCCTACTCCGGTTTTTTATTGATCTTTTTCCACATCTCATTGATATAATCACCTGTACCTATCCTGTTCTTAATGAGATCGCCACTATGTCTCACGATGACGATTTTGAGTTGTTCCAACAAATGATGGGTGATGTAAAACCAATCACTCAAGACACCGCAGAGCACAAGAAAATGCACCAGGTGACCGATGCACAGCTTGCCAAAAGAGAAGCGGCAATATGGTTAACAGAGGACGACCCAGAGTACCTTTCACTCGATCATGCAGAAATGCTCAAGCCAGATGATTTTGTCGAGTTTAAACGTGATGGTGTACAAGATGGCGTATACCGCAAACTTCGCTTGGGTAAATACCCGATTCAGGCGCGTTTAGACTTACACAGAAAAACATTGAAAGAAGCACGCGATGAAGTCGTAAAATTTCTTAAACAGTGTATATCAATGGACATTCGTACGGTTGTCATTGTTCACGGTCGAGGAGAACGTTCCAACCCACCAGCGTTAATGAAGAGCTTTGTCAGCAGTTGGCTGCAGCAAATTAAAGAAGTGCAGTGTGTTCACAGTGCTCAGCGCTTTCACGGTGGCAGCGGAGCTGTCTACGTATTGTTAAGAAAGAGTGCAGATAAAAAGCTGGAAAACCGAGAACGCCATCAAAAACGTTTAGGCTAAGTTTCTTGTCGGTGATAGAATGCCCGACCTTATTTTCCCGATACTGTCAGCAGAAGGGAAACTTTATTCACCGCCGTTGTGAAACGTTAGGAGTACAACATGTCACAAGAAAATTCAAAACGCTTAAATAAGTTCATTAGCGAAACAGGCTTTTGTTCACGCCGAGAAGCCGACAGACTGATCGAACAAGGTCGTGTCACCATTAATGGTAAACAACCAGAAATGGGCACAAAAGTCTTACCAGGTGATGATGTTTGTGTCGATGGCAAGCCTGTCGCCGCGAAAGAGAAACCTGTTTATATCGCGTTAAACAAGCCAACCGGTATTACCTGTACGACAGAAAGAGATGTACCGGGCAACATTGTCGACTTTATTGGACATAAAAAACGTATTTTCCCTATCGGTCGTTTAGATAAACCGTCTGACGGTCTGATATTTTTGACCAACGATGGTGACATCGTTAATAAAATTCTTCGTGCTGGCAACAACCACGAAAAAGAATACGTGGTTCGCGTCGATAAACCAATTACTGGTGAGTTTCTTAAACAGATGTCGAGCGGTGTGAAAATCCTCGATACGGTGACGCTGCCATGTAAAGTGACTAAAGAAACCAAATTCTCGTTCCGTATTGTACTGACTCAGGGTCTGAACCGTCAGATACGCCGTATGTGTGAAGCTCTGGGCTACGAAGTCTATAAACTGCGTCGCGTCCGCATAATGAATATCTCATTAGATGGTATTCCGAATGGTAAATGGCGTTACCTCACGGACGCTGAAGTAGCTGAAATCATGGCAATGTGTGATGGATCTGTCGGTACTGAAGAAGCATCTAAAGTGGATGCTAAAGGGCGTAATATTCGAAAAGCGACTGACGCTAAACTGTTTGACAGTCGTGAAGAAAACCAAGATTCAACTGCTCGTCGTAACCAAAATCAGCGTACATTCCGTGGTAAAAACGCCGATGAGTTCCGTCATGCACCTAACTCTAAGAAAGGTCAACAAAGACGCCGTCAGGACAACGACAATCCTCGCCCAAGTAAAGAGAGCTTTGAGGCGAAAACGCAGGATTCCGCTCGTAAACCGACGAAACAAAAAGTGCGTTACGACAATCCAAACGCGGCTAAGCCATCTCAGCCAGTAAAACGTAGTAACAACACATTAAGCTTGAAAAAGTAACTTGTCGCTGCATGAAAAGTAGAAAGGACGCCAATGCGTCCTTTTTATTTGTCTGCCACTCTTAGGTCACCACTTATAAACACAAAGGTGCAAATTGACCACGAGTTAAGGTCAGCAAATCTTGGGGAGCAAGTTCTATTTCCAGCCCTCGCTTACCTGCACTCACACAAACGGTTTCTTGCTCTTTGGCACTTTCGTGTAAAAAAGTGGGCAGTGCTTTCTTTTGACCAAGCGGACTGATCCCCCCGACCACATAGCCCGTTGTTTTCTGCGCAATCTCAGGATCTGCCATGTCAGCCTTCTTTCCTTTTGCTGCTTTTGCTGCCAGTTTAAGATTCAATTTCTGGTCAACAGGAATGATGGCTACTGCAAGATTTTTGGGCTCGCCGTTTAAACAAAACAGCAAGGTTTTAAATACTTTTTTTGGATCTTGTCCCAATACTTCAGCAGCCTCCAACCCGTAGCTATCGGCTCTTGGATCATGTTCATACTGATGTATGGTGTGTGGCACTTTTTTCTTTTTCGCAAGATTAATGGCCGGAGTCATCAAGATTCTCCTTATAAAAATAAAAAACGCAGCTTGCGATAAATGAAGCTGCGTTTTTAGTTAATGATATCAGCGATTTTGAGTCAATCGCTTTTTCTCTATCAAGCGTTATTGATAAATAACATTGTCAGTTGCGTATTTGATTTGACCCGTAGGTGCATAACGATTGACATCAATAGGACTGTGAGACTCGAGATATTCTTTTAATACTTCAGCATCGGTAAAGCCCGTATTCACGTAGCCTGCATGAGTATCAATTTTCGGATAGCCATCACCCCCCGCTGCATTATAGCTTGGTACGGTAAAACGATAGTTGCCATCTAAGCTCAACTGTTTGTTTCCAATAAAGACATTGGTCACCTCACCATTCTCAACACTCAAGGAGATACCCGCAAACTGAGCATAGGCTCCTGAATCGACAGGCTTTGTAGCGACAACGTTCAAATAATCCAAAACCTCTTGGCCGGACATGTCTACGTAAGTCACCATATTGCCGAATGGCTGAACCGTCAGGACGTCCTTGTAGGTAATGTCCCCTTTTTCAATTGAGTCGCGAACACCACCTGAGTTCATCACCGCAAAGTCTGCTTTTGCACGCTCCATATGAGCGGTTGCAATCAGACGGCCAAGATTGGTTTGCTTAAATCGCACCACATCACGATCACCTTCCAGCTTGCCATTTGACTCTGCAATTTTTACGTTTAGCTGCCCCTGCCCTTTCTCTTGGTAAGGACGCAGGAATTCAAGCATCGATTCATCCTGAGCAATTTCATCTTCAACTAGAACACGCTCTGACTGCCCATTTACTTCCACTTTCTTCTTCAAGTTAACCGGGATAAGGTCGTAACTCACCATCGAAAGTTCGCCGTTACGAAACTCATAATCTGCGCGACCGACATACTTACCCCACTCATAGGCTTGTACGATGTAAGTTCCGTTTTGTTGGTCTGGTTGACACTCATCGCCCGGCTTGAAGTTTTTCTTCATGACGTTAGGGCCTTCCATACAAACAGGCTCTTGCGAGTGACCCCCGACAATCATGTCCAAATCACCTTCATTTAAGTAACGTGCTAATGCCACATCACCCGGTGCGTTAATGCCACGGTTGCCATTTTCATAGTGTCCCATATGAGTGACAGCAAAAATCAAATCGGGATACTCGGTCTTTTTCAGCTCAGCGATCAGTTTTTTCGCTTCCTCTTTTGGATCACGGAAGTCTACTTGGCCTATGTATTCAGGATTACCCAACTTCGCGGTATCTTCAGTAGTAAGACCAATAACTGCAATCTTGACGCCTTGCTTATTGAACATCGCATAAGGCTGGAACATGCGTTTACCGGTTTCTTTCGAATAAATATTGGCAGACAACATTGGGAAAGTCGCCCATTCCTGCTGCTTAAATAGAACGTCTAACGGATTATCAAACTCGTGATTACCGAGTGCCATCGCATCGTAGCCAATTTTGCTCATACCTTTAAAGTCAGGCTCAGCATCTTGTAAATCTGACTCTGGAACTCCCGTGTTGATATCTCCTCCAGAGAGAAGCAAAAGGCTTCCGCCCTCAGCTTCCACTTCTTCACGTAAATCATCAATTAGTGTTTTACGTGCTGCCATGCCGTACTCTGCGTATTTGTTCTGCCAAAAACGACCATGGTGATCGTTAGTATGCAGTACCGTTAATCGGTAAGTCGTATCGGTATTCCATTCACGGGCGGGTTGGGTTGCACATCCAGCGAGAGTTGCCAGAATGACCGCACTCAACGCGGTTCTTACCATCAGACGTTGCTTCATTGTTTTACCTTGTCTTATTTGAGTCCACTGCTATCGCACCTTTTTAAACACGCTTACCAGCCACTTCGCTAAAGCACGAAACAAAATGTGGTTGTTCTAACGTATTGATTTGTTAATTATGGTCAATTGTCATATGAACTCAAACTCAACAATGACAGTTTGAGACTTCTATTATTTCAGGCAAAAAAATAGCCAACTCAGAGTTGGCTATTTTTCGTCCGAAGAACACTAATTATTTAATGTCGATGTCCGCAAAGCTCTTAATGAGATCGTCGAGCGACTTCATTTGCGCTAAAAATGGCTCTAGCTTGTCCAGCGGTAATGCAGATGGGCCATCGCAACGCGCTTGATCTGGGTTCGGGTGCGCTTCAATGAACAAACCCGCAATACCCGTTGCAAGGCCGGCTTTTGCCAACTCAACCGTCTGCTCACGACGACCGCCCGATGCTGCACCTGACGGGTCACGCATTTGTAGAGAGTGCGTCACGTCAAAAATGATTGGGCTGCCTTTTGATGCGTTTTTCATTACGCCAAAACCAAGCATGTCTACCACTAAGTTGTCGTAACCATGGCATGAGCCGCGTTCACATAGAATGATTTTATCGTTACCACACTCTGCAAACTTCTCAACGATGTTACCCACCTGACCAGGACTCATGAACTGAGGTTTTTTCACGTTGATTACCGCGCCTGTTTTCGCCATCGCTTCAACAAGGTCAGTCTGACGCGCAAGAAATGCAGGAAGCTGGATAACATCCACTACGTCTGCGACTGGCTGTGCCTGAGCTTCAGTGTGAACATCCGTGATGATTTTCACGCCAAATGTGTCTTTTAGCTCTTGAAAGATCTTCATACCTTCTTCAAGGCCTGGACCACGGTATGAGTGAACAGAACTGCGGTTTGCTTTATCGAACGACGCCTTAAATACGTAAGGAATGCCCAGTTTTTCAGTCACTTTTACATAGTGCTCACAGATCTGCATCGCAAGATCACGAGACTCAAGAACGTTCATACCCGCAAATAGGGTGAATGGCTTGTCGTTAGCAACCTGAATGTCGCCAATATTAACGATTTTCTGTTCCATTTTGATTCTCTTTTTCTATTCTCGATAAGCTTCTATCCGCTTATCGATCGCGTTAGTGTAACGTGATGTGCTTCTCAGTCATCACGTTTACTTGTGATTTTAGTAGCTCTGAAGCCGGATCATCAGGGCACTGGTCAATAAAGTACTGGAAATCAGACGCGGCGACTTGATGGCAATCTAACTGCTGAAAGATAAACCCGCGATCACGTATCTCATACGGGTCATCCGGTACAAACGTGAGTGCCAGATTGGTACAGCGTAGCGCCAACGTGTAACGCTCTTCACGCAGCATGGCACTTTTGATCAGTGCTAGCCAGCGGCCAATGACCGTCGGGTTGTCCGCTTCTTCAAAGTGTTCCGGTTTAAGTTGCGCTAGTGGCCCTTCTTGACCAATCAACCAGGCCTGAAGAATTCTTTCGCCTACATATTCACCGTTAAATGGGTTGATATAATCTGGCGTCTTGTGCATCCAATCTATTTTCAGCAAGAATTGCGTTGGAAACGTAATGCCTTTTAACGGGAAACCGAGCTTGTTACCCAGATACAATAAAATCGAGCCTAAACTGACTGGAATGCCTTTTTTACGCTCCAACACTTTATCGATAAAGCTGTTATCAGAGTTAAAATACTCTTGGTCATCGCCCTTAAAGCCCCACTCTTGGAAGAAAAGGCGTAAAAACGAATCGAAGCGCTGCTCTTCATTGGTTTCATGAACTAAAGCAACTTCCGCTTCTTGGTATAGGCGTTCCAGCTCTTGTTTTGCCCAATGTACATTGGTCTCAGGATCGACAGATTTGTTAAGCTCTAACGCCCCTTCAACCAACGCCATATTGTCAAAATCTTCGTCAAAAAACTCAACCATGACTGTTACCCAAATAAAGTCGGACTCTTAGACACTGCAATATTAGCGGCCATCACTAACCAGCCTAATGCGCCGAAGAAACCGAAAATTTGTAGTAGTTTGTTTTTGGCTAACTTCAAAGCGAAGAAGCCCAGAGCAATGTACGCTAACACACAAGTGATCTTGTTGGTTAACCAAGGAGCTGCGTCAGTAAATGGAATGAAGCCAGTTACGAAGATCAGAGCGATACCAGATAGCAGCAGCGCAGTATCAACAATATGCGGGAACACTTTCAAAAAACGATGGTTACGTTTTGGCGAGTTCATCATCATCAACACGAAGCGAATCGACAACAATGTCGCACTGAGTGCAATGGTTAGGAGGTGAATATGTTTTAGAGCTACGTACATTTTTCTTCTCTTAGTTTAAAGTTGCTGACTTTCTCGTTATTGTTCAGCGGCAAAACAACCAAGGGTCACCCGATCGTTGCCAGCGTAATCTTGTTCAGTAACGACTTGTTGATAGCCAAAGCGACACATGATGTCTCTCACCGCTTGCCCCTGATCGTAGCCGTGCTCGAACACAAGCCAACCACCCTCTTCAAGGTACTGACGAGCAGCATTAGAGATATGACGAATATCCGCCAACCCACCTTCATCAGCCACAAGTGCAGATTTGGGTTCAAAACGCACATCACCTTGAGCTAAGTGCGGATCTTTCTCATCGATGTACGGGGGGTTAGAAACAATAAGAGCAAACTTTGTTCCCGGAACAATAGGTTCGAACCAACTTCCCTGAGTAAACGTCACATTCTTGATGTTTAGTTGCTCAGCATTGTATTCAGCCAGCTCTTTCGCTTCTTGCTTAAGATCGACCCCCATCACCTGACGATTCGGCATTTCAGAAGCCAAAGCTAAAGCGATGGCCCCCGTTCCGGTACCTAAATCCAGGATAGAGCCACTCTGCTCAAAGGTTTTATCTAAGGCGACTTCGACCAAACGCTCGGTGTCCGGTCTTGGAATCAACGTAGAAGGGGAAACTTTCAATGGCAAAGACCAGAACTCACGCTCACCAATAATGTAAGCCACTGGCTCTCCAGCTAAACGTCTCTCAAGCAAAGCATCAAACTGCACTTGTTGTTCGTCTTCTAATACTCGTTCAGGCCAGGTAAGTAGATAACTTCTTGGCTTGCCAAGGACATGACAAAGCAGGACTGCCGCATCGAGAGAAGGCGACTCTTTGCCGCCCTCTGTCAGTTTTGCTGTGGCACTTTTCAGTGCTTGCTCAATAGATTGAACTTGAGTCATCGATTAAGCGTTCTCAGCTAGCGCCGCTAGTTGGTCTGCTTGGTGTTCTTGAACAACAGGGTCGATCAAGCTTTGCAGGTCACCTTCCATCACTTCATTCAAACGGTAAACCGTCAGGTTGATACGATGGTCAGAAACGCGACCTTGTGGGTAGTTGTAAGTACGGATACGGTCACTACGATCACCAGAACCTAGCAGGTTACGACGTGTATCAGACACTTCAGCCGCGCGCTTCGCTTCTTCTGCCTGAATAATACGTGCAGCAAGTACTGCCATCGCTTTGGCTTTGTTTTTGTGCTGTGAGCGCTCGTCCTGACACTCTACCACGGTACCCGTTGGTAAGTGCGTAATACGGATTGCAGAATCCGTGGTGTTAACGTGCTGACCACCCGCGCCTGATGCACGGAAAGTATCGATTTTAAGATCCGCAGCCTTAATCTCTGGGATTTCAGCTTCAGGAATTTCAGCCATAACCGCGACGGTACAAGCAGAAGTATGTACACGGCCTTGAGATTCAGTAGCAGGGACACGCTGTACACGGTGGCCGCCCGACTCAAATTTCAATATGCCGTAAGCGCCATCGCCACTTACTTTGGCAATCATCTCTTTGTAACCGCCGTGCTCTGCTTCATTTGAAGACATTACTTCTATGCGCCAACCTTTCTTCTCCGCGTACTTGCTGTACATACGGAACAGATCACCCGCAAAGATACCCGCTTCATCACCACCGGCACCAGCACGAATTTCTAGGAAACAGTTGCGATCGTCGTTTGGATCTTTTGGCAGAAGAAGAATTTGCAGTTCATCAGCAAGGCGCACGATGGTTTCTTTTGCGTCTTTGATTTCTTCCTGCGCCATTTCACGCATTTCTTCGTCGTCTTCGTTTGCCATCTCTTCAGCGGCGGCAAGATCATCTTGCGCTTGTTGATAAGCTTGGAAGCACTTGGTTACTTCTTCTAGCTGAGAGTACTCTTTAGACAGAGCACGGAATTTGTCCTGATCTCCGATTACATCAGGATCACCAAGAAGATGTTGAACTTCTTCGTAACGTTCTACTAGCGTTTCTAGCTTAGTCAGAATAGAGGCTTTCATAGTGTCGTTTTCTTAATAAAAAGCGTGAGTTATAGATCATCCAAACCTAGAGTTTGACGGATAATCGTTAATTTTGCTGGTTCGCCTTGCTCCGCTGCATTTTGCAATGCACGAGTTGGAGCGTGAATCAGTTTGTTGGTGAGTTTATTACTGAGCTCGCGCAGGACTTTTTCCGGGTCTGCGCCAACTGCCAATGATTGCAGGCTTTTGCTCAATAACTCTTCACGTATATTGTTTGCTGACTCGCGATAATCGCGAATACTATCGACCGCTTGTAGTGACCGTAACCACGTCATAAACGCAGCACTTTCCTCACTCACAATCGCTTCAGCCTGAATGGCTTCTACTTTTCGCTGCTCAATATTGCTGTCAATAATCGACTGCAGATCATCGACGGAGTACAAATAAGCGTCATTAAGCTCACCGACTTGAGGCTCTACATCTCGTGGCACGGCAATATCAACCAGTAATATCGGTTGATGACGACGTTTTTTCAGCGCCGTTTCGACCATGCCCTTACCGATAATAGGTAATGGGCTTGCCGTGGAGCTAATGACAATATCCGCTCTGGCAAGATGATCAGGTATTTCATTTAAGCTGATCACCTCTGCTCCAAACTGGTCCGCTAAGCCTTGTGCACGCTCTTTGGTGCGGTTAGCGACAATCATTTTAGAGCAGCCGTTAGAGGCCAAGTGCTTGGCAACCAATTCTATGGTTTCTCCCGCGCCAACTAAAAGAACCGTGGAGTCAGACAGTGATTCAAAAATATGTTTGGCCAGTGTACATGCAGCATAAGCCACCGACACTGCATTGCCACCGATATCCGTTTCTGTACGTACACGTTTCGCGACAGAAAACGTTTTTTGGAACAGCTTATCAATCGACGCATCGACCGCCTGGTGTTCACGCGAGTCAGAAAAAGACTGCTTTACCTGCCCTAAAATCTGAGGCTCGCCCAACACTAGAGAATCGAGACCACATGATACGCGCATCAAATGCCTAATAGCAGATTGCTCTTCATGCACGTACAGACTCGGCATCAACTCTTCTCGGCTCACGTCATGGAACTGAACAAGCCAATCGATCAGCTTGTTTCGTGCTCCTTGCTTTACATCGCAGTACAACTCAGTTCGGTTACAGGTTGAAATAATAACACTGCCGTTTACGGCTTCGTGCTTTCTAAGTTGCTCGAGTGCCGGGCCGAGTTTATCCGGTCCAAACGCCACCTTCTCGCGCAAGTCGACAGACGCTGTATTGTGATTGATTCCAATAGCAAGCAAGGACATCTAACGTGGTATCTCTGAGATCGATTATGAAATAGGTTCAGAATTTTACTGTAAGCACGCATTTATTGAAAGGGCAAGCCGGATTTGTTTTCCTAACTGCGACTTTTCAATGCTATAGTTGTGAGCGAATACCGATGAAACTGATTAATAAGCCATCAAACATGACCTTACGCTCCTTTATTATATTTGTCTTGTCGAGTCTCCTGCTCGCTGGCTGTAGCTCTGTTCCGGAAAGTATCACCAGCGTGGAATGGCAAACTCACGAAAAAAAACTTGAAGCCATTCATGATTTTCAAGTGACTGGCAAACTTGGCTATATTGGGCCAGACCAAAGACAAAACCTTAATTTCTTCTGGAAACACTCCACAGCACTAAGTCAGCTTCGTTTAACGACAATTCTTGGTCAAACCGCACTGAACCTAACCATCACACCGGAAGGTGCTACTGTAGAAACCTATGATGACCAAGTTCTCTCTGCACGCCATGCCAACCAACTGATATTCCAATTAACCGGATTAATGATGCCGGTAGAGCATATGCCTGACTGGCTGCTAGGTCTACCAACCGACGCAGACACGTTCCAACTCTCCTCGGCCAATACACTGCAAGCCTTGAACAAGCAAATTGGCCTGAACGACTGGAACATCGATTACCAACGCTACCGCGATGTACAATGGCATGAGCAAGCATTGCCGCTGCCAAACCGATTAAAGCTGACCACGTCGGACGTAAAAATAAATCTCCTGATCACTAAATGGAACATCACCCAATGATCGATATTTCAACCCGCTGGCCTTCACCGGCGAAATTGAATCTCTTTCTTTATATTAATGGCCGCACTGAAAACGGCTATCACGAGCTACAAACGCTTTTCCAATTCGTGGATCATGGTGACGAACTCACCATTCAAGCCAATAAAACAGGAGACATCACCCTCTCTCCCGAAATTGAAGGTGTCCCGCTTCAGGATAATTTGATATGGAAAGCCGCGACCGCTCTAAAAGAATATGCTCACTGTGATTTAGGCGCACACATTGATCTTCACAAAGTCTTGCCGATGGGTGGTGGGATCGGAGGAGGATCATCAAATGCCGCAACAACTCTGGTTGCGCTTAATTACCTGTGGCAACTGAATCTCAGCGATGATGAACTTGCTCAAATTGGCCTGAAACTTGGCGCTGACGTGCCAGTTTTTGTACGTGGGTTTGCTGCATTTGCTGAAGGTGTAGGAGAAAAGCTTTCTCCCGCTTATCCGGAAGAAAAGTGGTACCTCGTCGTAAGACCTAATGTCTCGATCGCCACCGTTGACGTATTTCGTCATCCAGATTTAACACGAAATACCGAAAAACGGGATCTAGCCACACTTTTGAACACACCAAACGTAAACGATTGCGAAAAAATTGTCCGAATGCTCTATCCGGAGGTTGATAAGCAACTTTCTTGGCTGCTACAATACGCGCCGTCAAGATTGACTGGGACAGGATCTTGCGTTTTTGCTGAATTTTCGAGCAAATCAGAAGCAGAAACTCTCCTTGCACAACTCTCTGATGATGTCTCGGCATTTGTCGCTCAAGGGCGCAATATTTCGCCATTAAAAGAGACTTTGGCTGAATACCAATCAGCCACACACCGACCTAATTAAAACTGGACGCAAACCCGAGGTTTCCACCGTGCCTGATATGAAGCTATTTGCTGGTAATGCAACACCTGAACTAGCCCAACGTATTGCTGATCGTCTTTACATCTCTCTTGGTGATGCATCTGTTTCTCGCTTTTCTGATGGCGAAGTTGCAGTTCAAATCAATGAGAATGTTCGTGGTAGCGATGTTTTCATCATTCAATCCACTTGTGCACCGACTAACGACAACCTAATGGAACTGGTTGTTATGATTGATGCAATGCGCCGTGCTTCAGCAGGCCGTATCACTGCAGTTATCCCTTACTTTGGTTACGCTCGTCAAGACCGTCGTGTACGTTCTTCTCGTGTGCCAATTACTGCAAAAGTTGTTGCTGATTTCCTATCTAACGTTGGTGTTGACCGCGTTCTGACTATCGACCTACACGCAGAGCAGATTCAAGGCTTCTTCGATGTACCTGTAGACAACATCTTCGGTACACCAGTACTACTAGAAGACATGCAAGCTCGTGGCTTAGAAAACCCAGTAGTGGTTTCTCCTGACCTTGGTGGTGTTGTACGTGCTCGTGCAACCGCTAAAGCGTTGGGTGATATCGATATCGCTATCGTTGATAAGCGTCGTCCACGTGCAAACGTTTCTGAAGTGATGAACCTAATCGGTGATGTTGAAGGTCGCGATTGCGTGATCGTTGATGACATGATCGACACTGGCGGCACACTATGTAAAGCAGCAGAAGCGCTAAAAGAGCGCGGTGCTAAGCGTGTATTCGCTTACGCAACACACGCTGTATTCTCAGGTAACGCGGCACAAAACATCGGCAACTCTGTACTAGACCAAGTGATCGTAACCGATTCAATCACTATGTCTAAAGAGATGGAAGCGACAGGTAAAGTGACAACACTAAGCCTATCTCGCATGCTGGCTGAAGCGATTCGTCGTATCAGCAACGAAGAGTCAATTTCTGCAATGTTCAACTAATTCGGACATTTCAGTTACACTGATTTTTAAAACACCCCTTTTGGGGTGTTTTTTATTTGTGCGCAGGACACAGCCAATGGTGGCTCATTGAGGAAATGATCAATCTCAACCGAGTTCCCCCACTGTCAGTTTTCTGTGCTATCATACTGCGCTTTTTGAGATTCCAGAGAGATCCTAACCTTGAGTCAACAAATCAAACTTCTCGTTGGTCTTGCTAATCCGGGACCAGAATATGCCAAAACTCGCCATAATGCGGGCGCTTGGGTTGTAGAAGAATTAGCACGCGTTCACAACATTACGCTGAAGAACGAACCAAAGTTCTTCGGGTTGACCGGACGTATCATGGTCAACGGGCAGGATCTCCGTTTGCTTATTCCAACCACTTTCATGAATCTTTCGGGAAAATCCATCGCCGCTCTGGCGAAGTTTTACCAAATAAAACCAGAAGAGATCATGGTTGCTCATGACGAGCTAGACTTACCGCCAGGTGTCGCTAAGTTTAAAAAAGGTGGCGGTCACGGTGGTCACAATGGCCTGCGTGACACAATAAGCAAATTAAGCAACAACAAAGATTTTTATCGTCTTCGTATCGGCATTGGCCATCCGGGACACAAAGATAAAGTGGCAGGTTTTGTACTAGGTAAAGCTCCAGCAAAAGAACAAGAGCTTTTGGACGCCGCAACCGATGAATCGGTGCGTTGTCTAGACATTCTGATTAAGGATGGCCTATCAAAAGCACAAAATCGCCTCCACACGTTCAAAGCTGAATAAGGTTACTATCATGGGTTTTAAATGTGGCATCGTTGGTCTACCAAACGTTGGTAAATCAACTCTGTTTAACGCACTAACTAAAGCAGGCATCGAAGCAGCAAACTTCCCGTTCTGTACGATCGAACCAAACACTGGTGTAGTTCCTGTGCCAGATCTACGTCTAGATGCACTAGCAAAGATCGTTAACCCACAGAAAGTGCTGCCTACTACAATGGAATTCGTGGACATCGCTGGTCTAGTAGCGGGTGCATCACGTGGTGAAGGTCTAGGTAACAAATTCCTAGCAAACATCCGTGAAACTGATGCGATCGGTCACGTTGTACGTTGTTTCGAAAACGACAACATCGTTCACGTAGCGGGTAAAGTATCTCCAATCGAAGATATTGAAGTAATTAACCTTGAGCTAGCAATGGCTGACCTTGATTCTTGTGAACGCGCTATCCAGCGTAACGCGAAGAAAGCAAAAGGTGGTGACAAAGACGCAAAATTCGAGCTAACCGTGCTTGAAAAGCTACTTCCAGTGCTAACAGAAGGCGGTTCAGCACGCACAGTAGAACTTGCTAAAGAAGAGCTAGCTGCAATTGGTTACTTAAACTTCCTGACACTAAAACCAACCATGTACATCGCTAACGTGAACGAAGATGGTTTTGAAGACAACGCATACCTAGATGCTGTACGTGAATTTGCAGCAAAAGAAAACAACGTTGTTGTTCCTGTATGTGCTGCTATCGAGTCAGAAATGGCTGAACTAGAAGATGACGAGCGTGAAGAGTTCCTAGCAGACCTAGGTATCGAAGAACCAGGTCTGAACCGCGTGATTCGCGCAGGTTACGAACTGCTAAACCTACAAACTTACTTTACCGCTGGCGTAAAAGAAGTTCGTGCATGGACAATCCCTGTAGGTGCAACCGCACCAAAAGCAGCAGCGAAGATCCACACTGACTTTGAAAAAGGTTTCATCCGTGCAGAAGTTGTTGGTTACGACGATTTCATCGAATTCAACGGTGAAAGTGGTGCGAAAGACGCAGGTAAATGGCGCCTAGAAGGTAAAGAATACATCGTAAAAGACGGTGATGTTATTCACTTCCGCTTCAACGTTTAATTAAATGAATGAATTTTAAACACTTCATTTACATAAAAAGCCAGCATGATTGCTGGCTTTTTTTATCCCTTCAACAAAAGACCTGAAGTTAACTACCTAGCTGCAAGCGATTTTTTTTCCAGTTTTAGATCATAAACACGCCTCTTTGTTTAAAAAGGAAGCGAACGAGGTTTTTTACGAGATTTATTTAAAAAAACTGTTGACGGATCTTACTCAACTTCGCATAATGCGCGCCGTTCCCGACAACAAGGCAACGAAGTGTTGAGAACAAAAAATATGGTTTTGGCTACGTAGCTCAGCTGGTTAGAGCACATCACTCATAATGATGGGGTCACAGGTTCGAATCCCGTCGTAGCCACCATTCCTAAATACTCTTTGAAAGAGTGATTAGGAATAGATGCGGAAGTGGCGGAATTGGTAGACGCACCAGATTTAGGTTCTGGCGCCGCA
>JAAEZQ010000080.1 GCA_018222805.1 Vibrionaceae bacterium
CAGAAGATCATGACCTTTATGCCGGTTATGTTTACTTTCTTCTTCCTGTTCTTCCCATCAGGTCTCGTTCTTTACTGGTTGGTATCGAACATCGTTACGCTTATCCAGCAAACTCTGATCTACAAAGGATTAGAGAAAAAAGGCTTACACACTAAGTAATCCTTTAGGAAATGATTGAGAAAGGCGGCCAAAAGGTCGCCTTTTTGTTTTTGGCTGATTACAATTCAGCTAACAAATGATGGCTCCCTAGGGTCAACATACCTTATAGCCCAGCTCAAAAGGCAAGATTATGACTACAGATACGATTGTCGCTCAAGCGACTGCACCTGGTCGTGGCGGTGTCGGCATTATTCGTGTTTCCGGCCCGAAGGCCAATTTGGTGGCAGAGGAAGTGACAGGTAAAACACTCAAGCCTCGCTACGCAGAATATCTGCCATTTCAGGCAGAGAATGGGACAGTGCTTGACCAGGGCATCGCTCTGTACTTCCCTAACCCACATTCGTTTACAGGCGAAGATGTACTTGAACTGCAAGGCCACGGCGGCCCTGTCGTCATGGACATGCTGATTAAACGTATCCTGGGCATTGAAGGCGTGCGTGCTGCGCGTCCGGGGGAATTCTCTGAGCGTGCATTCCTCAACGACAAAATGGACCTGACGCAAGCAGAGGCGATTGCCGACCTAATTGACGCCAGTTCTGAAGAAGCGGCGAAATCTGCCCTGCAGTCACTGCAAGGCCAGTTCTCTCAACGCATTCAAACGCTGGTGGAATCACTGATTCACCTACGCATCTATGTAGAAGCCGCGATTGATTTCCCAGAAGAAGAAATTGATTTTCTTGCCGACGGTAAAGTGGCTGGGGATCTGCAAGTAATTATCGATAACCTTGATGCCGTGCGTCGTGAGGCCAATCAGGGCGCAATTATGCGTGAGGGTATGAAGGTAGTTATCGCGGGTCGCCCTAACGCGGGTAAATCCAGTCTGTTGAATGCACTCTCGGGTAAAGAGTCCGCCATCGTGACTGATATCGCGGGTACCACTCGTGACGTTCTGCGTGAACACATCCATATTGATGGAATGCCGCTACACATCATCGATACCGCAGGCTTACGTGACGCCTCCGATGAAGTAGAAAAAATTGGTATCGAACGCGCTTGGGATGAAATTGCACAAGCAGACCGAGTACTGTTTATGGTCGATGGCACCACAACCGATGCCACCGATCCTAAAGATATCTGGCCTGACTTTGTCGATCGCCTACCAGACAGCATTGGTATGACAGTGATCCGCAACAAAGCGGATCAAACCGGTGAAGAAATGGGTATCTGTCATGTCAACAACCCCACTCTGATCCGCCTGTCGGCAAAAACAGGGACCGGTGTTGACGCCTTGCGTGCACATTTAAAAGAGTGCATGGGCTTCTCAGGCAACACCGAGGGTGGCTTTATGGCTCGTCGCCGCCATCTGGATGCATTAGAACGCGCTGCACAGCACCTACAAATCGGTCAGGAGCAGCTTGAAGGCTATATGGCTGGTGAGATACTCGCAGAAGAGCTGCGCATCACTCAACAACATCTGAATGAGATTACCGGGGAGTTCAGTTCAGACGATCTGCTCGGTCGTATTTTCTCTTCATTCTGTATCGGCAAATAATATAACGCGCGGTGTTAAGCTTAGGTTTACCACCGCGTTTCTTTTTGTACACTCGCTCATCTGTACGAGCGCAGGTATGGCTTATAAGGAAGATAAATGATCCATATTATTACAGGCAGTACCCTGGGTGGCACTGAATACGTGGGGGATCACCTGAGTGATCTACTCATCGAGAACGGATTTGAAACCACGATCCACAATCAACCAGAACTGGCCTCTATTGACAATCAAGGTACCTGGCTGGTGATCACCTCTACCCATGGTGCCGGTGAGTATCCAGACAATATTCAACCGTTCATTGCTGCGTTGCAAAATACCCCACCGAAAATGGCGAATGTGAAGTTTGCCGTGATTGCAATTGGTGACTCTAGCTATGATACGTTCTGTGCCGCTGGCCAGCATGCGTATGATTTACTGGAAGACATTGGTGCCACACCAATTACAGACTGCTTCAAGATTGATGTCCTTAGCCACGAAGTGCCAGAAGACGCTGCAGAAGAATGGCTAAAAGAGCACATCGAACGATTTTAACTGCCACTTTCTCCTGCTTACAGAGTCGCATTGCGGCTCTGTCACCTTCAATGTGAATAACTTTCTCTCTAAATAGCCAATCAACTGATTAAAAAACGAGCATACGAACTGTGGATAAGTAAGCTAATATCCAGTTACTTTCCTTTAGTTATCCAAATAATAACTTTGATCGTTTTACCCCCCTGTGTATAACCACCCATTTTGATCCCAGGTAATCCTCGAGTAGATCCAATCATGATCACAAGATATGATCCAAAGAAGATCCATGATCTTGTTGATCATTTTTAGGTTATCCACAGAAGAGGTCGATCCTAATAATAGATCTAATAAAAGATCATATATATAGATCTTATATATATAACTCTTGAAGCTTAAAATGGATAAAGTGAGAAAACGATTTTCTCTCCGACATAAAGCAGGTAAAATACGGCTCCTTTATCTGTCCAATAAATCCTTTGAATACCTGAGGTCGGTTCATGCTTTATCACGAAAATTTTGACGTCATTGTTGTTGGTGGCGGACATGCTGGAACGGAAGCCGCACTCGCATCTGCACGTACAGGACAAAAAACACTTCTCCTTACCCATAACATCGATACGCTAGGCCAGATGTCTTGTAATCCGGCGATTGGTGGTATTGGTAAAGGTCACTTAGTCAAAGAAGTGGATGCAATGGGCGGTTTGATGGCGCAAGCTATCGATCATGCAGGTATTCAATTTCGAACACTCAATGCCTCTAAAGGCCCAGCTGTACGAGCTACTCGTGCTCAAGCCGATCGTGCTCTTTACAAAGCCTATGTTCGCAGTGCACTGGAAAACGCACCAAACCTAACTCTATTCCAACAATCGGTTGATGATCTGATAGTTGAGCAGGATCATGTGATTGGCGTCGTGACTCAAATGGGTCTTAAATTCCACGCCAAGTCGGTTGTGTTGACGGTTGGTACGTTCCTAGGCGGTAAGATCCATATCGGTATGGAAAGTTCTTCTGGTGGCCGTGCAGGAGATCCACCATCGATCGCTCTGGCTGATCGTCTGCGTGAACTACCATTCCGCGTGGATCGTCTCAAAACAGGTACACCACCACGTATTGATGCTCGTACGGTCGACTTCTCCGTACTGGAAGAGCAACATGGGGATAACCCGACCCCGGTATTTTCATTTCTGGGCAACCGTGAGCAGCATCCGCGTCAAATTCCGTGTTTTATTACTCACACCAACGAGAGCACACACGATGTGATTCGCGCTAACCTTGATCGCAGTCCAATGTACGCTGGCGTTATCGAAGGTATCGGTCCACGTTACTGCCCATCTATCGAAGATAAGGTGATGCGCTTTGCGGATAAAAATAGCCACCAGATCTTTATTGAGCCAGAAGGCCTGACAACCAACGAGCTGTACCCAAATGGTATTTCTACCAGCTTACCGTTTGATGTTCAGGTGCAGATTGTTCGTTCAATGAAAGGTTTTGAGAACGCACACATCGTTCGTCCGGGTTACGCGATTGAGTACGATTTCTTTGATCCACGAGATTTGAAGCAGACGTACGAAACGAAATTTATCCATGGTTTGTTTTTTGCTGGCCAAATTAACGGTACAACCGGGTACGAAGAAGCGGCAGCTCAGGGTTTGATGGCAGGTTTGAACGCCAGTTTGTACAGCCAGGACAAAGAAGGCTGGAACCCGCGTCGCGATCAGGCTTACATGGGCGTATTGATTGATGACTTATCCACCATGGGCACCAAAGAACCGTACCGCATGTTCACGTCTCGCGCGGAATACCGCCTGTTGCTTCGTGAAGACAATGCTGATTTGCGCTTAACCGAAAAAGCTCGTGAACTTGGGCTGGTTGATGATGTGCGTTGGGCACGATTCAATGAAAAAATCGACAACATGGAAACGGAGCGTCAACGCCTGAAGTCAACTTGGATGAATCCAAAATCGGCGGGCGTCGATGAGCTGAACAAACTGCTGAAAACGCCAATGGCGCGTGAAGCCAGTGGTGAGGATCTGTTACGTCGTCCAGAGATCTCATACTCTCAGTTGACTCAATTAGACGCATTTGCACCAGCTTTGGACGATCAACAGGCTGCTGAGCAGGTTGAAATTCAGGTGAAATACGATGGCTACATCAAGCGTCAGCAAGACGAGATCGAGAAGTCGCTCCGCCACGAACACACTAAGTTACCGGTTGATCTGGATTACAAACAAGTGAAAGGTCTATCGAACGAGGTGGTAGCAAAATTAGGCGAAGCGAAGCCTGAAAGTATTGGTATCGCTTCTCGTATTTCAGGGATTACACCAGCTGCGATTTCGATTCTACTGGTTCATCTGAAAAAGCATGGCTTACTGAAAAAAGGTGAGGATGAGTAATGAGTGTACTTCGAACCAAACTGGATGCATTGATTGCTCAAACCGACCTTGAAGTATCAGAGAAGCAACGTGAACAGCTTGTCGGTTATGTTGAACTGCTCGATAAATGGAACAAAGCGTACAATTTGACTTCAGTACGTGATCCACTTGAGATGTTAGTGAAACATATTCTTGATAGTATAGTGGTTAGCGCTCACTTACCAGGTAAGCGCTTTATCGACGTTGGAACTGGCCCTGGACTACCGGGTATCCCATTAGCGATCATGAATCCGGAAAAAGAATTCTACCTGCTTGATAGTTTGGGTAAACGCATTCGTTTTCTAAAACAGGTCGTACACACATTAGGTCTTAAGAATGTAACTCCGGTCCAAAGTCGCGTAGAAGAGTTCCAACCTGAAGAAAAATTCGATGGTGTTTTAAGCCGTGCTTTTGCTTCAATGACAGATATGGTGGAATGGTGTCACCATCTACCGAAACAGGAAAATGGATTGTTTTTTGCATTGAAAGGACAGCACCCTAAAGATGAAATAGATCTGCTTCCTGAGTGGTGTTATGTGACCGATGTCGTATCTTTGACTGTTCCTGAGTTGGAAGGGGATCGTCATCTAGTAATCTTATCGCGCAAGGAAAATTAGCGAGGTAGTCGTGTGGGTAAAATTGTAGCAATCGCCAACCAGAAAGGTGGGGTCGGCAAAACAACAA
>JAAEZQ010000081.1 GCA_018222805.1 Vibrionaceae bacterium
GGCCCGTAGTTAAGGCACTACTCGGTCATTACCGTCGTTACCCACTGCAAATTATCCTCGTCTGGTTAGGTTTAACTTTAGGCGTATCCCTTCTGGTTGGCGTTACCTCCATTAACCAGCATGCCAAACAGAGCTATACAACCGGTGAGAGACTTTTTTCTAACCCGTTACCTTACCGAATCAGTACCAAGCATTCTGCAAATAAAGTTCCTCAGGGTTTCTATATCCAACTGCGCCGAGCAGGCTTTAATCAATGTGCCCCGTTTGATGTAATTCATTTAGACGCTAAGTCAGAAATGAATCTGATGTTGGTCGGTATTGATCCTGTAGCCATGATTCCTCTCCAGCAAGGAAAGTCATTAGGGGAAATGCCAATTCTGTCAGTTATGAAGCCCCCTTATCCTATCCTGATCAGTCAAGATTTGGCTTCTTACATGAGCTGGCAAGATGGTGACTTTATCGAGATGAGCGATGGCAGCCGTCTGGGGCCGCTTCAAGTCGATCAGAATAGTCTACTTTCAGGCACGAGGTTGATCACTGATATCTCTTTACTACGCATGTTGAAGCGCAGCTCGGGCTTGTCTTCGATTTTGTGTGGTGAAATGTCAGAAGAGAAGCTGTCAGCACTGAAAAAAATGCTGCCAAATGGTATGACACTGACTCATAACACTCGGAATGAGTTAGCGTCTCTGACCAAAGCATTTCATATGAACTTAACTGCGATGGGAATGCTATCGTTTTTAGTTGGACTGTTTATCTTTTATCAAGCCATGTCTTTGTCGCTGATTCAGCGTCAACGCTTAGTAGGCATTCTACGTCAAGCTGGTGTATCTGGGACTCAGCTTGCTCAAGCCTTATTACTTGAGCTCTCTATTTTAGTTACTGTAGCTTGGGCATGTGGCAACTTCTTTGGCGTAATACTCGCGAATGAGTTGATTCCGACAGTATCATCAAGTTTAAGCGATTTGTACGATGCTAACGTTGGCTTGTCTATCGGCTGGTCTTGGAAATCGAGCATATACAGCTTAATTATGTCAGCAATGGGCGCTCTAATTTCTTGTTTATGGCCTCTGATACGCCTACTTAAATCACAACCAATTCGATTATCTTCGCGTCTTTCTCTGATGCGTTTTGCTGGCCGGGAGTTCTCTTGGCAAGCATTGGCTGCATGTGCGTTCTGTGTTGCTGCTGTGGGCGTATACCAAGCGCCGAAAACACAGGAGATTGGTTTTACTATCGTTGCACTGATGATGTTAAGTGTTGCGCTTCTGATGCCATTTATCATGTGGCATTTATTCCAGAGTTTTTCCTACTCGCTGCGTTGGGTACGAGTCAGGTGGTTCTTCGCTGACGCTGCGGCCAGTATGAGTTACCGTGGGGTAGCGAGCATGGCATTTATGCTTGCACTCGCAGCGAATATTGGTGTTGAAACCATGGTTGGTAGCTTTAGAGATACGACCGACAAATGGCTTAATCAACGTTTGGCGGCGGACATCTATATTTACCCAAACAACAATAATGCGGCACGTATGAGCGGCTGGTTACAGCAGCAACCTGAAGTGAACTCTGTGTGGTGGCGTTGGGAAAAAGATCTATCTACTGATAAGGGCGTCCTGCAAGTTGTGAGTACTGGAGCATCTGAAGGGGAACTGGACTCCTTAACGGTTAAGTTAGGTGTGCCTAGTTACTGGTATCAGTTGCACCATGGAAAGAGTGTGATGGTGAGTGAGTCCATGGCGTTGAAGCTCGATATCCGACCTGGTGATGTTATAGATCTTCACGCTCCGCTTGGTGAAGGGTGGCAAGTTGTGGGTGTCTATTATGACTATGGCAATCCATATAACCAAGTGATGATGTCTCACCGAAACTGGCTTTATGCCTTTGCGGGAACTGGTAACGTGGGACTTGGCGTTGTCCTCGAAGACAATGTGAAGAGTGAAGGACTGAAAAACAGATTGGAAAGCGTGTTCCGTTTGTCTCAGGATCGCATTTTTGATGACAGTAATATTTATAACCAAGCAATGCGTGTTTTCGATCACACCTTTGCTATCGCAGGTACGCTGGGTAACATTACACTTATCATCGCTGTTTTCGGTCTGTTCTTTGCGACGCTGGCAGGTGAACTTTCTCGACAGCGTCACTTCTCATTACTTAGATGTATGGGAGTGTCCGGTAAAGAGCTTGTTTTACTTGGAGGCTTACAACTCTTTGCGTTCGGGGCTATATCTGCGATGATCGCAGTGCCTCTTGGCTGGGCACTGGCTCATGTGATAGTAGATATTATTATCCGACAATCTTTTGGCTGGTCACTGGAATTACAAACGATTCCGTGGGAATACGCTAAGACGATTGCGTGGGCAATGCTAGCCATCATGGCTGCAGGTGCTTTACCTGTAATTAGAATGATTAAAAGTACACCGATGAAGTCATTAAGGGATGCGTTGTAGTGGTAAAAAAGAACTCCAATAAGCGCTTCTTAGCAACGGTATTGTTTATTGCGGCAGTCGCTCTGTTGATAGGCTTTGTGTATACGCTGTTTTGGACCGAAGAAACCGTAACTCAGGAAACTAAAATTAACTCGATCCTGACCAGAGAGAACAAAACTATCTTCGAACCGGTTTTGCCTGATGAATATGTTTCACTGCCAGCAGATTTTAAGTTTCACCCCAACTACCAGCACGAATGGTGGAATTACTTTGCTAAGCTGCAAGATAAGAACGGTGGAATCTATAACGTTCAGTGGAGCTACTTTAGATTCGCGACAGATGAACGTGAAACGAGAGGCTGGCAAAATCCACAGCTGTATATATCACACATCGTCATCAGCCATGGAACACAGGTGTGGAGAGAGCAGCGTGTTGCGCGAGGTGGCATAGGTCAGGCCGGGATGCAAAATCGTCCATTTAATTTATGGATCGACAATTGGAACTGGCGCTCGCTTGGAGCGACTCCTTTTCCTGGCAAGCTTGTAATCGCGACTGATGTATTCAGCGTTGATCTTAATACGCAGACGAACGGACCTTTTGTTGTTAACGGTGATAGAGGCTACCAAGTTAAGCATGCTTTACAGTCGGTTGCCTCATTTAGCTTTAGTGCGCCTTTTCTTAATGTGAAAGGCCACTTGAATATAAATGGACAACGGATTCCTGTTTCTGGGTCTGCTTGGACTCAAAAAGAGTGGGGCAGCGGTTTAATCGGAGCGGGGCAACAAGGTTGGGACTGGTTCACGTTCAATTTAGATGATGGCAGAGCGTTGACTGTAAGTCGCTATCGTCACCATGGTCAAATGCCGCACATATTTGGCACCTTATCAACACGCTCGGGCCAAGTGATTAACCTGACAGAGAAAGAGGTTGAGATTCAACCAATACAAGTGACCAGTTTATCGAACGGTAAACGACTCCCATTACAATGGCTCATCAACGTACCAGAATACGATATTTATCTGACAACGCGCGTTGTTAACACGAATATGTGGCTTCCGTTTGTTATTCCTTATTGGGAAGGGCCCACATTAGCATCGGGCTCTAACGAGGCGTGGGGATTTATGCAATTAACTGGCTATTAGTTTTTAGCCAACTGCCACCCGTTTTTATTTATATAGCCACCATAACGGTGGCTTTTTTGTGCCTGTAGTTTGCTGCTGAAATTTGATGTTTATCATATGTGTTTTAATCATGTTATGCTGGCTTATGAGTATATTGATTGATAAACAGTAAAGTGGTGATATGCACTTAAACTTGATCCCTGTAGGGTTACTGTTGGAAAATACGATGTGTTACTTATCAAACATCGGAAATAACGAAGTCTATACTCTGAACAAGCGATTATTCTAAAGTTTCTTACAGCTATAAACTCATATCATTCTTTGTCGATCGTTTATTAAGATAATAAATATAAGGGTTAATGTATGAACGATGCCATTCGTGACTTTTTCAAAATGGAATCCGCTGGAGGCATTCTTCTCGTCATTGCTGCTGCGATTGCGATGACCATTGCAAACACACCTCTGGGCGAAACTTATCAATCTATTCTGCATACTTATGTTCTAGGTATGTCTGTATCTCACTGGATCAATGACGGCCTAATGGCTGTGTTTTTCTTATTGATTGGCCTTGAGGTTAAACGAGAGTTACTTGAAGGTGCGTTGAAATCAAAAGAAACAGCGATCTTCCCTGCGATTGCTGCGGTAGGTGGTATGTTGGCACCCGCTCTTATTTACGTTGCGTTTAATGCGGGTGACGCCGAAGCGGTTTCAGGCTGGGCAATTCCAGCGGCAACAGATATTGCGTTTGCATTGGGTATTATGGCGCTACTGGGTAAACGAGTCCCGGTAAGTCTAAAAGTATTCCTGCTCGCTTTGGCGATCATCGATGACTTAGGTGTTGTGGTTATCATTGCTCTGTTCTATACGGGCGATCTATCTACAATGGCACTGTTAGTTGGTTTCGTCATGACAGGTGTACTGTTCGTATTGAACGCTAAGAAGGTGACAAAACTGACACCGTACATGATTGTCGGTGCAATCCTTTGGTTTGCAGTACTTAAGTCAGGTGTCCATGCTACTCTTGCAGGTGTAGTAATCGGTTTTGCTATCCCGCTGCAAGGTAAGCCTGGCAAACATTCGCCTCTTAAACATATGGAGCACGCGCTTCACCCATACGTAGCGTTTGGTATTCTTCCGCTGTTTGCATTTGCAAACGCTGGTATTTCGTTAGAAGGCGTGTCTCTATCTGGTTTAACTTCAATGCTGCCATTGGGTATCGCGCTTGGTTTGTTGGTGGGTAAGCCACTTGGTATTTTTACCTTCAGTTGGGCCGCAGTGAAACTGGGCGTGGCGAAGCTACCTGAAGGTATTGGTTTCAAGCATATCTTCGCGGTCTCTGTGCTTTGTGGTATTGGCTTTACTATGTCTATCTTTATCTCGTCACTCGCATTCGGAAATGTGAGCCCAGAGTTCGATACATACGCAAGACTAGGTATTTTAATGGGGTCAACGACAGCAGCGATAATTGGTTACGTGCTACTGCATCTATCTTTGCCAAAAAAGACACAAGCGTAAACACTTAAGTACATGAAAAACCTCCCAGGCGGGAGGTTTTTTTATATCTGCATGGCAGCAAAACGAAGTTACAGAGCAAAAGTTACAGGCGAAAAAAAGCCCAGTCGAAACGTTGACTGGGCGGATACAAACATAGGAGTTAATAAGAAAAAAGCAGCAACGTAACA
>JAAEZQ010000035.1 GCA_018222805.1 Vibrionaceae bacterium
GAGTTTAAAAGCGAGGGAATAATCGCGCTGAGTTCTTTTATTTGTTGATTTCATATCACTCTCCAATTTTTGGGTTGGAAAGTGTCAACCTTATTTAGGACGGAACAAAGACAATAAAAAAGGTTGGCAGAAGCCAACCTTTTCTTTTTTCGGACAAGTTTACTGATTCCAAAGATTTTCAAACCAGCTCTCTAGAATGACAACTGCGGATTGACAATCGATATTCCCTTTTGACAGCGCTTTATAACCACCCATTTCGAATAAGTCTGCACGAGCTTCAGCTGTGGACAAACGTTCATCGTGCAGTTCAACTGGCAAGCCATAACGGCCTTGTAAACGATTAGCAAACTTCTTTGCTCGTGGGGTAATGGTTTCCAAGTCTTTGCCGTGTAGGTCTGTCGGTAGCCCCACAACCAATAAATCCGGTTGCCATTCTTTGATCTGTTTTTCGATGTCGTCCCAGTTTGGAATGCCATCATTGGCTTTAAAAGCCTTGAGCGGGGAAGCTGTACCGGTAATTTCCTGGCCAATCGCGCTGCCGATGCTTTTGGTTCCAAAATCAAAAGCCATAATTGTACGTGACATAAGGTGTCTCAAATCTCAATCTAGGTTAACAGTCTGCCTTATCAGGCATGTCCTGCATCAGAAGAAAGCTGACTCGGATCGATCCCCAGCTTTTCTACTGCTTTTTTCCAACGGTCTGTTATAGGGGTATCAAAGATGATTTCTGGCGTAGCCTCAATGGTCAGCCAGGAGTTTTCAACTAACTCATTTTCCAGCTGTCCAGCGCTCCAACCTGCGTAGCCCAAAGCAACTAAATAGTCGCTTGGTTCAGCTTCGGTCCCCAATACGGTCAGAATATCTCGCGAGGTTGTAACGGCAAGATCATCGGTCATTTGAATACTGGATTCATAGTAATCTTTCGGTTTATGCAGAATAAAACCACGATCTTCTGAGATCGGACCGCCGTTATACACAGGTCTCTCAAGGCTGGCTTCGAACAAACGCGGGTGTACAGGTTGTACTTTGACTTGCTTAAGCATGTTACCCACAGTGATATCGACTGGCGCATTGATTATCAACCCCATTGCGCCTTCTTCATTGTGCTCGCAGACGTAGATCACGCTATTCTGGAAATAGGGATCTTTCATTCCAGGCATGGCAACTAAAAAATGGTTTGTGAGGTTCATATTCATACTGATCCTTAGGACTCAGAAGTTTAAGTAAATTGGCACTATATGCATGAATTTGCTTATTTTATCATTTGGGCTCTCTACTATAACTTTACTATATATTTATTTATTCGCTCTTCAGTCTGCGTTCAATTGCATCCATTAGTTTACCGGTGATTGAGATATCAAACGCCGCTTCGATCTCTCGGATACATGTTGGGCTGGTTACGTTGATTTCTGTCAGCTTATCGCCAATTACATCAAGGCCTACAAAAATAAGCCCTTTTTCTTTGAGTGTAGGGGCTACGGTTTGAGCAATTTTAATGTCTGTCTCACTGAGAGGACGTGCTTCACCCGTGCCGCCAGCAGCAAGGTTACCACGCGTTTCTCCTTTCGCTGGAATGCGTGCCAAGCAGTAAGGCATTGGTTCTCCGTCTACTACGAGAATGCGTTTGTCGCCATTGCTGATGTCTGGTACGAATGTTTGTGCCATCGCATAGTTTTGACCGTGGTTAGTCAGTGTTTCGATGATCACTGATACGTTTGGATCGTTCTCTTTCACGCGGAAAATAGATGCACCACCCATGCCATCAAGAGGTTTTAAGATCACATCGCCGTGCTCTTCGCGGAATGCTTTAATCTTTTCGGCTTTACGAGTCACGATGGTGGTAGGCGTCAGCTCTGGGAACCAAGCAGTAAATAGTTTTTCATTACAGTCACGCAGACTTTGAGGCTTATTAACGATTAATGTGCCTTGCTCTTCTGCACGTTCAAGGATGTACGTTGCGTAGATGTATTCAGTGTCAAACGGAGGATCTTTACGCATCAGAACCGCGTCTAGCTCAGATAGCTCGATAGTTTGCTCTGATTTGAATTCGTACCAGCCGTTTGGATCTTCTTTTAGCTCAACCACTTTGGTGTCGGCAATGGCCACACCTTGGTCGAGATGAAGATCATTCATTTCCATGTAGTGGATTTCGTAGCCGCGGCGTTGCGCTTCAAGCATCATGGCAAAGCTAGAGTCTTTTTTGATGTTAATGGACGAAATTGGGTCCATTACAATACCGAGTTTGATCATTATTTTTCTCCGTTTTAACCAAGATCGCCGAAACGAACTTGTAAAGCTGTAATTGCGGTAAGAGCCGCTGTTTCGGTGCGCAGCACTCGTGGGCCGAGAAGCGTCTCTTCAAATTGGTACTCGCGGGTCATATCAATTTCTTCAGATGATAAGCCGCCTTCAGGGCCGATCAGTAGACGAACTTTTTTAACCGGTGTCGGCAGGGTGTTGATCGAATATTTGGCACGAGGGTGAAGGTTGAGCTTAAGTCCATCGTACTCTTCTTTGCTCCACTCTTCCAAACTCATGATTGGGCGAATTTCCGGAACGATGTTACGTCCACACTGCTCACAAGCACTGATAGCGATCTTCTGCCATTGGGCCAGTTTCTTCTCAAATCGTTTTTGATCGAGTTTCACACCACAACGCTCTGAAATAAGGGGAGTAATGGTATTAACTCCGAGCTCTACCGACTTTTGAATAGTGAATTCCATCTTGTCGCCCCGTGAAATGACCTGTCCTAAGTGGAGATCCAAAGGGGATTCAATGCTGTTCTCTACGCGCTCAGAGATGTCTACGAGGACATTCTTTTTGCTGACTTCAGTGATAACTGCCGGGAACTCCGCGCCACTGCCATCAAATAGGAGAACTTCCTGGCCTTCTTTCATGCGAAGTACGCGGCCAATATGACCAGCTGCGTCTTCACTTAAAGGGGTCGTACCAAGTTGGTGAATGGTTTCTGGATGATAAATTCGAGGGATACGCATGAGATTTCCAGCAAGAGAATAAACTTAGTTCCTAACATGGATGCTTTCTATCTAAAAAACAAGGGGCAAGAGGCGTTTCAATTGGAGTTAATGAAACGCCTTAAACAGGAGAGATAGGCGATTGTCGCTGCTAGTGATTATTACAGCGCGCGACAGGCTTCTTGAACGAATGGATTATGGTTACCTTGTATTTTGGCAATGCGTTTATCGCGCTCGCACTCCCACTTATCAGCAGGGTAGGTTTTGTTCCATGCACTCATTAGTTGAGTTTGTTGCTTGGATAGTTTGAAACCATACTCCTTGCTCATATAAAGGTAGGTGCGAGCGATTGAACCGCGTGCGCGATCTGGGGGCATGACTTTGCGTTGTTTGAAGTTAACTTGTACTTCGCAACGTCCGTAGGTTACTCCATCGATACCATTCCACTGACTGAAATTGTAGTTAGAGCGGTCACCATTGACTTCACCAATCGCGGGGGTCAGATTATGCAGATCGGCTTCCATTAAACGGAATGCTTTGTCATTACGGGAGCAGTTTTTACGCCCGCCATTTTGCCAGCATTGTAGTTGGTGTCCGAATTGCCAAGCTGGAACGACATGTTCCCACTCGATGCGTGAGGCTCGTCTTTCTTGTTTTCGGACCTGGTAGCCGCACGAAGCAAGGTCAGGTAAGCCTTTCTTGCCTTGCCATTGAATATTGCAACCACAGTAGAAGCTGGTGGGATGATCTTGATAGATCTTTACGGCTTCACGCTTAGCGGCTGAAAATGAACTTGGGGGCGCGGCCACAGCAGCACTGGACAGTGCGAAAATAAATAAAGAGAACAGATATTTCATGGTTAAAGTCTTTAAAAAGTATGACTTTATCCATTCTATCACTCAGATATTAGCTTTCGTAATAAGCAAGTTAATAATAAAAAAGAAAAGTGGGTCAATCTTTCCAACTGCTGGTTAATTGAGTGAGAGGCTAAGTAAGCTGAACGCCAGTGAACTTAAGAGGCTGACGACATTTTTGACACGAATATACGGCTTGTTTTCGAAGTACTTTGTTGTGACGGCGAATAGACAATGGATATGTCGTACAGCGACAATGGTACTCGAAGGTTTTGCCTTGAACGGAAGAGACTTCGAAACTATGTGTGGTTTTGGCTGGAACGTTAAATACGGATTCCATTACGGTTTGCCACTCTTTGCCATGAGGGCGGACGCGCCCGTATAGCTGATACGTGATTAAGTGGGCGACCTCATGGGGTATGACTTCTTGCAAGAAAGCTTGGGTGTTTTCTTTAAATAAAACCGGGTTGAGACGAATCTCATTGAGCTGAAGGTACGCTTTTCCTGCTGCTTTACCTCGGACTTTAAAGGTCAAACTGGGAAGAGGGAATGAACGCTTAAAAGCATGTTCAGCTAATGCGATACAGTGCGCCATCACCTGTTTTGCTTTGTAGCTTAGTTCCGTGTCCATTCTTTCCTCTCAAATTCAATAAAAAGCCCCCGCAGTAGCGAGGGCTGGATCATAGCATCACTGAATTAAGGTGTGTGCTTTTTCTTAATCGTTGCATGGTAAGCGTGCCATGTGCCGTAGCCGAGAATTGGCATAGTAAATAGCATACCGATTCCGTAGGTGGCAAAACCAATCAAGATGCCGCCACAGATGATTGCTGCCCAAACGATCATTGCTGGAATGTTGGATTTAACCGCATTAAAGCTGGTGAAGACTGCGGTCATCATGTCAACTCTTCGCTCCATCATTAATGGAATTGAGAAGGCTGAAATGCTGAATACTACGCTTGCCAGCACAAAACCGATGAGTGAGCCAATCACTAAGAAGGGTAAGAATTCTGTAAGCGGTGCACCTTGTACGGATGGATAAAGGGCATGAAGAAGCGCTGCGATGCGCATCCAGAAGATCATACAAACGGCGAGCAGAACGGCAAATGCCCATTGAGACGTGGAGTTACGGCCTATCGCTTTCATTGAGTGGAAAAGGCGAGCTTTGCGTCCGCGTTCTCTCTCCCAACTGGCATCATACAACCCTAGAGCTAAAAATGGGCCAATAAGCATATAGACGATTAAGCTAGGCATTACGACAAGATGGGTTCCTTGCCATTGCACAAGCAATACAATGCCGATCGCTGCTGCCATAAAGCACAAGCCATAAAAGGCACTAATGAGCGGCATACGCACGAAATCATGAAGCCCTAATGCGAGCCAGTGGAACGGCGCGCTAATGTTGACCGTGTTGCACGGAATGGTTCTAGCGTATTCGTTATCAGGGACTTCCTTTCGCTTGCTGTGGAAGTCGGATGGATTGACTGTTCGAGGCATAACTCCTCCTTGGCTTATTCCTACGCAGTTATCTGAAAAATGGCTCAACCAACCCCTACTAGGTTAAGTCATAAAGGATGCCTAGCTAGCGCTTTTCCCAAGGTTGCTGTAGTCACACTAGCTTACATCCGTATTGTTATTGAAATTGAATTTAACAATATTTTAACTATTGGTGGAGTTGGGACAATTTACAACTATTTGCTTAAAATTTGTTCGTAATAGCTGTGGCTGGTGGATAGAGGGGGATAGGGAATAGGACGAAACAAAAAGCCCCCGCCATATGGCGAGGGCTTTGGGGATTCCGAGTAAGCTCGATTACTTGATGCCAGCGAATTCGCGAAGAAGTGCTGCTTTATCAGTTGCTTCCCAAGGGAACTCTTCACGACCAAAGTGGCCGTATGCTGCTGTCTTCTTGTAGATTGGTTGCAGAAGGTTAAGCATTTCTTGCAGGCCGTATGGACGTAGGTCGAAGAACTGACGTACGGCTTCGATGATGATGTCGTGAGATACTTTTTCAGTACCAAACGTTTCCACCATGATTGATGTTGGATCTGCAACACCGATAGCGTAAGAAAGTTGGATTTCACAACGGTCAGCCATACCAGCTGCAACGATGTTTTTCGCTACGTAACGCGCTGCGTATGCTGCACTACGGTCAACTTTTGATGGATCTTTACCAGAGAACGCACCACCACCGTGACGAGCCGCACCGCCGTAAGTATCTACGATAATCTTACGACCAGTCAGACCACAGTCACCCATTGGACCACCGATTACGAAACGGCCTGTTGGGTTGATGAAGAAGTTAGTCTCTTTGTTGATCCACTCTGAAGGTAGAACCGGCTTGATGATCTCTTCCATTACCGCTTCACGCAGTTCAGGAGTTGAGATTGAATCACAGTGCTGAGTTGATAGAACAACAGCATCGATACCTACGATTTTACCTTGGTCGTATTGGAACGTTACCTGAGATTTCGCATCTGGACGTAACCAAGGAAGTGTACCGTTCTTACGTACTTCTGCTTGTTTTTCAACAAGACGGTGAGAGTAAGTAATTGGAGCTGGCATTAAAACTTCAGTTTCGTTACATGCGTAACCGAACATGATGCCTTGGTCACCGGCGCCTTGCTCTTTTGGATCCGCTTTATCAACACCTTGGTTGATATCTGGTGACTGTTTACCAATTGTGTTTAGTACTGCACAAGAGTTCGCATCAAAACCCATATCTGAGTGTACGTAGCCAATTTCACGAACGGTTTCACGAGTTAGCTCTTCAATGTCAACCCATGCTGAAGTCGTGATTTCACCACCCACCATTACCATACCGGTTTTAACGTAAGTCTCACATGCAACACGAGCCTTTGGATCTTGCTCTAGAATCGCGTCAAGAACCGCATCAGAAATCTGGTCTGCAATTTTATCTGGATGACCTTCTGATACTGACTCAGAAGTAAACAGGTGCTTAGCCATGTTAGCTCCACTATATCTGGTTTAAAACTGGAGCATGATAAACGCTCCAGCGCAAAATAATACTAATATATGCAGGTGTATCTACATCTAGACGGCTATTCTAAGTTTGATTGCTCGAATTACAAGCTCTTTTTTGGTTTTTGTCACAACTAAACGTTTGCGTGAGTTATTTATTATTTTGGTAGTTTCGGGGGACTTAAATTCAAAGATGTAATATTTGTGAGGTTTTGGGGTGGAAATCGTTTGCACACCCTGAGGGGCTTTGAGAGAATTATGACCAATTTTTTCGTTTCGCTTAACGTACTCAGGAGCAGACATGTCGTCTCGTAAACATCTTGCCAATGCAATCCGTGCTCTCAGCATGGATGGTGTTCAACAAGCTAACTCAGGTCACCCAGGTGCACCTATGGGTATGGCTGATATCGCTGAAGTTCTTTGGCGCTCTCACCTAAACCACAACCCATCTAACCCAGAATGGGCTGATCGTGACCGTTTTGTACTGTCAAACGGCCATGGTTCAATGCTGATTTACTCGCTACTACACTTAACGGGTTACGAGTTATCAATCGACGATCTGAAAAACTTCCGTCAGCTTCATTCAAAAACACCGGGTCACCCAGAGTATGGCTATGCTCCTGGTATCGAGACAACAACGGGTCCTTTAGGTCAAGGCATTACTAACGCCGTTGGTATGGCGATGGCTGAAAAAGCTCTGGCTGCACAGTTCAACAAAGAAGGTCACGACATCGTTGACCACTTCACTTATGCATTCATGGGTGATGGCTGTCTGATGGAAGGTATCTCGCACGAAGCATGTTCATTGGCGGGTACACTAGGTCTTGGCAAACTGATCGCGTTTTGGGATGACAACGGCATCTCTATCGATGGTCACGTTGAAGGTTGGTTCTCTGACGATACGCCTAAGCGCTTTGAAGCGTACGGCTGGCACGTAATCCCAGCAGTAGATGGTCACGATCCTGAAGCAATCAATGCTGCAATTGAAGCTGCTAAAGCGGACCCTCGCCCTACGCTGATCTGTACTAAAACTATCATCGGTTTCGGTTCTCCTAACAAGTCTGGCTCTCACGACTGTCACGGTGCGCCACTTGGTCAAGACGAAGTGCAAGCGGCACGTGAGTACCTAGGTTGGGAATTTGGTCCATTTGAAATCCCTTCAGACGTTTACGCAGAGTGGGATGCGAAAGAAGCGGGCGCGGCGAAAGAAGCTGCATGGAACGAGAAATTTGACGCTTACGCTGCGGCTTACCCAGCAGAAGCGGCAGAGCTTAAGCGTCGTCTAAATGGCGAGCTACCTGCACAGTGGGAAGAGAAAGCAAACCAAATCATTGCTGATCTTCAATCAAACCCTGCAAACATTGCCTCACGTAAAGCATCGCAAAATGCGCTAGAAGCGTTTGGTCAAATGCTTCCAGAATTCATGGGCGGCTCTGCTGACCTTGCGCCTTCTAACCTAACCATGTGGTCTGGTTCTAAGTCTCTTGAAGCGAACGACTTCTCAGGAAACTACATCCACTACGGTGTACGTGAGTTCGGTATGACGGCTATCATGAACGGTATCGCACTCCACGGTGGTTTTGTTCCTTACGGCGCAACCTTCCTAATGTTCATGGAATACGCTCGTAACGCAATGCGCATGGCTGCTCTGATGAAAGTTCAGAACATCCAGGTTTACACGCACGACTCTATCGGTCTTGGCGAAGATGGCCCAACTCACCAACCAGTTGAGCAAATGGCGTCTCTACGTCTGACTCCAAACATGAGCACATGGCGTCCATGTGACCAGGTTGAATCAGCAGTAGCGTGGAAACTGGCGATTGAACGTAAAGACGCGCCAACTGCGCTTATCTTCTCTCGTCAAAACCTAGCACAACAAGAGCGTACAGCAGAGCAAGTAGCAGACATCGCGAAAGGTGCTTACATCCTGAAAGATTGCGAAGGCAAGCCAGAGCTTATCCTTATCGCAACAGGTTCAGAAGTTGAGCTAGCGGTTGAAGCAGCAGCGCAGCTAACTGCAGAAGGTAAGAAAGTACGCGTTGTTTCAATGCCATCAACGGATGCATTCGACAAGCAAGACGCAGCTTACCGTGAAGCAGTACTGCCATCAGACGTAACCGCACGTATCGCTATCGAAGCGGGCATCGCAGACTTCTGGTACAAGTATGTAGGCTTTGGCGGCAAGATCATCGGTATGACTACGTTCGGTGAATCTGCACCTGCGGGCGAACTGTTCAAGATGTTTGGCTTTACTACAGAAAACGTAGTAAACACAGCGAAAGAGTTGTTAGCGTAATAAAATACGCGGATGAAAAACCGAGCAGTCGTGCTCGGTTTTTTTATGCTCATAGTGTCGGTAAAAGGCACTTACTTAATGCGTTTTTGTTTCTCATCGGGTACTATCTGTGACACGAAAATTCAGGTAGGGCGAAGGATAAATGCTAAAGGTTGCGATCAATGGATTTGGGCGTATAGGTCGTAATGTTCTGCGAGCTGTATATGAAAGCGGCAAACATCAGCAGATCAAGGTTGTAGCGGTAAACGAACTGGCTCAGCCTGAAGCGATGGCGCACTTACTTCAATATGACACCAGTCATGGTCGTTTCGGTAAAAAGATCTCTCACGACCAAGAGCATTTATACGTTCACCACAGCTCATGTCATCAAGATGCTGGTGATTACGATGCTATACGCATCCTTCATCTTGCCGACATTGATCTTCTTCCTTGGCGAGACCTCGAAGTTGATATTGTATTAGATTGTACTGGTGTCTATGGCTGCAAAGCTGACGGTTTAGCCCATATAGAAGCGGGTGCTAAAAAAGTACTGTTTTCCCACCCTGGCTCTGCCGACATCGATAACACCATTATCTACGGTGTAAACCACGAAACGCTTAAAGATGAACATGTTGTTGTTTCTAATGGTTCCTGTACGACGAACTGTATCGTTCCTATCATCAAAGTCTTAGATGAAGCATTCGGTATTGAGTCTGGCACCATTACGACTATCCATTCATCCATGAATGATCAACAGGTCATTGATGCATACCATAACGATTTGCGTCGTACACGAGCTGCAAGCCAGTCTATCATCCCCGTTGATACCAAGTTGCATAAAGGGATTGAAAGAATCTTCCCGAAATTTTCTAACAAATTTGAAGCGATTTCTGTTCGAGTTCCGACTGTTAACGTCACTGCAATGGATTTAAGTGTCACAATTAGTACAAATGTGAAAGTTAATGACGTAAATCAAACCATTGTTAACGCATCTCAGTGTACATTACGTGACATTGTTGACTATACTGAATCGCCACTCGTTTCCATCGATTTTAATCACGACCCCCATAGTGCGATTGTGGATGGAACTCAAACAAGAGTGAGTAACGGGCAGCTAGTAAAAATGCTCGTATGGTGCGATAACGAATGGGGCTTTGCTAATCGGATGCTGGATACCGCTTTAGCAATGCAAGCTGCGAAGTAAGCCGTACAGCAGCGATGGAAAAAATGTTTATTTTTATCCTTGAAATAAATATTGAATGTCTCCATATTCTATAACCAGTTTGAAGAATTAACAGGCTTGGCAGGGTTGCCGAGTTTTCAAAAACTTTAATTTTTAAATATTTGAGAGGACACAACATGTCTGTAATCAAGATGACTGACCTGGATCTTGCAGGTAAACGTGTATTTATCCGTGCGGACCTAAACGTACCTGTGAAAGATGGCAAAGTGACTTCTGATGCACGTATCCTAGCTTCACTACCAACTATCAAGCACTGTCTTGCAGCTGGCGCTAAAGTAATGGTGACTTCTCACCTAGGCCGCCCAACTGAAGGTGAGTACGCTGAAGAGTTCTCTCTACAACCTGTTGTTAACTACCTAAACGACGCACTAGATTGCGAAGTTAAACTAGCAAAAGACTACCTAGATGGCCTAGAGCTAAACGCTGGTGAACTTGTTGTTCTAGAAAACGTTCGCTTCAACAAAGGCGAAAAGAAAAACGAAGAAGAGCTATCTAAGAAATACGCAGCACTTTGTGACGTATTCGTAATGGATGCATTCGGTACTGCTCACCGTGCTCAAGCGTCAACGCACGGCGTTGGTATGCACGCTGCAGTTGCTTGTGCTGGTCCGCTTCTTGCTGCTGAACTAGAAGCACTAGGTAAAGCAATGGACAACCCAGAGCGTCCACTCGTTGCTATCGTTGGTGGTTCTAAAGTTTCTACTAAACTAACCGTTCTAGAATCTCTATCTAAAATTGCTGATCAACTTGTTGTTGGTGGTGGTATCGCGAACACATTCATCGCAGCTGATGGCCACAATGTAGGTAAGTCTCTATACGAAGCAGACCTAATCGAAACAGCTCAAAAGCTAATGAAAGAGTGCTCTATCCCAGTTGCGACTGACGTTGCATGTGCTAAAGCATTTGACGAAAATGCAGAAGCTGAAATCAAGAACGTTGCAGATGTTCAAGATGACGACATGATCTTCGACCTAGGTCCAGATTCAACAGCGGCTCTTGCTGAGATCATCAGCAATGCAAAAACTATCCTATGGAACGGTCCTGTAGGTGTATTCGAGTTCAAGAACTTCGAAGCGGGTACTAAAGGCATTTCAGAAGCTATCGCTAAATCTGCAGGCTTCTCTGTTGCAGGTGGTGGTGACACACTAGCTGCTATCGACAAGTTCGGTATCAAAGCCGACGTATCTTACATCTCTACTGGTGGCGGCGCTTTCCTTGAGTTCGTAGAAGGTAAAGTTCTTCCTGCAGTAGAAATGCTAGAAGCACGCGCTAAGTAATTAAAGCAAAGCGGGGGAGTATCTCTCCCGCTTTGTTGTTTGCTGCAACGTGAGAGGAACTCTGCTAGAATAGCCTCTGTTGTGAGCAAACGTTTGCAAGATTTTCAACTTAACAAGTTTTGTTTAAAAACGACAGATAAATAGGATTGAATCCATGTCTAAGATCTTCGACTTCGTAAAACCAGGTGTTATCTCTGGCGATGACGTTCAGAAAGTTTTTGAAGTAGCGAAAGAAAACAACTTCGCACTTCCAGCTGTAAACGTTGTAGGTACTGACTCTGTAAACGCAGTACTAGAAGCAGCAGCAAAAGTTAAAGCTCCAGTTGTTGTTCAGTTCTCTAACGGCGGTGCAGCGTTCTTCGCTGGTAAAGGCGTGAAACTTGAAGGTCAAGGTGCTCAAATCCTTGGTGCTGTAGCTGGTGCTAAATACGTTCACGCTGTAGCTGAAGCTTACGGTGTACCAGTGATTCTGCACACTGACCACGCTGCTAAGAAACTTCTACCTTGGATCGACGGTCTTCTAGACGCTGGTGAAGAGCACTTCGCTCAAACTGGTAAGCCTCTATTCTCTTCTCACATGATCGACCTTTCTGAAGAGTCTCTAGAAGAGAACATCGAAATCTCTGCTAAGTACCTAGAGCGCATGGCTAAAATGAACATGACTCTAGAAATCGAACTAGGTTGTACTGGCGGTGAAGAAGACGGCGTAGATAACTCTGACATGGACGCATCTGAGCTTTACACTTCTCCAGAAGACGTTGCTTACGCATACGAGAAACTAAGTGCAGTTAGCCACCGTTTCACTATCGCAGCATCTTTCGGTAACGTACACGGCGTTTACAAGCCAGGTAACGTTGTTCTTACTCCAACTATCCTACGTGATTCTCAAGCGTACGTTTCTGAGAAATTCGGTCTACCAGCGAACTCTCTAAACTTCGTATTCCACGGTGGTTCTGGTTCTTCTCAAGAAGAAATCCAAGAGTCTATCGGTTACGGTGTTATCAAAATGAACATCGACACTGATACACAGTGGGCAACTTGGGATGGTATCCGTAAGTACGAAGCGGAAAACCGCGATTACCTACAAGGTCAAATCGGTAACCCAACTGGCGAAGATGCGCCAAACAAGAAGTACTACGATCCACGCGTATGGCTACGTGCTGGTCAAGCTTCAATGGTTACTCGTCTAGAGCAAGCATTTGCTGACCTTAACGCAGTTGACGTACTATAATTCGATTGAATTAAAGTTGTTTAAAACCCGCTCATTGAGCGGGTTTTTTTATATCTTCAGTCTGGTGTCTGTTGGATACGACACCCTTTAAAAATAATGATCGCCATTGAATGATTTACTAGCAGCAGTGGTTGTGTAAGATTGGTATACAACAGGTTGCTTTTTGTACGGCATGTTTGGGTTTAGGTAATAAAAGTAGCGAAATAGGATAGCATTGCGTAATCTGTAACAGGCAGATATAGGAAAAATCTGATAACGTCTTGTTTTGCATCTCTTTGCTAAATTCTGACTTTGCAAAACGTCAAAGTTAATATATCGTGCCAAAATTATGACACTGTTCAGTTTTACAATAGTGATATTGTTACAGATAAGAACCTACAAAAAATAAGGTTCATAAAGAAGCGGCAATTGGTTTTATATATCTTGATTTGAGGATAAGTATTATGGCAGGTGAATCGGTGGGTATCGATAACACATTAACAGATGGGCTGACTAAAGCTGAGACTTGGCTTTCAAACAACTCAGACCTTCTTGTTCAGTATGGCGTAAACATTATTTCAGCACTGGTTATTCTATTTATCGGTAATATTATCGTTAAAGCAGTCGCTGGTAGTGTGGCAAAAGTACTTGAAAAGAAAAACATGGATAAGGCTGTCGTTGAATTTATTCACGGTCTTGTTCGTTACTTACTATTCGTTATTGTTCTTATTGCCGCTCTTGGTCGTGTGGGTGTTCAAACTGCCTCTGTAGTTGCGGTAATCGGTGCGGCAGGTCTTGCGGTTGGTCTGGCTCTACAAGGTTCACTATCAAACTTTGCGGCAGGCGTACTTATCGTTGCATTCCGTCCATTTAAGTCTGGCGATTATGTAGAGATTGGTGGCGTTGCAGGTAGTGTGGACGCGATTCAAATTTTCCAAACGATTCTTAAAACACCTGATAACAAAATGGTTGTCGTACCTAACTCTTCTGTTATTGGCGGCGCAATCACCAACTATTCTCGTCACTCGACTCGTCGTGTGGATTTAGTCATTGGTGTTTCTTATAAAGCGGATCTACAACTGACGAAGAAAGTTATCCGTGAAACACTAGAAAAAGACCCGCGAGTTCTTAAAAATCCGGATATGACTATCGGCGTATTAGCACTTGCAGACTCTTCTGTGAACTTCGTTGTACGCCCTTGGGTTAAGACTGAAGACTACTGGGGGGTTTATTTTGATGCGATGCAAGGCATTAAAGAAGCTCTAGATGCCAACGGCATCGAAATTCCATTCCCACAAATGGATGTTCACCTGAATAAAGTAGAAGCGTAATCAAAACGATTTCTACCTAGAGAGCGAGGCACATGTGCCTCGCTTTTTTATACTCGGTAAGGAAGGCCACATCGAATGATGTTGGTTGCTACATAACAGAATGATCACCAGTACTTGGTGATCAACTCATTAGCTAAAACATAGGCGATAGTAAACATCATCGTTGCAACAGCAATATCAATGCCTTTTTTAACCTTAGGTTTAGACAGTGTTGGACCCAATTTAGCTGCGCCTAGTGACAGGGTGAAGAACCACACAAAAGAAGCCATAATGGTACCGAGAGCAAATGCAATACGGTCATGACCTTCAAACTGACCGCCAATAGAGCCGAGAATCACGACAGTGTCCAAGTACAGGTGAGGATTTAATACCGTAACGGCAAGTGCGCCTAAAATCACTGTACGGCGACCACGTGCTATTACTTCCCCTTTCGTTTCCGATTCCTTTTCTGATTTGAACGCACTTTTCAGTGACAGATAGCCATAAACACTGAGAAACGTGATACCGCCGAGTGTCACTGAAGTGAGCAGCATTTCATTTTGAGATAGAACCGCACCACCACCAAATATGCCTAGGGAAATAAACAGCATATCCAGAATGCTGCAGATGGTTGCTGTGGTGAGGTGGTGGTTGCGTTTGATGCCTTGATTTAAGACATACGCATTTTGCGCGCCAATTGGAATGATCATCGATGCCCCTAGTCCAAACCCTTGCAATACAACCCAAAAACTCACAATTCACCTCTAAAATATTCATTAAAATCACGAAGAGAAGCAAGATAAAGGCTTTGATAAAATAAGTATAATTAATGATTTTAATATATTATTAGCAAGGCTTATTAGGTTGGCGTTGAGAGGGGTTTTCATGCGAGGGCTAGATTATAAGTGGATAGAAGCACTGGATGCTGTGGTTTATCAAGGAAGCTTTGAGCGTGCAGCTGAGAGTCTTTATGTCTCCCAATCCGCTATATCTCAAAGAATAAAACAGTTAGAAAAGTTTCTAGCTCAACCAGCACTGATCCGTGAGCATCCGCCAAAACCGACACCCATAGGTAAGAAGTTGCTTGGGTTGTATCGTCGTGTTCGCTTGTTGGAACATGAAATTCTTCCTGAGTTAATTAATGACACCAGTGCGCGTCCAGTTCAGCTTTCATTGGCGACTAATGCTGACAGTTTGGCCACATGGTTACTGCCAGCATTACAGGACGTGATGAAAACGCGCCAAGTTGAGTTAAAGCTCGCCATTTATGGTGAGTCTCGCTCTATTGAGAAGCTGAGGAGCGGTGAAGTCGCTGGCGCCATCAGTCTCGAGTCTCAAGCCATTCCTGGTTGTCGAGCTGACTATTTAGGGCGTATCGATTATGTCTGCGTTGCAAACCCTGAATTTTATCAACGCTATTTCTCTAACGGCGTAAATAATAAAACGCTCGCTGATGCTCCGGCTGTTTCCTACGATCAATATGACGAGCTCCACAAGAAGTTTCTAACGGAACATTTCAATGTACGCCCTGACGGTGTCATCCACCATAATATCAGTAGTTCTGAAGCTTTCCTCAAAATGGCTTTAGCTGGTGTTGCTTATTGTTTGATTCCCCGTCTGCAGATCACGGATGAACTGGAACAGGGCTTGCTGATTGATATAACACCGGGTTTTTTTATGACCTATCGAATTTACTGGCATCATTGGCAATTAGAAACGGGAGTTTTGCAAGAAATATCACAAGCAATCGTCGGCTATGCTCAACGTCATTTACCGCAGTAGGGGGTAACAACAATGACGATAATGTGTGCCTGTTACGTTGATTTGGTTAAAAATTGCACCAAAGTTACACAGTCAAAGTTGTGTTAGAAGTGAGCTAGGGTGGTTGGATAATCGTCGAAAGTTCCTATTATCAAGCATTATATACTCAAACCTTACTAAGTTTTTGAGTATTACCCCAGACGGCTTCAGTGGTTCTTACTACTGCATGTTTGTTTTGGGACATGTCTTTTATATATGGATGGATCGATCGAATGAAACTGTATTCGTGTTTGCTGGCTTTCGTACTCAGCCTTACCAGTGTTTCAGCTCTAGCTACTACACCTGAATTTGCACACGTAACGACAACAGGTTATGGCGAGGTAATTGCGACGCCAGATATGGCGACTTTTTCGGTCAAAGTGGTGGATACTACGATGACTGCCGAGCAAGCAAAGCTGTCGGTGGATAAGACTGTCGATGAGTTTTTACAAAGTCTGTCAGATGCAGGGTTATCTAAAGACAGCATCACCAGTTCGAATCTCTATCTGGCTCCTCAATACCATTATCCAAAATCGGGTAAGGCAGAGCTGGTTGGTTATCGTGCCTCTCGTAGTATTAACGTCACGGTTAAGGATTTAGCTAACCTTAATCAATACCTGGATATGGCGATACAAGCGGGTATTAACCAAGTTGATAATATTCAGCTTAAGGTGAGTAATCAGGCTGAGTATCAACAGCAAGCACGTTTGGCTGCGATCAAAGATGCTAGAGAAAGTGCTGCCTCTCTGGCTTCCGGGTTTGATAAGGCTCTGGGTGATATCTGGCGGGTCAACTATAACAATACTTACCCAACGCCAGTGTTGATGCGCTCTATGGCGATGGAAGGTAAGCAGAGTACCAATAGTTATCAGGACTCTACGATGGTGATCCGAGATCAAGTAGAGGTTATCTACAAACTGAAATAAGGCGAATCCTTTTTCAGATTTAAAAAAGGCAGGGTATATCCCTGCCTTTGTTGTTTGTGTGCATTTTAGTGAAGAATACGAGCACGAATCGTGCCTTCGATACTTTTCAGTTTGGTTAGGGCATCTTCTGAGCGTTCAGTTTCTACATCGATAACTACGTAGCCGATCTCTGCAGCTGTTTGCAGGTACTGTGCGGCGATGTTGATACCTTCTTCAGCAAAAATGGTGTTGATCTGAGTAAGGATACCTGGGCGGTTTTTGTGGATGTGTAGCAAGCGAGAACACTCACCACCGTGTTCAGGTAGAGATACTTCAGGGAAGTTAACGCTTGAAAGTGTTGAACCGTTATCTGAGTATTTCGCTAGTTTACCTGCTACTTCAACGCCGATGTTTTCTTGCGCTTCTTGGGTAGAGCCACCCACATGCGGTGTCAGGATGACGTTGTCGAACTTCTGTAGTGGAGACTCAAACGGGTCTGCGTTTGTTTTTGGTTCAATAGGGAATACATCGATAGCCGCTCCAGCCAGATGACCTGCTTCTAACGTGCTGCAAAGTGCAGGAATATCAACAACGGTACCACGAGCTGCGTTGATAAAGATTGAGCCTGGCTTCATGCGAGCAAACTCTTCTTCACCCATCATGTTCTTCGTTTCTGGTGTTTCTGGCACATGCAGTGAGATAACATCACACTTATTCAGTAGTTCACTCAGGGTGTGAACTTGCGTGGCATTACCCAAAGACAGCTTGTTTTCGATGTCGTAGTAGTAAACGCGCATACCAAGGTTTTCCGCAATGATACCCAACTGAGTACCGATATGGCCGTAACCGATAATGCCAAGACGTTTACCACGAGCTTCGTAAGAGTTATCTGCGCTTTTCTTCCAGATGCCACGATGTGCAAGAGCGTTCTTTTCAGGAATGCCTCGAAGAAGCAATAGGATCTGACCAAGAACCAGCTCGGCTACGCTTCGTGTGTTTGAGAAAGGTGCGTTAAATACAGGAACGCCGCGTTTTGCAGCCGCGTCGAGATCGACTTGGTTAGTGCCGATACAAAAACAGCCAATAGCAACCAGTTTGTTTGCCGCATTGATCACTTCTTCCGATAGATTAGTGCGGGAGCGAATGCCGATGAAGTGAACATCTTTAACCGCTTCAATCAGTTCTTCTTCAGGAAGTGAACCTTTGTGATATTCAATGTTGGTATAACCAGCAGCTTGAAGAACTTCAACTGAAGAAGGGTGAAGTCCCTCAAGTAAGAGGATCTTAATCTTGTCTTTTTCCAGCGAAACTTTGGCCATTTTTTCTCGTCCTTAAAATGGAAAGGTGGGCTAATATGGCGCACATTGGGCAAAACAATTAAAAAGGGGATAATTAATAGTTTTGTAGGAGGACAAACGTTTCCTTGTGCGTCTTCTGTTCAATAAAGTAACAAAAAAAAATGGCTTTGGGTAAGAAAATTACGGAATAAGGAATAATTTTCTTTGGTGAAAGAATGAAAAACGGTGCTTTGCAGCACCGTATGTAATGAAATAACCGAAAAATGAACCTGATAGGCTGATTGCCTAGGTTTTTACTCTTCGATTTTTGCACCTTCCGGCGTGCCAGTGATAACCACATCAGCGCCACGATGAGCAAAAAGACCCACAGTAACAACACCTGCGATGCCGTTGATCTTGTCTTCCATTTCTTTTGGGTTAGTAATCTGCATGTTGTGTACATCCAGAATTACGTTGCCGTTGTCAGTAATAACGCCTTCACGGTACGCTGGGTCACCGCCCAGTTTCACTAACTCGCGCGCGACGTAAGAGCGTGCCATTGGAATTACTTCAACAGGCAGTGGGAATTGACCTAGTACTTCAACTGCTTTTGTGCCGTCTACGATACATACGAACTTATCAGAGATTGCAGCTACAATTTTCTCGCGAGTCAGAGCCGCGCCGCCGCCTTTGATCATTTCACGTGCTGGGTTGATTTCGTCCGCGCCATCAACATACACATCCAGCTTCATTACGTCGTTACACTCGTATACTTCAATACCAAGCTCTTTTAGACGCTCAGTTGAAGCGACAGAGCTAGATACTGCACCTTTAATATCGTCTTTGATAGTGCCTAGTGCATCGATGAAGTGATTCACGGTAGAGCCAGTGCCAACACCGACAATGCTGCCTTTCTCAACATATTTTAGTGCTGCCCAACCAGCCGCTTTTTTCATTTCATCTTGAGTCATGCCAATCTCCTGAATAGATGTTCGTTAACGTTTGCGGCGTGATTATAGCGACTTACTTCTCACTTTCCCATTGCCATATTCGGCTTGGAGTCACGATCTTAGGTAATGGAATGTCCCAGCTTTCAATTGGTAAGCGTTCTACATGTTGGCAATCGTGAGCGATACCGACAGGAGTGGCACCTTCACCACTGGCAAACCAATGTGAAAGGGTACGATCATAATATCCTCCACCCATTCCTAAACGGTGACCAATACTGTCGAACCCCACCAAAGGTGTACAGATAAGATCGAGCTGACGAACTGGCATAAGATGACGAATATCGAGTCTTGGCTCAAGAATACCATATTTGTTATAGGCCAGTTGATCATCACTCAGGTACTGAAGAAACAGCAGCTGACCTTTTGAAAAAGGGTGGATTACTGGCAGATAGATTGACTTCCCTTGTTTCCATAGCCACTCGATAAGTGGTTTGGTATCCAGTTCACCATCTGCAGAGAGATAAATAGCAATGTGCTGAGAATGCTGGATTTCAGGGAGTTGGGAAAATTGACTGACTAAGTCGAGCGCCGCTTGAAACTGCGTATCGCTACATAGAGCGTTGCGTTTTTCACGAATCAGTTTGCGGAAGTCTTGTCGAGAAAGTTCTGACATAGAGGAATACCCCAGGGTGCCGTTGAGGATTGTGGCCCTTGAACCAGCTGGTTCAAGGCGGATCAGCAATGATAACCGTAGGCTTCTCGGTACATGCCAAGCTTGCTCAATAGTTACCAAGTACTAACCCTTAGGTATTGCTTATCGGCTCAGGGACTTACATCCTGCTGACGCACACCCCAGGGTAAATTTTGTATTTACTGCTGTCCTTGCGTAACTTTACTTAATGCGCTCTCTAGAGACGCAGTGAGCTGTTCCATTCGCTCAGTAATTTCTTGCTGTTGCCCGCTCGATTCGTATGACTTGGTCTGCAGCTCATAACAAATGTTTAATGCGGCAAAGGTCAGCAGCTGAATTTCATTGGTTACCTTAGTACGTTCGCTCATCTCTTTCAATCTTCGATCGAGATCTTTTGCTGCTGCAACGAGAGACTCCTCTTGCCCCGCAGGACAATTTACTCGAGTTACTTTGCCTAGTATTGAAACGTCGATCGCTTGATTGCTCATGATGAATAAACTCTATATTCGCGCTATCTAAGGTATTGCTCTGTACAACTACCGAGGAGGAAACTATAGGAAAAGCGCTATTAAGATTCAAGCATTTCCCATCACAGAAAGAGAAATGATGACATGATCACACAGGAATTCGGCAAATTGAGCAAATGGTGTTCAAAATGAATTTGATAGTCGTTTCGGACGACTAGGCTTGATGGTAGGATATGTCGATACATTATTACGCAAGAATGAGCCAAGCTATGAGTGAAATCACCCTTCCTGAATACCAATCTATTGCTGCTGAGTTACAATCTGCAAGTCTGGCTGTTACCCCAGCTGAGTTGCATGGTTTACTGGTCGGCATGCTCAGTGGTGGATTGGCGATAAACGATCAAACCTGGCAGCCCATTCTGTTTGATTACACTAATGATGGTATGGGTTGGCCTGCAACGGCATTGGCGTTTGCACAGAGTGTGTTCAAAGTTTCTGTCGATGAACTGACCGGCTCTTCAATGGAGCTGTCGTTACTGTTGCCAGACGAAGCTGGCGAAGAAGGCTTGTTTGCATTAGCTGATGGCTTATCCGACTTCGTAAACCACTTTATCTCTGGTCTTGGCTTAGCCGGCATTGTATTGAGCAAAGCTTCTGATGATGTGAAAGAAGCATTGGCTGACTTAGAAGAAATTGCCAAGCTTGGTATTGATGAAGACGACGACCTTGGTGAGCAAGCGCAATTACTTGAGCATGTGATCGAACATGTTAAAGCTTGTGTGCTGACCATCCATGCAGAGTTTGGTGCGCGCCCAGAAAGCAGTGACAGCAAACCAACGATTCATTAATTACAGATTGTTCAGAGGTAAGCATGAGGCAATATGATGTAGTCATTGCTGGTGGTGCTATGGCTGGTGCGACGTTAGCTCTGGCAATTGAACACTTATCCCAAGCGGTTTTACGCATTGCTGTCGTCGAGCCTTTTAAAGTCCAGTCGGATGTTCACCCGGGCTTTGACTCACGTTCGATAGCGTTGTCTTATGGTACCGTAAACCTGTTGCGTCATTTGCAACTTTGGTCAGTCATTGAACCGTTTGCAACGCCAATAGAGCATATTCATGTTTCTGATCGTTCTCATGCGGGAATGACGAACATTACTAAGCAAGAAGTCGGGGTAGAGGCTCTGGGATATGTGGTTGAGCTGGCAGATGTTGGTCGGGTGTATCAAGAACTGCTTTCGAAGAGTGTCTCAATAGATTTCTTCTGTCCAGACTCTGTCACCCATATCGAGCGAGAGCAAGAACATACGAGTGTTGAGCTAAGCAGCGGCGAAAAGCTTAAAGCGAAGTTGTTAGTTGCTGCTGATGGTGCGGTATCACTATGCTGTCAGCAAGTTGGATTAGAGCTATCTGAACACGACTTTGAGCAAGTGGCTGTGATTGCTAACATTCAGGCTCAGGAACCGCACCAAGGGCGTGCATTTGAACGTTTTACCGAGAATGGGCCTGTCGCGCTTCTACCTATGAGTGACAATCGGATGTCGCTCGTTTGGTGTTTGCATCCGGATGAAGCTGATACTGTATTGGCGCTCTCTGACAGTGATTTTCTTGCGCGATTACAGCACGATTTTGGCTGGCGTTTGGGAGCTCTGAATAAAGTTGGTCTGCGTGCAAGCTATCCTCTATTGCTACGTCATCGTAAGCAGAATATTTCACATCGGTTTGCGATTGTTGGTAACGCTGCTCAAACCTTGCATCCAATTGCAGGACAAGGTTTTAACCTCGGGATTCGAGATGTGGTGTCTCTGGCTGAAGAGGTGGTCAAGCAAAGCGATGACGCCGGACGTTATCAAGGCCTAATGCGTTTTAGTCAGCGCCGTGAAGCCGACCGTAGCGAAACCATTTGGTTAACGAGCTCTCTCGTGCATATTTTTTCAAACGATTTACCCGCGATGCGAATTGGGCGTAATGCCGCTTTAGCAGCGATGGATAACCTTTCTATTTTTAAGCAACCACTCCTACGCCATACTCTTGGCTTAGTGAAACGATGATCGGTTGCAACGAGTTAGGTAACAATTAGTTATTAGGTAAGTAAAAGTAATGATGCAAAGTGTAGATATCGCCATCATCGGCGGAGGGATGGTTGGGTTGGCGCTTGCCGCCGCATTCAAAGACAGTGACCTGCGTATCGCTGTCATAGAAGGTAGCGTTCCTGATGATAAACTGAATGAACTGCCCGATGTACGCGTGTCTGCATTGAGTCGCTCTAGTGAAACCATATTGCGTAAGTTAGGAGCTTGGCAAGGTATTGAACAGCGAAGAGCGTCTCCATACTATGGCATGGAGGTTTGGGAACAGGACAGCTTTGCCAAAATAGAGTTTGATGCGCAAAGTATGGCACAGCCTGATTTGGGTCATATTGTTGAAAACAGAGTGATTCAGTTAGCGTTGTTGGAGAAAGTGCAGAAACAGAACAACGTTACACTCTTTATGCCTGCACGTTGCACCACCTTAGCGGTTGGTGAGCAAGAAAGCTGGTTAACGCTGGATAATGGACAAGCGATGACGGCTAAATTAGTGGTCGGTGCAGATGGTGCAAACTCTTGGTTACGTAAACAGATGGACATTCCGCTTACACACTGGGATTATGGACACAGTGCATTAGTCGCGAATGTACTAACAGCAGACCCTCATAACAATATCGCGCGTCAGATTTTTACACCTCATGGGCCATTGGCATTGTTGCCGATGTCTCAGCCAAATATGTGTTCAATTGTTTGGTCGACAGAGCCAGACAGAGCTGAGCAATTACTTGCGATGGATGAGCACGATTTCAACAAAGCGTTAACCAGCGAATTTGATGCACGACTAGGCATGTGTGAAGTCGTGGGTGATAGAGCTGCGTTTCCGTTGAAAATGCGTTATGCACGTGACTTTGTGGTCGAGCGTGTGGCGTTAGTCGGTGACGCAGCACATACCATTCACCCACTAGCTGGGCAGGGGGTGAACCTAGGACTTCTGGATGCGGCAAGTTTAGCTCAGGAAGTATTAGCGCTGTGGAAACAAGGCCAAGACATCGGCAGTAAGCGGAACCTTCGTAGTTACGAACGCTGGCGTAAAGCGGAAGCCGCTAAGATGATTGCTGCGATGCAAGGTTTCCGTGATTTATTCTCTGGTGATAACCCGGCTAAGAAGCTGATGCGTGGTATTGGTTTAAGTCTGGCAGGGCAGTTGCCTGGTGCGAAAGATGAGATCATGAGACGAGCGCTGGGCTTGAAAGGTGATTTGCCAGAGTTGGCTCGTCAGTAGTCGCTTATCTCGATAACAAAAAAGGCTGAATAATTCAGCCTTTTTTAATCAATGAGTTTTAGCTAAGCATATGCGCATCGGAGTTTCATGATTTCTTGATTGATCTCTTTTACGGCTCTGAAATGACGTTGCTCCGCTTTTTCAGGTAATATCAGTTTACCGTTATCAAACTCGAATTTTCCGACCCCGTAAATATAAATTCTTCCTTTAAATAGACGACTTATATGTTTAGCAATCATACCTGGTGTATAGCGCTTAAACAGTCTCATATTTACTTTCCTTTTTTCTTACCTAGCTCAGGTTATTCTACGTTTTTCACGCGAAATTATTGTGATAGCAATACTAATAAGTAAAGGTGAGATGTAACAACTTAGAGATTTGTGCTGCCTTAGGCAAATTGACGGCTTTATGTCTCAAATTGCGTGAGGGTTACCCCAAAAATCACCGATTACGGAACGTTATTCGTTCTTTATTCTTTTTTACGTGGTGTATTAAGTAATAGTTTTGTTACAGGATTAAGAATAGAAGGAGATTTAATGTTTGGTAAATGTTTATTTTTTAACGCTCATTCCGTTTTCTCTTGCTACTTAATCTTAGAGTAAGAAGGCTGATAAAAAGTTCACACAAAAAAAAGCCCGCTTTAGCGGGCGAATAGTCACAGATGCATTACACAAAAGTGGATTGCTGACTTAACAAAAACTGTTATTGAGATCAGCAGATTCACTTTATGTTGGCTGAGTTCTGTTGAAAACTTAACCAACGCAACCATCATATACGAGTTTTCCCGTGGTGACTATTTATGTTTTAAAAATGATTAAAAATTCCATATCAATTTACTCGTGATGCGATCTTTGTCACTGTTTGTTGTCGTCAATGTAATCGATTACGCTTACTGTATAAACTATCGACAAATATCAGCTACTACTGGCTGACACAACTTGACGAGATCATCTATTGATAAAGCGATGCCCGCCATTCGATCACCGCTACTGATGGTCACTTCCCTTTCTTTTAAAAGGCTGGGGTCGAATACGACTGGCATATGACGCTTCAATAGCAATGGTGTCACAGTGCCAATTTTATATCCGGTAATACTTTCAACATCCGCTTGGTCGACACAAGTCATGCGTCGGCATTGAAGGAGTGATCGGACCTTTTTGGGATCAATACTTCGGTCACCTGGCGCACAGGCGAGTGCATAAAGATTTCCCATGTCTCTTAGTAGGATAGCTTTGACCATTTGAGAGGGACGAATGCCACGCTGCTGCGCGGCATCCTCAATAGTGGTAGAAGGCCTTTGATGTGGAAGCAAACGAAACGAGATGTTTTGGTCTGCAAGAAACTGCATTAAAGGCGTATCAATGCTATTACTCATCATCAAGGCTGTAAGGCAGTTCGGCGATTGTCCATTCACATTCTGGCTGTGAAACTAGACGTAGGCGTGTGTCGCCATCTAAATTATTTGGTAAGACGATCAAACCGATCGCCTGGTTATCTGCAAATTGATAATGAGTCAGTAGAGCACCTACTGAACGCCAGTTCTCACCAACACTACGTTCTAGTTCGACTGGTTCATCATTTAGGTTTGTCGTTGTTGCACCTTGCACGATGTACATCGCACGTTTATTCGTACCGCGATATTTTGCGCGTGCCACAGTTTCTTGCCCAGTGTAACAACCTTTAGTGAAGCTGATACCACCAAGAGCTTGTAGGTTGAGTGCTTGTGGAATGTGCTCGTTTTGCGCCGCTGCTGGTACAAATGGTAGAGCCGCTTCAATATCAAAACGGTTCCAATGTTCATGAGTAGTCAGTGTTGCGTCACTGTTTTCAATCATTGATTGAGCAACATCGCTGGTCAATAGTAGTAGCCAGCGGTTATTCGCCACTTTGACTGCAGTGCCGCCGTTAATCGCGCGCACATCGCCAGACTCTTTGCTGATGTTATCGATAAATGCATTGGCTTTAGAGCCTGCAACACCAAGAATAATGTCGTTGGATTCATCGATAGTCACTTTGGAAAATACAGCGTATTTTTTAATTTCTTTTAATTCGACTTCAATGGCTGACTTAGGTTGGATGAGTCCGTAACCATCTTGGTGATGGAATAAACGGAAAACACTCCACACTTTGCCTTTGGCATCACAATGCGCCCCAAGTGTTGATTGGTCTTTCTCGAGAGAGACGACATCGCAAGTGACCTGGCCTTGTAAGTATGACTTTTTGTCATCACCCACCATGGTGATCATACCGAAGTTATCCAACAGTGAGATAGATAGCTCAGGTAAAGTATCTTGAGTTGAGAGGGATAGAGCTGAAAAGCGAGTTTGCCATTCCATGAGTACAATGCCTTTTGAAGATGTTTTTCAGCTATGTTAATTCGAGAATAAGCATTTGTCAGCTTTCATTATAACCAAGTACTCTCTAGGGGTTTGGTTCGCGTATTGTGACCGGTACACTAGTTGCTTAGCATATCCCTTGTTACACTCCTCACTTATAACAAGACATCTATGAAGGAATAATGAATGTACACTCCGGAAGAAAAGGCGCGTATTAAATGGGCTTGCCGCAGAGGTATGCTTGAGCTTGATGTGGTGATTATGCCGTTCTTTGAAGAGTGCTTTGATGCGCTGAGCGAACAGGAACAGCATGACTTTGTTTCTTTGCTTGAGTGTGATGATCCTGATCTGTTTACCTGGATAATGGGACATGGCCGTAGTGAGAACCTGGGGCACGCATCAATGGTTGATAAAATTGTCGCCCACAACCTCAGTAAAGTTCGTTAATCTCACACTTTCCGCTTCAATTATTGCCCGAGTCATTAGTTTCACTCTTCTTTTCTCTATGACTTGGGCGGTCACCTTGTCCGATATCCCAATTGTATTATCTATTTATCTGTTATTAATGATTGTTAAGCTGCACTCTGACCAACTGTTGGTTGCACCTGTCAGCCAAGGTATCTGGTATGTTCATTGTGACGGCACTGTAAGAAGTGAATCAAAACAGAGCCTGATTAAGCGGATTGATTTATCCACTCTGCCTGTCAAGACCTCCATTACTCTGGAATCTGGTGATAGTGTGACGGTATGGCGAGACAGTTGCGAAGATATACAATACCGTCAGTTAAGTCTGGTACTGCGTCAGTGGGAAATAAAACAGGGAGCCGACGCCCCCTGTTGATGTGTACCGTTAATAATCTTACCGGAGTTTATTTTTCAGATAGCTGCTTAGCCGGAGTTAGGATCGTCGGCCCACTGTTTTCCAATTGGTCTGGGTAATCCAGCGTGTAGTGCAAGCCGCGACTCTCTTTACGTTGCATAGCACAGCGTACCATCAGCTCCGCGACTTGAAGCAGGTTTCGCAGCTCAAGCAAGTTATTCGATACGCGGAAGTTACTGTAGTACTCGTGCGTTTCTTGCTGCAGCATCTGAATGCGTCGTAGTGCTCGTTCCAAACGCTTATCCGTACGTACAATGCCCATGTAGTCCCACATAAAAAGGCGCAACTCGTGCCAGTTATGCTGGATAATTACTTCTTCATCACTGTTGGTAACCTGGCTTTCGTCCCAGCAAGGTACTTGAGGTGACAGCTCGACTTCATTTCTGTGTTTCAGAATGTCTTTTGCCGCAGACCATGCGTAAACAACGCACTCTAGTAATGAGTTAGACGCCATGCGGTTTGCACCGTGAAGGCCGGTGTAGCTCACTTCACCAATCGCATATAAGTTTTTGAGGTCTGTACTGCCGTTTCTGTCTACGATGACACCACCACAGGTGTAGTGAGCTGCAGGAACAATTGGAATCGGCTCTTTGGTCATATCAATTCCCAGATCCATCAAGCGAGAGTAGATGGTCGGGAAGTGCTTGGTAATGAAATCTGCTGGCTTATGGCTAATATCGAGGTACATGCAATCAGCACCCAAACGCTTCATTTCAAAGTCGATAGCACGTGCAACAACATCACGCGGGGCTAACTCTTTGCGTTCATCAAAATCGGGCATGAAACGAGAGCCATCAGGACGACGTAAGTACGCGCCTTCTCCGCGCAGCGCTTCTGTAAGCAGGAAGTTACGTGCTTCAGGGTGGTACAAGCAGGTTGGGTGGAATTGGTTGAACTCCAAGTTTGCCACACGGCAGCCTGCACGCCACGCAATTGCAATACCATCACCAGATGAAACATCTGGGTTGGATGTGTATTGGTACACTTTCGAAGAGCCACCAGTCGCAAGTACCACAAATTTTGCACGAACGGTTTCTACATGCTCTTCATTGCGGTTCCAGATATAAGCGCCGATGACTTTATTTTTGTCACCACCAATTTTATCTTCAGTGATCAGATCAAGCGCATTGTGTCGTTCAAGAACATGAATGTTTGGATGATTGTGTGCGTTATCTTGCAGGGAAGTTTGCATTGCCATACCCGTCGCATCCGCAGCGTGAAGAATACGGCGACAACTGTGCCCGCCTTCTCGGGTCAGGTGGTAACGAGGCTCTTCGTCGGAGTCGTCTTCTTCACGATCGAATGGAACGCCACCATCAATAAGCCACTGTACGCACTCTTTCGAGTGTTCAGCAATGAATCTCACGGTTTCTTCATCACAGATACCATCGCCTGCGATTTGGGTATCTTCAACATGTGACTCAATAGTGTCTGACTCATCAAACACCGCAGCGATACCACCCTGAGCGTAGTAAGTCGCCCCTTCGCTACGTGGCCCTTTACTAAGCACCATGACTTTACAGTGGTTTGCGACACGTAAAGCCAACGACAAACCTGCGGCTCCACTCCCTACCACTAACACATCACATTCATGTTCACGATTTGTGTTCATATAACTTTCATAATCCCAAGCTAAGACAACAACGTTATCTTGTGTATTATTTGCACACCATGTGCACTTCCATTAGCGTGACACCCGTCACTAAGGGCTAAGTTGGGAGGTTCATCTAAATTACAGTTACTCTGGTGACTTAAGCCACTCTTCTTTTTTAGTATGCATAGGCCCAAGGCCCCAAATCACATACGAATGTTTTTTGAGCATTATTTAACAACGCGTTATTCAGACAGCCAACAGCCATGCAAATGATAAGCAATAGTTTATCAATATCATTGCTTTTCCATGCTCTACCCAGCACAATTTGGACAGAGGGCGATTATTATACCCATTTCCCCCTAATTTGCTCGCCTGACAAACTTAGATTTAAGTTTAAGAAGGCTGGGGATTTGGCGCATGACATCACACTGTGAAAAAACAATGACAAAAATTTGGGAAGTCTTGGAACTTTCTCATTCACATTGTAGTCACAATAGTGCTCAAGTAAGCAGTGGTGTCAATACTACGTTTTGCAGAAATAGTACCCATATCTGAGAAGAGTAGGGGCATAACAAATAGGAGTATCCGCTCGAATGAACGAGCAGCTGACCGATCAAGTATTGATTGAGCGAGTTCAGAATGGCGATAAGCAAGCATTCAACCTGTTGGTAACGAAGTACCAGAACAAGGTATGTAATCTTATTTCCAGATACGTAAGTAATCCTGGCGATGTTCCAGATGTAGCACAAGAAGCGTTTATCAAGGCTTACCGAGCTATCCCCAGCTTTCGAGGGGAAAGTGCGTTTTATACGTGGCTGTATCGCATTGCAGTGAATACTGCGAAAAATCACATTGTGGCTCAAGGGCGAAGACCCCCAGCGACAGACGTTGATGCTGAAGATGCTGAATTTTACGAAACAGGTAGTGCACTTAAAGAAATTTCGAACCCTGAGAACTTAACGTTGTCCAAAGAACTGCAACGGGTAGTGTTCGGCGCAATAGAAGCGTTACCTGAAGATTTAAAAACAGCAATGACTTTGCGAGAGCTTGACGGCTTGAGCTATGAAGAAATTGCTGAAGTAATGGATTGCCCGGTAGGAACGGTACGCTCACGTATCTTCCGTGCTCGTGAAGCGGTGGAAAAGAAAATCAAACCTCTTTTACAGCGCTAGTACAAGTAATAACTATGGTGAAAACAATGGCTGACAAAGAAAAACTTTCAGCTCTCATGGATGGAGAATTGATCGATAAGGCTTTAATTCAAGAATTAGGGCAAGATCAAGAGAGCCGTAAAGCTTGGCAGAATTATCACCTGATTGGTGATGTGATGCGAGGCGAAGCGCCAGCAAAACCTGAGTGGAATATTGCTGAAAGCGTGGCGTTAGCGTTAGAAAACGAGCCAGTGCATCGTGCTGTTGACTCGCATAGTGCCAATGTGATTTCAATTACGGATGCACCTAAAGAGTCGCAACCTGAACCGCAAAAAGCCAAACGTCAGCTACCAAGTTGGTTGACTCAATTTGGACAAGTTGCCGTTGCTGCGTGTGTATCGCTAGTCGTCATCTTAGGTGTACAGCAGTACGGCGGAAGTGATTCTACGGTACCTCAAGCTGAACAGTTGCCTGTATTGCAAACCGTTCCATTCGCAGGTATCGCAGAACCTGTGAGTTTAACTCGAGAATCCGTAGAGCGTTCTATAGGTGAAGCAAATATGCAGGAGCAACGTAAGCGTGTTCATGCTATGCTGCGAGACTACGAATTACAGTTAAGAATTAACAGTGATGCATCTCAGCAAGATGCGCCTCTGACTCCGGATGTTGAATGAAAAAATTTCTGATCAGCGCTTGCGCTCTGTTCAGTATGATGTCTTTACAAGCCTTTGCTGGTGATAAACCAGCGGAGGCTTTATTGCATCAAATGAGCGAGGCGAGTAAGAATTTAAGCTACGAGCTCTCTTATATCCTCATCAAAAAGAACAGTATTGAACCTTTGCTGTACCGTCATGCGACCCACGGTGAAGAGCAATATGCACACCTTATTTATTTAAGCGGCCCTGTGCGTGAAGTCATTCTCCGCGGCCGTGAAGTCAGCTACATCGAAACAGGTTCAGAGCCTTTCACGATAGAGTCTGGGAAAATGGTTGCACCCACCATCCCAATGCTAAATACCAATATTGATGAACTGAATCGCTATTATGACTATGTTCAGGTTGGTCGAGCTCGTGAAGCCGGTGTTGCTACTCAGGTGTTACGTATCGTACCGAAAGATGGCTTACGCTATTCTTACATCCTCTGGGTTGATGAAAAGAGCAAGCTTCCACTGCGAGCTGATCTTGTCGATCGTGATGGCGAAGTACTGGAGCAATACCGTACGATTTCATACACCGTGAATACTAAAATCGCTGAGCTCATGAGTGGCTTAGAAGATGTTCAGTTACCTGCTGTTCTTACCATGCCTAAAGGTGAGGTGAGCACCAGTGACTGGATTGTCGGTTGGATACCAGATGGTTTTGCGCCTAATGAGCTCAATCGCTACCGCATGGCGGTCAGTGATCAAATGGTAGAAAGCCAAATGTATTCCGATGGGTTATTTAATTTCTCGGTTTATGTAGCGAGTAAAGATGAGCACTCATTGAAAGGTCAGCTTGTACGCCAAGGTCGCAGAACGCTGCACAGTTTCGTTCATGGTGATTATGAAATTTCCGTCGTGGGCGATATACCGCCAGCAACGGCGCAGCGCATTGCTCAATCTGTCACATTTAAAGTAACCAGTAACTAGTAAACATGAGTAACCTGCAATGATGACCGCGTTAGCAACTGTGACAGGTGTCGAGCGTCACGGTAAGCGATATGACATAGACTTGAGCTGCGAGCAGCAAACCAGTTGTAGCAGTTGTTCATCGCAAAAAAGTTGTGGCACAGGTGTGGTCACTAAAGCCATTGGTAATAAAAGCCTTTCTTGGCATTTGCGCACAGAAAAAGCCGTGCAAATCGGACAAGTCGTCGAAATTGGTTTCCCTGAATCCAGTTTAATTAAATCGGCGATGGCGGTATATCTACTGCCACTGTTTGGTCTGATACTCGGTGCGCTTTTCGGTCATCTACTGTTTGCTCCTCTCATTGCTGGTGGCGAAGGGGTAATTATTCTGTCTTCGGTACTATTTGCCGCTGGTGGTGTTTGGTTAGCGAAACGTGTATCCAAGCCACTTGAAGATGAATCACAACGCCAAGTTACCTTAGTTAGAGTGCTTGGAGAGCCGATCCAGTAAGCTCTGACCCCCGTCCCTTTCAGTCACTTGGGTTTATGTACTTTAAATTACGTGCGCCCGCTAACGAAATTCGGTAGAATCTGCCAACTTGATTGAAATGCCATCAGATGATGGCTTTCTTACTGTCCCTATTTGTAAAGAGTTAGTCAGCCTAAATCTATGAAGCACATTCGTAACTTTTCGATTATCGCCCACATCGACCATGGTAAGTCGACCCTATCAGACCGTCTAATCCAAGTTTGTGGAGGATTGAGCGATCGTGAAATGGCCGCACAGGTTCTGGATTCTATGGATCTTGAACGTGAGCGTGGTATCACCATTAAATCTCAGAGTGTGACGCTAAACTACACCGCTAAAGACGGTGAAACATACCAGCTAAACTTCATCGATACTCCGGGACACGTAGACTTTGCATACGAAGTATCACGCTCTCTAGCGGCTTGTGAAGGCGCGCTATTGGTTGTTGATGCTGGTCAGGGTGTAGAAGCTCAAACACTAGCTAACTGCTACACGGCCATCGAAATGGATCTGGAAGTTGTGCCAATCCTGAACAAGATAGACCTACCAGCCGCTGACCCAGAGCGTGTGGCGGAAGAAATTGAAGAAATCGTCGGTATCGATGCGATGGATGCGACCCGTTGTTCTGCGAAAACAGGCTTGGGTGTGGATGACGTACTAGAAAACATCGTATCAGCAATTCCAGCGCCAGAAGGTGATCCAGACGCGCCACTACAAGCGCTGATCATCGACTCATGGTTCGATAATTACCTTGGCGTAGTCTCTTTAGTGCGAATCAAAAATGGTTCACTGAAGAAGAACGACAAGATCAAAGTAATGAGCACAGGTCAAACTTGGGGTGTAGACCGTTTGGGTATCTTCACGCCTAAACAAGTGGATACTGACGTTCTAAATACTGGCGAAGTAGGTTGGGTTGTTTGTGGTATTAAAGATATCCTAGGCGCTCCAGTAGGTGATACGCTGACTTTAGCGAAAAACGGCAGTGACAAACCACTACCGGGCTTTAAGAAAGTAAAACCTCAGGTTTACGCAGGTCTATTCCCTGTATCGTCTGACGATTACGAGAACTTCCGTGACGCGCTAGGCAAACTAAGCCTGAACGATGCGTCGTTGTTCTACGAGCCAGAAAACTCAGCAGCTCTGGGCTTTGGTTTCCGTTGTGGTTTCCTTGGCATGCTGCACATGGAAATTATCCAAGAACGTTTAGAGCGTGAATACGACCTAGACCTAATTACCACTGCGCCAACGGTAGTCTACGAAGTAGAAAAGACCGACGGTGAACTGCTGTATGTCGATAGCCCAGCTAAACTACCAGCGGTAAACGATATCGAAGAAATCCGCGAGCCGATCGCGCGTTGTAACATCCTAGTGCCTTCAGAGTACCTAGGTAACGTTATCACGCTGTGTGTTGAAAAACGTGGTACTCAGGTGGATATGGTTTATCACGGTAACCAAGTTGCAGTGACTTACGATATTCCGATGGCAGAAGTGGTACTGGACTTCTTTGACCGTTTGAAGTCGACATCACGTGGCTATGCGTCTCTGGATTACAACTTCCAGCGTTTTGAAGCTTCGAACATGGTTCGCGTAGACGTGCTTCTGAACGGTGACACGGTTGACGCACTAGCGATGATTACCCACAAAGACCAGTCTCAGACTCGTGGTCGTCAGTTGGTTGAGAAGATGAAAGAGTTCATCCCTCGTCAGATGTTTGATATCGCAATTCAAGCGGCGATTGGTAACCACATCATCGCGCGTTCGACGGTAAAACAATTACGTAAAAACGTTATCGCGAAATGTTACGGTGGTGACGTGAGTCGTAAGAAGAAACTTCTGAAGAAACAGAAAGAAGGTAAGAAGCGTATGAAGCAGATCGGTAACGTTGAACTGCCTCAAGAAGCGTTCCTGGCGATTCTTCACGTAGGCAAAGACTAGAATTGAACTTTGTTCCATTCTTGTTGGTCATAAGACGTTAGAACTTAAAATAAGTGAAAGAGTTAACGCTCTTTCACTTTCGCATTTTTAGATAAGGGAATTTAATGGCGAATACATTCTCACTGATTCTGGTTATCGTGACCTTGGTAACTGGTGTAGTTTGGCTTTTGGAAAAACTGGTGTTTGCGAAAAAACGTCAGGCGAAAGTCGCGGAGATCGAAGCTCAAACAGCCAACGGTCTAGATGCCGTGACTCTGCAGAAAGTGGAGCGCCAGCCTTGGTGGGTTGAAAACAGTGTGTCTATCTTCCCTGTAATCGCGTTTGTTCTTGTCTTACGTTCATTTCTCTATGAACCGTTTCAAATCCCGTCAGGCTCAATGATGCCTACTTTGTTAGTCGGGGATTTCATTCTGGTAGAAAAGTATGCCTACGGTCTGAAAGATCCAGTATGGCGCACTGAACTGGTAGAAACAGGCAAACCAGAGCGTGGCGATATCGTCGTGTTTAAATATCCTCCTCACCCTAGCATTGATTACATCAAGCGTGTGGTCGGTTTGCCGGGGGATATTGTGCGTTACTCAAACGATAAGCAAATTTGTGTTCAAAGCAAAGGTGAATCGAGCTGTAAGCCAGTTAAACTGAGTAATGTCGAAGAGAGTCAATTTAGCTCAAATGGTATCCCGATGATCCAGTTGGATGAAAAACTGGGTAACGTTGAGCACAATATTTTGGTTAACCCATTGGTTCGCAACCATGTGGAGCAGTACTTCCCACGTAGCGGCACAACTGAATGGGTTGTACCACAAGGTCAGTACTTTGTGATGGGTGATAACCGTGACAACAGTGCTGACAGCCGATACTGGGGCTTTGTTCCAGAAGCAAACCTAGTCGGCAAAGCTGTTGCCATTTGGATCAGCTTTGAGTTTGAGCGTGGCGCAGATAGCGTTCTACCTTCATGGATTCCAACCGGTGTGCGTTTTAACCGCATCGGTGGTATTCACTAACTATTTAATATCGAGAGAGTATGAATTCTCCAATTGATAAACTAGAGCGTAAGCTCGGCTACCAGTTTAAAGATGCCGAGCTTATCAACTTGGCGCTGACTCACCGCAGCGCCAACAGTAAGCATAACGAACGTCTTGAGTTTCTGGGCGATTCAATTTTAAGTTTTGTCATCGCTGATGATCTGTACCATCGTTTCCCTAAAGTGAACGAAGGTGACATGAGTCGTATGCGTGCTACTTTGGTTCGCGGACACACATTGGCGGAACTGGGTCGTGAATTCGATCTAGGAGATTATTTAAAATTAGGTCCAGGTGAATTGAAGAGTGGTGGCTTTCGCCGTGACTCTATTCTAGCCGATGCGGTGGAAGCCATTATTGGTGCAATTTACCTAGATAGTGATATTGAAGCAGTGCGTGGCATTGTACTGAGCTGGTACAAGTCTCGTCTTGAAGCCATTAAGCCTGGTGTATCACAAAAAGACCCAAAAACTCGCCTCCAAGAGTTCCTGCAAGGCAGAAGAAAACCGTTGCCTGTTTACACAGTGACTAATATTAAAGGTGAAGCGCACAACCAAGAGTTCACGGTTGAGTGTGAAGTTGCAGGTGTGGATAAACCTGTTATCGGTAAAGGCACCAGCCGCCGCAAGGCAGAACAGGCGGCAGCGGAAACAGCACTAGAGCAATTAACTAATGGCTGATAAAGAATTCGATATCGATGCATATTTTGCGTCACATGGTGAAGCGAGCTCACCAGAAAACCAGCACTGTGGCTTTATTGCTATTGTTGGTCGTCCAAATGTGGGTAAATCAACTCTTTTGAACAAGATTCTAGGTCAGAAGATTTCGATTACCTCTCGTAAGCCGCAAACCACACGTCACCGTATTATGGGGGTGGACACTGATGGTGACTATCAGGCGATTTACGTCGATACACCTGGACTTCACATTGAAGAAAAGCGTGCTATCAACCGTTTGATGAACCGCGCTGCAAACTCTTCGTTGAGTGATGTGAACTTAGTTTTCTTCTTAGTCGACGGTACCCATTGGACCAAAGACGACGAGATGGTACTGACTAAGCTGCAGAAATCGAACTTCCCTGTTGTACTGTGTGTCAACAAAGTCGATAACGTACAAGATCGCAATGAAGTGATGATGCACATGGCGGACATGTCTAAGAGAATGGACTTTGTCGACGTTGTGCCAATCTCAGCCAAGCAAGGTAAGAACATCGATGTACTGCGTAAACATGTACGCGACCACTTACCAGTAGCCACGCATCACTTCCCTGAAGAGTACGTGACAGACCGTTCACAGCGCTTTATGGCATCCGAAATTGTTCGTGAAAAACTGATGCGTTTTACGGGTGAGGAGCTTCCTTACTCAGTGACGGTAGAGATTGAACGTTTTGATTACAATCCGGAAACCGATGGTTTCCATATCAATGCCCTGATTCTGGTTGAACGTAGTGGTCAGAAGAAAATGGTGATTGGTAAAGGTGGTGAGAAGATCAAAACCATCGGCCGTGAAGCTCGCCTGGATATGGAAGAGCTGTTTG